>CAYFMP010000158.1:0-2502 GCA_964344215.1 uncultured Thalassospiraceae bacterium | reverse complement strand
CGACCAGGCGGATCGGCGCGCCGTTCTGGTTCGGCAACTCCTCGCCGTAGAGGCCGACGGCGAGCAGTGTCAGCGGGTTCATGGCCTCATCGAGGCGCAGGCCCTCGACGTAGGGCCACGGGATGACGCGGCGCTTCTGGCCCGGCATTTGGTCGGGGTCGTGCAGGGTCTCGAAGGCCACGAACCTGGCGTCGCCGGTGGGCCCTAAGCGCTTGACGACGTCGGCGAGCGGCACGCCGACCCACGGGATCACCATCGACCAGGCCTCGACGCAGCGGAAGCGATAGACGCGGTCTTCAAGCCGGTGCGGCCGGACCAGGTCGTCGTAGCCGTAGGTGCCGGGCTTCTCGACGTGGCCGTCGACGGCGATGGTCCACGGCTTGGTCTGGAAGTCGGCGGCGTAGAGCTGCGGGTCGGTCTTGCCGGTGCCGAACTCATAGAAGTTGTTGTATTTGGTGACGAGGTCGTAGCGGGTGACATCCTCGCCCAACGCCTCTTGCGTCCACTTCGACTTGACGACGCCGTCGAGCTTCTTGCCGCGCCCGCCGCCGTCGGCAAAGGCCGGCGGCGCGATCGTGCCCAACGCCAGGCCGGCGCCGGCGGCCGAGCGCAGGAAACGGCGGCGATCGAGGAACACCGAGTGCGGTGTGATCTCGGAGGGTTCGATGTCGGAGGCTTTTGCGTGCTTGATCAGCATGACGGTGGTTTCTTCGGGCGATCGATGACCAACTGGACGGCCCCGATCCTAGCGGAAAATTGCCGGCAAAGCCGATGAACCTTGTATCACATTTTTGCGATGTATGACGGATTCCAACGCTTCCCATATGCCGTCGCGGCGCTATTTACGGCCCTCCCGATCCGCGATAAGTAAGAACGCATGCGCATCCTCTACCATCTCTGGCTGTCGCCGTTCTGCCGCACCGTGCGTCTGGTTCTGAACGAGAAACGGATCGAATTCGAACTGCGCGCCGAAAGCGTCTGGGAGCGCCGCGAGGCGTTCCTCGCCCTCAACCCGGCCGGCGACGTGCCGGTCCTGGTCGAGGCCGACGGTTCGGCCTTGTCGGGAAGCGCCGTCATTGCCGAGTTTCTCGACGAGATCCACCCGGATCCGCCGCTGATCGGCCGCCAGGCCCTGCAGCGGGCCGAGGTCCGCCGCCTGGTCGAGTGGTTCGACCACAAGTTCAATGCGGAAGTCACCGAGAACCTGGTCGGCGAGAAGATGATGAAGCGATTCTTAGGGTTGGGCGAGCCCGATTCCAAGGTGGTCCGGGCCGGTCACGCCAACATCCACACCCACCTCGACTATATCGCCTACCTGGTCGATCGCCGCAACTGGCTGGCCGGCGATTTCCTGTCGTTGGCCGACCTGACGGCGGCGGCTCACCTGTCGAGCGTCGATTACATTGGCGACGTTCCGTGGAAGGAGCACGAGGGCGCCAAGAACTGGTACGCCCGGGTCAAGTCGAGGCCGAGCTTCCGCTCTTTGCTGGACGACCACATCCCCGGCGCACCGCCGCCCAAGCACTACGCCGACCTGGATTTCTGAGCGGGCGCGCCGCCGTGTCACCGACCGATCAACCGCTTCATCTGTTCTGTTTCGGTCTCGGCTACAGCGCCAGCCAGCTGGGCCGCCGGCTGCTGGCCGAAGGCTGGATGCTTTCCGGCACGCGCCGGGCCAGCGATTCGAACCATAGCCTGTCCGGTGCGCGGGTTTACGAGTTCGGCCCCGACCGCCCCTTGGACGATGCGAAGGCTGCACTGTCGGGGGTCACCCATGTGCTGAGTTCGGTGCCGCCGGACGCCGACGGCGACCCGGTCCTGAACGCGCATGGCGAGGCACTGGAACGCCTTGGCGGCGTCGCCTGGGTCGGCTATCTGTCCTCGACCGGCGTTTATGGCGACACCGGCGGCCGACGGGTCGACGAATCCTCGCCCGTCAACCCCAACTCCGAACGGACCCGCTGGCGGGCCGACGCCGAGCGCGCCTGGCTCGAGCTCGGTCGCCGTTCCGGCCTACCGGTGCACGTTTTTCGGCTGGCCGGTATCTACGGGCCGGGCCGCAGCGCCCTCGACCAAGTGCGGAGCGGTCGGGCGCGGCGTATCGACAAGCCCGGCCATCGGTTCTCGCGAATCCATGTGGCCGATATCGCCAACGTATTGCTCGCATCCATTCGACGTCCCGATGCCGGCGCCGTCTACAACGTCTGCGATGATGAGCCGGCCGCGGCGGCAGATGTCACCGCCTACGCCTGCGAACTATTGGAGTTGGAACCGCCGGCGCTGGTGCCGTTCGAGGAAGCGACCAAGGACATGTCGCCGATGGCGTTGAGCTTCTGGGCCGATGACCGTATCGTCGACAACCGCCGGATTCGGGAGGAGCTTGGTGTCGAGTTGGATTACCCGACGTACCGCGAGGGTCTGCGGGCCATCCACGCCGGGTCGGCCGACTAGCCCGAAAGATTCACGAAGGGGTACCGCCAAGACCTCATAATCCGTTATGAT
>CAYFMP010000157.1:0-2669 GCA_964344215.1 uncultured Thalassospiraceae bacterium | reverse complement strand
CCTTGAATCACACATCATCAAAAATGTGAATCCCTTTTATGGGTATGTGACCTAGTCCGGTCACCCAATACTCTGGCCCCTCCGAGGTCTTCTTCTTATCAATGGTAACCGGGAGAAGAACCAGAGGAGCAAGGCATGTTTTCGAAGATCCACTCTCCGTATATTCGAGGAAACCGAAAGCCGCGCTAAGAACATTGATACCTGTTTCCTGTACCCAGGTTCGACGTTTCGTCATAAGAGCGTTTAATCGACGCTCGAGCATATCGGGAAGCAGAAGAGTTTGGATGTCATCGTCTGTATGCCTTCCGTCTTCATGCTCATCCTTTGGCTCAGGCAAGTCGTAAGATGGATCGATGTGGTTGTTTCGGGCATGTTGAGCGAGTGAGAGATCTCCCTTGGTTTGACGTGGAGGCATGCCGAGAGCTTCCCTAACACGATCTTTTAGTTCTCTATCGGCTATCAGATACCTTTCAGCGGACTCCTCGTTATCCTGATCAATGGCGTCGAGGTCGGTAAGATATTGCTGTTCCGTCAATCTTGCATCAGCTACAGCATTCTTGAACTCCCTAGTTTCCTCGTCCTTTGGATCTTCCTCTAGTTTGGGCAGAGGAACGAACCGCATCTTGCTTTCGGATACGAGTTCGAACAGCACGTCGGGTAACTCATCAACGACCCGAACGTGGGAATGTGAACGATCAGAGAAGCGAGTCGATACAAGGGGGTTTCTCCGAGTCAAGTCGAGCAACTTCGGTCGGAGGCTTTCAATTCGTTTGTTTACGAAGTCTTCGAGTTCGGTCAACGCCTTCCCCCTCCCCAGAGTTGGCGAATATCAACCAATTCCTTTAATGATAGATTATTGACTTCGGAATGCTATGTATAGTTTTCGGCCTAGAATTGTCTTCATGCTGTTGTCTCAATTGTTCGCAAGAACAGCTTTCATTAGTCTCCGAATTTCTGTCGGGAAATTTGAGTGACCGACGAAGAGTCAAGCGATGCTCCCCTTCAGCCGACGATCCGGGTCTGACTGACGAAGCGGCCGCCATCGCCGGGCGCAGCGCCCTGGAAATCGCGCCGCCGCTTCTTTAGATTCAGGGGGAACTTCCGGAACGAGGGGAAGGCCGGTGCCGGAACAGCCGCGGGTCAAATCGCAGAACATCTCACACGTCGACCATCTGGTGCCGCTCGATGTGCGCTGGCGCCGCCAGGGGCATCGCGGCGGTATCCTCTGGTTCACCGGACTGCCCGGGTCGGGCAAGGCGACGCTGGCTTTTGCGCTGGAACGCCGGCTGTTCGACGAGGGCTACCGTGTGCGCGCCTTCAGGAGCGGCGATTTCCGGGCCGGCGTCAGTTCCGACCTCGGCTTCTCGCGGGCCGAGCGCCGCGAGCACATCCGCCGCGTCGGCGAGGTGGCGGCGCTGCTGGCGCGGCGCGGCGTCATCGTGCTGACCGCTTTCATCTCGCCGTTCGCCGACGACCGCGAGGCAGCCCGGGGCGCCGCCGGCGACGGCTTTCACGAAATCCACCTGTCGACCGCGCTCGAGGTCTGCGAGGCGCGCGATAGGAGTGGCGCCTATGCCCGCGCCCGGGCCGGCGAGATCCCCGACTTCACCGGTATCTCGGCGCCCTACGAGGCACCCGTCTCGCCCGATCTCACCCTCGACACCGGGGTGCTGACGGTGGCCGAGAGCCTCGACATCCTCGACGACTACGCCAGCCGCGCCTTCCGGCTGCGCGCCGCCTGAGAAGGGTGCGCAGGCGATGCCGCGCCCAACTCCGCGCCGCCGCCGCTCGCCCGGCCGCGCCGCCGCGCTCGATCCCAAATAGCGCGACCCGATCGAGCGCATCCGCGATCCGATCGGGCGCGAGACCTCGCCCGAGCTTTCCACCGCCGAGCCCGAGGCGCTGGACCGGGTGCTGCTGCAGGTCGAGGTGACGCGCAACATCGAACGCGGTGTCCGCGACTTGAGGCCGCGCAAGATCGGGCCGTGCCATGCGCTGCTGTTGGAGTACGTGCGCGACCGCAAGCGCAAGGCGCTGGCCGTCCACAAATGGGCGCGCGGCGAAAACGTCGTCATGCGCCCGACAATGGAGGCCTGAAAGGCGCCGTCGCCGGGGCCGGCCGGCCCTCGAAACCTTATCATTGCTTATCATCGGAGCCTCCGCCGCCGGCCCGGTGAAATGCCGATAAATGACGATGAATGCCGATAAATGCCAAGGACAACCGGCCTCGGCCCGGTCTTCCACGAAACCTCCGCCGTCGTTCCCGCATTCCCCCGCCGACACGCCCGCGCATGCGGAAATCCAGGGCCGAACATGGAAACCGGAACCCGCCTGCGCGGGGGTGACGAGAGAAACGGCGGCGACCGAGAAGAATCTCATCCCGGCCCGGTCGAAGGATGAGGCACACGAACGGACGCGCCGAAACGAGTGTTCCGACCGCCCGCAGTGGCTTCTTCCTGGCTCGTCCCGCCAACGCCTGGAGTGCGATCGTTTCAAATCCGTTCGATTTGAAACGTGAATCGCCCTCCCACTTCACGAAAGGGGCTTTTTCACGCCCCGGTCTGTAACGGACCAGGGCTAAAAGACCCCGGGCATCGGATTGGGGGAGCCGATCTTCACACATAGCGTGATTGCGGTTGGTCGCTCTCCGGGCCGATGATACGGGGTCG
>CAYFMP010000156.1:973-2720 GCA_964344215.1 uncultured Thalassospiraceae bacterium | reverse complement strand
ATCGGAATGCGAAAATGGGCCCACACAGGTCAGTGTTAATGTCGGCTGGTATTAAAGCGCTGTAATCCGATCGGATGGAGCAGACCACCGATTCCAACCGATCGGAAGCGGCTCTAGCCGAACTCGGACTTCTTCGTGCTTGACAATCCGTCACTGGTGTCGATCCGAGCCGGGTCTTGGGTTCGCACCGATCACCCTGAGGGGAACCGCATTGTCACTTTCGTCCCCACGCCCATTTCACTCTCGATCAGCAGTTCTCCCTGGTGGAGATCGATCAGCGATTTCACGATCGCCAGGCCGAGCCCGACACCGTCCTGCGGTCTAAGGGGATTCGGTTCATGTCTGGAAAACGGTTCCGTTAGGGAATCAATTCGATCATTTTCGATCCCGATGCCCGTGTCGCATATTTCGATGACATGGTGATTCTCCGCCCTAACGGCCGTGAGCGTGACGCTGCTGAGTTCGGGCGAGAATTTGACTGCGTTGGAAAGGACGTTCAGCAGCACCTGTTTCAGGGCGCGGCGGTCGGCATGAAGAAGGGGAAGGTTTTTCGCGATATCGAACGAGCAATCGATATCTTTTCGTTTCGCCATTTCCACGATGATCGGAGCGCAATCCCCGACCACGTCCATAACTCTCAAGTATTCTTTGCTCAGATATCGCTCACCGGCTTCGATCGCGGATAGGTCGAGTATGTCGTTTACCAGATGCAGAAGATGTTCGCTGCTCGCCTTAATGTCTTCGGCGTAATCGGTATACTTTTCCGACCCAAGGGCCCCAAAATACTGACCCGCCAACATTTCGGAGAATCCCATAATCGCGTTCAGCGGGGTCCGCAATTCATGGCTCATGGTTGCCATGAACTCGGATTTTGCGTGGTTCGCCTGCTCCGCTTCGACCAGGGCACGACGCAGGTCGTCCTCGACTTTCATCCGTTCGGTGATGTCGTGAGCCGCCAACAGCAGACGCGGCTTCTGATCCAGTTCTATGATCTCGCCATCGATCAGGAAATCGCGGACTTCCCCGGATTTGGTGCACAGTTTTCCTTGGAAGCTTCGGATCGATCCGTCTTTCTTGAGTTCGTCGACGATTGCTCGTCGGTACTTCATATCCGCCCAAATGCCCAGTTCAACCGCCGTCTTTCCGATCACTTCGTCCCGTTCGTAACCGAGCGTCGAGAGCCAGGTTTCATTGACATCGATGTGACGCCCATCCTCGATATCCGAGATCGCCACCAATCCGGGGTTGGCCTGAAACACCTTCACAAAACGCTGTTCCGATTCTTGGATCGTGCGCTCCCTTTCGACGCGCTCGCTGATATCCCGCATGCTTCCGACGAACCGACGTTCTTCCCCCAAGAAATATTCGCTGACGTGAAGTTCGATGGGAAACGCCGTGCCGTCCTTCCGTTTGGCGACGAGTTCACGGGCCTTGACGCCAAGAATCTTTCCCTCGCCGGTCCTGAGGTAGTCGAGAACGAACCCATCGTGCTTGGCGCCGTCTCGGTCCAGCATCAATACGCTGACAGGCTGACCGACGACTTCCTCGGCAACGTACCCGAACATCGATTCGGCGCTATCGTTGAACGTTCTTATTCGACTGTCTTTATCGATCGTAACGACGCCTTCCACAACGTTGTTCAGAATTGCTCGTTGCTGTTCTTCCGACTGACGCAGGATCTCTTCCGCCCTCCGGTGGTCTGTGATATCGATCCGTAATCCCACGATGTAGCCCGAAGCGGTGCAAG
>CAYFMP010000156.1:0-963 GCA_964344215.1 uncultured Thalassospiraceae bacterium | reverse complement strand
AGTTTCTGTTCCAGAGGCGCGCCGGGATTCTTGTGGGCCGCGAGACGTCGCTCGATCCATTCCTCCTCGCGTCCCATCGCTTCCATGAACTGCCCGCGATCAACACCTTCGCGAAGCATCTCTTCGAACGTGCGACCGACCCGAAGCACGTCGGCATGCTCCTTGTAGAACTCCCGGTATTTCTGGTTCATGAAAACCAAACGGTCGTTCTCATCGTAGAGAGCGAAGCCTTCGCTCAGGTTTTCGATACTCTCTCCTAGAAGGTTGGAAAGCCGTTTTTGTTCCGAGATGTCCCGAATCGTACCCTCGACGCCGGCGATCCGGCCCTTCTGAAAATAGTATTGAGCGTTGGCGGACACCCAAATTTCACGGCCGTCCTTATGGCGCAAGCGCGCTTCATACCCGACGACCTTGCCGTTGCCCGTTTCCAGCGCTCGGAGAAATTGCTCTCGACCGTCGGGTTCTACATAGAGGTTCCCGAGTTTCGTCCCGATCACTTCATCGACGGCATAACCCAGGATGTCGGCGACCGAACCGGAGGCGATGATGACGTTCCCTTCGAGGTCGGCGCGGTAGTAGATATCCTGAATTGAATCGAGGATGCTCCAGGCATCGATATCGGCCGCTGAGCGTTCTTTGTGTTTTGTCATACGGACAGATCGAAATGATCCCCGCCGTCAAAGTCATCGAAGCCCCCCCAAAAAGAGTCTAAGACTACCTAAGAAAAAAGATCGATTCAACATACGATAATATTCACTCAAACAATCCCGGTCCGAAAAAATCGTTTGGTGCCCGCTCCGGGTCGGAGGCCGACATCACTGAAGGGAACTTTGAGGCAGGGAAGAAACCCTGTCAAACACCGGCCGACACCCTGCCTAGAGCGGGTCACGTTGATATTGAAGCGGCTAAGATCGGTTTTGCGGCCTGCCGGCCAGGAGGGGATGCGAAGGCGATGTGGGGCAT
>CAYFMP010000155.1:0-2882 GCA_964344215.1 uncultured Thalassospiraceae bacterium | reverse complement strand
CCCCAGCGGATTACCGCATAATGGAGCTTTTTACGGTCTGCCTGATCTTCTCCATGTAGGTTTTCTGCGACCAGCCGCAGCCAGACGTCAGGTGTTCCCATGTCCGCACCGAGAGCAGGGCGGAAAGCAGGTCCGTGGCTTCATCGACCGTATAACCCTGCACGAGCATGCCGTCCCGCTTGAGGGCTTCGATCGCTGCCTTACACCCGTCCCGCACGGCCTGCAGCCTTCCGTTCCACGCCTTTCGTGCCGCTTCGTCGGTATCGCCCATGATCATCAGGGCCTTGGCCACGCCGTAGATTTCCGGGATGTAACTGCACCACGCATCCATGAAGGCGTCGATCCGCTCAACCCCGGTTTCAGCCGAGCGGCTGGCGGCAAGCCGTTCATCGACATCCTTGACCTCGTCCAGATACAACGTCGTCGCAACGAGAAGATCGGTGCGGGTCGGGAAATGCATATAGACGGCCTGGCGGCTGACGCCGGCTTCCCTGGCGATGTCCGACATACGTACTTCGCTGCCTTGGCCCTTTTCCAGCAGTTTCCAAGAAGCTTTCAGAATTTTTCCACGGGTATCCCGATTTTTACTTGACACGGTGTAAACCTCATATTAATTAACACGATGTCAATTTACACCATGTAAAATTTTTATCAAGCCGTAACTGAAATTCACCAGATGGAGAAGAACAATGATGAACCAGCCAATTCTTGTTATCGGGTCGACCGGAAAGACGGGAAACCGCATCGCACGCAAACTGAAACAGATGGGTCATGCCGTCAGGCACGGGTCCCGTTCGGCCGAGATCCCGTTCGACTGGGATGACGAAGCGACATGGGGGCCGGCGCTGAACGGCACAGGCTCAGCCTACATCACTTATTTCCCGGACCTGGCGTTTCCCGGCGCTGAAGAAAAGATCGACAGCCTGACGAAGTACGCCGTGGAGGCCGGAGTCAAACGCCTGGTCCTGCTTTCGGGCCGAGGCGAACACCACGCCGAGCGATGCGAAGACATCGTTCGCAACTGCGGCCTTGAATACACGCTCATCCGCGCTTCCTGGTTTGCCCAGAACTTCAGCGAAGGCTATCTGCGTGACCCGGTTCTCGATGGCGTCGTCGCCCTGCCGGCTGGAGACGTGCGCGAGCCGATAATCGACGTCGACGACATTGCCGAAGTCGCCGTTGCAGCGCTCACCGAAGACCGCCATGCGGGCCAGCTCTACGAAGTCACGGGCCCTGAACTGCTCAGCTTTTCAGAAGTCGCAGCGACATTGTCCTCTGTCCTTGGAGCGACTGTCCATTACCAGCCGATCACCCTCGATGAGTTCCATGCGGCGCTCAAAGAAATCGGCGGCGACATGGTGGCCGACGTCTTCACCGAGATCGCCCGCGAAACCCTCGATGGCAGGAACGAGCATCTAAGCGACGGTGTCCAGCGCGCGTTGGGCAGAGAACCGCGGCGTTTCGAGGATTTCTGCCGGGCAGCCGCCGCGTCGGGTGCCTGGCGCAAGGCCGCTTAAAGAAAGCCAGCCGTTTTATAGGCAACTGGCAACCAAAGATTTGCAGGAGTTATCGAAATGAAAGTATCGCTGAAAATGAAGGCCGTGCTGTTTCTTAGCGGCGCCATCGCCGCCGCCATTGGCGGCATGATCCTGATCGCGCCGGACGTATTCTATGCAAGCTATGGGATCGTGTTGAGCAACGACCCGAGCGCGCTCAACGAAACAAGGGCCTCGGGCGGCCTGCTCTTTGCCCTGGGAGCACTCATCATCGCGGGCGCTTTCGTATCGGCGCTCACGCTGACATCCAGTATCGTCGCCGTGCTCGTCTACCTGTCATACGGCCTGTCGCGGGTGGTTGGTTTCGCCCTCGACGGATGGCCGAACGAAGGCATGGTTGAAGCGGCTGTTATCGAGTTCGCCATCGGGTTAATCGTGTTTGCCGTCGCTTTCTGCGGCAGGATCATTGCCCGGTTGCGGCCAAGCCGTTTATGAGATGCCCTCACCGGCCCATAACCAAAGAAGGGACGGCCATTGTTATCGGGCGTCCCTTTTTTATATGCCGCAAATTCACTTTCGTTGCCTCCCCGACAACTCAGGATTCGCTTGTTGGCGGCAATCCGTCCGGCACCAAAGGGAAGACTAAAACCTACCCGCTACAGCCTTGAATTTTTCCCTGTCCGTTTTGTCTTCGAACATAATTTCGATGATCTTGCTGTCCAGATCATCCGACATACCGGCCAGGATTAAATTGAATTTGCCGCTGCAATTCCGCTCAAGCCAGTCTTCAACATTATCCACGGAACCCGAAAGCGTTAAACGCAATCCAACCATTTGACGGCGCTCAGGCGTAGCCCTTTGCGCAGTTCGGCGTTCGCCTGCTCCGCGCCGATCATGTTGATAGTCTGATGGATCATCTGCCATCGTAAGTTGCCTCTCTAAAGTCAACATTCGATAGTGTGTTCATTCTATCAATCTATGCGCTTGATCCAAAGAAAAAGGGACGCCCATTTTTATCGGGCGTCCCTTTATATAAATGCCGCAAATTCACTTTCGTTGCCTTCCCGACAACTCAGGGTTTGCTTGATGGCTTCAAATGCACCATCGCGGTCATTCCGACCGCCCGGGATTTGCTTTAGTTCTTTTCCTTGTCCACCAGCTTGTTGGCGGCGATCCAGGGCATCATGCCACGCAGGCGCTCGCCCACTTCCTCGATCTGGTGTTCGGCCTCGCGGCGGCGGGTCGCCTTGAAGCTGGGCTGGCCGGACTTGCATTCCAGCATCCAGTCACGGGTGAAGCGGCCCGACTGGATATCGTCCAGCACGCGCTTCATCTCAGCCTTGGTTTCGGAATTCACGATCCGGGGACCGGTCTTGTAATCGCCGT
>CAYFMP010000154.1:0-2919 GCA_964344215.1 uncultured Thalassospiraceae bacterium | reverse complement strand
CTCATTTGAAAAGCCTGGGACCACCAAATGCTGTTCGCATCATTTTCTTTTTTTGGTAGACTGGACCTGATCCGCTTTGCCGGACACCTGAAAAAGGGATAAAAGGTGTTTGGTATGAGCAAGAAGCGAAAAAAATACACCGAGGAATTCAAGCAAGAAGCCGTTCAGTTGATGGAGAATCGCGGAGAGCGGTCTGTTGCTGAAATAGCCGACGATATTGGGATATCGGCCAAGCAACTCTACAACTGGCGACGGACGCACGAATCCTTCCGCTAGACCGCATCTTGAACGGCTAGGCCGCACGTGAGAGTGATTGGTGCTAGAGGAGGTGCGAGATGGCACGACGATCAGGGAAGGCAAACGGGTCCCAGGCAGAACGGTGGACAGCGAAAGAAGGGCGCCAGGCGCTAGCGGCGTGGCGAAAGAGTGGGATGACGATGGCGGCCTTCTGTCGCGAACGAGGGCTACCGTCGCATCGGCTGAGTTGGTGGCACAGGCGGCTCGGGGGTGGCACCGGTGAGGGCACGAGAAAACAGGGCGGAGGAGAGCAGGGGCGCGGAATGGTCGAAGCGGTGATCACCGGTGCCCATCAAGAGGCGGCAGTGGTATTGAAGCTGCGGGGAGGGGCGCGTATTGAGGTGGCATCGCCACAGCGCGTGGATACGAGTTGGGTGCTGCAGCTGGCTTTCGGTCTGGAAAACCGCAAGTCACAATGATCTTGTTTCCGCGGGCCGTTCGCGTTTATGTGGCGACCTACCCCGTTAATCTACGAAAGTCGTTTGATGGTCTGATGAACGAAATTCGATCGGTGCTCGGCGGGGATCCACTAAACGGCCACGTCTACGTTTTTATCAATCGGCGAAAGACGATGGTGAAGCTGATCGTCTGGACACGTGGTGGCTTCACGATTCTGCACAAACGATTGGAGCAAGGCAGGTTCAATTTTCCACAGCAGCTAAGGACCGACGTACAGTCAGTGCAAATCGACATCCACGAGCTCTTAATGTTGCTCGAAGGCATCGAGGCAAAGCCATCGTGTACGCAGAAGCGATGGGAGCCACCTGCACACCAAATAAAACGACCATTGCCCAGCACTTTTTCAGCATGAGGGTCTTGCGCACGATCGATTGATGATTAAACTGAGGCCTATCGCAATGGCCTCTTGTGCATCAACGAAACCCGAGAAAAAAGCAAACGAGAAAATACGCAAGGGCTCGCCAGTGGAGATGCTCCAAGCGCTTTTGGCTGAGGGCCTAAATGACGAGGTGGTCGAGTTGGTGAGCCAACTCGTGGCGAAGAACAATGCGTTGGAGTTGCGCCTGGCCGAGTTGCTTCGTCGTGGACGAAAGAATGAAGGCGTTGACAAAGGCCAACTGAAACTGGCCTTGGACAAGCTGGCTATCGAAAGTGACGAAGCATTAGAAGCGGCCAACACCGAGCTACGCGAGGCATCCGGCATCGACCAACCCAAGTCGCCACGAAAAAAGAAAAAATCTCAGCCACGATATCGAAAGGCCGCGCCACCTAACCTGCGCCGTATCGACAATCCGATCAGCGTGCCCTCACAAGAGCGGCCCTGCCCGACTTGCGGCAAAGAGCGGGACTGCATCGGTCACGATGTGACGGAAGTCATCGAATTGATTCCAGCTGAGGTGGTGGTCCGTTTGGACCGCCGGGAAAAACTAGCCTGCAAGGCTTGCGAAGGCGAACTGGTACGCGCACAAAACGGGGAGAAGGTCGTTTCGGGCGGCAAGTTTGGCTGCAACCTTGTCGCGACGCTTTTGGTCGACAAATATCGCGATGGGCTGCCATTGAATCGGCAAAAGCAGCGGTTTGCCCAACTGGGTTTGCCGGTGCCCATTTCGACCCTGGCCGATCAGGTGACCTGGGGCACCGATTTGTTGCGACCGTTGTGGCGGGCAGCGTCTGTGATGGTGCTCGGCTCGTCTGTAATGCAACTCGACGGGACTGGGCTAGCTGTACGCGATCGCAATCATCCATTGAAAATGAAGATGGGCTCGCTTTGGGGCTATATCGGAGATAACACGACGGCGTTGTACATGTACGCCACGACGGGCAAAAAGCGCGGCCAAAAACCCGGCGAGCTCGGCCCCGAAGACATGCTGAATCTCCGGGTCGGTTACACGGTGGCCGATGCCTCGAATCTTTTCGATGAAAGTTTCAAGCGGGACGATCTGATCGAGTGCGGGTGCAACATGCACGCCAGACGCTATTGTAAAAAGGCGCTGGATGCCGGCGATCAGCGAATGGCCCTGGCATTGGGCGCGTTTAAAAAACTTTACGACATCGAGGAAGAGATTCGGGATAAGCTGCCGGACGAAAAGCTGGCGGTGCGAAAGAGAGAAAGTGCTCCGGTTTACGACAAGTTCGTCGCCTGGTGTAAAGCGCATCAGCCTCACGAGCCGCCACAGACGCCCAGCTCAGCGGCGTTTCGCTATATTCTTAACCACGAAGATGCACTTCGTCGTTTTCTGGAGCACGGTCAGATCCCGATGGACAACGGAGCCGTCGAGCGGCTCCACATTCGCGTGGCGCTTACAAGAAAAGCTTTCCTATTTGCCGGATCCGATGCCGGAGCCGAGCGGGCGGCGATCGCCTACACGATTCTCGGTTGTTGTGCGTTGGCGGGCGTCGATCCAGTGAAATACCTGGCCGCCGTACTGCCCCGACTCGCTCGTGGCATCCGCCTTCGCGATGCGCCAGATCTATTGCCGGCGCAATGGCAAGCCTGCCAACCCACGAACGCCTGACGCAACCTCTCCATTATCCGGGATTTTCGCCCACTTCTGCCACTACCGTCTAGATGCCGTCGACCGGATGGATTCCTTGGTACGGCGTCTACTGGGAGATCGGCGGCAAGGTCAAGACGTCATCAAAGACAACGATAAAAGTCGATGG
>CAYFMP010000153.1:0-2930 GCA_964344215.1 uncultured Thalassospiraceae bacterium | reverse complement strand
TGATGGGGTCGAAAACGATCAAGGCCCTCAACGACCTGACGCCCGACCAGCGCCGCCAGGTCAACAATGGCATCGCCGAGAAACGGGAGGCGTTCTATCGTGAAATCGTAGAGAAAAACCCGCAACACTCCGACCGATTGCGCGGTTGGATTAACCGCGCTCGGTCGTTTAAAGATTGAGAAACAGGTTGCAGAGCAAAAGCAGATTGATGCCGTTCATCTACTCAAAGAATTAGAATCTGAGGTCGTTTCGTTCCTCGACAATGTCTCGAATCATCGATTCCAGGAGAGTGGCGTACCGTAGCACATGGAGAACCTGACCGTGTGTGCCACATGGTGAACATCCGTTGTGCTCATTGTAGATTGACCAGTAAAGGCCGCCGTAACTGTTGCGGAGTTGGTCCAGTTTTTCCCGGACCTTGATCCGTTCCAGGTCGTCCGTTTCGAACATCTCCTTGGCCTGGGAAACGATCACGTCTTCGAGGCAGAGCCCCGTCTTCAGACCCCCGCTCCGCATCCTGGCGGTGACGCCGCTGTCGCGGTCTTCCCGGGAGATCGCCCAGCAGGCGTCGATCAGCGCCTCGGCGTCGATCGGCTCGAACGGCTCGCGGCCGCCGGCCGGAGCGCCGCCCGGCCAAGATATCGTCAGCAGAACGAATAGGGCGGCTGCGGCAGGTGAGAACGACGAACGGGACATCGCGGCCTCCTGGCTGGATGGCGGGAACTTCCCATCCTACACGGAATGATGGCATCGACGTGGCAAAATGCGCCACGGCTGGAAGTCGGACGTTGCGACGTTCCCGGAGGCCAAGCGCGACGCGTTCCTGAGCGTCGAGACCCGGTTGCGCCAATTCGCCGACATCCCGTATCGTAAGTAGCGGCGGCACCTGCAAATACAACATGGGAGAGAGCCGATGAGGCGCTTCAACCCGTTGATGGCGGCGGTGATTGTCGGTCTGATCGTCGCTCCGGTCCCGGCGGTTCCGGAGTATGCGGCGGCCGCCTCGAAGGTCGATTCCACCGACTGGAAGAAGGGCAAGCTCGGCGACCTCGCCAAATACGTCGGCACCTACCGCTACGAGCCGATCCTCGACGACCCGAGAGTAGCAGCGGCCCTAAGCGAGTTGCTCGGCGACGAAATGTCGCACCTGATCGACAACCTTGGACTACGAGGGACAGTCGGTTTGGAAGGAAGGGGATTGGTCATTGACGGCCAGAAGCCCCATGAAGGTGACCGGGAACATGCCACCGTCGTCGTCGACATGTATGACGGCAGCGTCCACGCGCTGATCTACTCGGAAGGAACCGTGACCATTTACTCGAAGGAGAAATCCTATGCCTTCTTGCCCCGCGCCATTCGGATGTCGGCGCGGTGGGACGAGATCTGGCCGCTCCTGGAAGCTCCACCTCGCGACGGGCTCACTTGGATCGGCAAGGGCAAATGGGAGTAATCGGCCGTAGGTCTTAAAGGCCGTTCTCCAACCCGACCTCGGGTTGCCGAAGCAGGGTGAGCTGCTCAGGCATCCCGAGTCGGAGCCGGAACCGCAACCCGAGCTCGCACGGAAACCGGCGCCCAACCCGAACCGCCGCGACCCGACCCGGGCCATGCTGGAGGCCTTGCGGCGGACCGCCCGCAGCGACGCCGAACGCCAGACGCTGTCGGTGATCGCGGCCGAGCTCTCGACCATCGAGCGCCGGGAGCGCGAGGGCGAACGGAAGCGCCGCGCCGACGTCGAGACGGCGCTCGGCCAGCGCGTCGGCCCCGACAAGGTGGCCCGCGCCGCGGACTCCCTGTTCGGCGCAATCGGCGACGACCGACTGGTCAGCGGCGAAGCGGACGACAGGCTCGGCGCGGAGAACAGAGGCTCCGGAACGGAAATCGACGCCACCCTGCAATGGCAACCGGAGAAGACACTCTTCGACGGAACATACAAGTTCAAGGTCAACGGACCAGTGAGGGTCGAACTCAACAACCCCACTATGGGTTTGGACGGTCTCGAATATCACGTCGATTGGCATCCGCTCGACGAGGAAGGCAACGTAGTAGCAGAGTTCCGCAAACCCGATCACATGCCGATGGTGGGCGGAGGCCATGCCCTTCCTTCGGTACCGAAATCAACCACGTTTGAGCCACCCTACGACAATCCAAGCGGTTTCGAGGTGCGGGTATCTATACCACCCCAGGGTGTATATAATGCCAACTCGGCTCGACCATATTTGAATGTCTACACGCTGGAGACCGGTCGGGCGAAGCCGCGCAAGAACCGCTAGGGTCGGAAAATTGAAAAGGATCAGCGGACGAACGAAGGTATGAACAAGAACTGCATCAAGCTTGTTCTTGGTATGGCTCTTGCGGTTTCCATCGCAGTGGCGGCGGGGTACTGGTTCCATCAGCAGCGATATTCCATCGACCGGTTCGCCTTTCCGGTGCCGCCCGACACCCGCGCCGCGGATCAGTACTTCCTAACGGAGTTCAAACCGCGTTATCGCAGGGAACAGTGCATCGTTCGGTTCGACCATGTTTTTCGGGGACCGAAGGCGATCAACGACTCGGTCGTGCTATTTTCGGCGCTCATTCAATTTCTCCACGAATATGAGCCGAGAGCGGCGATGTTCGACTTGAAGGAATCCAGTTCCGGCAAGCGGAAATCGACTTATGTGCAGTTTGCGGATCAGTGCGATCGCCGCTTCGAAATCGTCGATGCTTTTGTCGATCATATGAGTTGGAGATTTCCCGAATTTGAGATCATCGTCGACAGCGATCCCGTCGTACCCGGACCGGATACGATCGACGTCTCCAACAATAAGATTTGGCTCGAAGATTAATCGAAGCGGATATCGGAAGGTAGACCAAGGCGAATAGCCTACTCGCCGAACCGCGACCCGACCCGGGCCATGCTGGAAACCCTGAAACGGACGGCGCGGACCGAG
>CAYFMP010000152.1:0-3122 GCA_964344215.1 uncultured Thalassospiraceae bacterium | reverse complement strand
CCGGGAGACCGGAGAGCGCGTCTCAGCGATTCCATATCAACGTGAACCGCTCTAGTAACGGAAGAGATATGCGACACGACGGTGGTTGACGATGGCGTGAAGGGGTGGTGGCGGCTGGACGTCACCCGGCCAAGCGGGCACGCGCGAAGGCTTCGGGGATTTGACCGGCCGTTGGTAGCCGGGCGGTTCGAACAGAAAACCCGGGTCTTAGGGTCTTATCGTCCTGGATCGTTTTAGTCCAGGACGTGAATAAGCCCCTGACATCGACATAGAGGGCGATTCACGTTTCAAATCGTTAGTATTTGAAACGATCGCACTCTAGGTTAGACCTGGGTCTGCTCCACGGTTTCGATGACGAATCCGTCGTCCGGGGGAAAGCGTTCGGCGATCAATCGTCGCGCCTCGGTTTCGTCCTTGGCGATGATGTCCCTGATCTGGACATCCGCCCAGTAGTCATCGAAGTAGTTGTGGCTCAGGTTTTCCTTGACCAGCGATCTGACTTCCTTGTTGTAGATCGCCACCTCGAAGACCTGGTTGCCGCTGTTCGGCATTTGAAGCATCGTGTACACCCTTATCCGGTTCTTCGGAACTTCCGGTTTCCCCCTCAGGTGCCTGCCCTTCTCACCGGCGACCGCCGATGACTTCGCCGGGCGCCAATAATCGGGGTTATTGGACTTTATATTGGAATTCTTAACAAAGGTTTTTCGTAAGTCAATCTCAAGTAATGCTTGCGCCGCTTTTTTTCGAATACTTATGACCTTTGGCGTAGCCGTCCCCGTTCCCCGCCTGCGGCGCCTCATTACGCTCCCGGCCTCCGCCTAGGCATGCTATGATGAGATTCGGAAGGGTTCGGCATTAACCGCCGCTTAACCGGCCGCCGCGATACTCGGCCCTACAAGCGGTCCGAAGGGTCGAACGAAGCCCTCAAGAGAGGTGAGCAGGAATGGCTGACGACGACGCCCCGCAATCCGTAGGCGAAGCCCTCGGCAAGCCGTCCGACACCACCGAGATGGAGGCGCTGCTCGACGTCGACGTCGAAATCACCGCCGTGCTCGGCACGGCGATGATGCCGATCAGCCAGATCCTGAAATTGGGCCGTGGCGCCGTCGTCGAACTCAACCGCTCGGTCGGCGAGGACATCGAGATTCACGCCAACAACCGTATCGTCGCCCTGGGCGAGGTCGTCGTCGTCGAGGACCGCCTCGGCGTCACCATGACCGACATCATCAAGATGACCGAAACCAGCCGGTAGGCCGGCGCATGGGCACCAAGTCGGAAATCCTCAGGACCGCCAACCTGCTGATCGAGGAATACGGCGAGATGGCGCCGATCGGCGCCAACATCCGTGCCGACCAGTTGCTGGAACGCGGCGACATGCCGGGCCGTCGGGTGTGGCTTAGGATCGCCCGCGCCGCCGAGGACCTGCTGTCGGAAGAACGCCCGGACGGCGAACCCGTCCACTGATCCCCTACTCCATTCCCTAATGCGCGGACGATACGTCCCGGCCGGCCGGCGATTGCGCGGGCTGCTTTTTCGGGGCCGATGCGCTGGCCGAGCGCCGCCTCGACGTCGGCGCGGCGTTTCCGTTCGTCCTCGCGCTCCAGGCGCTCGATGGTCGAGAGCTCGGCGGCGATGACGTTCAAGGTCTGGCGTTCGGCCTCGGTCCGCGCCGTCCGTTTCAGGGTTTCCAGCATGGCCCGGGTCGGGTCGCGGCGGTTCGGGTTCGGCGCCGGCTTCGGCTCGGGCTCGGGGTGTCCGAGCAGGCCGCCTCGTTTCGGCAGGTCGGGGTCGGGGCGGTCAGCGGCGGCTCAGGTCGAGTTCGCGGATCTCGGCCGGCGGCGCCAGAACGGCCTCGGAGTCGATGACGCCGTCGTCGATCAGCCGGTAAAGCTCTTCCTTCGACATGCCGTTTTCGACCGCCGGGTGCATCAGCACGTTCAACGCGGTGTCGCGGTACGGGCTCCTGGCGTCAACCACGCCGTGCGCCACGTACAGTGCCTCGGTCAGGCATTGGCGGACGATGGGTTGAGAAGATTTCGCCACGATGAGGACCATGATCCCCCACAGTCGCCGGTCATGATCGAACCTGGTTCGAGCCAAACACTTACGTTCGAATTCGTAAGTCGCCATTCCTTCCGAATCCGCTATTTCCCGCTCCGGCCACGGACCGAAGAGAAGTTCGTATCCTTCGACTATGACTTCGGATGCCAGCAACGGTATGAACAGAGACGCGCCAAGTTCATCGGCGACATGCTTTCGAAAGTAGGGTTTCCTGTCCGAAACCCGCCGTACCTCAGGCCGAATGAACCGGTACATACTCGTATTCAGAATGTCGTCAAGCACGGTGAACAAAAGTGTCGGATCGTCGTTCGAATACGCATCGTCGGGGTATCGAACCACGGTATAGTTCGTAACGGGCTTCGCCACCCAGCCGGTCCGGTCGGGTCGCCGCCAGTGCCTGGTGAACAGGGCGTGGTCGAGTTGGTGCTTCAATTCGCGTATCCGAACATCCTCATTTGCGCTTTCAACTTCGTGGGTCGACATGACGAGGCCGGAAAACGCGGTCACCGCAACAACAATCAGTAGGCGTTTCAACATCGCCGCTGGACCGGTTTTAACACTGAGGATAACGATTATTGGCGAAACAAGACCTCAATACAACGAAAGGTGGTTCAGTTGTGTGTTTATCGGTTTACTTCGCTACACGGAGCGGGTTTAGATTATCAATAATTAAGAGAAGATCCCTTGCTTTCTCGGGATTATGCTCAAGCATCTCCTGAAGCGTTTGGACGAGAGAGTTCTCCTCGCCGGGGTTCTTTTCATAGTATTCGTCCAGGCGCTGTTGGACCTGGCTCCTGACCTCGGTCAGCCTTTTTTCCTCGGGTATCCGGTTCAGTCTGTCCACGCGCTTGTCCCGGGCATCCGGTGGCGGCGGCCGGACGTCGTGAGTCGCTGTCGAACCGCCCTCCGCGCCGAGCCTGTCGTCCGCCTCGCCGCTGACCAGCCGGTCGTCGCCCTCCTCGCCGTAGAAGAGGCCGGAACTGTCTTCCTCGCCGAACAGGGAGCGGGCGGCGCGGGCCGCCTTGTCGGGGCCGATGCGTTGGCCGAGCGCCGCCTCGACG
>CAYFMP010000151.1:0-3281 GCA_964344215.1 uncultured Thalassospiraceae bacterium | reverse complement strand
ATCATAACGGATTATAAGGTCTTGGCGGTACCCCTTCGTGAATCTTTCGGGCTAGTGGCGGTGCCGGTTTTCCGTTAGACTGCCGGTGTCCTGTGATTCGAGGGGGTACACGCTTTTGTTCCCAAACCGCGTTGTAGAACTGAAACTCATCCGATTGATGGGGTTTGCGGTTTTGGCCGCTGCCTTCGTCGGCTGCCTGACGCCGTCGGCCCAGGCCCAGTCGCTGCAGGCGGCTCTGGACAAGATGCTGGCCGAGCACAAACGCATGCAGGCGGCCGAGGCCGACGTCGAGGCGGCGCGCGAGACCGCAGAGGCGGCCTTGGGCGATTGGTATCCGAACTTGGACGTGACCGGTAGCTGGGGCTACGAGAAACAGAACAAACCGCCGGGCTCCGACGACACCGACCTGACGCCGCGCAAACTCGACCTCAAGGTGACCCAGCAGTTATGGGACTTCGGTTCCTCCAATTCAGCGATCCGCCGGGCCGAACTGTCGGTGCGGCAAAGCATGGCGACCCGCGAAGCGACCCGCCAAGGCATGCTGCTCGAAGGCATCACCGCCCACCTCAACGTGATCCGGGCCCACAAGCTTTTCAATTTCGCCAAGGGATCGGTCGAGAACATCCGCCGCCAGGCCGAGCTCGAGGACGCCCGCGTGCAGCGCGGATCGGGGTTCTCCACCGACGTCCTGCAGGCCAAGACCCAGTTGGCCGGCGCCAACGCCCGCCAGATCCAAACCCAGGGCGCGGTGCGTTCGGCCCTCAACCGCTACCGGGCGGTGTTTTACGCCGATCCGGAAAGTATCGAGAAGATGATCGAGCCCAGGCTGCCGCTCGAATTGCTGCCGAAGTCCCTCGACGAAGCCATCAAGGCCGTCCTCGAGGGCAACCCGCAACTGGAGGCGTCGCGCTTGAGCGCAGAGATCGCCCGCGAGGACGTCGTCAAGACCGAGGCCGACGAGTTCTATCCGACCCTCAACGCCATCGCCCAGGAGATCCGCAAGGTCGACGACGGCGGCACCGCCGGATCGCAGATGGAACGCATCGTCAAGGTCGAGTTGAGCTACGACTTCAACCTCGGCCTGACCGCGCGCAACACCCTGCGCGCCTCGGAGCAAACGCACGTCGCCACCGTCAACCGCTTCGGCGACGCCCGCGATAGCATCGAGGAACAGGCGCGCAACGCCTGGGACGCCCTCGAGACCGCCCGCGACAACGCCGAGCACCTGCAGAACCAGGCCAACATCGCCGCCGAGTTCCTCGAACTGGCGCGCCGCGAGCGGCAACTCGGCAACCGCTCGCTGATCGACGTGCTGGCCGGTGAGACCGCCCTCATCAACGCTTCCAGCGACGCGGCTTCGGCGGAAATCGACGTCGCCGTCGCCGTTTTCACCTTGTTGAGCACCATGGGCGCGCTCGATGCTTCCGTCGTCCAATAGGGATGCGGTGCTGTCGATCTCTTTGTTTTTCGGAGGGCAGCGGTCCTGTGACCGCCGTCACAGACAATCGGCGGAATCTCATGTATCGTTCGACGACAGCGACCGTTCCTACTGACGCGCCTGTGAAGAAATGCGGCACAATAGAAGGGCTGCGGCGGCGTTAACGATTTCGATACTACATTCGTAGTTGAATGGCGTTCGGATCGTATTGACGAAGAAGGTGAACATGGCCGACGGCGGACTGACGAGCGGACTGGAACCGAGCGTGCCGGAGAGCGGCGGGGCCATTGAGCTGGCGCAGGCGGCCGGCGAGGAATCCATCGGCCAGGTCGAGGTCGCCAAGGGCGAGGTCTTCGTTACCCACACCGACGGCTCCAAGGTCAAGGCGGCGGCCGGAACGCCGATCTTCCAAGGCGACATCGTCGAGACCGATGCGCAAGGCAGCATCGGTATCGTGTTTGCGGACAATTCCACGTTCTCGCTGGCCGAAAGCGGCCGCATGGTCATCGACGAGATGGTCTACGACCCGGGCAGCCAGCAGGGAAGCTCGGTGTTCAACGTCGCCCAGGGCGTCTTCACCTTCGTTTCCGGACAGATCGCCAAGACCGACGTCGACGCCATGCTGATCAAGACGCCGACCTCGACGGTTGGCATCCGCGGCACGGCCGGCGGCGGCAAGGCCGGCGGCGACCGCGGCGATACGTTCTCTCTGTTCCGCGACCCGGTGACCGGCGAGACCGGCGAGATGACCATCACCACCCAGGTCGGCACCAAGTCCCTGAACGTCCCCAACCAGACCACCCAGATCACCAGCCCCTATTCGATACCGTCGAACCCGGTGGTGCTGCCGGCGGCGGCCGTGGCGCGCTATTACGCCAGCGCTCAGGCATCCCTACCGCCGAGCCCGACGACGGCGCCGACCGGCGAAGCAGGCGAAGGCGAGGCTCCGACCGAGGGTGAGGCGCCGGTGGCCGGGGAAGGCACAGCCGAGGGCGAGGCCGAAGCGCAGACAGAGGCGGCCGCCGAGGCCGAGGCCCAAGCCGAGGGCGAGGCCCCGGTCGAGGGCGAAGCCCCGATCGAAGGCGAAGGGCCGATCGAGGGCGAGGCCCTGGTGGCCGGCGCGCCGGGCGGTCCCGAAGCGCCGGGCGGCCCAGAAGGACCGGAGGGACCGGAGGGACCGGAAGGACCGATCGGTCCCGGCGAGCCTGGCGAGTTCACGGGCGAACCGGAGGGATTCGACCCCGAGGCCTTGGAGGCGATCGCCCGCGAGGAGGCCGACCTCGCCGCCCAGCAGGCCCTGGCCCAGGGCGCAACGGCCGAACAGGCGGCGCTGGCCGGTCAGCAGGCCGGGCTGGCCTTCGCCCAGTCGCAAGCCCGCGAGGCCGGAATTACCGAGGCCGAGATCGCCGCCGGTACCGACGCCTTCGAGGCGGCGCTGGCCGGTGGCGCCTCGCTCGACGAGGCGTTCGCGGCAGCCGTGCAGGCCGGTGCCGAGGCCGGCATCCGAACCGAGATCGCCTTCGACCAAGCCTTCGCGCAACAACAGCAGATCATCCAGGCCGGCGGCACCGTGGACTTCGGAGCGATTGGGCCGGTCGGACCGGGCCCGGAAGGCCCCGCCCCCGACGCTGGCCCGGACAGTGGTCCCGACGCCGGGCCCGGTGGCCCGGATTTCGGGTTCGGACAGGAATTCGGGTTCGGTCCCGAATTCGGCCCCTTGCCGTTCGGCGTCAACATCGAGTTCGGCCCGATCGACGGCTTCGGGGAATTCGGTCCCGACCAGTTCGGCGAGTTCGGCCCGATCGACGGCTTCGGGGAATTCGGTCCCGACCAGTTCGGCGAG
>CAYFMP010000150.1:0-3335 GCA_964344215.1 uncultured Thalassospiraceae bacterium | reverse complement strand
CCGGTGTGCACCGTGTCCAGCGCGTTCCGGTAACCGAATCGGGGGGGCGCATCCACACATCGGCGGCGACGGTGGCGGTTCTGGCGGAGGCCGAGGATGTCGATGTCGATATACAGGACAAGGATTTGCGGATCGATACCTATCGTTCCCAGGGCGCAGGGGGCCAGCATGTGAACACGACGGACAGTGCGATCAGGATCACGCATATTCCGACGGGCGTTGTGGTCACCTGCCAGGACGAGAAGTCCCAGCACAAGAACAAGGCCAGGGCCATGCGGATTCTGCGGGCACGCCTGTACGATACCGAACGCCAACGGCAGGCCGACGAACGCGCCGCTGACCGCAAAAGTCAGGTCGGTTCCGGCGACCGCTCGGAAAGGATCAGGACCTACAATTTCCCGCAGGGACGGGTAACGGACCATCGGATCAACGTAACCCTGCATAAACTGGACCGGTTCATGACGGGTGAAATGGACGAAATCATCAACGCCCTGATCTCCGCCGATCAGGCGGAAAAACTGGCCGCAATGGCCTGATCTGGCAGGTAACTCAATACCATGAATGCCAACGAGTTCGACATACCGGATACGATTGAGGGCGCCATCAGGACCGTCGCCGAGGGCCTGAAAACATCCGGCGTGGAAAACCCGCGTCTCGATGCGCGGTTGATCGTGTCGTATGCCGCCGGCGTTCCTCCGGAAACTTACCTGATCCAGCCGAAAAGAGAGCTGGATGCCTCGACACGTGACCGTGCCGCCGGGCTCATGATGCGGCGGATGTTGCGCGAGCCCATGTCGCATATCCTGGGTGAGCGTGAGTTCTGGTCCATGAGTTTCGAGGTTACGCCCGATACCCTGACCCCCAGGCCGGATACGGAGTGCCTGGTGGAACATGTTTTAAGGAAAATCAAGACAAGCGGCGGCAATAAGGAGGTTGCGATCCTCGACATAGGCACCGGCAGCGGTTGTATCCTTCTGGCGCTGTTGTCGGAGCTTCCTTCAGCCAGGGGCGTCGGTGTCGATATAAACCCGGAAGCCCTGTCTGTTGCGATTCGCAATGCCGAACGTCACGGCCTTGCAGACAGGACCAAGTTCGCGGTCAGCGATTGTTTCGATGCCGTTCAAGGCACGTATGATGTTATTGTTTCCAACCCGCCCTATATACGGACGGCGGAAATGACCCTTCTGGAGCCTGAGGTTGTCAAACATGAGCCGGTGATTGCCCTGGATGGCGGGGAAGACGGTTTATGCTTCTATCGTGAGTTATGCGCCAAAGCGCCTGCCTACCTTCAACAGGGGGGAATCCTTGCCGTTGAAGTGGGAGACGGACAGGCGGCTGAGGTATCCGGCCTGATGGAACGCGCGGGCTTCTCCAAATTGCAGACGTTTCAGGATCTGGCGGGCCGGAATCGTGCTGTTATGGCAACATATGCGTAATTTACGCGGAATGATGAAAAAAAGGGTTGGAAATCAGGATCATCCCGTCTAGGTTTTCTTATGTGCAGTTTAAATAGACTGCACCGGCTCACCGGGGGATGTGAGCTTATGAACCCCAGTCTCCGAATTTGAAGAGAATTGCGGTCAGGCGCGGATCACCGTGTTAACGCAGTCTTGGAATTTATTCGGGCTAGTAACGATAGCAAAACATGGTTGGTATGAAGCACGGTTCGAATCAGCGGCGCGGCCGCTCTCGAGGAGGTAACGGCGGAAAACGCCATCAATCTTCGCGTAATCAGACTTTTGACAGCAATGGACCCGAAGGCAAGGTCCGGGGCACGGCCCAGCAGATCTACGACAAGTATTCATCGCTTGCGCGTGATGCCGTATCTGCGGGTGAGCATATAACGGCTGAAGGATTTTATCAGTTCGCCGAACACTATTACCGCCTTGCCAATGCCGATGGCGGCCAGAACCAGAATCGCCAGCAACAGAATGCCCAGCGTCAGGACGGCGAGCAGTCCGGTAACGAACAGGCGGACGAATCAAAGGCAACCGCCTCCGAAGCTACGCCTGAAGAAGCACCGGCCGTAAGCGCCGATGCAGAAGCTGCTTCTGAAGAAAAACCCAAGCGCCGCCGTAACCAGGCCAAGGCTTCTGAGGGAACGGATGACAGCAATGCCGCATCTGCAGAAGACGTGTCTGAAGAAGCTGGTAATGAAGAGAGCGGTGGCGAAGAGGCTGCCGTCCAGGCTGAAAGCACGGAATCTTCGGAAGAATCGGAGCTGGCGGCATCCGCCTGACGCCACTTTGAGAGCCTGAGCGGACTCTCTCAAGATCGGATCATGTTTAGACTGAAACGCTACGCGTTTCATCGAAACGTGTGAATCCGATTGATTTGAATAACTAGAGCAGAGGAACATGCTTAATTATCTCACGAAGTGAGTTCAATTAATCATGACCTGCTCTAAGATATCTTGTACTTGAGACGCTTGCGAAGCGTTATAACCTCACCATATCTTGTGATAGACATAAGGAATGGAGGGTTTTTCCGTTTGCCGGATAGCCGGGAATGGTGAAGCCTGTCTGGATTGAGGATCTTAAGACATGGAATTTGATAAATTCACCGAACGGTCACGCGGATTCATTCAGTCGGCGCAAACTTTGGCGCTGAGGAGCAACCATCAGCAACTGACCCCGCTTCATCTGCTCAAGGTTCTTCTGGAGGACCGCGAGGGTCTGGCGTCAAACCTGATTGAAGCCGCCGGCGGCCAGCCGGCTAGGGCGCTGGAAGGGGTCAGTTCCCAGCTACGTAAACTGCCCCAGGTCGAGGGCGCAGGCGCGGGGCAGGTTTATTTGGCGCCGGAAACGGCCAAACTGCTTGAACAGGCCGAGGAGATTTCCGAGAAGGCCGGCGATTCATTCATCACCGTTGAACGGCTGCTTTTGGCGCTTGCCCTGTCGTCGGGGACGCCCGCCGCCGAGGTGCTGTCCGACGCCGGTGTCTCGCCCCAGGCCCTGAACCAGGCCATCAACGAGTTCCGCAAGGGCAAACGGGCCACAAGCGCGACGGCTGAAGATAATTACGATGCGCTGAATAAATACGCACGGGACCTCACGCAGGCTGCGGCTGAAGGAAAGATCGATCCGGTCATCGGTCGTGACGAGGAAATCAGGCGTACGATCCAGGTGCTGTCCCGGCGGACGAAGAACAATCCCGTTCTGATCGGCGAACCCGGCGTCGGCAAGACAGCCGTCGTCGAGGGGCTGGCGCAACGGATCATCAGCGGCGATGTGCCGGAGAACCTGAAAGACAAGAAGCTGATGGTGCTGGACCTGGGCGCCCTGATCGCGGGCGCCAAGTTCCGCGGCGAATTTGAAGAGCGGCTGAAGGCCGTG
>CAYFMP010000149.1:0-3419 GCA_964344215.1 uncultured Thalassospiraceae bacterium | reverse complement strand
CGGGGTGGAGCAGTCCGGTAGCTCGTCAGGCTCATAACCTGAAGGTCGTAGGTTCGAATCCTACCCCCGCAACCAAAATTAGCCCACTATATCAATGGTTTAGGCCGGAGATTGGTGGGCTTTTTCGTTTTTTCTCGACGATGAAATCATGAAGTTTGAATTGAAAAATATTTCTTAAAATCAAGTGGTTAGATGGGTCGGTTTTGGGGCGGTAAAACCGCATGCTGCATATTTGTTACACATTTTATCCTTCGGGCGCCTAACTTATTGATATACCGGTCGAAGACGAAATTTCTCGTCGGGTCTAAGGCCTGAAGGTGGAAAGTCCAAAAAGCGGTTGATCGTGAAAACATGGTAATCCGTCAGATTTAGCAGGAGATGGGAAAGTGCTTAATTACTCGAGAAGGTTATTTACCTTCAACTCACGCCACATCCACCTGAAGTCATAGGGTGCTTGGCCGTCCGAGTTGGCGCGACGGGCCTCGGAATTTTCCAGCAATTTCAGCCATTCGATAACTTTCTCTCTGCCCTTCTTTGATTTCGCGGCCTGACGCGGCGTTTTTCCATTAAGCATGGGAAGGGGTTTGTCCAGGGCTTGTCGGTAATGGGCGTCAAAGTATTCCGTCATGATCCGTTGTTGATTTTCGGGCGGAATTTCCTCTTGTTCCTGTGATTTTCGGCGCGGGTTTTCGAGCGCCGCGTCGAGTGTTTCGAACGAGACGAGAGGTCTTCCGACCAGACGACCCAACCGGGAGGCCAGAAGGTCCCGTCCTCGTTCGGCCCGTTCCCTGGAATTGGCGCTCAGGACAATCTGGTCCTGGGTCACATCCAACTGGCCCAAGGCGTGCCTGCCTGAAGAATGACTGACCATATATGTCAATCCATCGGTATTCGGTGGCCCGGCAGGAGGCGTTTCCCCGCCCAACCAACTCCACATTTTGCCTTCATCATCGTCGGCTTCAAAATCCTCCATCCCCGCAAGGGCATCGGTAATGGATTCGCGCGAACCCGAAATTGGAAACCGCACCTCTGAAAACATGATGTCATGGCCGTCCAAATTGCGGATTTCGGGTCGCGGCGCGGCCAGCTTTTCCAATGTGAACGTCAGCCAGACCTGAGTGAACAGTTCGGGGCTGTTGACCAGGATCATGCGTTTCAAGGCGTCTTCGTCAAAATCGGTAGGCTCGCCGGCCTTTTTTGCTGCGCGGCGCAGTTTTGCCTTGGCCTTCTTGAAGGCGTCATCGAGGGCACCAAGCAGTTCGTCTGCCGCGTCGCGGGTAAAGGGCAGCAGGGCACCGGTAAAATGAAGCTTTTTATTGACGGTGACAACGCGTGCGGCAATCCGATCCCATTTGTGGACCGACTGGGATCCGCTGACTTCGTTGACCCGCCGGGAATCTCCACCAAAGATCAGGTCTCGAACAGTCATGGCTTTTCCCGGTTCCACATCGACAATCTCATAAAGGGAAAAAGCGGAATGGCGCAGAGCCCGCAAGTACCTCTTTGCGGGGGCTTTTTCCCGCCAGCCCCGGCGTTTTAAGTAGTCGTCAACGATGTTTAGACCATCGTCGAACTCCATGGTGAAGAAATCCTCCAACACCCAGGCGTAAATCATCCCGAAAGCGTCACCCAGTTCTTCAACAAGATTTTGGTCCGTCATGTCGAAGGCGTTCAGGACCTCATCGAAATGGCCGGAAAAAACCAGCTCCAGCATGGAAGCCCATTCATCCCTCGCGGACCAATCCATCAAATGGCCTGCGGCTTTATTTGACCCTGGAATCACTGCGTCCACCTCCGCCGGAACAATATCACGCTCGAAATAGGGAGGACCACAAGAATTAACTATGCAAATATAATATCGTACATTATATTTGCATATATGTTAAAGCGGAACCTAGATGAACGCCTCGGCAATTTGCTGGATCGAAACCCTGCTGCCGTTCTCATGGGGCCGAGACAGGTCGGCAAGACCACGCTGGCGCATAAAATTGCCGGGGAGCGTGACGCTGTCTATCTCGACCTTGAGCGCCCGCGTGATTTGGCGAAGATCGCGGATATTGAACAGTATTGCGCACTGAATGCAGACAAACTGTTGGTGCTGGATGAAGTGCAACGCGCGCCCGGTCTTTTCGCTCCCTTGCGCAGCATTATAGACGATCGAAGGCGCGAGGGGAAAAAGGCCGGGCAGTTTTTGTTTCTAGGATCGGCATCCATCGAACTTTTAAGGCAATCCAGTGAAACCCTGGCGGGGAGGGCGGCCTATTGCGAGTTGGGTCCGCTTGACGTATCCGAAGTTGGCGAGAGCGATCTTTACAAGCTTTGGAATCGGGGCGGTTTTCCCGAAGCCTTTCTGGCCATCGATGACGAGGGCAGTTTCGACTGGAGGGATGATTTCATCCGCACCTATCTCGAACGCGATATTCCCCAGTTGGGTCCACGAATTCCCGCCGAAACGTTGCGCCGCTTTTGGACGATGCTGGCCCACAACCAGGGACAACCCTTTAACGCGGCATCTTTTGCCAGAGGCCTGGACGTCACGGGCGTGACAATCAGCCGCTATCTGGACTTGATGGTCGACCTGTTGTTGGTTCGCCGCCTTCAACCCTGGACAAGCAATGTCGGAAGACGGCTGATTAAAGCGCCAAAAACATTTGTGCGCGACAGCGGGATTTGTCATGCGCTCTTAGGTATCGAAACGCTTGATAATCTCCTGGGACACCCTGTTGTTGGTCATAGTTGGGAAGGCTTCGTCATTGAAAACATCCTGGGCGCCTTGCCGGGACGGGCGAATTACGGCTATTACCGCACCTCGGGCGGTGCTGAAATCGACCTTGTTCTTTCCTTGCCGGGAGACCGACTTTGGGTGATCGAAGTGAAACGAAGCTTGGCTCCCAAACCGGACAAGGGGTTCTATTCCGCCTGCGAAGACCTGAACCCTGAACGAGGTTTCGTCGTCTATCCAGGTGATGAAGGTTATCCGCTTAAGGAAAGCATTGAGGCGATCTCCCTGACCGGCTTGATGGGTATGTTGCGGAAAAAATGAACGCTATTCGTTTTCGGCCCATTCCCACGGATTTCGATTTCTTCCATGTTGCATATTCGCTACATATTTCGCCTGTCGTCCTATAACCAATTGAAAACAAACAAGAAAAAATTTTCACATCCGGGCTCACAACCTGAAGGTCGTGGGTTCGAATCCTACCCCCGCAACCATCATTAACATACTTCCCGCCTTGCCCCGGTCTTCTTGGGCGAGGCGGAGGATGGCCGCCAGATCGCGGTAAAGTCCGATCTGGAGCTTCCCGTGTTCCGGCACCGGCCGCATCTCGTCGACCAGATCCCGGATCGCATCCGAGGCATCGACCCCGGCGGCCAACGTCGCTTGCCCGAAAACCACGCCGGCAGACCCAAAACCGACG
>CAYFMP010000148.1:0-3452 GCA_964344215.1 uncultured Thalassospiraceae bacterium | reverse complement strand
CGCCGATGGCGGCCTGGCGGGCGGGGTTCTGGCCGCCACCGGCGGAAAGAATCTGTCCCATGACCACTTCGTCCACATCTGCGGGATCGACGCCTGCACGTTCCAGCGCGGCCTTGATGGCGACCTCGCCCAGATAGCTAGCCGGCACGCCGCTCAGCCCACCGTTAAAAGCACCGATTGGCGTCCGCGCCGCGCCAACAATGACTACATCACTCATAATTCTCTCTCTCCATCTGGCCCACTGGCTGATTACATCCGTGTGACAGACGGCAAAACGCCACCTGCCGCAGCGACAAGTGTTTCCTTGGAAAATATGGGATTTCCGAGGAAACGTTCATTTTGCTGCACTGCAGCAATATCGTGACCTAAAAAGAAAAGAGTGTCAAAACGGAATCATTAATTTTTCATGATTTTTTCAAGCCAGGCCACCATTGGATCGATCAACAAGTCTTTTGACCGCCGGCCCACCACCATGCCGATATGCCCCGTATCGACTCTCAGGGTTTCGCTGTCGGGCAGGGCGTCGGCCAACGCCGTGGCGGAAGCTGGCGGAACGATATGATCGCGCCCCGGAATAAAGGAGAGGGACGGCGTGTTGATTCGCCCCGGTGTGACGGGCCTGCCGCCGACCAGCCAGTTTCCGTTCTGCGGGCGGTTTTCAATATACCAACCCTGCAGACAATCGCGCGCCGCCGGACCGGAGAGAGGAATGCCATCATTCAGCCAGTCTTCCAGCGAGACGAATGATTTTGCATTGGCCGAGTCGGGCGTCATCCTGGCGAAGCGCTGGAACTTGTCCAGGGTAAGCCAGGGATCCAGGCTGACAAACATGGCCTGCAGGACATCGACGGGCATCACGCCCATGATCTCAATCAGCGTGTCGAACTGGGGCATCATCGCTTCAAGCATGCGGATTTGCGCTTCATGTCCGGTATGGAAGTCCCAGGGCGTCGCCAGCAGGATGAGCGAAGAGGTTCTGTCGGGTAGCCGCTCCGCGAGCGCCGCGGCGAGCAAGCCGCCCATGCAATAGCCAAGCAGACAAACGGGGGAGTTGTCATGCCGTTCTGATACATAGTCCAGGAGTGGCTCCAACCGGTCCGTTATATAGGCGCTTAAGCCAAAGTCCTTTTCCTCCTCACCCGGCGAATCCCAATCGATGACATAAGGATGATATCCCTGCGCCGCCAACTGCCGCAGAAAGCTGTTGTCCTGTTCGAGGTCGAGAACGTAATAGCGATTAACCAGGGAGGGAATGACTAGGACCGGCGGGGCCTTGCTTGCAGGACCGATGCCGTAATCAAGCAGCCTTGTCGTACCGAGGGACTGGACGCATTCACCTGCATCCACCCGATGGCGAGGTGCCTGCCTGTAGAGACGGACGCCATCGGCGAACAAGCCTATCCTTTGGGTGAGTTCGGCCTGGACCGAGCTGGCTACGAGGTCTGGGTCGAACGGTGCGAAGGCTTCCGCAAGGTCACGCCCCTTTTCCGCCAGTTCCGGCTTCCAGGGCAGCGATCCGTTCCTCAAGTTGTTCAATGCGGCGATGGAGCTCATCGACAACATTGTGGTCAACGCCAGATGAAGCGGTAACGGTCGGGGCCCCGGTATTTCCGCCATCATTGTTTCCTCCATTCCGGTCATTGCCCTCCTCATTCACCGATGCGGCTTGCATCGCGGTAAGGGATGCCATCGCGGCGGCGCCTGCATTCATCAGTTGAACCGTTTGCGCCATGACGCCGGCAAGGGCTTCGTCCGATGCGGCGCCTGCCAGTTGCTGTTGCCACAGGTCCACATACTGACGGGCAAGGCCGTTCAGGTCTCCCTGATCCCCAACCCCTTGTTCACCATCCTCTCCGGATGGCGGCTCGGACATTTTTTTTCCTTTTCCAGTCATCCGCATACCGCTTGTTTTTCCTGTTTCTACTATAACCGTCATATCGCATCTGCGTAAGAATTCCTTATCCGGCTTATTGCAGCTGCGTAACAATTCGTTGCGGCGCAATATGTTTCGCGCTACCAATATCCTGGATATTGCTTCTATCCGGACCTTTAAGGGCCGGAATAATGAATCGGGAACAACATGAAAAAGGACCTGATCCACAATGGCTGACAAAAATGATGAGACGGCGCAACAGCCGATCACCATCAAGAAATATGCGAATCGACGTCTCTACAATACGGCGACGAGCAGCTATGTGACGCTGGATCATCTTGCCGAAATGGTGAAAGAAGGCGTTGAGTTTACCGTCTATGACGCCAAGACCGGTGAAGACATTACACGGTCGGTCCTGACCCATATTATTGTCGAGCAGGAAAGCAAGGGGCAGAACCTGCTGCCGGTCAGCTTTCTCCGTCATCTGATCAGTTTCTATGGCGACAGCCTGGAAGCCGTGGTGCCGAAGTATCTTGAGCATTCCATGCAATCCTTCGCCCGCAATCAGGAAAAGATGCGGGACTACCTGCAGGATGCCTTTGGCGGACTGACGCCGTTTTCAGCCTTTGAAGAGATGGGAAAGCAGAACGTCGCCCTCTTTGAATCGGCCATGAAAATGTTCACGCCGTTCTACCCCGAAGGCGAAGACGCCAAGGGCCAGGGAAATGGTTCTCAGGGAAATACGGCTTCCGGTAACGGAAATATCGATGCCGGGCAAAAAGATGAGGCCGACAACGGCGACATAGCCTCTCTCCGGGCGCAACTGGAAGCCATGCAGAAACGTCTGGATGAGCTTAGCTGATCCTGGTGCGGAGAACAGGACTGTTAATAGTAGGAGCAGGCAAATCACGGTTTGCCTCCCATTAAACGATTTGCCCTACACAATTGATTCTTTTTAAGAATCTATACATTTTGCTAAGAAATCACTGTTAGCCTCATTCAGTTATCAACCAGACGATAAGAGAAATCATGGTCAAAACTGTGTTCTCGCGATCCGTGAAGGCCGGAGAAGTAATTTTCCGGATGGGAGAACGCGGCCGTAACGCCTACATCATCGAGAAGGGGCGCGTGGAAGTTTCTTTCACCCGTGACGAGGAAAAGATTTTCGTTGCAGAACTGGGTGAAGGGGAAATTTTCGGCGAAATGTCCATGATCGACGATGCGCCGAGATCAGCTACGGTGACCGCCCTTGAAGATACGGAACTTGTCGTCATTCAACGTTCCCGCTTTCAACGCCCGCTCTCGGCGAGCGATCCACTGACGAATATGCTCCTGAGAGTGGTGCTGGCCCGTTTCCGGGATGCTCAACATCAAATTTCCGGGTGGAAAACCACAGATGGCGATGCCATCGATCCTGCAATGGAGGAAATCAGGAATCTCGCCCTTTATCGCATCAAGACGGAAAAGGACATGCGTCAGGGGCTGGATGCAGAAGAATTCATCCTGAATTACCAGCCCATCGTTAATTTGGAAAATGGTCACATCGCCGGTTTTGAAGCCCTAATGCGATGGGTGAAAT
>CAYFMP010000147.1:0-3457 GCA_964344215.1 uncultured Thalassospiraceae bacterium | reverse complement strand
AAACAGGCCGCTGCCATTGTCGGCAATCGTCGGGAGACTTACGGAGAGCCGTCTGCCTCCATGTCGGCGATCGCCAAACGCTGGTCGATCACACTGGGCCAGCCCATCACACCCTCGCAGGTAGCTCTGTGCCTGATTGATCTGAAGCTGGCGCGATTGGCACATGATCCCGGGCATCTCGACAGCATGATTGATGTTGCGGGCTATGCCGCCGTGCTGAAGGAGGTGAGCCGATGAGATGGCAGCCTCCCGGATATGGCGGCACGCGCCGCAATGCCGATCAGGTCAAGCGTGATGGTTGGCGGGAGCAGGGCATGTTGGCGGTTTCCATTGAGGATGACCGTCTGACCTGGCCTGAGAAGGAACTCGTTCGCCAATTGGGCGACAGGCTCTATGGCAAACGAAAGGAAGAAGCTCATGAGCAATGATCGATGGACAGCCTCCCTTGTGGAGGAGCGGTTGGCGGAAGCCGCAGGGGTGTTGAAGCGCCTGCCTGAAGAAAAGGTGCAAGGCTATTTCTCGGCCTGGCCTGACGTCGTTCACAACATCCATGAATCCTTTGGTTGGCATGACCCCGTGCTGCGCAGGCCCTGGCCGTCGCCGGGATCCATTGACCGGATGGATGAGGCGATGCAATGGCTGCAGTGGCTCGAAGCGGACGTTGCCAAGATTTGCTGGTTTCGTGCGGCGGGCGAGCGCTGGAAAACCATCTGTGGACGGGTCGGTTTACAGCGCACGGCAGTCCATCAACGCTACCTTTTTGGCCATTGTGTCATTGCCTGGAAGCTTAACGGTCATAGGGTGCCGCGTAATTGTTCGCGACGCAAAGTGATAGAGATGGTTCAATCGGCGAAGGCATGAGTAGTGGATAGAAAGGTGTTCGGCGAACACTTTTCGCGCGGACAAAAACAGCTGAATAGGCTACATTTTTTGCCAAGCTTGCGAGAGGCGCGTCCGGGACTGGATGGCCCCAAAGCAACAAAATTCCATCGAATTTGAGCGAAGTCACGGGTCCTTCCTGCCCGATATCCTATGCGGGCGGGCTCAGCGCGGGATTTTCCTAGTGACGCCCTGAAAAAAGCCATTTCGTTTCGCTTGGAGCAGCGCCCTCGTGGCGGTCTGTCCGGCAGAACCGTTGGCAATGCGGCTATCGCTCACACGATCGATAAAACGAAACCGTGCCTGAGGTCATTTCGTTTCAAAGCGAAATGCCGCCGGTCTTTGCCATCCATTTAACGAGGTCATTTTGAGCGCACAGATCATCAATGTTGGTGACAAGGTCGAGATGGTCGCTGTTGGCGATCTGGCTTGTCACCCGGAAAACCCACGTCGGGGGAACCTTGATGAGATCCGCTCCAGCATCCGCGCAAACGGATTTTATGGTGCGTTGGTCGTTCAACGCTCTACCGGTTACATTCTTGCGGGCAACCACCGCTTCATGGCCGCAGAGGCCGAAGGTCTGGATCGGGTTCCGGTGATCTATGTGGATGCCGGTGATGAGGATGCAAAAGCCATCTTGGTTGGTGACAACCGCCTGTCTGATCTGGCTGAAAACGATCCGGAGCTTCTGGCTGCTCTGCTTCAGGCAATCCAATCGCGCGATGTTGGTTTGACGGGCACGGGCTATTCTGATGACGACCTCGCCCAGATGCTGGCGCAAGCCGCCGGTGACATGGGGGCCGAGCTCGAGGGTGAAGATGATATTCCCGATACCCCGGAACAACCGGTCGCCCAACCAGGAGATCTTTGGGTGCTTGGGAACCATCGTTTGATCTGTGGTGATGCAACCGTTGCCACCGACGTGGAGAGATTGCTGGGCCCGGTCAAGCCGTTGCTCATGGTGACCGATCCCCCCTATGGGGTCGAGTATGACCCGAACTGGCGGAACAAGGCTGGAGCCGCAACGACCAAACGCACAGGTAAAGTGCTCAATGATGATCGTGCCGACTGGTACGATGCCTGGGTCTTGTTTCCCGGTGATGTCGCCTATGTCTGGCATGGCGCTTTGCATGCAACGACGGTTGCTGACAGTTTAGAACGCGCCCACTTCAATGTTCGCTCCCAGATCATCTGGGCCAAGGAGCGCTTGGTTCTGAGCCGTGGTGATTATCACTGGCAGCACGAGCCTTGTTGGTATGCGGTCAAAAAGAATGGCAAGGGTCACTGGGCAGGGGATCGCAAACAAACAACGCTATGGCAGATTTCCAGCCGGGACCAGGACGCTGAAACAGTTCACGGTACTCAGAAACCGGTCGAATGTATGCGTCGTCCGATCTTGAATAACTCGAGCCCGGGTCAGGCTGTCTATGAGCCCTTCATGGGATCGGGAACGACCTTGATCGCGGCGGAAAGCACGGGACGGGTCTGTTATGGTGTGGAATTGAATCCGACTTATGTGGATGTCGCTATTACACGCTGGCAGAACATCACCGGTCTGAAAGCCATATTGGACGGCGATGGTCGTTCGTTTGAAGAAGTTAATAACGAGAGGTCGGAAACGTGAGACAGTCCAGACGTATGTCCTTTTTGGAATCACTGACCAATGTCGCCGTGGGTTACGGCGTGGCTGTCACAGCGCAAATTGCAGTGTTTCCCCTGTTCGGTCTGGAAGTCTCCCTCTCGGACAATCTGGTGATCGGCGCGATCTTCACAGGTATCTCGATTTTGCGCAGCTATACCCTGCGCCGGATATTTGAAGAAATTCGGGTCCGGAAGGTCTGGGGGTAACTTACACCTCGTCGTGAATTCGATAGACCTGTTTGCCGCTGAACGACTGCTCGTTGACCACATTGAGGCCGAGCTTTTTGCGGAGCACATTGCTGATCGCACCACGCACGGTATGGGGTTGCCAGCCAGTGGCTTTCGTCAATTCTTCGATGGAAGCGCCCGAACCGGTTCGAAGCATATCAATCAGAATGGACTGCTTGGTGATCCGCTTGGGCTTGGCTTCTTTAATCTTTTGAGGAACGGTGGACTTCGGTGTTTCGATCCTTGTCAAACCAGCGGCCTTTAGGATTTGTTCGCGGGTTAGTTTGTGTTCTTTCATCAATTCCATAACCCGGTCGACGGCTTTGGATTTGTAATTGAACGATTTGGCTGTGGTTGGCGTCCCGGTGATGGTTTCGATCGCACGGGCCAACTGGCTGACTTTGAGTTTTTTGATTTCCATGGGGCCTAGCTCCGCTCAGTAGTTTTCTTTGAAGGCATAAATGCGGATGGTCTTGCCGCCCGGCATGTTGACCCGGGCGATCGGTGCATCGAGGTCAATTCGGCTGGTGTCGATCATGTTGATCGCTTGGCTTTCGCTCTCGCCTGTGTGGTAGCCGATAAAGTGGGCGACCATTTCAATGAGTTCGTCCTGACTTGAGGCCCGGTTCCAAGGGCGGGGCAATTCGGTGCTGTCGTCGTTCATCATGATGGCAATGCTGGTCATGGATTTTCCTTTCGTTTCAAGCGT
>CAYFMP010000146.1:0-3532 GCA_964344215.1 uncultured Thalassospiraceae bacterium | reverse complement strand
GTTAAGCCCGCAGGCGGTGCGGGACGCCTTGTAGGCTGCAGTGAAGCCTTTCAGGGAATAGGTGTCGGTCGTCACCGTTCCCCGCCAGGAGGTCCCCTTGACGACCATCTTGTTGCCGCGTTGCATGGCCTTGACCAGTTCTCTGTCCGTTTCAGTGTCCCTGGCCCAGGCATGGCCTTCGGACGTGAACAGGGTGAACGACGACCCGCCGATCTTGATGAAGACTTCGCTTCCCTGGCGGTAATTGTAACCGGCCCGGATGCTAACGACATCCAGTTCCTTGACGCCGGGGCGCTGGGTCACCAGAACATAGGTTTCGCCGCGTTGGGTATAATCGCCTTCAGCCTTCTGGGGCTCGGAACCGATATAACAGACATCGCTGTTGCTTTCGGCCGTTTTGAAAGCGCTCCAGTCGCCATGGATGCCGAGCGTTTCGGCGAGGGCGCTCTGACCGCCTGCCGTGAGCATAATGATGAGAGACAAATTGAAGAGATAACCCAGGAGGCGTTTATTGGATTTCCCGTAGACACGTTTCATTGCAAATGCCATACCGTTTGCGAAGACGCCCGACAAGGGGTCAACATTAAGACTGTTTGATAACGATGGATACCTGATGAATCTTTCTGAATCGTTACTGGTTGAAGTTTCTCGTGGCCCTTTGGTTGAAAGCACGCATCATGTCGATGCTATCGTGGTAACGGCCGATGGCGGTATTGTCGCTGCCTGGGGTGACGTTGACCGGGAAATATACGCCCGCTCAGCGGCAAAGCCGATGCAGGCGCTGCCATTGATCGAGACCGGCGCGGCGGATCATTTCGGGTTCACGGATGCGGAAATCGCCCTGGCCTGTGCCTCTCATCAGGGGCAGCCTATCCATGTCGATGGCGCAAAAGCCATAATGGATCGTATCGGCCTGGTTGAGAGCGACTTTGAATGCGGCCCGCATTGGCCTTATGACCTGAAAACAGGGGGTGATCTGGCGCGTTCGGGTCAACGCCCGACTCGTTTCCACAATAACTGCTCCGGCAAGCATGCCGGCTTTCTGGCGACGGCAATGCATATGGGCGAGCAGCCTGCCGGTTATATCCAGCCGGATCACCCGGTTCAGAAACGGGTATCCGAAGCCTTGAGTGAAATGACGGGGTGGGATTTATCCTCAACATCCCTTGGCTCGGACGGATGCGGAATCCCGGTCCATGGCATGCCGCTGGCGGCGCTGGCGCGGGGCATGGCGCGAATGGCGGACCCACGCGGTATGGGCGCTGTCCGGGAAAACGCCGCTCAACGAATTATCGCCGCCATGACAGCGCATCCCGACATGGTCGGCGGTCGCGGCAAGGTAGATACCGCCGCCATGGCGGTCATGGACAATGTCGCAATAAAAGGCGGCGCGGAAGGTGTTCACATCGCTATTCTGCCTGAACGTGGCATGGGTGTCGCCCTCAAGACCCGTGACGGCAACGCCCGTGCATCGGACTCGGCCATCCTATGGGTCTTGCGGTACTTGGACGTGATCGGAGATCGGGCAGCCACAGAACTGATTGATTATCTCGAGGCGCCCGTGAAAAATACCCTTGGAAATACCGTCGGTCGTATCATCACCCGTGAATCCGGCGGAGCCGGCAGGTGAGCCAGGCATCGACGGGGGGGCTACAGGGGCGCATTGATGGTGCGCTGAATGTTCTCTCATCCCCACGCAGCTTTACAATTACGGTTGTTATCTATTTGGCGGCGTTGTTTGCCTTGCGCCTCATCCTGTTTCCTGCCGCATCGGAGGACGATGCCGAAGTTCTATTGCTGACGCAGTCCCTTGAAGGAATCTACAAGGTGGGCCAACCGCCTTTGTATGTTTGGCTGGCCTATGGTCTGGTTCAGGCTTTCGGCCCGGCATTGTCCGTTGTCGTGGCGCTGAAATTTTTCCTGCTCGGGCTCGTCTACTTCCTTTCCCACAGACTGGCGTACCTGTTTACGGGAAACGGAAAATGGGCCGCCGTGGCGGGCCTGTCGGTTCTCAGCATTTATTATCTGTCCTGGGACGCCGTGCTGAACTACAGCCAGACCGTCATGCTGGCGGCTCTTTCCCTCGCCTTTATCCATGCTCTCGTCCGCATTGGTATTAAACCCTCATCCGGAACAGGGAACTATATCTGGCTAGGCCTCCTGATTGGTGTCGGCATCCTGGTCAAATACAATTTTATCGTCCTGGTGGTTTCCCTCCTTGCCGCCGCCATGATGGACTGGGACCTGAGGCAGAAATTGTTAAGCAGCCATGCCCTGCTGGCCGCCCTCGTTTCCTTAGGGCTGGTCCTGCCCTATGGCGTATGGCTGTTAACTGGGGGCGTGTCAGGGGCCTCCATGGCGACGGCCGTACCTAAGCTGGATAACGCCGCTTTAGCACACCTGACGGGGCTGTTGGACATGGTCGTGGGAATCGTTTCCATCCTGTCGCCGCTACTGATCCTCTTCATCCTTTTTTTTCCCAGGGCGGTTTGGGCCTCGGGTGAGGGAGAGGAAAACCGGCGACGGTGGCGGCGGTTATGTGAGCGCGGTTTCCTGTTCCTGTTCGCCTTAATGGCCGTGATGGTGCTGGTTTCGGGACTGACGGAGGTTCGCAATCACTGGTTCATCGTGCTGGCGCCGTTTCCGGCCTATGCCGTGATTCGCATCGCCGGGGCTTATCCAGCCGGGAAAGACGGAAACCTGCCGCGCCGGGTAGGCGGGTTCGCCGCTGTGTTGGCCCTGCTCGGACTTGCCGTTATTGCCGGACTGATGGTGCGTGCATCAACCCAATCGGCGACGTGCGCCAAATGCAAAATGGTTGTTCCCTATGAGCAACTGGCGGAAGGCCTGAACGACGCCGGTTTTTCAGGCGGCACGATCTACGTGTATGATTACCCGACGCAGGTCGGGGGTAACCTGCGACGGTATTTCCCCGACTCCCGCTTCGTAAGCTACAAGTTCAGCGCTTATTCGCCTCCTGGTCGTGCTGTTGATTCCGGCCAGTGTCTCGCCGTCTGGCTGCTTGATTCAGGGGCCCAGTCTCCGGCGACCGAAACCATGCTGGCGCAGTTACAAAAACGCCTCGGTGTTACACCAGCATCGGAAGACAAGATGCGAACAATCGATGTGACGCTTCCCGGCCGGGAAAAACCACTCCGCTACGGCTTTATCCTGATCGACGATCCGGCTCGCCAGGGTGATTGTCGTTAGGCGCTTAGTTGCCCAATCATCAACCGTATACCGGCTGCATGGCATCGCAACTGGCGACGAAGCGGGCCAGGTCCTCGCCGACGTGGACTGGTTGGGAGATTTCCTGGTCGATGACCGTTTCGGGTGAAAGCGGCCTGACAACGGTGTCGTAATCCGGCACGGTAAAATAGGCGATGGAATACCGATCGACCCCCAGCGGCGGATGGACCCGATGCATGGTCGACTTGAATCGTCCGCCGGACCAGCACGCCATCATGTTGCCGATGTTGACCACAAAGCAGTTTTTAAGCGGTTCGATCTCCATCCACGCGCCATCTGGTTT
>CAYFMP010000145.1:0-3714 GCA_964344215.1 uncultured Thalassospiraceae bacterium | reverse complement strand
AAGTCGGCCGTCGCCCGTCCGGTCATGAAACCGCCCATGCCGCCCCCCCCGCCGCCGCCCATGCCGAGGCCGCCACCCTCGCTGCGCTGCAACAGGACGACGCCGACCAGGCCGATGGCCAACAGCAGGTGGATGGTGAGGACGATGGTGGTCATGCGAACCTTTCCCGGTGCCGGGATCCGAAATCGAACAGCGGGCTTTTTAGTCCCTGTAGCCGGAATTGACCAGTCATTTAAGAACCGGTCCTCGACGGCGCCTTCGAACGACCGATCCGCGTACGCGACAGGCCGGCCGATGCCATCGAAGCCAACTCGGCCGATCCGCCGGTTTCGGGGCCGCGGCCAATTGGAAAACCGCTGCAAATATACAAAGCGCCGCCCGTTCAACCGTTGTTGCGGCCTGCCGGCTTGTCTACCATGAGTTCAACGGTCGTGTACGAACCGCAAAGACGTTTCTTGAATCCAACCGGGAGAAACGACATGGCTGCCATCTTCATGGAATCCGACGGCCCGGCCCCAACCTTCGGCGGCGGTCAGGAAGCCTTTTACGCCACGGGCAACACCGTGCCTCTCCCCGTGATCGAACGGGCCGCCGGAATCCGCATGTGGGACGAGGGCGGCAACGAATATATCGATGTCTCCTCCGGGCCGGTCGTCAGCAGCCTCGGCCATGCCAACGCCTATGTGGCGGACGCCATGGCGGCGCAAGCGAAGAAGCTTGAGTACGCCTTTCCGCGTCTGGCCAGGAATCGCGTCAACAGCGATTTCAGTGAACGCCTCGCCCGGTTGGCCGGACCGGGATTCGAGCGCGTCAGCCTGACGTCGGGCGGCAGCGAGGCGATCGAAAACGCCATCAAGTTCCTGCGCCAATATGCTATCGCCACCGGCAAGCCTACGAAGCGTCGCATCATCTCCTGCCAACCATCCTACCACGGCGGCACCATCGCCGCCTTGGCGATGACCGGAGACATCGCCCTGGCGCCGTTCCTCGACGGTTTCGCGACCGTTTCCGAGAAGGTGCCGGCGCCGCTCAGCTACAGATTTCCGGAAAATCACGACGTCGACAGCTTTGCGCAACATTGCCTCGATGAACTCGAAAGGAAAATCGCCGAACTCGGTGCCGATAACGTGTTGGCGTTCGTCATCGAGCCGGTTGGAGGCCTATCGACCGGATGCATCGTGCCGCCGGACTCGTACATCGACGGAATACGCAAGATTTGCTCGGACAACAGCGTGTTCTTGGTGTTCGACGAAATACTTTGCGGCATGGGACGTACCGGTAAGTTCACGGCCGCCCACCACTGGCCGCAATCGCCGCCCGACGTCATCACCATGGCGAAGGCGCTGGGCTCGGGCTACAGCCCACTCGGCGCGATGCTTGCGCCGGCGGCTTTGGTCGACGAACTGGCCGATCTGACGGGATTCGAATTCCAGTACTCCTACAACGCCAACCCGGTGTCGTGCGCGGTTGGAATGGCCGTTCTCGACGAATTCGAGCGTCTCGACCTCGTCGACAATGCGGCTGAAAAAGGTGAAAAAATACGGGCCGGCCTCGAAGACCTGCAATCGCGTTTGCCGATCATCGGCGACATTCGCGGTATGGGTATGCTGTTGGCCGTCGAATTGGTTGCCGACGCCAAGAACAAAACCTCGCTGCCGAACGAAATCGCGCCGTGCGACAGAATTCGCACTCACGGTCTGCACAACGGCCTGTTGATCTATTCGCGCCCGACTTCGGGCGGCAGGTACGGTCACTGGTTTATCGTTTCGCCGCCGCTGATCATCTCGACCGACGAATGCGACGAACTGCTGCGCCGGCTGGAGGCGACGTTGAGCGACTTCGTTCAAGAGCTGAAGGGATCGGGCGTCATCTGACAGCCGCCGGTCTTGCCTGAACTCCGGTGTCCGCCGAGTTTCCCGGTTATCGGCAATCGAGGCGTCCGGTTGTGGCCTGTTCCGTCAGGAACAACTCTCCGCGATCGCCCAGAAGTCGTCGGCGTTCAAGCTGGCGCCGCCGATCAGGCCGCCGTCGACGTCGGCCAGCGCCAGAAGCTCCTTCGCGTTATCGGGCTTCATGGAACCGCCGTAGAGGATACGCAAGGCGGCGGCGTCGGCCGAACCGAGCAGGCCGTCGGAACACGCCCGTACCTCGGCGTGCACTTCCTGAGCCTGGTCCGGCGTCGCCACGCGGCCGGTGCCGATGGCCCAAACCGGTTCATAAGCGACGACCGTGTTGGCGGCGGTGGCGCCATCGGGGAGCGAGCCCTCCAGTTGACCGCGCACCACGTCGATGGTGTGCCCCGCGTCGCGCTCCGATTCCGTCTCGCCGATGCAGACGATGGCGGTCAAGCCGGCGGCCAACGCCGCTTCCGCCTTGGCCTTGACCTGGGCGTCGGTTTCACCGTGGTCGGTGCGGCGCTCTGAATGGCCGACGATGACGTAAGAGCAGCCGAGATCGGCCAGCATGGCGGCGCTGGTGTCGCCGGTGTGGGCGCCGTTGTCGGCGGCGTGGCAGTCCTGGCCGCCGACGCCGATGGCGCTGCCGGCGATAGCGCCGGCGACCGCGCCGATCAGCGTGAACGGCGGACACACGGCCATGTCGAATTCCGGGTCGGCAGCAGACTTCATACGCTCGGCCAATTCGGCGGCCAAGGTCAGTCCATCGGCCTGTAGACCGTTCATTTTCCAGTTTCCGGCGATCAGCGGGCGGCGGGATGCGGTCATCGGTATCCAATCCTGTCGGTCCAGTGGGCCGGGGCGGTGGCGATCATGACCAAAATCGATGGCCCGTCAAGGGCGCGCAGGCATATCTGGGGTGAGGGATCGGAAATGGCGTGTTAACCTCGCACCATAGTCAATCCAACGACCCGAAGGGGCAGCCTAAGGAAACCATCATGAAAGACAATGAACTCGGCTACGATCCCGACGTCTTGATGTCGGCCTGCATCCAGGCGGCGGCGACCGCGTTGGCGGCCAAGGGTGAAGGCGACCCGACCGATCCCGAAGCCATTGCCAGGCTCGGCGCCCAGATCAGGGACGAGGCCCTGATGCATTTCTAGGCGCCGCGCTTGGCTCCTACTCCGGTGTTGCGGGCAATCCCGCGCCCACCTATGATGCCGCCCCTTCGATCCGCCCTCGGAGGAAAAAGGGATACGTCGCAGTATGTTATCGTCCATCCGCAAGCGTACCGGCTCGATCGTCGTCAAGGGCCTGCTGTTTCTGTTGATCGCCAGCTTCGCGGCCTGGGGCATCCAGGACATGGTGGTATCCAGGGCCAGCGACACGGCGGCGCTCGAAATCGGCGACGTCGAGATCAGCCCGCAGGAACTGCAGTTCGAGGTCCGCAACGGCCTCAACAGGTTGCGGCCGCTGTTCGGCGGTCGACTCGATCTCGACCAGGCCCGCCGGATGGGATTCGTCGACGCCCTCATCGATCAACGAATCGTCTCCACCCTCGTCCATCTCGGCGCCGCCGACCTCGGCGTCGCCATCAGCGACAAACTGGTCCGCCGGCAGATCCGCGGCAACTCGGCATTCGGCGGTTTGGCCGGGAATTTCGACCGCGGCCGCTTCGATCAGTTCCTCAACAGCGCCGGCCTCAGCGAAAAGGGTTATATCGAGCGGCTGCGCAAGGACATGGGCTCGGATCAGCTGCTCGGCAGCCTCGAAGACGGCCTCACCCCCCCGAAAGTCCTAGTCGAACGCCTCTATAGGC
>CAYFMP010000144.1:0-3785 GCA_964344215.1 uncultured Thalassospiraceae bacterium | reverse complement strand
CTTGAATCACAAATCAGGCCTTTTGGGAATCCCAAATCTCAACAGACCCTAGAGCAATATCCGACTGGCTTGAACCAATCGGGCTCAAGCCAATCGGATTTACTTGCTCTATTTTTCAATGAATTAGAGCGCCGTAATCCGATCGGATCGAACCGTTCACCGGTTCCAACCGATCGGAAGCCGCTCTAGGACTTTTTCGCCAGCACCTTGAGTACGAAGGCATAGGCCAGTGCCGTTTCGCGGAGCTTGTCGAAGCGGCCGGCGGCGCCGGCATGGCCGGCCTCCATGTTGGTCTTGAACAGCACCGGGTTGGCGTCGGTCTTCAGTTCGCGCAGACGCGCCACCCACTTGGCCGGCTCCCAGTACGTCACCCGAGGGTCGGTCAGCCCGGCGGTCGCGAAGATTGGCGGATAGTCTTTCGCGTCGATGTTGTCATAAGGCGAATAGGCGCGGATTGTCCCGTAAGCCTCGGCGCTGTCGATCGGGTTTCCCCATTCCGGCCATTCCGGCGGCGTCAGCGGCAGTTCGGCGTCGCACATGGTGTTCAAGACGTCGACGAACGGCACTTCGGCGACGATAGCGCCGAACAAGTCGGGGCGCAGATTGGCGACCGCGCCCATCACCATGCCGCCGGCGCTGCCGCCATGCGCCGCGATCCGCCCTTTCGTCGTGAATCGTCCGGCGACGAGCGCTTCGGCGGCGGCGATGAAGTCGGTAAACGTATTGGTCTTCTTCTCGAGCCGCCCCTCGCGGTACCACCGATAGCCGCGGTCCTTGCCGCCGCGGATATGGGCGATGGCGTAGACGAAACCGCGGTCGACTAGGCTCAGCCGCGCCGTCCCGAAGGCTGCCGGTATGGCGTAGCCGTAGGCCCCGTAGCCGTAGAGCAACAGCGGCGCCGAACCGTCCACCGGCGTGTCGGCGCGGTGCAGCACCGTGACCGGCACCTGTTCGCCGTCGGCGGCCGGCGCCATCAGCCGCCGCGTCACGTAGTCGGCCGGGTCGTGGCCCGACGGCACTTCCTGTTCCTTCATCAGGGTGCGTTGGCGGCTCGCCATGTCGTAGTCGTAGACGCGTTCCGGCGTCGTCATCGAGGAATAGGCGAAACGCAGCGTCGTCGTCTCGAATTCGTAGCCGCCCCACAACTCCAGGGAATAGGCTTCCTCTTCGAAGGCGATCTCATGCTCGGAACCGTCGGCGAAGTCGCTGACGACAATACGATTCAGCCCGTCCGTGCGCTCCAGGCGGGCCACGAAGTCCTTGAACAGCCTTAAGCCCAGGATCAGCCGTCCCGGATGGTGTGCGACCCACTCCCGCCAGTTGCCGCGGTCTGGCGCGCCGACCGGAGCGGTGACGATCTTGAAGTCCTCGGCCCCGTCGTCGTTGGTCAGGATCAACAATTCGCCGCCGCGGTCGCTGGCCGAATATTCGACGCCCTTGCGGCGCGCTTCGATCAGGCGCGGCGGCGTTTCCGGATCGGCGGCGTCGATTAGGTGGATTTCCGAGGTCTGGTGGTCGTGGGCGTCGATGACGACGAAGCGTCCGCTCTCGGTCTTGGAGACGCCGACGAAGAAACCCGGGTCTTTCTCTTCGTAGACGGTGACGTCGTCGGCCGCGTCGTCGCCGAGACGGTGGCGGCGGACGGCGAACGGGCGGTGGTTGTCGTCGAGCACGGTATAGAACAAGGTCTTCGAATCGGCCGCCCATTCGAGGTTGCCGTGGGCGCCCTCGATGACGTCGGCCAGATCCTCGCCGCTTATGAGGTCGCGGCAGCCGATCCGGTATATTTCCGAGCCGTTGGTATCGATGGCGAAAGCCAGCCGGCCGTGGTCGGGGCTGTGCTCGCAGGCCGCCACCCGAAAGAAACTCTCACCTTCGGCCTCCTTGTCGCCGTCCAGCAGCACCTGCTCGTCGCCACCGTCGCGAGGCTCGCGGCAGAACACCGGGTGCTGGCCGCCGATGGCGAAGCGCCGATAGTAGCGATACGGTCCGTCCGGCGACGGCACGCTGGAATCGTCTTCCTTCAAGCGTCCTTTCATCTCCTGGAAGAGCGCCTCGGCCAGACCCTTCTGCGACGTCATCACCGCCTCCACATAGGCGTTCTCGGCCTCCAGGTGGGCGCGGACGGCGGGCTCCAGCAGGGCCGGTTCGCGCATCACCGCCTGCCAGTTGTCGTCTTTCATCCAGGCGTAGGGGTCTTCGCGTGTATCGCCGTGCAGGGTCTGGGCAGCGGGACGCTTTTCGGCGACCGGCGGTGTGGGGTTGGGTTGAGGCGCTGTTTCGTCCATGGTTCGTATATGTAAGCCGGCCGTCACCTTGGGCAAGAGTTTTCCGGCTTGCGCGAACGGTGTTTTTTTGGATCATGGGCGCTTCCCAAAACACTTGCGAACTGGACCATGACCGACACCGAGAAACTGCTCGCCAACTGCCTGACCGACGCCACCTTCCCGGAACTGCCCAACCACACTGGCGGCAAGGTCCGGGAATCCTACGATCTGCCGGACGGCCGCCGGGTGATGATTGCCACCGACCGCCAGTCGGCGTTCGACCACGTGCTGGCCGCCGTCCCCTACAAGGGCCAGGTGTTGAACCAGACGGCCGGCTTCTGGTTCGAGCGGACGGCCGACCTCTGCCCCAACCACGTCCTCGACATGCCCGATCCCAACGTGGTGATCGGGCGCCGGCTCGACATGCTGCCGATCGAGATGGTGGTGCGCGACTACATGACCGGCTCGACCGAGACCAGTATCTGGCCGATGTACGAGCGCGGCGAGCGCATGCTCTACGGCCATCAGTTCCCGGACGGCCTGTCGAAGAACCAGAAGCTGCCCGGGACCATTCTCACGCCGACTACCAAGGCGGTCCAGGGCGAGCACGACGCGCCGATCACGGCGGCCGAGATCATTCGTCAGGAGTTGCTGACGAAGGAGCAATGGAAGGAAGTGGCCAACCTCAGCCTCGCCGTCTTTTCCCGCGGCCGCGAGATTGCGGCACAAAACGGTCTGATCCTGGTCGATACCAAATACGAGTTCGGTCTAGATACGGCCGGCCGGATGACGCTGGCCGACGAGATTCACACACCCGATTCGAGCCGCTTCTGGATCGCCGACAGCTACGAGGCGCGGCTGGCGGCCGGGCAGGAACCGGAAAGCCTGGACAAGGAGTTTCTGCGGCTGTGGATCGCCGAGCGCTGCGACCCCTACAAAGACCCGATCCCGGAGATTCCCTCGGAAACCCTGATCGAATTCTCCGGCAAGTATGTAAAACTCTACGAACAGGTGACCGGGCGCTCCTTCGAGCCGCCGTCCGACGACCGACCGGTGCGCGAGCGCATCGCCGACAACCTCAAGCGCGTCCTGCCCGGGTACTTCTAGGCAGCGACGCAAAGGATTCTAGGGGCTTACCTCATGATCGCGGTCATCTTCGAAGTCACCCTCGATGCGGAACGAGCCGACGAGTATTTCGACCTGGCCGCCGGTTTGCGCGATGAGTTGGACGGCATCGACGGTTTCATCTCGGTCGAACGCTTCGTCAGCATAGCCGAAGAGAACAAGTACGTGTCGCTGTCGTTCTGGCGCGATACCGAGGCGATCGAGGCCTGGTACGCGGTGAAGAGCCACCGCGATGCCCAAAGCCGCGGCCGGGACGGCATCTTCAAGGATTACCGCATCCGCGTCGCCGAGGTGATCCGCGATTACGACATGGCGGCCGGCCGGCCGAACATCTCAACCTAGAGCGGGTCATGTCGATATGGAAGCGGCTGAGATCGGTTTTACGGCGTGCCG
>CAYFMP010000143.1:0-3865 GCA_964344215.1 uncultured Thalassospiraceae bacterium | reverse complement strand
CGCTGATCGAGCGCGTCTCGGCCGAGAGCCGGGTGCCGCTGTTCAAGCACCTGGAGGGCATCTGCCATTCCTATGTCACCCGCGACGCCGACCCCGACATGGCCCGCGACATCGTCGTCAACGCCAAGATGCGCCGGACCGGCATCTGCGGCGCCACCGAAACCGTGCTGGTCGACCGCGACGCCGCGCCCGGCCTGCTGTCCGGCATCGTCGCCGGCCTGATCGAGGCCGGTTGCGAGGTGCGCGGCGATAGCGATACCCAGTCCCTCGATGAGCGCGTCGTCGTCGCCACCGACGAGGACTGGGACACCGAGTATCTCGACTCGATCGTTTCGGTGAGGACCGTCGACGGTTTCGAGGACGCCGTCGACCACATCGAGACCCACGGGTCGAATCACACCGACGCCATCATCACCGAAAACGACGAGGCGGCGGAAGCGTTCTGCGATCGCGTCGATTCGGCGATCGTCCTGGTCAACGCCTCGACCCAGTTCGCCGACGGCGGCGAGTTCGGCATGGGCGCCGAGATCGGCATCTCGACCGGCAAGCTGCACGCCCGCGGACCGGTCGGCCTCGAGCAGCTGACCAGCTCCAAGTACGTGGTCCGGGGCACCGGCCAGTGCCGTCCCTGAGCGCAGCCGTCGGCCGCCGCATCGGCTTGCTCGGCGGCTCCTTCAACCCGGCCCATGGCGGCCACCTCCATATCAGCCTGCGGGCGCTCGACGAGCTCGGCCTCGACGAGGTCTGGTGGCTGGTATCGCCGCAGAACCCGCTTAAGTCGGAAGCCGGCATGGCGCCGCTGGCCGACCGTCTGGCCTCGGCCAAGGCCAAGGCGGTGGCCGCCGGCCGGCCGATCACCGCCACCGACATCGAGCGCGAGCTCGGCACCGTCTATTCGGCCGACACCGTCGAGGCGCTGAAACGGCGCTATCCGGATGCGTCCTTCGTGTGGATCATGGGCGCCGACAACCTCTGCCAAGTTCACCGCTGGCGTGACTGGAGGCGGCTGTTTCGGTCCGTCCCCGTTGCGGTTTTGCCGAGACCCTCCTATTCTTTAAGGGCCGAACGCTCGAAGGCGGCGCGCCGTTTCGCCCGCCACCGGCTGAAGAGCTACCGGGCGACGGCATTGGCGGAGAGACGGCCGCCGGCCTGGATCTTGCTCAGGTCCCGGCTCGACCCGGCCTCCGCCACCGCAATCCGCGCCCGATTGGGCGGCTCTTGAACGGGGCTGTGGGTGCGGCCGTGAAAGAACGACACGAATTGACGAAAAGGAGACGAACCATACCAAGACAAAAGAGGGTGTCGCCAGCCGCAGCCGATCTGCTCGAGCTGGTGGAAACATCTCTCGATGACGACAAGGCCGAGGACGTTGTCGTTATCGACCTCGCCGGCAAAACCCAGATCGCCGACTATCTGGTCATTGCCTCCGGCACGTCGCAGCGCCAGGTCGGCGCGATGGCGGACCATCTCCGTAGGAAAATGAAGACCGACGGCCTGAAGGGCGTTTCCGTCGAGGGCGAGCCCCAGTGCGACTGGGTGCTGATCGACGCCGGCGACGTCATCGTCCACCTGTTCAGGCCGGAAGTCCGCGAGTTTTACAATCTGGAGAGGATCTGGATGGCGCCGGACCGACGCGGCGATCCGGCAACCGAGGTTTCGGCCTGAGCCGGACGGCGCCGGCCGCCGAGACCTGGAGGCGACCATGAGGCTGACCGTCGTCGCCGTCGGCCGCTGGAAAAGCGGCCCGGAGCGCGCGCTCTTCGAACACTACGCCGGACGCGTCACCTTTCCTTTCGAACTCCTCGAAGTCGGGGAGAAGAAGCCGCTCCCCGACGCTCAACGCATACGCCGCGAGGGCGAGTTGCTGCTGGCGCGAATCCCCGAGCGGGCCCGCGTGGTGGCGTTGGACGAAAAGGGCAAGAGCCTGGACAGCACCGCCTTCGCGGCTCTGCTCCGGGACTGGCGCGACGACGGCGTCCGCGACGCCGCCTTCGTCATCGGCGGTGCCGGCGGTCTCGATTCGTCGGTCTTGGAACGGGCCGAGCTCAAGTGGTCGCTGGGCCGCGCCACGTGGCCGCACATGCTGGTCCGCGGCCTCGTCGCCGAGCAGGTCTACCGCGCCCAATGCATCATGCTGGGCCATCCCTATCACCGCAACTAGTCGGGGCGTTTCACCACCGGCGCGCGCCGCAAGGCCTCGATCACCGTATCGACGACCAGGCGGTTGCCGGCCCGGTTGAAGTGGACGTCGCCGAATATGAAATTGCGCGCATACCAGCATCCGGGCAGCAGCGCCGTGCACCTCTTTTTCTCGGCGAGCAGCGGTTGAAAGGCCGAAACGAAGCGCTTGCACTTGTCGCGGCACCACTGCCGCCACACGCTCACCTGTCGGGACTCGGCGTCGTCATGGACGATCTGCTCCGGCCACGGATAGACGGCGACGCTGAGAGGGATGCGCCGCCCTTTCAAGAGGCGGTAAAGCCCGGCCAGTTTCGCCTTGGCCTTCTTGATGCCGCCGGCCGCACCCAACGGCGCATAGCCCGACGGAAAAACGAGGCCGTCGGGCGGATCGCTGTACGTCCACGCCGAGCGCGGCATGGAGAAAAGGTTGCCGTACGGCGGCAGGTTTAGATGATAGACGCCGAATGCAACAAGTGCGTGTTCGACCCATTCGAACACCGTATCGGTCAGCAGCAACCGGCGCCGGATGACCTGCCGGGTGCGGGCGTAAAAGGAGGTCCGCTCGTCGGTCAGCGCCGGTCCGTGCACCGCCCATCCTCCTTCCGCGTCCCGGTAGTAGGCGGCCTCGTCCTGGATGTCGGAGATATCGAGGAAAACCATGGTCTCGTCGATCTCGTAGCCGGCGGCGAGGACTTCTCGGGTCAGGTTCAGGTAGTTGGACGGTGAGTAGCTGTCGACGCCACCGTTCAGGACTTCGATCTCCGGGAGCCGTTCGGCCAGCATGCCGGCCACCGTATCCGGCCAAGCCGAAGGGCCGCGCACGAACGAATCGCCCAACAGCAACAACCGCGGCCGATCGGCGGCCTTGCCGACCCGGCGGGGTGCTTCGTCGCGAAAGCCTAAGCTGTTGGTGATGACGGGGAAAGTGGCACGGCCCCAATGCTGGGAGCCACGGCAATCGGCTTTTAGGGCGTGGTGGCGAAGCGGGTGGGGAACCTCGCAGCGCCCGGCCGGGCCGCGACCGGCCGGGCCGACGGCCACTGTCGTATAAAGCGCGTCGAGCCCGAAGAAACCGAGCACCGAAACGATGATGGCGGTCCGCAGTACCCAGGCGTTGGCGCGTCGTTGGTCGGCCATACCCAATGCCGGTAGAAATCCGGGTCCTATTCGATGACCGGGCCGTGCCGGCCTTCGGCCAGGGTTTTCTTTCGGTAACGGCCCACCGGCACCACTTCGGCGATGGATCCGCCCGGCGCCCGGAACTTGACCGGCAGCTTGCCGGCCTCGCTTACGATTTCGGCGCAGAACGCGGTCAGCCGGGCCGAGAAGGCGTCGACACCGTCGAACCTGAGCGCGATATGGGTGATGCGTGCCATCCGTTCCTCCCTTCTGCCGGTCCCTCCGACCGGCTTCGTCGCGAAAGCCGTCCCGAATGTGATGGCCGCATGGATCATAGCAGACCGAATTTTCCGCAACCCAGGCCTTTCGATCCTTAGCATTCCTTATCATTTCTTCGCCGCCGGCCTGGAACGGGCGCGCGAAAACCCGCCACCCGGCTCAGCCGAACGGTTCGTCCGTTATGGCCGTCCCCGTCAACGCGAAGAGACGCATCGGATTGGGGAGGTTTCGTATTCACACATAGCGTGATTGCGGTTGGTCGCTCTCCGGGCCGATGATACGGGGT
>CAYFMP010000142.1:0-4120 GCA_964344215.1 uncultured Thalassospiraceae bacterium | reverse complement strand
AATACACCCGTCAGCCGATCAGGCGTGGGCCTGAACAACCTCATGAGACTCCACATCTAGAGCGGGTCACGTTGATATGGAAGCGGCTGAGATCGGTTTTGCGGCCTGCCGGCGAGGAGAGGATGCGAAGGCGATGTGGGGCATCGGCGAGCCTCCTCGACGACGCCGGAAGGTCGAAAAGCCGACCGCGGGCGTGTTCTCCGGACCCCCGGACGGCGTCGCGGCCCGCTTCCGATGGCCCCGCATCGCTATGCGAGCCGCTCCTGGCCAGGAGACCGGAGAGCGCGTCTCAGCGATTCCATATCAACGTGAACCACTCTGACCGCCGGCGCGGCCTTTCCGGTTCACTCGGCGTCCGCAGCCTCGGCCGACTTCCGACCCGACCTGAGCCACAAGGCCCTCCCTTCGGTCGCCTGCCAGGCAAGCAGGAAAGGGACGCTGGGCAGGATTTCGCGGATACGGGTCGCCAGCGACACTGCGATCATCAGGTCCGGCGGATATCCGAGCAAGGCGCCGATGGCTACGTAACCGCCTTCCTGAACGCCTAGCCCGGCTGGAATGGCGAACGAGACGCCCCGGATGGCGCCGATCACACCTTTCAGGACGATCGCCTCGACGACACCGACCGGCGCCCCCATCAGGTAGCCGACCAGGACCACTTCGCCGGCCAGAAACAGCCGCTGGCCGAGCCGCAACACGACCGCCGCGAGCAGGCGCCCGAGATGGCCGTAGATCTCGCGCATGGCCTGTTCCATCGCCTCGGCGCCCTGCACGACGGTCCCGTCGGCGGATCGGCCGACCCGGACCGCCACCTTTTCCGCAATCAGCGAAAATCCGCCCTTAATCTGGACGGCGATGAATCCGGCGACACCCAGGGCCAAGAGCGCGGCGCCGACCAGGACACCGCCGAGGATACCGGATGGGCCGACGGAGAAAGCCAGAAACGCCGCACCGACAAGGCCCCAGATAAGCACGGCGATCGCCTGGACGGTTTTGTCGACGGTCATCGACGCGATCGTCTCGGCGGCCGGCTGCGACCATAGGATCAAGACCCGGGCCTTGGCGATTTCGCCGCCGATGGTGGCGACCGGCAGCAACGTATTGACGGCCGATCCCATCCACGAGGCGAGCAGCGTCCGCCCCCTGGCCGGCCTCAGGGCCGGCGGGAATAGGCTTCGCCACGCTTCCGCCGCCAGCATTTGTTCGGGCAGCGAAAACAGACAAACCAGCACCAGGGCGACGCCGGCTTCGGCCAACAGGTGGCCGACCGTATCCATGCCGCGCCACAAGAACAGCCCGCACAAGATTGTGGCGCCGCCAAACAGCCCGAGGACCGCTTTGTTGTTCCGCGATTTGCTCATGTCCGGATCACATAACGCCTTTCGCATGGCCGATCCAGTATTGCATCGGTGGCGACGATTGACCGTAGGCGGTTCGGCGCCGAATCCGTCGTCTCAATCCCCGATTGACTATGGGACGCGCCGGGGCCACATAATCGGAAGTCCGAAACCCACTCAAGGCAAAGTCGACCATGGTGCTCGAAGTGTTTCCGGTTGCGTGTCCGTGTTGCGGCGAGAGTCAGAATGTGACGCCGGCCGGCTTCGACCCCGAGGCCGAGCCATTCGGGCCGGTCCATTGCATGGTCTGCCAGCACCGCTTCGGGCGCCGGGAGTATCTCGACGGTCTCGAAACCAAGCGCTTGGAAGCGGACGCGCTCAGCGCCGGTTGGCGCGGGTGAGGGGAGCGTTCGGCAGCCTCCTGGCGCTGGTGGTGGTAGCCGCCGTCGGCGCGGTGTCGGCCCAGGAATCGGTCCGACAACCGACCACCGGCCCGGCGGCGCGCTTGTTCGACGCCTACTATGATTTCGAGGTTCTGCTGCATTGCGGCCTGGCCGACGAGCCGGCCCGGCGGGGTTTCCGGGCCCGGCTGCGATATTTGCTGACCCGGGACAATTGGTCCGAAAGCGACCACCGCGAAATCCGTCACCAGGCGTGGGCGGCTGGTTTCGACGAATGGCAGAATCGCGGCCTCGGCGGCTACAAGCCGTGGTGCGAGGCCGACGGGGCGCTGGCCCGCGATCGCCTCATCGACTACCTCAGAGACCCGGCCGGGCCGGACGCGTGAACGCACCGATCGTCGGTGTCTTAAGCCATTGAGAACGCCGCCCGCGGGTGCTAAACCCCCGGCAATGCCCTTCTTCCCGCAAGCCCGTCTATGACCGATCTTTCCCATATCCGCAATTTCTCGATCGTTGCCCACATCGATCACGGCAAATCGACGCTGGCCGACCGCATGATTCAACTGACCGGCGGCCTGAGCGACCGCGAGATGAAGGAACAGGTGCTCGATTCCATGGAACTGGAGCGCGAGCGCGGCATCACCATCAAGGCTCAAACCGTGCGGCTCGAATACAAGGCGCGCGACGGCGACACCTACATCCTCAACCTGATGGACACGCCGGGCCACGTCGATTTTACCTACGAGGTCAGCCGCAGTCTGGCCGCATGCGAGGGCTCGCTGTTGGTGATCGATTCGACGCAAGGAGTCGAAGCGCAGACCCTGGCCAACGCCTATCTCGCCATTGATGCCGACCACGAGATGGTGCCGGTCTTGAACAAGATCGATTTGCCGGCGGCCGAGCCCGAGCGCATCCGCGCCCAGATCGAGGAAGTGGTCGGGATCGACGCCGCCGAAGCCCTGATGATCTCGGCCAAAACCGGCCAAGGCGTCGAGGATGTGCTGGAAGCCCTGGTCGAGCGCCTGCCGCCGCCCGAAGGAAACGCCGAAGCGCCGTTGAAGGCGCTGCTGGTGGATAGCTGGTACGATCCCTATCTCGGCGTCATGATTCTGGTCCGGGTCGGCGACGGCGTGCTCCGCAAAGGCATGAAGATTCGCATGATGGCCTCGAACGCCGCCTATCAGGTCGAGCAGGTCGGTCACTTCCTCCCCAAACCGGTGAAAGTCGCAGAGCTCGGCCCCGGCGAGATCGGCTACTTCACCGCCGCCATCAAGACCGTCGCCGACACTCAGGTCGGCGACACCATCACCGACGACCGCAAACCCCGCGAAGAAGCCCTACCCGGTTTCAAGCCCTCGGTTCCGGTCGTCTTCTGCGGACTGTTCCCGACCGATTCCGGGCAGTACGAGGACTTGCGCGATTCGCTGGAAAAGTTGCACCTGAACGACGCCAGTTTTCATTTCGAGGCCGAGACCTCGGCCGCCCTGGGGCTGGGCTTTCGCTGCGGATTCTTGGGGCTATTGCACCTGGAGATCGTCCAGGAACGCCTCGAGCGCGAGTTCGACCTCGACCTCATCACCACCAGCCCCAGCGTCGTCTACCGCATCCACCTCGACGACGGCACCATGCGCGAGCTGCACAACCCAGTCGACATGCCCGACCCGACCGAGATCGAACGCATGGAGGAGCCGTGGATTTTTGCCACCATCATGGTGCCGGACGAGTTCCTCGGCTCCATCCTGCAGCTCTGCGAGGAACGCCGCGGCGAGCAGGTTGAGCTGACCTACGTCGGTAACCGCGCGATGGCGCGTTACCGGCTGCCGCTGAACGAGGTCGTGTTCGATTTCTACGACCGCCTGAAGTCCTTATCCAAGGGCTACGCCAGCTTCGATTACGAGCTCTCCGACTACGCGGCCAGCGACTTGGTCAAGGTCTCGATCCTGGTCAACGCCGAGCCGGTCGACGCGCTCGCCTTCATTGTCCACGACAGCCACGCGGAAGCGCGCGGCCGTGCCATCTGCGAACGCTTGAAGGACCTGATCCCGCGCCAACTCTTCAAGATTGCCATCCAGGCCGCCATCGGCGGCAAGATCATCGCGCGGACCACGGTCGGCGCTTTGAGGAAGGACGTGACCGCCAAGTGCTACGGCGGCGACGTTTCGCGCAAACGCAAGCTCTTGGACAAGCAGAAGAAGGGCAAGAAGCGGATGCGCCAGTTCGGCAATGTCGAGATCCCGCAGAGTGCCTTCCTGGCCGCGCTCAAGACCGACGACGACTAGAGCGGTTCACGTCGATAGGGTATCGCTGAGACACGCTCTCCGGTCTCTTGGCAAGGAGCGGCTCGTGCAGCGATGCGGGGCCATCGGAAACGGGCCGCGACGC
>CAYFMP010000141.1:2491-4314 GCA_964344215.1 uncultured Thalassospiraceae bacterium | reverse complement strand
TTTCGGCCTTCCGGCGTCGTCGAGGAGGCTCGCCGATGCCCCACATCGCCTTCGCCTCCTCTCCTGGCCGGCAGGCCGCAAAACCGATCTCAGCCGCTTCCATATCAACGTGATCCGCTCTAACCCGAACGCAGGTTACGGACGGCGGCGTCGCGCTCGAACAGATAGAGCAGGGTGCGGACGGCGCGACCGCGCTCCGAGCTCAGGTCCGGGTCCCGCTCCAGCACCAGGGCGGCGTCGTCGCGGGCGATCTCCATCAACTCGGCGTGACCCTCGAGGTCGGCCAGCCTGAACGCCGGCAGCCCGCTCTGGCGCGTGCCCAACAGCTCGCCGGCGCCGCGCAGACGCAAATCCTCCTCGGCGATGCGGAAACCGTCGTCGGTCTCGCGCATGACCCGGAGCCTGGCCCTGGCCGTCTCTGTCAGCGGCGGCGCGTACACCAACAGACAGGTCGAAGGCCGCTCGCCGCGGCCGATGCGGCCGCGGAGCTGGTGGAGCTGCGCCAGCCCGAAACGCTCGGCGTGCTCGACCACCATGACGGTGGCTTGCGGCACGTCGACGCCGACCTCGATGACCGTGGTGGCGACCAGGACATCGACCTCGCCGCCGGCGAACGCCGCCATGGCGGCGTCCTTGTCCTTGCCCTTCATGCGGCCGTGCACCAAACCGACACGTTCCCCGAAGGCGCGCTCCAGTTCGGCGAAACGGTCCTCGGCGGCGGCGACGTCGAGGGATTCCGATTCCTCGACCAGCGGACAAACCCAGTAGACGCGGGCGCCCGAAGCGATCGAGCGTTTGAGGGCGGCGGTGACTTCGCCCAAGCGGTCCGCAGGCAATATCCGGGTGTCGACCGGCAGGCGGCCGGCCGGTTTCTCGGTCAGCCGCGACACGTCCATGTCGCCGTACGCCGTCAGCATCAGGGTTCTCGGGATCGGCGTCGCCGTCATCACCAGCACGTCCATGGTGCGGCCCTTGGCGGTCAGCGTCAGGCGCTGATGCACCCCGAAGCGGTGTTGTTCGTCGATGACGCTCAGGGCCAGGTCCCGGTAGACGACGTCGTCCTGAAAGAGGGCATGGGTGCCGACGACGAGTCCGGCTTCACCATTGGCGATGGCGTCGAGCGCGGCCTGGCGGGTCTTGCCTTTCTCGCGCCCGGTCAGCAGCCGTACCTCGACGCCGGCCGCCGCCGCCAGCGGCTCGGTGGTCGCCAGGTGTTGCCGCGCCAGGATTTCGGTCGGCGCCATCAGCACCGCCTGGGCGCCGCTCTCGACGGCGTTCAACATGGCCAGCAGCGCGACCACGGTCTTGCCGCTGCCGACGTCGCCCTGCAGCAGTCTCAGCATGCGCACGCCTTCAGCCATGTCGGCTCCGATCTCAGCCATCGCCGTTTGTTGCGATTGGGTCAGCTCGAAGGGCAGGGCATCGGCGACTTTTCGGCGCAACCGTCCGTCGCCGGCGATGGCGCGTCCGCGGACGCTCTTCATGTTGCGCCTGACAAGAGCCAGGGTGAGCTGGTTGGCGAGCAGCTCGTCGTAGGCGAGGCGGGCGCGGGCCGGCGCCGATGTGTCGAGTGCTTCCTCGCCGCCGGGCGCATGGGCCAGGCCGAGAGCGTCGAGCCAGGCCGGCCAGCCGCGCCGCTCCAAGAGCTGTGGGTCGATCCACTCCTCGAGGTCGGGAGCCTGGCCGAGCGCCGCCGCCATCGCCTTGCCGAGCGTCTTCAGCGTCAAACCGGAGGTCAGCGGATAGACCGGCTCGACCGATTTCAGTTCGTCGAGCTCGGAGACGGTGCCGACGTGGTCGGGGTGGGTCATTTGAAGCTCGTT
>CAYFMP010000141.1:0-2481 GCA_964344215.1 uncultured Thalassospiraceae bacterium | reverse complement strand
CTCGAGAGTTCCGCTGACGACGCGGGCCTCGCCCTCAGGCAGGGTCTTTTTCAGGTAGTCCTCATGGGCGTGGAAGAAGACCAGCGCCATCCTGCCGGTGCTATCCGAACAGTAGACCTTGTAGGGCAGGCGCTTGTTGGGCGGTTTCTGGTGTTTTTCGACGGTGAGCGTCATGGTGGCGACGACGCCGGGTTTCGCTTCGGCGATGGTCGGCGCATAGCGGCGGTCGATGAGACCGCTCGGCAGGTGCCAGTAGAGGTCGACGATGTTGGGGCCGGCCAGCTTCTCGATCAGCGCGCCGATGCGCGGCCCGACGCCGCCGAGCGAGGTCACCGGCTTGAACAGGGGGAACAGGATTTCAGGGCGCATGGCGGCGATCGAACCCGAAGCGGAGGACCTTGAGCGTCCTTTATAGCCCGAAACGGTCGGCCGCGCGCCCGCCCATTCGCCGGCCGCCCGGAGTTTTTCAAACTTAGCATTCCTTATCATCGGCGCGCCCGGAAGAGCCGGGGCGGCCCGCTCGGAATGCCGATAAATGTCGATAAATGCCGATAAATGCCAAGGACAACCGGCCTCGGCCCGAATTTCCCCGGACTTCCGAGATTCTCTCGAAACCGAACCGGACAAACCGGGGATAAACATGGACATTCACCGCCTTTCTTCGGGACTCCGTCGTCGTTGCCGCGCCCTCCGCCGCCATTCCCGCGGAAGCGGATATCCAGGGCCGACATTCGATCCCGGCCGCCGCCTCGGCGGCACCGACATATCGAGGAACGAACCGCCCGTCCGCAACGAACGAACGGGAGAGGAACGACCTATATAGCCTATAGAAGGAATAATGTCAATAGAAATGAAGAACAAACCGGTTAAATTTCGTTCTTTCGTCGCCTGTGGCGATGTCCGCGATATCCCGAAAGTGGGCGTCATCCGTCGATGGGTCTGAGGTCCGGTTATGAACGATACTGTTCTCCAATTCCGGGATTGGGGTCAAGCTCTCCACTGTTGTCCGGCCGGGTCCGCTGTTCTCTCCGCGAAAGGGTTTTCCCTGATCGCCGCAGCACTGTTCCATCGTCTCGTACATCATCTTTTCCATCTTCGTACTATCTTCTCCTGTCGTCCGCGGTTCGACGGGCCGGTTCAAACGGCTATTCCGCCGGCGGCAAGGCGTTGTCGATGGATCGCTTTCCCGTCATCTTCTTGAAATAGACGCTGTGGTGTTCACGCAGCCAGTTCTCGTCCACCTTGCCGTTACCGACGGCTCCGATGGCACCCTCCATGCCGAGAACACCGATGTAGATGTGGCCCAGGATGACGACGATCAGGACAAGGGCGGCGACACCGTGCCAGAGCAGCGTCAGCCGCATCTCCTGCATCGGCGACAGATCGGCGGGCAAATCGGCGCCGATGGCGTTGAGCGCCGCGAAGATCGCCGAGAACAGGCGGAACTCGAAAGGAAACAGCAGGCAGACGCCCGTGACCGCCAGCGAACCGCCGAGCAGCACGACAGTCCAGAAGACCATCTTCTGGGCGACGTTGAAACGGCCGACAGGCGGATGGACGCCCTTCGTCAGCATCCCGCCTCCGACCAGCAGCCATCTAAGGTCGGTCTTTTCCGGCAGGTTGTCCTTCACCCACAGCACGAACATCATCGCCAGGCCGACGACGAACGCGAAACCGACGTAGTCGTGGGCGTATTTGCCGAGCGATGTCATGGTGGCGAAGGCGTCCGGCCCGATGACCGGTTTTACGACGTACCGCCCGTAGAGAAGGTTGAGACCGGTCAGCGCCAGGATCACGAACGACGACGCCGTTAGCCAGTGGGTGAACCGCTCGAAGGCATTGAAACGCTCGACCAAGCGCCCGGATAATCCGGCTTCGATCTTAATCTGTCCGTGCAGCGCGTGGTAAAGCGAGAGCACGACAACGACGGCCAGCATCGACCAGCCGCCGATCACCGATACCGGGCCGTTACGGATTGCCCGAAAGCCTTCGCCCCCGGACTGGATAAGGACAGCCGCCTTCTTGTCGGGAATGTTGACGGTTCCGACGGAACCCCGGCGCGCCAACCGCCACACCTCGGCGTCGCTCAACTCGCCGGACCATTCGCCTGGCACCGCCCCACCGGTTTGGGCCGCAGCCGGCGCCACCAAATCGAACGGATGGCCCGCTGTCGCAGGTAGCGGCGACAACAAAACCAACGCCATCGTCACATTGCCGACGGCTCTCCATAGGATTCGCCGTACCGTCATGACGCTCACTTCAAAACGTCCTCTATAACCATAAAGATATTATGGTTATTGGCATCCGCAACCTCGAAGTGTGGTTGGTTAGGGTGTGGTTACCGTGCGTCTCAAAGATTGAGCGCCACCTGGATAATGGCCGTTGCTGGTTAAGAGCCGATATTCGTCCGCGTGGCGGCTTTTGTCCGCCTTATACCAGGCGACATTGATGGTGACTCGAAACGGGATTCCCATATTTTGT
>CAYFMP010000140.1:0-4622 GCA_964344215.1 uncultured Thalassospiraceae bacterium | reverse complement strand
TCGACTTCTTCGGCCTGGCGTCGAAGGCGTCCGGCTTCCCGGTCGATTTCCTGTATCCGCACGTGACGACGCTGGTGCCCGCCAACATCGCCATCGTCAAGAACGCGCCGAACAAGAAAGCCGCCGCCGCCTTCATCGAATACCTGCTGTCGGCCGAAGGCCAGGAGGTTCTGCTCGATCCGAAGATCCGCCGCCTGCCGGTCAACCCGATGACCTACGCCAAGGCGCCCGCGGGCTTTCCCAATCCGTTCAAGGACAAGTCCATCGGCGCGGCGGTGAAGTTCGACCTTGGCCTTTCCAAAAGCCGCTACAACGTCATCAATTCGCTGTTCGACGTGATGATCACCTACCGGCTCGACGATCTCAGGTCCGCCGTCAAGGCGATCCAGGCCGCCGAGGCCAAAGGCAAAAGCGCGGCGGCCAAGAAGCTGATCGCCGAAGCCAAGGCCCTTGTCGCCATGGTTCCGATCAGCGAGGCCAAGGCCAGCGAAAAGGACTTCAACAAGATCTTCAAGAAGAAGCGCAAGAAAGCGACCACCAAGGTCACCGGCCGCCAGGCCGAGATCGAGCAGGAATGGGATACCATGGTCAAGGCCAACTACGCCAAGGCCACGGAATTGGCGAAGAAAGCCGCATCCATGCTCTAGCATCCTTGTGATTTCGGGACCCGGTCCGGAGGCAGGCCGGGTCCCGTTTTCTCTTTGAGGACCGGACCGAGGGGAGGGCGGCCTTGAACTTCTTCCAACGCGGCCAGTGGGGGCCGGGCGCCGTCGCTCTCTTCCTCGGCCTGTTCCTGTTCGTCTTTCTCGTCGTGCCGGTGGTCAAGGTCGTCTACGTCGCGTTTCAGGATCCCAACACCGGCGCCCTGACGCTGATAAACTTCGTCGATTTCTTCAACACCTCGCTGTTCCAGGAATCGTTCGTCAATTCGTTCTATGTGGCCGCCATGTCGGTGGTGCTGGCCTCCGTGTTCGCGCTGCCGTTGGCCTATTTTACGACCCGCTTCAACTTCGGCGGCGCCATTCTGATCCAGACCCTCGGCGTCATTCCGCTGATCATGCCGCCGTTCGTCGGCGCCGTCGCCATGTTGCTTCTGTTCGGCGAGAACGGCTCGTTCAACCTGCTGCTCGACGAGTGGTTCGGCTTCACCATTCCGCTGATGGAGGGGCTGAACGGCGTCATCCTGGTCGAGAGCATCCACTACTTCCCGTTCATCCTCATCAACCTGTCCGCCGCCCTTAACAACATCGACCGGGCGATGGAGGAATCGGCTCAGAACCTGGGTGCCAGCGGTGCCCGGCTGTTCCGCCGCATCGTTTTTCCGTTGGCGATGCCGGGCTACGTGGCCGGCGCCTCGCTGGTGTTTCTGAAGGTTTTCGACGACTTGGGCACGCCATTGCTGCTCAACATCAACACCATGCTCGCACCCCAGGCCTACCTGCGCATCTCGTCGATCGGCATCGGCGACCCCATGGGCTACGTGATCTCGGTCATTCTGGTGGTGTGTTCGCTGCTGGCGCTGTGGACGTCGTTTCTGGCGCTGAAGGGCAAGGACTACGCCACCGTGCAGAAGGGCGGCGGCGGCCTGATGAAGCGCGACTTGAGATTGTGGGAGAAGATCGGCTGTTACGCCGTGGTCATTCTCATTCTGCTGTTGGTGCTGTCGCCGCATCTCGGATTGGCGCTGCTCAGTTTCGGCACCGTGTGGTCGTACAGCGTCCTGCCCGACGCCTTTACCTTCGACCACTACGTCAGCGTGTTCCGGACGGCCACCGACTACATCAACAATACGCTGCTGTACGCCAGCATCGCCGCCACCATCGACGTCGTCTTCGCCACCGCCATCGCCTACGTCGTCTGGCGCACCAAGCTGGTCGGCCGACAGTGGCTCGATTACGCGGCCATGGGCGCGGTGGCGATTCCCGGCGTCGTGCTGGGCATCGGGTACCTGCGCACCTTCGTCGAGTTCAACGTTCCGGTTGTCGACAAGCCGCTGGCGTCGTGGTGGGTGATCATCGTCATCGCGCTCGCCGTCCGCCGCCTGCCTTATGCGCTGCGCGCCTGCGTGGCGGCTCTGCAACAAGTCAGCGTGATGCTGGAAGAGGCGGCCGAGAACATCGGCGCCACCAAGGGGCGAACGGTTTTCCGAATCGTCGTGCCGCTGATGTCGGGCGGCATCGTCGCCGGCTTCGTCACCAGCTTCGCCACCGCCTCGGTCGAGCTGTCGGCCACCATCATGCTGGTGTCGTCGCAATCGGACGCGCCCTTGGCCTACGGCATCTACGAGTTCATGCAGGCGGCGGCCGGCCGCGGACCCGGCGCCGCGCTCGGCATCGTCGCCGTCGTCATCGTCGGCATCGCGACCTACGTGTCACACCGCATCATCGAACGCAAGGAAAGCGAGCGGACGCCGGAGATGGCGGTCGCCACAGGAGTGTGAGCATGGCCTCGGAAACAATCGGCAGCGCCGTCGGCGTCGCCATCGAGAACCTGAGCCTGTCGTTCGGCGCCAACCAGGTGCTGAAGGGGGTCAACCTGGAGATCGAGCCCGGCGAGCTGTTCACTTTCCTCGGACCGTCGGGGTCGGGAAAATCGACGCTGTTGCGTGCCATCGCCGGCTTCGGGCCGCCGCCCGGCGGCCGCATTCTGATCGGCGGCGACGATGTGACTCGACTGGCGCCGTGGCACCGTAACGTCGGTATGGTGTTCCAGTCCTATGCCCTGTGGCCGCACATGACGGTTCGCAAGAACGTTTCCTTCGGCCTCGAGGAGCGCCGGGTGCCGGCCAAGGACATCCCCGGCCGCGTCGATGGCGCTCTCGACCTGGTCGGCCTGTTGGAGTTGGCCGAACGCCGCCCCTCGCAGCTTTCCGGCGGCCAGCAGCAGCGCGTCGCCCTGGCCCGCACCATCGTCGTCGAACCGCGGGTGCTGCTGTTGGACGAGCCGCTCTCGAACCTCGATGCCAATCTGCGCATCCAGATGCGGCGCGAGATACTGGAACTGCAACGCGAGCTGGCCCTGACCACCATCTTCGTCACCCATGACCAGGAAGAGGCCAACACCATCTCGGACAGGATCGCCGTCCTCAACGAAGGGATTATTCAACAGGTCGGTTCGCCCATGGAACTCTACGATGAGCCCGCCAACCGGTTCGTCGCCCATTTCCTGGGCACCGCCAACCTGATCGACGGCGTCGTCCGCCGGACCGACGGCAAGGCCGTCTTCGAGGCGCCGGACGGCACCACGTTCCCGCTCGACGGCGCCGACGTCGAGGCCGGTACGGAGCGGACCGCCATGTTCAGGCCGCAGAACCTTCGCATCGGCGCCGAAAGCGAGCCGTCGAACGGCGACCGCGAGCGGCTGACCGGCGAGGTCGAGCATCGGGAGTTCCTCGGCAGCCTGATTCGCTACTCCGTCCGCGTCGGACAACATGCGCTGGTGGTGGACGATACCCACCAAGTCGGACAATCGACCTTCGAAGTGGGAGAATCCGTCGTCCTCGGCCTCGAGACCAAGCAGGTGCGAATTCTCCAGGACCGAGAGTGATGGCCGATGCCATTTCAATGCCTGCTTCTGGCGTATCTTTCCGCATTTCGCGGACGAGGAGGGGCCGCCTGGAGCAATATCCGACTGGCTTGAACCAATCGGGCTCAAGCCAGTCGGATATTGCTCTATTTTTCAATGAATTAGAGCGGTGTAATCCGATCGGTTGGAACCGTTCACCGATTCCAACCGATCGGAAGCCGCTCTAGCCACTTTCCAGGTATTGACGGATCGGCTCAAGGCTGTCCGGATCGCCAACGATCTCCCGGTTGGCGAAATCGATCGTCGCGACTTCATGATAGGTCAGGATCTTCAGGATCGGCCGATCGTCCTCCGGCGCCATGCGCTCCAAACCCTCGAAATCATCGATATAACGCGGGTAGTGAACGGACATATGGGTCATTAGCTCGCCCCAGCCATGGTTCAGGTGATGTTCCGCGTCGGCTTCGCCAAGCGAGTGAAGAACGGAATCGTCCCTTGGCTTCAAGCCGTGTTTTTCCAATAGGGGGCGGACGGCCTCGGCGGCCTTGCGTTCGACCTCGGCCAGCATGACCAACTTCTCGCTTTCGCCCGGGCCGTCGAAATGTTTGGACAGGCCAAGGAAATAGGCTTCGCCCATGACCTCTTCCTCGAAGTACTTCAGGAGCGTTTTCAGATAGTTCTTCGTAGGCGCCATCGCCGGGTTCCTTTTCGCATCGGCCTGTTCCAGGTGTATTCGGTCCGACACTTCCCAGATCAACCGTCTACCGAAGAAGGGGGAGCGAATTACGCCGCAGTGCCAATGCCCAAATATGGTCGATTGCAACATACATCGAATCCACATTGTGCCCGCATCAAAAACTTCCACTCGTGGCTTGACGCGGACGCTCGGCCGGGACGTGATTTAGAGCGGGTCACGTCGATACGGAAGCGGCTGAGATCGGTTTTGCGGCCTGCCGGCCAGGAGAGGATGCGAAGGCGATGTGGGGCATCGGCGAGCCTCCTCGACGACGCCGGAAGGCCGAAAAACCGACCGCGGGCGCGCTCTCCGGCCCCCCGGACGGCGTCGCGGCCCGCTTCCGATGGCCCCGCATCGCTAC
>CAYFMP010000139.1:0-4643 GCA_964344215.1 uncultured Thalassospiraceae bacterium | reverse complement strand
GGCGCGGGTTCGGGCTCAGGCGCGGGTTCGGGCGCCGCCGCCTCGGCGGCCTCTTCTTCCTCTTCCTCTTCCGACAGAATTCGGCGGATAGAGGCGAGAATGTCCTCCATCGACGGTTCTTGACCGTCTTCCGCTTCGGCCGCTTCTTCGCTCATGCCCCAATCACCCGATCGCAACTCCGGAACCTGTTATGGTTAACACCGGAATTATTAACAAACTGTAAGGGAGCCAGCCCGCAAAGACCAGTCACGATCTGACGCCGGCCGCACCCAAAATCCCCCTCCATAGCGTTCGTTCCCCCTATTCGACGCCGCCGTTGGACGATCCCCCCAGCCACTTGTCGCGGACCTGACGGTAGTGGTCGCGCGGATCGTACAGCTCGACCGGCAAGCCCAGATCGCGCGCCGTCAATTGGCCGATGGCGGCCTTGACCTCGAAGATGGCGACCAACTCGTCGCGCTGGGCGCGGGCGTGGGCGACGCGGGAATCGAGCAGTTCCTGTTCGGCGTCGAGGACGTCGAGCACGGTCCTGGAACCGACCGCCGCCTCGCGTTCGACCCCTTCGAGGGCGACCACGTTGGCGTCGATCTGCGCCTTGAAGGCGTCGACCCGGGCCCTGGCCGTCTGCAGCGCTTCCCACGACCGGGTGGCGTTCTCGATGGAGTCGCGGCGCTCCTGGTCGATGGTCAGCGTCAGCTCGGCGGCATCCTGCTTGGCCTCGCGCAACCGCGAGAACACGGCGCCCTGCTGATACAAGGGAATGCTCAGGTTGAGCTTGACCTCGGCCGTGGTCAAGCGGCCGTCCTCGGCGGCGCTTTGGTAGTCACGGGTCAACTCGGCGCTGACATCGACGCTCGGCAGCAGCTCGCCCCATACTTCGTCGATATTGTCGAGGCCGGCGCGGCGGTCGAACTCGGCGCTGATGACGTCGGGATTCCTGACGGCGGCGATCTTCAGGGTCTCATCCTTTTCGCCCGGAAGGTCGACCGGATGGGCCGGCGCCTCGAGATCGCTGGGGGCGGCCTCGCCGATGACGTTCTGATAGGCGGCCCTCGACGCCTCGAGGTCGCCTTCCGCCTGAATGCGATCGGCGATGGCGCGCGATAAGCGGGCTTCGGCCTGATGGACATCGGTGCGGGTGATCTCGCCGACCTCGAAGCGGTCGCGGGTCGCTTCCAGTTGGCGTTTCAGAACCTGCTCGTTGTTGATGTTGAGACGCAGCACGGCTTCGTCGCGGAACACGTCCATGTACGCCGTCGTCGCCTGCAAAAGGACGTCCTGCTCGACCGACAACAGCCGGGCGCGCTCGGCCCGCACCGTGTTCTCGGCCTCGCTGGTCGCCGCCAACGTCCGCCCGCCCCTGAACAGCGGCTGCGAGACCTCGATGCCGAAGCCGGTCGGGTTGCGGTGCTGGGCACGAGCCGGCGGTGCGCTGCGGGTGTTCTCGACGTACGAGGTCGCCGCATCGGCGGTCAGGCTGACCTCCGGGCGCCAGTTGGCGAGCGCCTGCGGTACCCCTTCGTCGACGCCGCGCAGCCGGGCGCGGCGGGCCAGCAGGGTTGGGTTGTTGAGGTAAGCCGCGGTCAGCGCCTCGACCAGGGTCTGCGCCGCCGCCGGCGACGACGCCAGGCCGAAGGCGGCGGCACTCAACGCGGCCCCGACAAACAGCGACAAGAGTGGCGACGAAAACTTCGGGTGGCGGCGTCGAAATTTGGAAGGCGCAGTCATTCCGCGGGTTTGACCTCGGCTGCCCGAACGTCGGACAACTGAGCCAGATACCCGTTGCGAGGTCAATAGAGGCCGAAATTCCCCGGAAAACCGCGGTTTCCAGTGTGTCGCAGCGGTCTCATGGGGTTCATTTCCAGCGAATCGACGGGACTCCATTTGAGCCAAATCCCCTTAAAAGACAAACGGTTGGGCACGCTCGAACCCGGGCAGCTTCGGGGTGCCGGCGTCGAATACCGGGCGGCTCGACAGGATACCGCGATAGCGGGCCATCAACATGGCGCGGCCGATGCCGGCTTCGTCGACGACGACGGCGACCAGCCGGCCGCCTTCGCCGAGCTGCTCGGAGATGGCGGCAGGGATCTCTTCGACGGCGCCGTCGAAGAAGATGACGTCGTAGGGCGCCTGCTTGGCGTAGCCTTCGGCGAGATCGCCCTTGATGACGGCGACGTTGTCGATCTCCAGCTCGGCGAGCGTGCGCTCGGCTTGCTGGATCAAGCCCTTGTCGCGTTCGATGGCGACCACGGTGCTGACGATACCGGCCATGACGGCGGCCGCGTAGCCGGTGCCACAGCCGATCGCCAGCGCTACGTCGCCGGACTTCAGTTCGGCCACCTGCAGGAGGCGGGCGATGATCAGCGGCTCCATGATGAAGCGTCCGTCGCCGAGCCCGAGCGCCTCGTCGACATAGGCGACGTCGCGCCGCTCCTTCGGCGCGAACGCCTCGCGCGGCACGTCGAGCATGGCGGCGACGACCCGCTCGTCGGTCACCCGGTTGGGCAGGATCTGGCAATCGACCATGTTGCGCCTGGCCGCGTCGTAGTCCATGGGACCTCCGTCAGGTGCTCGGACTTCGAAAGATTTATAGGCGCTGGCGGGGACGAAGACAATGGCGTCGGGCAACACCCGGCCGGGTCTCCCCTCGGACCGCTTGACCGGGGCCGGAAGCGGGTCTAAGTTCGCGGGCCTCGTGACCGGGGCAGGCCGTATCGACGGCGCGACGTGGGCGCCGAAAGTGGGCTTGGCGCGGTGGCGGAGTGGCTACGCAGCGGCCTGCAAAGCCGTGTACACCGGTTCGATTCCGGTCCGCGCCTCCAGCCTAATCCGGCGTAGCTCAGTTGGTAGAGCAAGCGGCTGTTAACCGCTGGGTCGTAGGTTCGAGTCCTACCGCCGGAGCCAGTTTCAAGAGGGGCCGGTCCTATTCCAAGGGCTGGCCCCTCGTTTCTTCAGGTCGCCAATCAAGTCACCGGCGGGTGCGGTTTCGAGCCGTCCTCGGCCTATCCGCTGTTCACGGTCGTGGGTCTGCTTTCCGCCCAAGACGAGACATTTAGAGAGGGGGCGCGGAATGTCTGTCGATGACCCGAAGTGAACCTCCGCTCTTCTCCGGGGACATCGGGGATGGCTGCTTTTTCCCCATTCCTGTCCTCTTGCCAAATCGGATCGGAATTGCCGAAAAGCCCATAAATATGCTAGGGGTTTATTGACGGGTGGCGCTTGTCCCATTTCCTATCGGAGGGAAATCCGATGCCATCTGATGCCGGCTTCTCTATCGACCCTGACACTTTGATCAGCGCCGCGGTGGTTCTTGCAACCCTGCTGATCGTCTACTTCTTCCTGATCCGTGCTCTGGTCGAGATGATCCGTCTCGACGCACCGGGGGTCGTGATCGTGTTTACCTATATATCTCTTATTCCGTTCCCTTTAGTTCCTGATCCTCGGAATTCTCAATTTGATCATTTGGCATTTTGTCCGAAAGGACATGATGGCGAAGCGGGCCCCAGGAACCTGAATGGCCGAGGGGGTACATTTCATGCTTTAGACAGGAGGCTATCATGAGTCTCGCGACCAGAATGATGTTCGAAGAGCGAGCGAGCCCGTTTGATTTCGAGGAGACCGTTACCAAGGTTCGGGAGGCGGCGAACGAGAACGGTTGGACGGTACCCCAGGTCCTCGATTTACAGAACCACTACCACCATCAGGGTCTGTCCGAGATGCGTCGGGCGACCATCGTCTATTATTGTAACGCGAAGGGAGGGATCGACATCACCAAGGATGATGCCAATAAGACCATGTTGGTGATGATGCCGACCGGGATCGCCGTATACGAAACGTCTTCGGGCGAGGTTCGCGTCGCCCACATGAACTTCGGCCTGATGCGTCACATGTTCGGCGGTACGGTCAAACAGGTCCTTTCGCGCTCGGCCGGTAACATGGCAAAGGCGATGGCGGATGCGGGTTTGAAATGAGCGTTCTCATGTCCGCTCCTGATGCGGTGGACGGCTCCCGCCACCGGCATCCAAGTGCCAAAGTGTGGTTGCTATAACCGCTAGGAAGGGAGCCTTCCAAGATGGAAGTTATCACGATTGGTTTGGATATCGCGAAGAACGTTTTTCAGGTCCACGGTGTTGATGCCGAGGGAAGTACAGTCATCCGCAAGCAGCCGAGGCGTCGTCAACTGCTGCCGTTCTTCAAGAAACAGCCGCCCTGCCTGGTCGGCATGGAGGCCTGCGCCACGGCGCACCATTGGGTGCGGCAGCTGATCGAGTTCGGCCATGAGATCAGGCTGATGCCGCCGCGCTACGTGAAGCCCTATGTGGAGCGGAACAAGAACGACATGGCCGACGCGGAGACGATCTGCGAGGCGGTGACGCGCCCAACCATTCTTGCGAGGAAGCGGACAAATTTGGCGCGCAACCTCTCACCGTTGGTTACGGTGCGGTAGCAACACACAAAAGCGATATGAATATTCCCCACGCCCTCTTGGGCCATGCTCTTCTTACTCTCTGAGTTTTCTATTCCGCCCCGCGTCCGGCCTCATCCTTGGGCCGGTTCGCGCAAACGTGTTGATCGGACGGTAAGTACGCTTCTAGGGTCTGTTGAGATTTGGGATTCCCAAAAGGCCTGATTTGTGATTCAAG
>CAYFMP010000138.1:0-4672 GCA_964344215.1 uncultured Thalassospiraceae bacterium | reverse complement strand
GCCTGACCCTCGACAAGGGCGCCGCGCACCAGAAAGACGAGTTGATGGCCCGTTATGCCGAGATCGTCTACAACGGATTCTGGTTCTCGCCCGAACGCGAGATGTTGCAGGCCGCCATTGATGAGTCGAGCAAGAAGGTCACCGGTTCCGTGCGTCTGAAACTCTACAAGGGCAACGTGATCGTCACGGGACGCAAGTCGCCGTTCAGCCTCTACAGCGAGGAACTGGTGACATTCGAGGAAGACAGCGTTTATGACATGCGTGATGCCGAAGGCTTCATCAAGCTGAATGCCTTGCGTCTTCGGCTTAGGAAATAGTTTCTGGCGACACCGTCAATCTCGATATACCTGTGTGAAACCTTCTCCCAGTCACTCCCGCGAATGCGGGAGTCCAGGAAAACGGAGAATCTGGATTCCCGCTTGCGCGGGAATGACCTGGCGGGCAAGATTTGCGCCATACTAGAATTGTAGGGGTCACGCCATGACCGAGATTACCGTTCCCGCCAGCGACGGACGCGCCGTCCGGGTCAACAAGGGCCAGCACATCCGTATCACCACGCCCAAGGGGGCGCAGGCCGCCGACTTTTTCGCCTATAACGCCGATGACGTGGGCGAGTGGCTGTCGGCCAACCATACCTGGGTCACGACCTTCAACGTCAAGCCGCGCCAGGGCGACACCCTGATCTCCCGCTTCCGCCGGCCCATGCTGACGATTACCGATGACGGTGCAAACGGCGTTCACGACATGATGATTGCGGCCTGCGACCAGTTCCGTTATGAGTTCTTCGGCCATGTCGGGCCGCATGCCAGCTGCTCCGAAAACCTGCATACGGCCATGCGGCGTGAAGGCCACCAGATCGATGTGGTGCCGCAACCGGTCAATTTTTTCACCAACACCAGGATCGAAGAGGACGGCTCGTTCGTTTCGCCACCCAATCCGGTGCCGCCCGGCGCCTACGTTGAACTGGAAGCCCTGATGGACCTGATCTGCGTGGTCTCGTCGTGTCCGTTCGATCTGAAAGTGGATGGCTGGCCCATCAACGCGGATGGCGGTCCGACCGACCTGCTGGTTGAGGTCCGTTAAGGAACGACGTTACATTTTCATTGGCAGGGATATCTTGAATTGAGCGCCGGTATCCGTATTGGAAACGGCGATGGTTCCGCCCATGTTGGCGATAATTCCATAGGAGATCGATAATCCGATGCCGGTTCCTTTGCCGATTTCCTTGGTCGTGAAGAAGGGATTGAAAATGTCTTGAATGATCTGATCGGGAATTCCCCCTCCCGTATCAGTGACCAAAATATCGACCATTCCGGACTGAGAGCATTCCTCAACCTTGATTGTAACCCTGCCTTGGCCGAAGTCGTTTACGATATTCTCTTCAATGGCGTCGCCGGCATTTGTCAGAAGGTTCATGATCACCTGTTCCAACTGCGTCGCGTGTCCCATCACGGGACAACACGTATCGGGCATGTCGACCGTCAAATTAATATTGCGCACCTTGAATTGCTCGCTAACAAACTGCGTTGCATTGTTGATGACGTTGATCACGGATATGGGGGTAGGAGTCTCAGAAGCTTCACGCCCATATGTGCGCATATGATTTATTATTGTCGAAGCACGTTCTATTTGCCCGTTTATCCGGTTTAACTTTTTAGTGACGAGTTCAGGGCTGATATCGCCATCTTCGATAAACTCCAACAAGGAATCTACGGACATCTGAATTATATTTAACGGCTGATTGAGTTCATGGGCCACACCAGTGGCCATTTCTCCCAGCGACGCCATTTTCCCGGCCTGAACAAGTTGTGCTTCGGCGCTTTTCAACTCGGTAATATCCTGAATAGTGCCAACATGTTCGACAGGCGTGTCTCTTTCATCCCGGATAACTTTGCCTATGTCCTTGATATACCGGACTTCGCCATCCGGGCGAAGAATTCGGTAATCAATTTCATAATTCTCCCCCTTGTCATGGAATTCATTGAATACGGCATCATAAAGCTCCCGGTCGTCAGGATGGATAACCTGATCCAGGTGATCGTTGATAAGATCGTAGATTTCCTCCACCGTGACACCATAAATGCTGGCATATTCATCCGAACAGGCTATCAGCTTCTTGTCCTTCGTATCCCTACGCCAATTGCCGACATGTGCGATGCGCTGGGCGTTAGACAGGCTTTCATCGCTTTGCATTTTTGCTTTTTCAAGATCGGCTTTCGTATGTTCCAGGTTTTCGGCCAGATCGACGAGCCTTTTGCCCTGCTCCTCCATGGCCGCTCTCGACATTTCGAGATCGTAATTGGCGTTCTCCAGGGTTTGCCCTCTGAGTATTAACTCATTTTCCTTATGCTTTAATTCCGACACGTCGTTCATTATGACAACGACGCTTCCGTCTTTGCTGCGCCGTTCGGAAATATCCAGATAAGTGCCATTCTGATAAGAAAGGGTTTCGTGCCTTACGGGCAGGTGTCTGTTTTTAAGCCTGCGGTCTATCCACGTATCGGCAGGGACGTCCAGACGCAATAAACCGGACCAGACCAATGCCGTAAGAACGTCTTTGTACTGCATGCCAACATGCATGCTTCCCACAAGCCCATGATTAGCTGCAAACTTGTCATTGAATTGTTTAAGTCTGCTATCTTGACCCCAGATCGCAAATCCCTCACCGATACATTCGGTGGCGCTTTTGAATTGCATGTCCTTACGAATGTATTCCGTAACGTCCTGCCACTGGATAATGACATCATCGTTTGCGGTTATTCGTTCCTTGACCTCGATCCAGCGCCCATCCGCCAATTGCTCTAGGCTGGTACACCGCATTTTTCTAAAGTTTGACAGCCTGTTTTGGAGGGCTCCTTCGGGATCGCAGACGATATCACTGCCTGCCAGATTACCGCCCTCGATAATCCGGCGCATCAGTTCTTCATAAGTGAGACCGATAATTCCGTTTATGCTCTCAATGGAGAGAAATAACCGTAAAAACTGTTCGTTGCAGTATTCCAGCCTGTCGTCACTGTCAAAGCAGGTCAGGCCTATTCGTAATTGATCCAGTACATCATAAAACAGTGGAAACTTAGGATTATTAATCTCTAGTGGAGCACTCTCACTTAAGTGAACACTTGGCTTTTGGTGTGTCACTTGCGTCTCAACAAGGCTATTTCACTGTTTCAACTATCTTTGATTGGGAAAAAAATACAATTGTACAGAAGTATGATTGATTTATACGAAGGTAGGAGATCGACAAATCAGGGAAAGCGCCGTTTATATCGTTAAAGCTGTTACTGAATGACGAAGAAACGTTATTTATGCTAACATTCCACCAAGATTTTCTTTACAGTTTTGGAATGCTAACCAGGGATATGCCCCGGCATTCATGGGGCATGAAGAATTAATCGGGCAGGAAGAAGATGGCAGATCTTAAAATCACAAGTGCCGTTGTTAACGATATTGTCGCCCTTCAGAAGTCAGCGGCGACTATCGGGAAGAAAACCGAAGCACAGCAACAGGCTGATAACAGCCGGGCCGACGCAGCCGTTCAAGTCGATGTGAATCCCAAAACGGCCGCACTGGCTGAAGCCTCGCCACCGACGGAATTGAATCCGGACGAGCCGGTTATCGCCGAGCAGGAAGCCCGCGATCTAGCCGCTTCGATCAGCGGGGACTTGAAAAACACCGGCACATCGTTCGCCGGCGCTTCCGAAAGAACCATCCTGAGTCTCTTCGGTTGATATCTTGATGCTGTTTTTTTGATTCAGGCGGCGCGCCCTGCCGCCGGTTGTAGGCTTTCACCCTCTATCGTGATCCGGTGCAGAATCCGGCTGTGACCGAAACAGTCGTCCAGCGCACAATGCCATGTCGCGCGGTTGTCCCAAAAGGCGACGTCGTCTGAACGCCAGCGGTGGCGATAGGTAAACTGTGGCTGGCCGATGTGGCTATAGAGGAAATCGAGCAGCGGTTTGGACTCCTCAACCGTCCAGCCGTCGATACCTTCCGTAAAACCCGGATTGATATAGAGCGACTTGCGCCCGGAAATCGGGTGGCGGATTACGACCGGATGCCGGGCGCGGGTGCCGGGTGTATCGAGCAATTTCAATCTTCCGCCGAAATCCTCATGCAGGGACGGCTGGCTGACTTCCGGGCAGACAAGATCGCTGTGCCACGCCCAGAGACCGTCGAGAACGGACTTCATGCCGTCGGACAGGGCGTCATAGGGAGCATACGTGCTGGCGAACAAGGTATCGCCGCCGACGGGCGGCAATTCCCGGGCGACGAAGATTGATCCCATGGCCGGGTTCTCGTCATAGGAATGGTCCGTGTGCCAGTACCAGCCCGTGGCCCCCCTTTCATCCGGCTTGCGCTGGACGTTGGCGATCTCGGGAAATCCGTCGACGTGATAGAAGAATTTGTTGATGTTGATGTCGCCGAACCGGCGCGCCAGGGCAAGATGGTCGGCAGGCGTAATCGATTGGTTGCGGAAGAACAGGACGCCGTATTCACCCAGGACCTGTACGATATCGCTAATCGTCCCATCGTCCAACTCAGCGGACAGGTCAAGATCCGTAACTTCCGCCCCAACGTTGGGGGTCATGGGCTGGACAGTGAATGTAGCGCCAGCATTACTTTTAAAGTGTCGGCTTTCCATGGGCTCAAATCGTTCCATGTCCATATAGTC
>CAYFMP010000137.1:0-4790 GCA_964344215.1 uncultured Thalassospiraceae bacterium | reverse complement strand
TCGGAATGCGAAAATGGGCCCACACAGGTCAGTGTTAATGTCGGCTGGTATTATTCCCCGCTCATCCGTAGAGGATGCGCGGCTCGTCGAAGCCCGCCTTTTCCGCGAGGAGTCGTGCCGAACGCGATTTTCTTCAAGAACGAACGCCGGTTGGTGCCGGTCGAACCGGAAGACATCGGGAATCCCAAACTGCGGACCGCGTTCGATATCTGGGACGGGCTGCACGGCGGCGGATCAACTCCCGGGCATATGCTCCCGGATTTTGGCGGCCATGGTTTCCGGTGTGGTTCCGTGGGCGAAATGGGCGACGAACTCGCCGTCGGGATCCATAAGGAAAGTAGTGGCGGTGTGATTCATGAGATAGTCTGAATCGCCCTCATCCTCCGCCGTAGTGCCGTCACCGGACGTCTGCTCGCCGGACAACGTCTCCGGAGGCGGATAGAACTTCGAGAAATAGACGCGGTAGGCTTTGGCGGCGGCGGCGACCTGAGCGTTGGTGCCGGTCAGTCCGACGAGCCGCGGATGGAAGTTGCCCACGTAGTCGGCCATGATTTCGGCCGTATCGCGCTCGGGGTCGACGGTTATGAACAGCGGCTGAACAAGTTCGGCCCGCTCGTCCAATAGATCCATGGCTTCCGAGATGGCCAGAATATTGGTCGGGCAAACGTCCGGGCAGAACGTGTAGCCGAAGAAAACCAGCATGTAGGATCCCTTGAAATCGGCGGCCGTAACGGTGTTGCCGCTATGATCGACAAGGGTGAACGGCCCGCCGATAGGGACGGGAGACAGGACGGCGGGCGCTTCCCTGGCCGATTGAACGAGGCCCCAAGCCCAGGCGCCGACGGCGACCAGAACGATTCCCAGGAATAATATGATCGGCCGACGCGGCATAGAGTGGTCCTTGACGAATTCGTTCGGTGGAATTGAAGACAGCGTTCTCTATTCGACCGGAGTGCGGGCTCAGTTGTCGTGGCCGCCGTTGGCGCCGACCTTCTCGATCTCGACCGAGACCTCGATCTCGCCGGCTCTCTCGAAGATAAGAGTGAGAGGAAACGACTTTCCTTTCAAGAACGGCTGTTCGAGGCCCATGAACATAACGTGGTAACCGCCGGGCTTGAGCGCGACCACACCTTCCGCCGGTACTTCGATTGCATCGACCGGCCGCATCTTCATGATGTTGTCCTCCATGAAGCTTCTGTGCAGACCGACCTTCCTCGATACACCGCTGCGCACGGCGATGAGCCGGTCGGGTCTGGCGGCGCCGTTCCTGATGGTCATGAAAGCCGCGCCCGTTCTGGCGGTGCTGGGGGTGGCTCTCGCCCAAGGGTGCACCACCTTGATATCGGCGACCTTGTAATCGTGACCGTGGGCCGCCGCCGACCACATCAGAGCCGCGACGACCGGGACCGCCAACAGATTGCGAACGCTATTCATGGAGAACTCCTTCTCGTGGACAGACCTCGATCCTCTACGCGAGCATCCAGGAGAAACGATTGGCGGGACATGACCTATATCACCCGCCAACCATCCAACTCTTCCGACGCGCCACATTATGAGCGGGGTCCGTCGCCATTGGGCGCCGGACCTATCCGGTCCGACACCTCAACAATGCCACGGCCGCTTCCACCGTCCGCATCCGAACTGCCTCGCGGTCGCCCTCGAACACGTGGCTCTCGTACAGCGTACCGCCGCCGCGTCTGGCCGCTGCGATATGGACCAGACCGACCGGCTTCGCCCCGGTGCCTCCGCCGGGGCCGGCGATGCCGGTAACGGCAACGCTGAGATCGGCTTTCGAATTGTCGAGCGCGCCTTCGGCCATGGCCTTCGCCGCTTCCTCGCTGACGGCGCCGTGCTCGACCAGCGCCGCCTCCGCGACTCCGAGCATCTCCGTCTTGGCTTGGTTGGAATAGGTGACGAAGCCTCTTTCGACGACGTCCGAGGAACCGGCGATCGCGGTCAGCAGGCCGGCGATCAGCCCGCCGGTGCACGATTCGGCGGTGGCGACGCGCAGGCCCCGGGTGCGGCAGGCCTCGAGCAGGGCCGCCGCGGATTCGAGCTGATCGTCGGAATAGACACTCATACGGGCCACAACAATGATACAAAGTAAAGGACAGCCGCCGCATAACCGGCGGCAAGGATATCGTCGAGCATGACGCCGATGCCGCCTTTGAAGGTGTCGTCGGCCCAGGACACCGGCCACGGTTTCCAGATGTCGGCGATTCGGAACAAAACGAACCCGAGCGCATAGAAATAAACGTTCAGCGGCGCGACGGCGAGGGTCAACCACTGACCGGCAACCTCATCGATGACCACCGGACCGGGATCGTCGACGCCGGTTTCACGAATGAAGGAATCGGAGGCTCCCAGTCCGATCGCAAAGACCACTCCGGCGGCGGCCACCAACCCCCACGGCCCGAGTCCGCTGTGTATCATCCAAGCCAGGGGAACGGCGACCAGAGAGCCCCAGGTTCCCGGGAATTTCGGCAGGTATCCAACACCGAACCAGGTCGCCAATAGTATGCCCGGATGGCTCAGGCGGGGCTTGCCGCCGGGGGGAGGCGTTTGGCCGTGCTGATCGGTGTCTGACATCATTCCACCCTTCGCTCCGTCGGTTCCCCCGGGCATCGGGAAACGGACGGTTTTTGACGGCAACGGCGCCGCCAGGCAAGTAATAATGGCTTGCATGGATTTCGGCTAGCCGATACGTTCACTATCGATGTTTTAGCCGACGAAAGCACGATATCGGAGTGGGTTCTCCTGGGGTTTTCCGATTGACGATGGAGTGGGCCGGGCTCGAAAGTGGCCCTCCCTGGCGCCGACAATCAAAATAATCGATGGGGCCGGGGGCCTAAAGAAATGGGGAATGCGTTGAGGGGATCGGAAATATGAGGAAAACCGACCGTCCGTCATGGCGGCAGAGAGCAAGCCAACGTCTGGGACGCTGGTTTCCCGAAAGACAACTTCATATCCGCACCGAAGGGCGCGTTGCTTTTTTCCGAGTTTCCAAGCGGTTCCAGGTTTCGAGTGCGGCCGTCCTGACTGTGGCCGTCGCGTGGGCGGCCTATACGTCGTTTTCCTATGTCCTTCACGACAAGATCGTCGCCGCCAAGGACCATCAGATATCCAACGCCAGGCTGGCCTATCAAAGCCTTCTCAGCGAGGTTGCCGAATACCAGAGAAAGTTCAGTTCCATAACCCGCGATCTCGAGGAAAACCATTCCCTGATGCTGGGCCTAGTGGAAAAGAACGCCTCCCTGCAACAGAATCTTCAGTCCGTCGCCAAACAACTCCAGGTCACCGAATCGGAACGTGAGGCCGTACTCACCGCGCGCGCCAACCTCGAGACCAAGCTCATCGATATCGAGAACCAGATGCGCGGCATGGCGGGGCGCAATTTCTCGCTCAAGGACAACCTGAATACCGTCGAGAGCGACCTACAGGTGGCGCTGTCCGAGCGCAATCAGGCGTTGTTCGACGGCTCGCGCATGCGCCGCGAGATCAAGAAGCTGGAAACCCGGCTGAACGATATCGAGCACACGCAGGAAAGCTCCATCCAGCGGCTGACCGACCGCACCCTGGGATACATCGAGACCGTCGAGAAAGTCGTCGAAACGGCCGGACTTGACATGAAACGCCTTCTCAAGGCGGAAGGACCGCGGGCAAACGGGCAGGGCGGGCCGTTTATCCCGGCCAAGCCGGACGGCTTGCCGGGCGGGCGCCTGAAGGCGGATCTGGCCAATCTCGATACCCACCTGGCGCGCTGGGAAACCTTGCAGGATATAGTCAAGCGGATGCCGCTGAGCGTTCCCCTGAACGCCTATTACGTGACCAGTGGGTTCGGCAAGCGGCGCGACCCCATCAATAAGCGATGGGCGGCCCACTACGGTATCGACCTCGGCAGCACTTTCAAGTCGAAGGTTTATGCGACCGCGCCGGGGGTCGTCACCTATGCCGGCTGGAAGGGGCGCTACGGCAAGCTGATCGAGATTTCGCACGGCGCCGGGATGAAGACCCGCTACGGCCACCTTCATAAGATTTACGTCAAGAAGGGCCAAAAGGTCACGTTCCGCCAAAAGATCGGCCTGCTCGGCAGCACCGGGCGCAGTACCGGCGCCCACCTGCATTATGAAACGGTGTTCAGGGGCAAGGCCAAGAACCCCATGAAATTCTTCAAGGCCGGCCAGAATGTTTTCAAAGACTAATGCCAAGGGGACGAGTTCGGCTGCCGAACAGAAACCGGTGGTCAAACCGTCGCCGCCGTCCTTAGTCAGCGTCGACCTCAAGATCGTCGGCGATCTTAGCAGCGAGGGCGAAATCCAGGTCGACGGCGCCATCGACGGCGACATCCGCACCGGCACCCTGCTGGTCGGAGAATCGGCTCATATCAAGGGTGAAGTGGTGGCCGACACCATTTACGTCCACGGCACCGTCAACGGACAGATCAAGGCACGCTCGGTCAGTCTGGCCAAGACCGCGCACGTTGTTGGCGACATTCATCACGAAGACTTGGCGATCGAAACCGGCGCCTTCCTCGAAGGCCACTGCAAGCGGATCGCCAAGCCCAAGGAAACCGAGACCGCGGGTTCCGAGGCGACGCCGAAGCCGGACCAGAAACCGGCCGCCGCCAAGGACGCCACATCGAGCCAGTCGAAAGGCAGCATCGGAACGCCGCCGAAGGGTGGGCCGGTGTCGGCCACCAGTTAGATCGGGCCGCGGCCGGTCGATCCCAATTTGTCTTCTAGGGTCTGTTGAGATTTGGGATTCCCAAAAGGCCTGATTTGTGATTCAAG
>CAYFMP010000136.1:0-4859 GCA_964344215.1 uncultured Thalassospiraceae bacterium | reverse complement strand
TCGCCGCGCGAGCCGCTCCTTGCCAGGAGACCGGAGAGCGCGTCTCAGCGATTCCATATCAACGTGAACCGCTCTAGCGTTCCGGGCGCTCTACTCGGTGCCGCGGACGGTGATCCGTCTGACGATATAATCGCCGCCGCCGTTGATCAGGGCGATGCCGTCGAACCGGTTCCGGAAACCGCGGTCGTGGGACTTGAGAACCTCGCGACCGTCGACGGCGACGGCCATCTCTCCGTCCGGCCGCCTGGTCCAGGCGATGCGGTGGGATTTCTTGTCTTGCAGGTCGAGCCGTGAACGCGAAACGTCGATGACGCCGCTGCCGCGCTCCGTCACCCGTATCAGCTCGAGACTGCCGCCCGGCGAATAGGCCAGACGGTAGCCGGGCGCCCGGGCCGGGTCGTCGAAGCGGCCCTGATAGAGCGCCACCTCGAACCGCCCCTTCGGCGCCCACGAGCTGAATTCCGTTTCGACGGCGAAGGCTCGGCTGATCGGGACGGTGGTGTGGATGGCGGCAACGCCGGCGCCGGTGCGGCCGGTTCCGCTGTCCCCTTTGGCGCCGATCGCCTGGTTGAGAATCTGCCCGAACAGCGCCGCCGCCGCCTGCTCGCCGCTCAGCCGCTTCGGCGCACTCGCCACCGCCGGATCGACGAAACTACGCAGACCCCAACCTTTCTCGATCCAATAGCGGCCGGCACGCACCGTCCATGCCGGATCAGCGGTGAAGTCGCCGTCGAAAAACCCGTCGTCCAGCACGGCGGCGCGCCACGGACGGTCATAACCGCGGGCCAGGTCCCTGAGGTCGCGCAGGAACCGGGGATCGGCGGCGCGCGCCTCTTCGGCCTTGTCGAGAAGCTCGTTGAGGCTGTCGACGAAACCCTGCAGGCGGGTCTCGGCGTCGCTCTTCGGCCGGTCGGGATCGGACCAGGTCGAATAGGCCTGCTGGGCCAGGGCCGGGGCGGGCGCGGCCAGCGTCAAGACGATCAAAGCCAGGGTTCGCAAACGGGTCACGGTGGGTCTCCGCGGCGTTTCGATTGCCCGAAACGCGAGCCTACCACAGCTCGGGCCGCCGAGGGGAGGGCGTTCAGGCGGCCTGCCAACTGGGCTGTGTGCGGACGCCGAGCATATGGCAGACGGCCTGGCACAGCTCGGCCCTGTTCAGGGTGTAGAAATGGAATTGCTCGACGCCGCCGGCATGCAGTGCCCGGCACTGTTCGGCGGCGAGGCTGGCGGCGACCAGGTCGCGGGTGTCCGGGTCATCGTCGAGCCCGTCGAAAAGCTCGGCCAGCCAGTCGGGGACGGCGGCGCCGCAGCGGCGGCTGAAGTCGACGACCTTGGCGAAATTGGTGACCGGCAGGATGCCGGGTATGACGGGTACGGTGATGCCGGCCGCCCGGGCTCGGTCGAGGAAACGGAAATAGACGTCGACGTCGAAGAAGAACTGGGTGATGGCCTGACCGGCGCCGGCGTCGATCTTACGCTTGAGGTTGTCGAGATCGGCCTCGGCGCTGCCCGCCTCCGGGTGGGTCTCCGGATAGGCGGCGACGGTGATCTCGAAGTCGGCGACCCGCTTGAGGCCGGCCGTCAGGTCGGCGGCAAAAGCGTATCCGTCGGGGTGGGGCCGGTAACGATCCTCGCCGGCCGGCGGATCGCCGCGCAACGCGACGATGTGGCGCACCCCCGCTTCCCAGTAGCGTTGGGCGATGGCGTCGATCTCGTCGCGGCCGGCGTCGACGCAGGTCAGGTGGGCGGCGGGCACGAGGTCCGTTTCGTCGAGGATTCGCTTGACCGTCGTATGGGTGCGCTCGCGGGTCGAGCCGCCGGCCCCGTAGGTCACGGAAACGTATGCCGGATTCAGCGGCGCCAAGCGCTCGACCGCCGCCCACAGCCTGTCCGCGGCCGCTTCAGTGGCCGGCGGAAAGAACTCGAAGGAGACACGAACGTCCTTCGGCAAGGGCGCCGCCAGCGCCGGGTCGAAGGTCTTGCGGCGGCGGCCGGCGGTCGGTTCGGTTGGATCGTTTGTCGTCGACATCGTTCCGTTCCCGGCGGTTGCTGCGGAGGTCTCAGTGGGCGCTTCGGGCTTCCGGCATCGTCGAGCGCGAGCGGCCCTTGTCGAGAGCGGCGGTCTCGGGCTTGCGGGCGCGCCACAGGCTGACCGTCAGCGGAGCGCCGGCCAGGTGTTCGGTCGCGTCCGGTTCCAGATAGGCGTGAATGAACCAGCCGGCGACCTCGGCGTCGTCGAAACCGAGACGCCGGTGTTCGTGTTCGTCGCGCAGGGACTGCAGGTCATGGGACTGCAGATCGACGATCAGCAGCCGCCCGCCCGGTTTTAGGACGCGAGCCGCTTCGCTGACCGCCAGCGGTTGATCGTCGGCGAAATGCATGACTTGGTGAATGACCGCCGCACCGAAGCTGTTGGCGGCAAACGGCAGTTGATACATGTTGCCCTGCCGGACCCGGCAGTTGCCGACGGCGGCGCGGTCGAGGTTGGCGCGCGCCACGCTCAGCATGTCGTGCGACAGATCGACGCCCTCGCCCCGTTCGATATGCGGGGCGTACAGTTCGAGCATGCGTCCGGTGCCGGTGCCGATGTCGATCAGCGACGAAACCTTGTCGGGCGGCAGCAGCGACAGGATCAACCGTTCGACGGCTTCCTCGTCGACGTTGAGTTTGCGGATGTGGTCCCAACGGGCGGCGTTTTCCCGGAAGTATTCGCTCGCCGCCTCGGCTCGGTCGCGTCTGACCTCGGCCAGCCGGTTCTGATCGCGATTCAGCAACTCGTCGTCGGCCGGCAACAGCAGCGACAGGTGCTGCGACAGGTCGGCGCCGACGCCGCCGACCGCCAAGCGGTAGAACACCCAGTTGCCTTCCCGCGAGCGTTCCAGCAGGCCGGCTTCGCTGAGCAGCTTGAGGTGGCGCGAAATGCGCGGCTGGCTCTGGCCGAGAATGCGCACCAACTCGCTGACCGTCAGTTCGCCCTTCAGGCACAGCGCGAGGATGCGAAGGCGGGTCGGTTCGGCGCTCGCGCGCAAGGCGGCCAACAGCTCATCCATGGTCGTCGTCTCCCACAACGGCGCCCAACATATCAGGATGTTTTAACAATATCAAGATATCTTTATATATTGAAGTCATTGCGACAGGCGGGGGAGCCGTTTCGTTAACCATGCGGCGGATTTCAGTCGTCGACGAGGATTGAGGGAACGGCGGCGCGGGCGCGGTCGGCCTCGGCTTGGGGCGCGGCGGCCGGGCTTTGGCGACAAGCCGCCAGCGTTAACGCGATGGTAAGACATTGCCTTCAGATTGGCCTCATGAACACACGCTTGACCCCAGTTCGTGTTCACCGATTCGCCGCCATTGTGCTCGGATGCCTTCTCACCGCCGGGTGCGCCAGCGCGCCCGACCCGAGCGATGCCGAGGCAGTTGCCGAGTTTCTCGAAGTCAACGATCCGGCCGAGCCGACCAACCGCGCCGTCTTCGAGATCAACCGCGCCCTCGACAAGGCGATCCTCAGACCGGTGGCCAGCCTCTACCGGGACGTCCTGCCGGCTTTCGTCAAGGACGGCGTCCACAACGCGCTCGACAATCTGCGCTCGCCGGTCGTCTTCTTCAACGACGTCCTGCAGGGCGCGCCCGGTCGCGCGATGACGACGGCGTTCAGGTTCGCCGTCAACTCGACCGCCGGCCTCGGTGGCCTCGTCGACGTGGCGGCGAAGTTCGGCATCGACGGCCACAACGAGGATTTTGGACAGACGCTGGCGGTTTGGGGGATCGGCGAAGGCCCCTACGTCATGCTGCCGCTGTTCGGTCCTTCCAATCCGCGCGACGCGGTCGGGCTCATCGTCGATTTTCTGGTCGATCCGTTCAACATCTGGGCCGGCAATACGGAACGCGAGTTTGTGACGTTCGCCAGGAGCGGAACCCAGGCCGTCGATTACCGGTCCGGACATCTCGACCTTTTGGACGATCTGGAGAAGTCTTCGCTTGATTTCTACGCCGCTATCCGTAGCTTGTACCGCCAGCGCCGGGCTGACGAGATCAGCAACGGCGCCGGCTCGGCGAACGTCCCGGCGCCAGGTTTGGGCGAAGCACCGGCGTTCCCCAGCTTCGATGCGGGCGACGAGGTTTCGCGGGCTTTGTAGGCATGATCGAACGACGCTCCCTGATAGCAGCCTTCGCAGCCTCGGCGCTGGTGTTCCTGGCCCAGGCGCCGCATGCGGCGGCCGCCGACCTCGAGGACGGGGCCGGCGACTTTATCCGCTCCTTGGCCGAGACCGCCGTCGAGTCGCTGACCGATCCCGATACTCCCCGCGCTCTCAGGGTCGAGCGTTTTCGCCGGATGTTCAACGAGAGCTTCGCGGTGCGGCCGATCGGCAAGTTCGTCCTCGGCCGCTACTGGCGCCGCGCCGACGTCGCCGAGAAGGCCGAATACCTGACCCTGTTCGAGGACCTGATGGTGGCGTCCTACGTGGATCGCTTCGCCAACTACTCGGGCAAGCCCTTGAACGTTCTCCGGGCCCGCACCGAAAACCCGAGGGTCGCCACCGTCTTCTCCGAGATCGAACGCTCCGGCGGCGGCCGGCCGATACGGGTCGAGTGGCGGGTCGGCTTCAAGGACGACATGTTCAAGATTCTCGACGTCGTCGTCGAGGGAACCTCGATGAGCAACACCCTGCGCTCCGAGTTCGCCTCCATCATCCGCCGCAACGGCGGCCAGGTCGAGGGCTTGCTGAAGGAACTCAGGATCAAGACCGCCGACCTCGAGCAGCAGGCCACCAACTAGAGCGGTTCACGTTGATATGGAATCGCTGAGACGCGCTCTCCGGTCTCCTGGCAAGGAGCGGTTCGCGTAGCGATGCGGGGCC
>CAYFMP010000135.1:0-5071 GCA_964344215.1 uncultured Thalassospiraceae bacterium | reverse complement strand
CCGGCGGCTGCGACCGGGGCCGGCGCGATCGGCGGCGGCGTCGGCGGCGCTGGCGGCGCGGCCCGGGCAACAGCCGCCTTGGCCAATTCCTCCTCGCGCTTTTTCCGCAGCCTGGGCGGCAGGCGCTTCTCGGCCGCCTCGGGCTCGGGTTCGCCCTCGGGCGGTGGAATCGGGGTGGGTGTCGGTCGCGGCGGGCGCGGTCCGATCTTGCCGTCGTCGGCAAGTTCCCTCCCGATCGGCGGCAGCGGCCGGCCTTTCGTATCCGTCGCCGATGGCGGTTCGGTCAGCGGTTTACCCGGTACATCGAGCGGCGAAGCGTCGAGCGCTTCGATCTTCGATAGGGATCCGGCCATTGTCAGGCTCCCTCCCCCAACCGACAACGCGAACGGGGAGGCAGGCCGCGCATCACGGCAAGGGATGCACGGCCCGCCGGGTCCCGGGTGACCCCAGACTCCCGGGACTGTGTTCGGACGAATTTCATCGGCGCGGTCATGCCGGCACCATTGGCGCCGACGGCGAGTGAAGCGGTGGGATTCGCGGCCCGCGCTCGCGGACGTGGCCGCCCTCCTCGATGTCGTAGATCCGGTCCGCCAGATTGAGCATGGAGGGGCGCTGAGTGACCAGAATCAGGGTGACACGTCCTTTCAGGCGCTCGAGCAGATTGCGCAGCATCGAATCTCCGGCGCCGTCCATCGACGTATTGGCTTCGTCGAACAGCACCACGCGAGGCTTGTCGACCAGCGCCCGGGCGATGGCGAGGCGCTGCTTGATGCCGCGCGGCAACTTGTCGGTGGCGCCATCGCCGACGACGGTGTCGTAGCCATCCGGCATTTGGGCGATGAGGCCGTCGATGGCGAGCAGTTTGGCGATATCCATGGCGTCGTCGATCTTGTCGTCGCGGAACAGGGTCAGGTTCTCGAGAATCGTGCCGTTGAACAAAACGCCTTCCTGGGGAAGGTAGGCGGCTTGCCGGCGGATACTCGAAGGCTCGAAATCCTGCAGATCGTAGCCGTCGATGCGGACCGTGCCGGCGGTCGGGGCCAGCACCCCCATCATCAGGTACAATAGCGTCGATTTGCCGCTGGCGTTGCCGCCGGTGATGCCGACGATCTCGCCCGGCAACACGCGCATGTTGACGCTCTCGAACAGTGGCGGGGTTTCCTCGCCGTCCTTGTTCTTGCCGAAACCGAACGACACCTGGTGCAGGTCGATCTGCCCGTGAATGCGGGGAAGCTCCGGCAGGCCCGGAGCTTTCTCGACCGTCATCTCGAACAACTCGCGAAGCCGCTCGCGCGCCAACTCGATATTCTGGAACCGGGTCCAGATGCCGACTGCTCTTTGCAAAGGCTGCATGGAACGCCCGGCCAGCATGGTGCACGCCGCCAGGCCGCCGACGGTGAGCGCGCCTTCGATGACCAGGGTGGCGCCGAAACCGACCACGAAAAACAGCACCAGTTGCGAAAACAGCGCACCGAGACTCTGCGCCGAAGAGCTGTTCAGCGTGACCCGGTAGTCGGAATCGGCGCAGCTTTCCTGGAGGCGCTCGTAGCGCCGCAGCATCTGTTCCTCCATGGCCAGTCCCTTGACCGTATGGATGCCGCCGAGCACCTCGATGATGAAGCTAAATCGCCGGTCGTCGGCCACCAGCCGAGCTTCGAGGGATTTGCGGATGCGCAGGCCGATCCAAATCGCCACGACGGCGAAGGCGATGATGAGGAGGATGGGAACGGCGACCAACCAACCGGCCAAATAGGCGACGGCACTCAGATAGATCACCGCGAACGGCAGGTCACAAAGCGTCAGAATGGCTTGGCCGGCATAAAATTCCTTCAATATCCCCAAAGCGTTATAGCGTTCCAGGTGGACGCCGGCACCTTGTCTTTCGTAGTCGACGATCGAGGCGCCGAGCAGCCGGTCGAAGGCAGCGCAACCGGCCAAATGCTCGAAGCGTGCGCCCATCCAGCCGCTGACATAAGAGCGGCCCTGGCGCAACAGGGCCTCGAAGACGAGGGCGCTGCCGATCCCGACGACGAGAAGCACCAGGGTGCCGGCAGCCGAGTTGGGGATGATGCGGTCGTAGACCTGGAGCAGGGTCAACGGCATGGCGAGCGCCAGCACGTTGACAAAAACGGAGGCCAACATCAGATCGAAAATGCCGCCCGGCATATAGGCGATGGAGCCCAGGGATCGCGGGCCCGGTGCACTGGTCTGTCTGCGCCCAAACATGCTTAAGTTCGCCTATCGCCGAATGATTATCGTTGCCCAGTCCCCAGGTTGGATGCGTGTCGGCGATCACGCATACGCGCCCAACGTTCTGAGTTAGTTGAATTTGCTTAACAATTTGTTATCGGATGGGCGTCAATCCGGGTTCGGCCATTAGTTGCCCGAAACGGCGGCGATGTCTGATAGACTCTGGAGCATGGCGGAACAAAACTCAAATAAGCTCTCGCTCGGCAATTTGACCAAGATTTTCGAGGGTATGATCGAGAAGAAGTCCGAGGCCCTGTTGGCGAGATTTTCCGAGCGGTTGGACGCCCAATTGGCCGAATTCGGGTCGGCTGCCGCCGCCGGCGACGCCGAGGCCGAACTCGGGGCTCTCCAAAGGGACCTTGAGGAAATGCGGCTAAAGAACCACCTCGCCTTCAGCCATATCGAGAAAGTCGACAGCGAACTGGCAAGCCTGAAGGCCGATATCGAGCGGATCGATCAGGTTCTCTCCAAGATCAAGGCGGAGTTGAACATGGACCGCCTGAAGACTTGCCCCGAATGCGGCAGCGCCGTGAAGTACTACATCGTCGACGTCGGGGAATTCGGCAAATGCGACGTGTGCGGCTGGGACCACGTCCTGGAACTGGATCTGTAGCTTTCCCGTTCATGCCTCAGGGCATGGAACGGTCGAGTTCGGCGATGATCCAGCGCGCCACTTCGACGGCTTCGGCACGAGGCATGCCGGCGCGCATTCGCGGATCGTACAGGGTCTTGATCAGAATCCGGTCGCTCCGCGAAAGTTCGGTTACCCTGGAGCGGCTTGAAAAGATCGACGGCCAGATCGCTCTGGTGTCGTTAGGAAGACCCAAACTCTGAGTCATTTCTTCGAGAATACAATGACTTATACGATTAATTAAACGTTCTTCATTAACAACGATCACGGCCTTGAGAATGACCCCCGAGGCTTCGTCCGACCACGCCAGGAAGTAACAGCCGCCTTCGCCGGCCAAGCGTTCGAGCAACCTCCGGTCGACGTCCGCCAGCTTCGGGTTGGCCATCTGAAATCGCGGCACGAAATTGATCGTAATGTTGGCCGGCATACCGGTTTTCTTGATGTCCTCCGTCTTCAGTCCGGTCAGATCGACGAGCGCGTCGAGATGGTTCTGGATGAAGTCGAAGTGTCTCCGTTTGACGCGTCGTTGTTTGATTTTCCGGGTTTCGTTTCCGTCCGAGAACTTGGTGACGGTTTCCTCGAACGACTTGATGGCGATCCGCAGGGGCTGCTTCCACTTCTTGACCTTCCTCGCTCCTCTGACCCCCTCGATCTCGGAGCCGAAGACAACCGTCTCGAACTCCTCGACCATCTGTTCGACGCTTGGAGGTTCGCCGGCGGAGGCCGATTGCGCCGAATCCGCATCGACGACGAAAGCGACACACCCCGCAACCAAAGCCACGGCCAACGGCCTAGGCCGCGTAGCGGTTGGCCTCGGTTTGCGATAACGGCGGTTCATCGGCACCTCGGGGAATCCGGTTTTCTAGAGAGGTCAACGCACGGCAATCGGATCGGTCTTATAGATCGACCTACCCGCCATCCGTCAAGATGGTCCACGACCGAAGCATCTTCGAAGCGATCGGCCGGAAAGTCGAGAACCTCGTTTCCGGAGCCGTATATGTCCAGACGTGAGCGACCGTACCGGACCGCCGCGGAACGACGACGATATGCTTGAGAAAGATCTGGCCCCGGTGGCGGTACCTGACCGTCAATTGACGACCCTCGTGAGCGCCTGCGTCGCTCTCGGAAACCCAGGACTGCTCTTGCGTGAACGACGGCTCGCCCGCGGCCTGTTGGACGGCCGATTTGACCTCCTGAAGGGCGATCGAAGCCGCTTGCCGGGCATCGGCGGCGGCCGGCGGTTGAACGTTTTGAACGCTGATGACCGCCTCGAAGGCAGCCGTTCCCGGACGGCCGCTGAATACCGTCGTCACCCGGGAAGGTTTGGTGAGCAGCCAATCCGCCGGGTAATCGATGGTATAACCGTAACCGGGCTCGGAGAACCGCTGCAGCGCGCCCGGCGGCGCCGGAGTGACAGCGGCCGTGGTCAAAGGCCGCAGGTCTTCGGCGGCCGGCTCGAAATTCTCCAATATCCACTCGAATTCATGCTCGAGTTTTCGGTACTGGTTCTCGGGCGCGAAGAACATGAAGACGAAATCGGACCGGCTGCCGCGCGCGATGACGACCCGGGCCCGCGTGTTGGCGCCGCGATAGGTCGCTTCGAAGGCCGGCAGGCCGGCGACCTGGCTGGGTCCGCTCGAGCCGCGGACCGACCATGGCCTGCCGGGTCCGAGATATTCGCGTTCGAGCAGGGCCGGCATGTCGTTGAGCGGTATCCGCGGCCGCCTTGGCCCCGATTGCACACTGACCATGTAGCCTTTGTTGGAGCGGATCGAGAGCTGGGGGTCTTCTCCCCTCGCCCCCAGAGCAGCGCCGGGCGGGACGGTCAGCACGAAACGCCGAATCGGATGTTCGTAAACACGGGCTTTAAGAGTCTTCGACGAGGGTGTTGGCGGTTCCGTCCGTTGCGGCGCGGATTCCGCCGCCAAAACGGGAAGCGTCGTTCCGACCGCCGCTGTGGTCAGTACGGCCAAAGCGATCAAGGCGGACAGACGGTATGGCTCCATCCCGGACAGCAGGGTTCTTTCTCCTACCATTTTTGAATAGTCATGGACTCCATGAAGGTGTTTGTTTTATCCCAGGTATCGTAAAATAGATGTTAACAGAGCGCAGTGCGCTTGACCGGAGAATCCCGAATGGCCCGCATCAAGGACGATTTCCGTAATCTTTCCGGCCCGCAGAAGGCGGCGA
>CAYFMP010000134.1:0-5094 GCA_964344215.1 uncultured Thalassospiraceae bacterium | reverse complement strand
GGCGTCGCGGCCCGCTTCCGATGGCCCCGCATCGCTACGCGAACCGCTCCTTGCCGGGAGACCGGAGAGCGCGTCTCAGCGATTCCATATCAACGTGAACCGCTCTAGCTGTGAATATAGGTCTCGAGCTGCTCGATGGTGAACTTCTGGTCCTCGATGATGGTCTTGACCAGGTCGCCGATCGACACCATGCCGGCAAGCCGGCCATCGTCCATGACCGGCAGGTGGCGGACGCGTTTATCGGTCATCACCGCCATGCATTCCTCGACCGTCTGCTCGGGCCGCGCAATGATGAGCTTCTTCGTCATGACCTCGCGGACCGGCGTTTCTGGCGATGCCTTGCCTTTCAGAAAGACGTTGCGGGCGTAGTCGCGTTCGGTGAACATGCCGATCGGCTTGTCATCCTCGACCACCAATAATCCCCCGATCTCCTTGTCGGCCATCTCGCGGATGGCGTCGAGCACCGTATCGTCGGGACCGACCGAGAACACCGAGTCGCCCTTCTCGACGAGCACTTGCCGCACTGTTTTCATCTTAGATCTCTTCCAACAATCCCGAGGCCCCCGGTTGCGGATCGGCCGGGGCGCCCACCGGTTCACCCGGCGGGTTGCCCCATAGTAGCACAATCCGGGGTTTTTCGGCGGACTTCCGTATTCGCTCGATCGCCAGCTCCGGCGGCGCGGTCAGCCCGTTGCCCGCTCCGGCCCGATATCGAACTCGCCGGCCAGCTGGACGGCACCGATGAAAGGCAGCGAACGGTAGTTCTCCGCATAGTCGATACCGTAGCCGGCGACGAAAACGTCAGGAATGGTGAAGCCGACGAAATCGACTTCTACGGCGATTTCGCGTCTCGACGGTTTGTCGAGAAGCGCACACGTCCAGATCGGATCGATGCCGTTCGCCTGCAGGATGCCCTGAGCGCGTTCGACGGAATAGCCGGTATCGACGATGTCGTCGACGAGCAATGCCGTCCGGTTCTTGTCGATCGCCGGGCTGCTGCCGATCAACAGGACATCGCCGCTGCTCGTCGTGCCGACGCCGTAACTGCTCAAGCGGATGAACTCGACCTGAGCCGGCCGTCCCACACCGTTCAGCGCCCGCACCAGATCGGCCAGGAAGACGAAGCTTCCCTTCAACACGCCGATCAGGGTCAGATCGCCGTCGATGGTCTCGGCGATTTCGCGGGCCAGTTCATCGACCCGCCGGGCGATTTCGGTTTCGTCAAAAAGCGGTTTGATCTCGCCCATAGCCGTCTCCTGGATATGATACTAACAGAATCCGGGCATCGTAGGTTACGCAACCGTACGGCCGCTTTCATTGACGCATCTCATGGACATATCGGCCGACAACGGCGACGATGGCGCGGAACCGCGGACAGGGATCCTGGGCCATGGCTGTTTCCAACGATTTTATCGAAGCCCTGCCGAAGGCGGAACTGCATCTTCACATCGAGGGCACGCTCGAGCCGGAGATGATGTTCGCCCTGGCCAAGCGCAACGGCGTTTCGCTGGCTTACCGGTCGGCCGCCGAACTGCGGGAGGCTTATTCGTTCGCCGACCTTCAGGAGTTCCTCGATCTCTACTACCAGGGCACGGCGGTGCTGCTCGAGAAACGGGACTTCTACGACCTCACCCTGGCCTACCTGGAGCGCGCCCATCGGCAGACGGTTCGTCACGCCGAGATGTTCTTCGACCCGCAGGCGCACACCGAACGCGGCGTCGAGTTCGCTCAGGTCATCGGCGGTATCGTCCGCGCGATGGAGGAGGCGGAGGCGAAATGGGGCATCTCGTCTCGGCTGATCATGTGCTTTCTCAGGCACCTCGACCAGGACAGCGCCTTCTCGACGCTCGACCAAGCGCTCGCTTATCGCCACCATATCGTCGCCGTCGGCCTCGATTCCAGCGAGGCCGGGCATCCGCCCGGCAAGTTCGCCGACGTCTTCGCCAAGGCCCGCGCCGAAGGGTTCCTCGCCGTCGCCCACGCCGGCGAGGAGGGACCGGCCGCTTACGTGCAAGAAGCGGTCGAGCGGCTCGGGGTGTCGCGGATCGATCATGGCAACCGCTCGCTCGAAGATCCCGACTTGGTTGCCTGCCTCGCCGAGACGGCGATGCCGTTGACCGTCTGTCCGCTTTCCAACCTCAGGCTCGGCGGCGTCGAATCGCTGCAGGCCCATCCCCTGAAGGAGATGATGAACCGCGGTCTCAAGGTGACCGTCAACTCCGACGATCCGGCCTATTTCGGCGGCTATGTGAACGAGAACCTGATCGAGATCAGCGCCGCCCTCGACCTTGGAACGGACGAAGTCTACCGGCTGGCGCGCAACGGCTTCGAAGCTTCGTTTATCCCTGAGAAACGCAGACGCGAGCTGATCGCCGAGTTGGACGCCTATATCCTCGGCCATGCGGCGGCCAGTTGAGGCCGGACGCCGCGGTCGACGCCGTTTCCCCCTCCGCCACCGGCCGCATCGTGCTAGAGCGGTTCACGTTGATATGGAATCGCTGAGACGCGCTCTCCGGTCTCCTGGCAAGGAGCGGCTCGTGCAGCGATGCGGGGCCATCGGAAACGGGCCGCGACGCCGTCCAGGGGGCCGGAGAACGCGCCTGCGGTCGGTTTTTCGGCCTTCCGGCGTCGTCGAGGAGGCTCGCCGATGCCCCACATCGCCTTCGCATCCCCTCCTAGCCGGCAGGCCGCAACACCGATCTCAGCCGCTTCCATATCAACGTGACCCGCTCTAAACTGCCTCCGATGAGCGCGAATTCGGAATGGGAATTGTTGGAGCTGAACCTGAAAGCTCTCAAGCAGTCGGTGGCGCGGCGAATCGCCGACTACCCGCCGCCCATACCGGCCTGCGACGAACAGTTCAATTACCTGATCGAACAGCGCCGGCTGTTGATCGCCGAGCTGGCCAGATGCCGATCGGCGGCCCGCGACGGGACATCGTCGGTCGAGGAATTCATCGCCGTGTCGCCGCTGAAAGAGGAGCTGTCAAAGCCGGCGCCGACCTGAGCCGGCGCCGGATCATGGCGCGGCCGACGAACCGAAGCGTGGTTTGTAGGCCTCGAGGCCGATCGAGTAATAGCGCCAGCCCAGCAGACGGGTCAGCAAACCATCGAGCAGCGGCGGCAACGGGCGCAACGGCAAGACGACCATCCACCCGAGCAGGTAGTGAAGGCGGGCGAGCCGGCGCAGGACCATCGTCAACTTCTGAGAGAGGAAGCCGCTGCAATAGGAGATATCCTCGACCACCAGCCCCGCCTCGTCGCACAGCTCGCTTAGCATCGCCGCCGTGTAGCCCCGGCGCACGTGCCATCCGCAAGTGACGTGTTCGTCGGAACTGCGCGGACCCTCCTCATCGGCGGTGATGGCGACGTAATGGTAGTTCGGGGTCGTCAACAGCAGGCGACCGCCGGGCTTGATGCAGTTGGCGAGATCGACCATCAGCTTGCGGTCGTCGGCGATGTGCTCGATGACCTCCAGACAGACGGCGAAATCGAAGCTTCCGGCAAAATCGTTTCGTTCGGCCAGTCGGCGGACGTCGACGGCCTCGAATCGGGCACGCCCCGGCGCCAGTTGTCCGGCCCGTTGCTCGGCGGTTTGCAGCGTCGGACCCTGGTTGCTGATCCCGGTGGTAACGTAGCCGCGCCGGGCGGCGCCGATCGAGAAGGCGCCGGAGCCGCAGCCGCAATCGAGCAGCGATTCGTCGTTCCGCGTGCGCGGCAGCCTTTTCTTCAGCCACAGCCAACGATCCAGGACCAACGGGTCGCCGTGAATCAGCAGCGCCGAAAACCCCAGCAGTTTAACGAGCAATGAACTGCGCATGAACCTGGATGCCGTTGTCCGTATCCGGCACGGCCTCACCCGGTCCGCGCTCGGAGCCCGAGCACTGTATCCGACCTGTTCCGGAAAACGCCAGTCCCTTGGCGGTGTCGCCGGCTCGGGCCGCGGCCCGGTCGCTCAGTCGGCGGCGGTCTCGGTCGAGTTCGGCAGCGATACGCTCGGGCCGGGCGGCTCGGGCCGGTCGCGCTCCGAGATCGCCGCCAATTCCGGCGATGGCGAGGTCTCGGAAGCGAGCGGGCAACCGCCCGTCTTGAACGACCACGACGGGTTGTTGAGAACCTGGCCGCAACAGGCCAGCCGCGGGCCGCTCGGCGTCTTCATGCAGACGCAACGGCCGACCACATACCTTTCGCCGTTATAGAGGCAGTTGCACTGGCGCTGGGTCTGCGCGGCAGCCGGCGGCGGCGTCCACAGCACCAGCCCGAGGGCCGCAATCGAGACGCCTGTGTGAACGAATTTCGAGAGCATCGGTTCGTTTCCCGCCGCGATGCGGGCCTTAGGAGCGACGCCGAACTGCGGGGAAGCATATCACGAACCGGGTCGCGGCGCCACGCCGCGTGGCGCCGGCAAGTTGCCGAACCCTCGCTACCGCTAAAAACGGTCGGTTGTTTCGGATCAGATGCGCTCCGTTGAACCGACGCCCAGACACCAATAAAAAGAATTCCCCGCCCACTCCATAAGCGTGTATAATGTTTATATAAACTATCTTTCAGAGATTTCGAAGGAGGCTGCAATGGGACTGTTTTCTTTTCCCTTTGGACGCCGCCTTGGTTCTTCCGCAGGGACTATGGGTATCGCCGAATTCAAGAATGGGCCGGGTACCTATGACGTCGACGTGGTCGACGAGGGTCGCTACCAGGATGCCCTCGAACGCATCCGTGGAAGGAGAGCCGGGAATAGCCGGCGCCTAGAGGTTGAGGTCTTCTTGGTTCCCGAAGATGACAATCCTTACGATTCAAAGGCTGTACAAGTCCTCATCGACGGCCAGACCGTCGGTCATCTGGATCGCGTGACTGCTCGTAGCTTCCGCAAGAGCATGTCGGATATCGGCGCGGCAGGTATGGCGGCAAAGTGCAAAGGCGTCGTCGTCGGAGGCTGGAACCGGGGAGATGGAGATAAGGGACACGTCGGCGTGAAGATCGACCTGCCGACTGTCCAACATCACTGAAGGGAACCTTGAGGCAGGGAAGAAACCCTGCCTGGAGCGGGTCACGTTGATATGGAAGCGGCTGAGATCGGTGTTGCGGCCTGCCGGCC
>CAYFMP010000133.1:0-5136 GCA_964344215.1 uncultured Thalassospiraceae bacterium | reverse complement strand
ATCCCCCGTCCCCACAAACCGATAGCCCCACGCGGCGGCTATCGGTTTGTGGCGGAGAGGGAGGGATTCGAACCCTCGGTACCCGCAAAGGTACAACGGTTTTCGAGACCGCCCCGTTCGACCACTCCGGCACCTCTCCGCGTCTTCCCGCCGGGGAGCGGTTTTAAGGGCCCCGACGGCGCGGCGGAGGTTAGCCGAAAGGACCGCCCCCCGCAAGCCGGCGGCGAGCCGCCCGCGAGCCGCCCGCGAGCCGGCCCGGGCCTCCGAAAAGCCCGCGCTTGCGGCCGCCGCCGGCCGTTGACAAGCGGGCATTTGCCGGTATAGTGCCGGCCTCTTTCTTAAGGGGCGGCGCGTGCTCTGGCGGCGGCCCCGTTTTGATGCGGTATACTTTAATTTAGATGGTTGGATCGAACATGTTCGCAGTCATCAGGACCGGCGGGAAGCAATACAAGGTCGCCAAGGACGACAGGATCGTCGTCGAGAAGCTGTTGGGCGACCCCGGCGCCACGGTCGAGCTCAAGGACGTGCTGATGATCGGCGAAGCCGGCAAGGCGCCGACGATCGGCCGGCCTGTCGTCGACAAGGCCGCCGTCTTCGCCGAAGTTGTCGAGCAGAGCCGGGCCGACAAGATCATCGTCTTCAAGAAGAAGCGCCGCAAGACCTACCGCCGCACCCGCGGCCACCGCCAGGACCAGACGGTGCTGCGCATCCTCGACGTCAGCCCGACCGGGACCAAGCCGAAGGCGGCCGCCAAGAAAGCGGCTCCGAAGAAGGCCGACAAGAAGGCCGACGCCAAGCCGGCTGCCAAGAAACCGGCGGCCAAGAAGGCCGAGGGCAAGGTCAAGCCGGCGAAGAAGGCGGCTCCGAAGAAGGCGGCCGCCAAGACCCCGGCCAAGACCAAGGCGGCGCCGAAGAAAAAAGCGCCGGCCAAGGCCAAGTCGAAGGAGTAGGGCGAGATGGCGCATAAAAAGGCAGGCGGCAGCTCACGCAACGGCCGCGACAGCATCGGCCGGCGCTTGGGCGTCAAGAAATCCGGCGGCCAGGCCGTCGTTCCCGGCAACATCATCATCCGCCAGCGCGGCACCAAGTACCACCCCGACGCCAACGTCGGCATCGGCAAGGACCACACCATCTTCGCCACCGCCGAGGGGCGCGTCACGTTTAGGCGCGGCGTCGCCGGGCGGGTGTTCGTCGGCGTCGAGCCGTCGGGGTCATAGGCGAACTCCGACGCCGGTCGCTCCTTCCCAAATCTAGACGGAAACGGCTGTGTGACGGCACCTCTTAATTGAGGTCGCCGCGGGTGTTGACGGGCATTCCACGCTGCGATGAAGAGTCTTCGCCGTTGGGGATAGAGCCCAGGCCGCAAACGCCGGCGATCCGCCGTGCCGGGCCGCACGGAAAGAACCGCGTCCAGCCGGCGAGGCTCTTGACAAATGTCAATGTGGCGGTCGCGGCGGCCTGCAATGATGCGCGCGGCGACAGGGGTCTCTTCCCCTCGTTCCACCCCGAGGACCCCTGCTCGCCCCCTGTTTCAACTCGCCGGCCTGCCCCCCTGGGCCGGCTTTCTTTTTGGGCGGGGGCGGATCGAGTTGCCGTCGAAGTAGGCCAGCCCCTCGTCGAAGTAAGCCAGGCCTTCGAGGTCGGTCTGCGCGCCTTCGACGTAGGAGACGAAGCTGATCTCGTCGCCGTCCCCGATGGTGCCGTCGCCGTCCTTGTCGTAGGTGAGCAGCCCGTCGTCGCCGCACCCGCCGGCTCTTATGTATAGGAAAAGTTCCACTTTTTACTTGACACAGTTCCTTTAATAGGATATATATGATTCCGCCGCCGATGCGGGTGCTCCGCACCAGGCGGCGGTTCTCGCTGTAAGGCGCGAGGCCGTAACCGTTTCCCTTTCATCCCGAGCGATGTCGAAGGATGAACCCGTCGAAGGAGGGCGGGAAGATGTCCATGCTTGCCGCCGAACCCCGGCTGGTTTCCCGAAAAATCGCGAATATCCGCGAAAGCGCGGGCGGAGGCCGGTTGATATGGGCATTCATCGGCATTCATCGGCATTCATCGGCATTTATTGGCTTGTTGGGGCGGGCGGCCGGGCCCGCGATGTTAAACGATGATAAGGTTTCACCGCCCCGGCCCGGCCCGGTCGGCCGCCCGGGAAGGCGGTCGAGTTCGGTGTGGCGCATGGGGCTCGAAAGTGCTAAATGCCCCGGCAATTCAAGGGTATGTCCGCCGAGTGGCGTTCCATTCCCTTTTTTTCGTCAGGATCCGGCCATGAAGTTTCTCGATGAAGCGAAGGTCTACGTGAAGAGCGGCGACGGCGGCAACGGCTGCATCGGCTTCAGGCGCGAGAAGTACGTCGAGTTCGGCGGCCCCGACGGCGGCGACGGCGGCCGCGGCGGCGACGTCGTCCTCGAATGCGCCGCCAACCTCAACACCCTGATCGATTTCCGCTACCGCCAGCACGTCAAGGCCGGGCGCGGCGCCGACGGGTCCGGCAAGATGCGCTCCGGGCCGAAGGGCAAGACCGCCATCGTCCGTGTGCCGGTCGGCACCCAGGTGTTCGACGAGAACAAGGAGGTGCTGATCGCCGATCTGACCGAGCCCGGCCAGCAGATCACCATCGCGCGCGGCGGCGACGGCGGTTTCGGCAACGCCCACTTCAAGTCGTCGACCAACCAGGCGCCGAGACGCGCCGACCCCGGCCACCCGGGCCAGGAGATGTGGCTGTGGCTGCGCCTCAAGCTGATCGCCGACGCCGGCCTGATCGGCCTGCCCAACGCCGGCAAGTCGACCCTGCTGGCCGCCGTCACCCGGGCCCATCCGAAGATCGGCGATTATCCGTTCACCACCCTGCACCCCAACTTGGGCGTCGTCCTGCGCGACACCGAAGAGTTCGTGCTGGCCGACGTGCCGGGCCTGATCGAGGGGGCCAGCCAAGGCGCCGGCCTCGGCACCCGGTTCCTCGGCCACGTCGAGCGCTGCCGGGTGCTGCTGCACCTGATCGACGGCGTCGAGGAAGACGTCGCCCAGGCCTACCGGACGGTGCGCCAAGAGCTCGCGGCCTACGGCGGCGGCCTCGCCGACAAGCCCGAGATCGTCGGCCTCAACAAGTGCGACGCGCTGACCGAAGACGCGATCGAGGACAAGCTGGCCGCCCTGTCTTCCGAGACCGGCGGCGAGGTCGTCGCTGTCTCCGGTGTTGCCGGTTCCGGGCTCGACGCCGCCCTCGATCGTCTGGCCGAGGCGATTACCCGTTCCCGCCAAGCCGACGACGAACCGAAACGGGTGTTCGCGCCATGAGTTCCTCGCAATCCGTTTCCGGGGCGAGGCGGGTCGTCGTCAAGATCGGCTCGGCGCTGCTGGTCGATCCCGAGCGCGGCGCCGTTCACCGCAAGTGGCTGGAGACCCTGGCCGCGGACATGGCCCGGCTGAAGGGGCGCGGTCAGGAGATCATCCTGGTGTCGTCGGGCGCCATCGCCTTGGGCCGCCGCCATCTCGGCCTCGCCGACAAGCGCCTGCGCCTGGAAGAGCAGCAGGCGGCCGCCGCCACCGGCATGGTCCGCCTTGCGCACGCCTACCAGGAGGTGTTGGCCCATCACGACATGACCGTCGCCCAGGTCCTGGTCACCATGGACGACAGCGAGAACCGGCGGCGCTACATCAATGCCCGCAATACCCTGGGCGAACTGCTCAAGCTGGGCGCCGTGCCGCTGATCAACGAGAACGACACGGTCGCCACCGACGAGATTCGCTTCGGCGACAACGACCGGTTGGCGGCGCGGGTGACGGCGATGATCAGCGCCGACCTGCTGGTCGTGCTGTCGCACATGGACGGCCTTTATGACCGCGACCCGAGGGTTCACGACGACGCCCGGCGCGTGCCCGAGGTGCGGGGCGGGATCAGCGCCGAGATCGAGGCCATGGCCGGCACGTCGCGGAGCTACGACGGCTCGGGCGGCATGATCACCAAGCTGCAGGCGGCGCGCATCGCCCTCGGCGCCGGCGCCCGGATGATCATCGCCGACGGCACCGCCGAAAACCCGATCGCCCGCATCGAGGACGGCGCGCCGTGCACCTGGTTCGTGCCCGACGCCAACCCGAAGACGGCCCGCAAGCAGTGGATCGCCGGTTCCCTGAAGCCGGCCGGCGTCCTGTTTCTGGATGCCGGCGCGCTCGTCGCGCTGAACTCGGGCAAGAGCCTGCTGCCGGCCGGCGTCACCGACATCGACGGCGATTTCCAGCGCGGCGACGCCGTCGTCGTCAAGGATGCGGACGGCAACGAGGTCGGGCGCGGGCTGGTCGCCTATTCGGCCGCCGACGCGCGCTTGATCCTGGGCCGTAAAACCAGTGAAATCGAGGAGATTCTCGGTTACCGTGGACGTGACGAGATGATCCACCGCGACGACCTGGTGCTGAGGTGAGGGAACCGACCATGGATGCGCGCACCACCGATGGCCCCGGCGATATCGAGAGCCTGATGCTCGGGATCGGCGACAACGCCAAGGTCGCCGCCCGTGGGTTGGCGACCGCGTCGAGCGAGGCCAAGAACCGGGCGCTGATCGAGGCCGCCGCGTCCTTGCGCCGCCGCGCCAACGAGATCCTGTCGGAAAACGCCAAGGACATGGCGGCCGGCGCCGACAAGGGCCTGTCGTCTGCCATGCTCGACCGCCTGGCGCTGTCGGACGAGCGCATCGAGGCGATGGCGACGGGCCTCGAAGAGATCGCCCGTCTGCCCGATCCGATCGGCGACGTCACCGCCGAGTGGGAGCGGCCCAACGGCCTCGTCATCCAGCGCCGCCGCGTGCCCTTGGGCGTCATCGGCATCGTCTACGAATCGCGCCCCAACGTCACCGCCGACGCCGGCTCGCTGTGCCTGAAGTCGGGCAACGCCTCGATCCTCCGGGGCGGCTCGGAGAGCTTCCATTCGTCGGCCGCCATCATGCGGAGCCTGACCGAGGGCGTCACCGCCGCCGGCCTTCCCGAGGCCGCCATCCAGCGCGTGCCGACCACCGATCGCGCCGCCGTCGGCGTCATGCTGCGGATGACCGAACACATCGACGTCATCGTGCCGCGCGGCGGCAAGTCGCTGATCGAGCGCGTCTCGGCCGAGAGCCGGGTGCCGCTGTTCAAGCACCTGGA
>CAYFMP010000132.1:0-5332 GCA_964344215.1 uncultured Thalassospiraceae bacterium | reverse complement strand
AGATGCGGGCCTTGGTGAGCCCGACACGGTCGGCGAAGGCGGTTTTGGTCTCGAAAGTGTCAAGTTTAGGCATAGGCGGCCCTCACGCTGGACGGCTTATGCGCTGGAGCCCGCCGCATACGAATCTCTCCCAGAGGAACCGCTTGTTTCTCAAACTTTCCCAGGTTTGCGAGCCATTGTTGGCACGGTTCTTGTCTGCACCGCAGTTCGGTCGCGCCGTATTCTTCCGAGGGGTGGGTTTGGTGGGTTTGGTGGGTTTTATCTGGCCCGTTCCTGTAACTGTCACACCTCCACTGCCAAAATCTGACACTGTAAAGAATAAGCCGGAACAAACCCACCAAACCCACCATACCCACCACATTGGCGCAGGGGTCATGCGGAGCGGGCGTCGAGGAATCGTACATCCTGGTATCCTTCGTCAGTGTGCTTGTTCCAATCCGCATCGACCAGTCGCCAACGGGCAATTCCGCGTACAACGCCGTCGGAGACGATCTTCATGCCATCGACGATGCGGTTCTGGTGACCCGCAAGCCATTTGCCGAGGCGTCGGCTGTTGACTGCACCGCCGTCGCCAGCCACGACCAGGAGCGCCTCGCGGAACTCCGGATGGATGAACTCGTAGCGTCCTCCGTAGCCGGTCTGGTGTTGATCGACGGCGGCATCGATGACTTCCTTGGCCGAGACCCTGCGTTCGCCAATCACTGAGTGCCATTGCTCGATCACCATGGTGAGGGATTCGAGACGCGGATCGGCCTCGCGGACCTGTTCCATGGTGGCGCAGGGGTCGGCTTCGCCCAGCCAGATCAGGGCATCCCGCACCCAACGTGACCATTCTGTGAAAGAGCCGAGCGGTGAGACCTGCTGGGGTCGGCCCGCGACATGGAAGGCGCGCAGGATGGTGATGGCGGCAACGGCATAGTTGCCACGGTCGGCATGGATGGCGGCGATGGGGTCACGGTCGAACTCCCGCAACTCGGGCCGCTCGACTTGCGCATCAAGGGTGCAGCGGCTTACTCTCCGGGTTATTTCGCCGACCACTGAGAGATTGTTGCCGGTGGCGAACATGGCGGCGTTGCTTGGCACCTCTGCGTTCAACGATTTGCCCAGAACCCGGATCTTCAAGGTGGGCTGAGTGAGGGCCTGACAGATCAATTCGCCGCCCAGCGCCGTCTCGCAGTTGTCGATGGAGACCAGTGCGTCACCGGCGATCAGGGCGGCTCCGAGACGCTTTTCCATTTCCTCCTCGGTCTTGCCTTGGGCGATGACGGCGGCGGACCGGCCCGAGACAATCATACTGGCGATGTCCACGAGCAATGACTTACCCGATCCGGCGACCGGCGCGTTGAAGGCGTGCAGCGGTGCGGTGGGAAGCGAGCGGCGGATTGCCGTGGTGAGAATACCGGACAGGGCCACTGCCCGGTCGCCGTCGCCGACAAAAGGGAAGCTGTCGATCAATCCACGCAGGAAGGCGAGCGCCGCCAGGGCCTCGTCGCGATCAGGCTCGGGCGTGATGGCGGGAAAGCTGGTGCCCTGGGGATCGAACAGCATGCCGGTGGCGGCGTCGTAGCCGGGGCGGTCCAGGATCGAGCCGTCGGGCCTGAGTGTCGGGCAATGGACGATGCCGGTGAGCACCGGCAGGTTCCATAATCCCTCGCGGGCAAGATAGGTATCGGCGATGCGGATGGTGCAATCCATGGCGACCCATTCCTGCATTCGTCCGTCGAACCGTTCCCAGGACGCGGCCCGCGTCATGGCCTCGGCGACGTGGTGGGATTTGACGTGGATGAGACGCTGGGCGAGGGCGGTGCGGCCGTCGGCGACCATCACCGAGGTCATGGCCGGGCGCACGATCATGCTGCCGCGCTGGTAGAGGGACAGATCGGCCCGGATCAGAGCTTGCTCGGCCTGATCAACGACGCGCGGCAATTGCCCGGCCACCACACGGATGTTGGGTCGCCCGGCGGATGCCTCGTCGTCGGGCATGTCGGTGTTGCGGGATACATCCTTTCTTTTGGAGCGACGCCAGCCGTTATGTGCTGCCATCCAGAACAGGGTGCCGACGGTAATGCTACGACCGTCAGCAAAGCTAGGCCATTTGTCGGTGGTGAGGGTGGGATCGTTCTTGGCAGATTGCGCCGACCAGGTCTCCCACAGATCGCGCCCGGCGTCTCCGAGGCCATGGTAAAGGGCAAAGCCGACCCGGATCCATTCATCGTAGGGCATGTCGTCGTTGGGAACATGGCTCAGGGCCTCGGCGATGGTCTCGCGGGAAGGCGTATCCTTGGCCCGGAGACCGGCCAGCATGCGACCCTTGCGGTCGATTTCCCGGCGTTCGGTACGGGACTCGGCACCCCCATTGCGCAACAGGGTTTCGGCCTCGGTGACGAAGGTGGCGATTTGATCCTGGCTGACCACAGGTAGTTCGTCGGCAGCAATATCGAGTGGCGATTGGTCGGGCCAGTGATAGTCGGCTCGGGTGTCAGGATGGATGCCGAAGCCGACGAACTGTTGCCCGGAGGCCAGAACCTCGACCCGGATGGGAATGTCGCCCGCCAACAGCAGTTCCGGTGTCTGCACCTTGTCGAAGGGGACATCGGCGCGGTAGGCCAGCAGCGACTTGGGCGCGCGACCGATGCGTTTCAAGGGGGTGTCGCCCAGCATGTCGCGGGCCAGCCGTTCGATTTCGCCCGAAAGCCCGTCCACCGGCACGTCGATATCGACGGCGACGATGTCGCCGCAGAGAAGGCCGGTGTTGGTGCAATTGCGCTGTGCCCGGCTCCAGCGGGTGACTTCCGCCTCGTCGGCATTGGCACAGACCGTCTCCCAGCCCTTCATCATCGGGCGTTTGCCCGCCGACTTGACCGCCAGATGCGCGCCCACGACCGGCACCGGACGGTAGCCGTTGCGCCACAACGCGAGGCGCAGGTCGGTCAACACCTCGGGTGTCGGCAGGGAACGGGCGGGAAGGTCGGTCATTGCTTCCATGTCAGGGGCAGTCGTGTGATGTTTCGGCGATGTTGAGCCAGACGGACATGCCGCCGCGCAGCGGGCGCGCCTGGAAGCCTAAGTGAATGGCGGCGGCGATAAACATGCCCTCGGCGATGTAGGGATCGCGGTCGGGCGTTTTGCGGCCATGCCAGCGCTCCGCGACATGCTTCCAGCCATAGCTGGTGTGCCGCCGTCTGACAGTGCGGGTCCGCTTCGCCTGGTCGAGCCATTCGACAGCGCGCTGGAATTGTGCCACCTGCCAGGGTTCCGTCATGACGGAGCGATGGCGATGGAACTCGTGCCGGTCCTGCGGGCGGGGACCAAAGCCGTACCACGCCAGCAAGGGATGCTGGATGCGAACGGCATCGATGGCCAGGATTGGGTTGGGGGCGATCACCGGCGTCCCTCTTGTTCGGCGACCCAGTTCAGCAGGGTGCTTTTGCGGGCACAGATCAGGGATCCGATCTTGAAGTAAGGCAGGCCCTTCTTGGCATCGCCGGTCAGGTAATAGACTTTGCGCCGATGCTTCACGTCGCCGAACATGAACTTGGCAATCTCGTCGGCACCGCGCAGCAGATCATCGCCGATGTTGGGGACAGCGGGCGTCGGATCGTTGGCCGGTGCCTGGGGTTCAGGTGCCGAGACGGGTGCAGCGTCGGGCTGCGGAGCCGTCTTGGGCGCGTTGCTGGTGTATCTCATCATTTGTTAGGGCCTCCTTTCCCGAACTGAATGGTTTCTTGAATAAAGTAAGCCTCGCGGCCTTGGAGCCGGTGCCATGCTTTGCGAACCTGCATGCTGACGTTGAGGGTGGCCTTGCCGAGAAAGTTGTCGCGGGACGCCATGCCCAGTTTGTAGAGATGCTCGGCCAACTGATATTCCTTGGCGTCCAGAGCCTTTTTCATCTTGGCCCGGCCATGGGGCGAGCCGAATGCCCAAGGCAGCATGAGGAAACCCTCGTCCTTGGCGACGCCGAGAAGCAGGTCGGGTTGTCCCAATTGGCTGTCGGGCAACAGGGCCAGGGTGATCGGCGGCACCCGGAGAAACAGGATCTTGCGGTCGAGCAGGTCCAGGTAGCAGTCGAATTCCGTCGATGTGACGATGGTCTTCTTTCGCCAGTCCTCCTCCCACAAGGCCGTCGTGATCAGAACCTCCCAGGCCGACGGATGAATCTTGGACATGGCCTCGGCGACGGTCCGGATGTTCCACGAGAATTGCTCGCCCAGGGCCGACGCGATGGCGGCCTTGTAGACATCCCGTTCCGACCACATCCGTTTGAACCCGCCATGGTGTTTGGGCGTCTTCTCGGACTGAATGGCTCCCGCCGCTTGTAGGACACGCAGACTGGGCAGGGGCACGCCCGATGCGCCCACCATTTCCTCGTCGCCATAGAGGGGCGCTTCCTGCGTTTCCAGGGCGTCCCGTTCGTCGGCTGTCATTGTCGAATGCTCCAATCATGAACAGAAGTCTCACACACGCGACAATCCGTTGCAAGTGCGATTGATACGGTTTATATCAGTATTAACGAACTTTGACAACTGCTACAGATTCAGACGGCATCGGAGGTGGAAATGGCGACCATACGCAAACGGACCCTGCCCAGCGGAAAGGAACGCTGGCAGGTGGATTTCTTCGATCAGGACGGCAAACGCAGGGCGAAACTGTTCGCTCGCAAGAAGGACGCCGACGCCTTCCTGGTGGACATTCGGCCCAAGGTGCGGGATGGCACCTATGTCCACGATTCGGATTCAGTCACTGTCGGCGAAGCGGCGCAGGAGTGGCTCAAGCATTGTGTCGCCCGCGAGAAGGCAGGGCGGCGGATGGAAAAGGCGACGCTCCGCGATTATCAGGACAAGGTTCGTCTGCACATCGAAGATGCCGCCATCGGCATCGACGGGATCAAACTGTCACGGCTCGCGCGCAAATCAGTGAACGACTTCCGCGACCGCCTGTTGGACTCCGGACGCTCCGAACACATGACACGGCGCGTTCTGGGCGTCCTCCGTCTGATCTTGAACCACGCCATGGATAATGGCCAGGTTCCGGCCAATGTCGCCCAGGGCGTCAAGGTGCTGCGGTCAAGCCGGGTTGGGCATGAACTGCGGATTCCGACCAAGGAGGAGGTCCGATCCATGATTGACGCTGCCGACGATGCCTTCGCGCCCATGCTGATCGTCTCAGCGCTGTGTGGCCTCCGGGCATCGGAGACACGGGGACTGCGTTGGGAGGACGTTGACATGGACGCGGGATTAATCCGAGTGCGCCAGCGCGCCGATGCCTACAATGTGATCGGCGAGCCCAAATCGGCGGCGGGCCGACGGGACATTCCGGCGGGGCCAATGGTGAT
>CAYFMP010000131.1:0-5696 GCA_964344215.1 uncultured Thalassospiraceae bacterium | reverse complement strand
GCGGTACTTCGAAACCAATAGAAGGCCGCCCTCAACAATTATCAAGTAAATTCAATGACTTACCGTAGTTCTGCGCAATCATTCGAACCGCAGAGAACCTTTCATGAACGGTCTCATAACCTGAAGGCCGCAGGTTCAAATCCTGTCCCGCAACCATTGAACGGAAGCGCCGCTTGGAAATGGCCTGGGATACCGCAAGCCGTTTTCTTTAGCGGGGCTCTCGCGAAATCCCCCGGAGGGACGTCGGTCGCCTGACGGGCCCCGCTTTTTGGCTTTGCGCGGCCGATTCGAACCCGCGGGGAAGCGGGTTCAACCGCGCCGCGTTCGCGTGCGACCTCGTCCGCCGCCTCAGCGGCTCTTGATCCACTCCTGGATCGAGGCCTGCTCGTAGCCCTTTTCCTTGACGTACTGGTAGACGGCCAGGAACAGGGCCGGCTCGGCGTAGCCCGGCATGCGAAAGACGGTCTCGCCGTCGGGCCCCAGGAACACGACGTTCGGCGTGCCGTTGACCCGGTACTTGCGGGCCAGCTTGCTTTCCTCGATAGGCGTGCCGTCGATCTGCGTCACCAGGCGCTGGCCCCTGAGATCGAGCTGCACGGTCTCGAAATGGGCGGTCATGTAATCGACGATCTCCCGATAGGCGAAGTTCTCGGTGTGCATGCGCCGGCAATAGGAACACCCCTTCTGCTCGAACATCAGCGACAGGATCCTGCCCCGGCGGTTGGCGTCGGCCAGGTCCTTGCGCAGATCGAGGTCCGATTTCTTGAACCAGGGCTGCTTGTGCAGCCCGTCCTCGCCCATCACCGGAGCCGGCAACGACTGCTGGGCGGCGGCGGCGACGGGCTGGGCGGCGAGAACGGCGAACACGGCCAGCGCCAGCGCCGTCCGCACCCATGGTGAAACGGCGTTGCGGTGGTTGGTCGGTGTGCGCATGGCGTTGCCTCCGGGGTGGCGGTCGGACCGATCCTAAGCGACGACGTTGATCTTGACCGATTTCTTGTAGGTTTCGCCGTTGTCGTCGGTCCAGGTGAATTCCATTTGGCCGCTTTCCTCGGCGACCACGAAAAACGACGTGAACGGGTTGGCCGACACCGCCGGATGCCAGACGGCGTCCAGCACCTGCTTGCCGTTGTAGGTGACCTGCAGGCGGTTGATGATCTCGCGCGGGTAGACCTCGCCGGTCTTCTTGTTCTTCCTGACGCCGGGCTCCATCGGGTGGGTGACCAGGGTCTTGACCTCGAAGGGCTTGCCCTTTTTCAGCTTCTTCTTGACCCGGACGCGGGGTTTGATGTCCGTTTTCGCCATCGTTCCCTCCCTCAGCCGCCGCAGCCGCCGATCGTCACCTTGATCATCTGACTGGCGACGAAGGCCTCGCCTTTGCTGGTCTCGGCCGCGAAGACGATCTTCTGGGTCTTGACCAACCTGATCCTCAGCGAGATTTCCGCCTTGCCGTTGTGGGGGCCGAGCCGGTAGGTGGCGACCTCCGGCCTCGGGTTGCCGTCGGCGAAGATGTGGATCGCCGTTATGTGGTCGTCGGCCGTCATCGGGCTGTCGACGCCGACGCCGACGGCGACGACGGCGCCGTTCTCGGCGATCTCGGGCAGCTCGATCGAAAAGCGCCCGGCTTCGTCCTTCATCCGCTTGCCGTCGAGCAGCTTGCCCATCGAACCCAGAACATCTTCCGGCGTCGCTGCCGCCGCATACGGCATCAGCGTCAGGACCAGCGCGCCGGCCCCGGCCCGTTCAAGGAAACCGCGCCGGTCGAGGGCGTCCGGCTCGATCGTCTCAACCGTCATCCGTCGTTCTCCTCGAGGGCCTCGGCAGGCCCTTGAACAAGTGAATCATCCCCGCCCCCGGAGCGGATCGAGATTGATCGGAGCGTTTCCAAGGCCCCGATCAATCTCGTGAATCCGCTCTACGTCGAAAGGTCGGAGCAGGGCGACCGGGTTGACCCGATACGCTATCGAAGCCGCGGCTTACGGCTTGATATAGGTGTAGCCCTGCTGTTGCAGGTGCGACAGCTCGGCGACGCCGGACGGCACGATGTTCTCGTCGAACACCTCATAGAGCTCGTCCTGGCCGATCTTCTTGCCCTTCAAGGTGTTGGCGCAAACCGAGAAGTTGACGTTTTGCGACTTCAGGTTGGCGACGGCGGATTGCAGCTTGCCGGCCTTCTTGGCGGTCTTCAACAGGAAGATGCCGTTGCCGTGGATGACCACTTTGAGGTCGAGGTTTTCTTTGCCGACCGCATTGATGTGGTTCTGGATGTTGCGCAGCGCGCCCTTGTAGGCTTTGTCCTCGGTGCCGCCCGGGTAGTTGATGTGGTAGACGACCTTCTGCTTGGCATAGCGTTCGCCGGCGTCGGCCATGGAGACCGTGCCGATCAGCAGCATCAGAGCGGCGAGCGAGGCGAAGACGATTCCGAATTTCCGCATTGTTTTCTCCCAAATTCCGAAAGATTAAGAACTCCCTGCAGCGATCCGGCCGATCGAGTGGGATCGCGACGCAGCGGAGTATACTTGACCCGGACAATCGGAAATATTGGGGAAAACCCTAATATGTCGGCTCAGCCGTCCTGTCGTCCGTTCGGCTGGTTGCCGGTCTGAACCGCCTTCGTCACCAGGTCGGCGAACGAAGTGGCGCCGATCTTCTCCATGATGTGGGCGCGGTGCGCCTCGACCGTCTTGTCGCTGATCCCCAGTTCCTTGGCGACCCGACGGTTGGGGTGGCCGGACAGGATCATCGCCATCACCTCCCGTTCGCGCGGGGTGAGCGCCTCGAAGCGCTTGCGCACGTCGGCGTCGGCCGACAGCGTCTGCAGCCGCCGCTCGCTCTCCAGCAGGGCGCTCTCGACCGCTTCGAGCAGCGCCTTCTCCTCGAACGGCTTCTCGACGAAATCGAGCGCGCCCAGGCGCATGGCCTCGACCGCCATCTGCACGTCGCCGTGGGCCGTGATGACGACAACCGGCAGATTGCTGCCGCGGCGGGCAAGCTCCTCGAGCAATTCGACGCCGCTCATGCCGGGCATGCGGACGTCGGTGACGACGCATCCGACCCCGTCGCCGGTCGGCAGCTCGTCCAGGAACGCGTCGGCCGAAACGAATCCCTTGGCCGGGTGGTCGGCCGATTCAACCAACCAGCACAAGGAGCGGCGCACCGCCTCGTCGTCGTCGATGACGAAAATCTCGACCTCACGCGGCATCGTCGGCCGCCTCCCGGGCCGGGATTTCGAAGGCCACCGTCAATCCGCCGGTCGGCGCCGGTTCGGCCCAGATGCGTCCGCCATGGCTTTCGGCGATCGATCGGCATATGGCGAGGCCGAGCCCGAGGCCCCCTTCCTTGGAGGTTTCGAACGGTTGCCAGATGGCGTCGATGGCTTCCGGCTCCAGTCCGGGACCCGAGTCGATCACCGTGACGACGACGCGGTCGTCCTCGGCTTCGGTGCGAATCCCGATCCGCTTCGGACCATTGGTCCGGGCCATGGCTTCGATGGCGTTGCGGGCCAGGTTGATGATCAACTGTTCGATCTCGGTCAGGTCGCCGACGATGGGCTTCACATCCGGGGCCAGGTGGAGGTCGACGGCGACGCCGTTGCGTTGGGCGTCGGGTTCGAAGAAGCGGGCCGCTTCGGTGACCGCATGGTTGATATCGACCGGCTCCTGGCGCGGTTCGCGTTTCTGCATGTAGCCGCGCACCCGCGAGATGATCTGACCGGCGCGGCTCGCCTGTTCGGCGATATGGCCGAGCGCATCGACCATATCGCTCGACTCGCCGTTGCCTCGTTCGAGCCGCCGGATGCCGCCTTCGGCGTAGTTGCGGATCGCCGCCAGCGGCTGGCGCAGTTCGTGGGCGAGCCCGGAGGTCATTTCGCCGATGACACTGATCCTGGAAACGTGGGCCAACTCGGCTTCGTGCTGGCGGGCCCGTTCCTCGGCGGTCCTGCGCTCGCGGATCTGGCGCTCCAGTTCGCGGTTGACCGCCGAAAGTTCGCGGGTGCGGCGCTGCACCAGGTACTCGGTGCGCAGTCCATGCAGCAAGATCAGCACCAGAACGACGGCCCCGAACACCATCCATTCCCAATGCTGCGCCATCAGTTCCCCGATCTCGATCTCGCCCCTCGCGTAGGGGCCGATCTCGAGGTCGCGCATGAGGTCGTGGACGGGCTGGTAGTCGAGCGGCACCGTCCAGCCGAAGTAACCGGCGGCACGCATCTCCGGACTGTCGGGCCGCATGCGCAGAAGAGCGATCGCCACCTTCTCGGATAGCTCCGGCGAAGCGTGCGGCATCTTGGCGAACGGCCATTCCGGATAGAGCCGGGTGGTGAGGGCGACGTTGTGGCCCGGAACCTCGCGGCGGTCGAGAATCTTGAAGTCCCCGAGGCGGATGGCGCCTTCGTCCTCCATGGTTTCCAAGACGTCGGTGCGCACGGTGCCGGCGTCGGCCTCGCCGTCGCGGACGGCGAAAACGATGTTGTCCTGCGGCAGGCCGAGGAAACGGATTTCGGCGAAATCACGAAACGGATCGATGCCGCGCGCCTTGAATTCGCGCCAGGCCATCTGGAAACCGCCGAATGCGCCTTTGCGGACAGCGGCGAAGGTCTTGCCGCGCAGGTCATCCAGATTGCCGATGTCGTCGCGGTCGGCGCGGGTGAAGACGATGGCGCCGAAAACGTCGCGGACCGTATCGCCGAACGGTTTCTTCAGGGTGACGATGCGGCTGATCCCGTACTTCTCCTCCAGCAGCACGTATTGGCCGCTGTTGGTGAAAACGTAATCGACGGTCTTGTCGGCCGTCGCTTTCTCCAGTTCCGCCAGCGGCAGCGGCACGACCTCAAACCGGCTTCCCTCGATGTTCCGCGACAGATAATCGGCGGTCGGCGCCCATGACCGTACGACGTGCTCGGTGCCGCGAAACGCCAGCACGCCGATACGCATCGGCGATTCGGTATCGGCCGATACCGCCACGCCGCCGAAAGCGACAGCAACGAGAACGGCCGCCGCGAGCCTCCGATTTCCCCAACGGATCCTCATGCGGCGATTTTACATGGCAATGGGGCAAAGGGGGAGGGCATGCGGGTTCTTGTCGGTGCGATCACCGCCGTCAGGCGCCGGGATCGCAACGGTGTAGTAACCCGGGCGTTTCTAACCTAAACTGTCGGAAGCCCCGAAATCGCAATGAACAACGCACAGGGTGACAAAATCATGGGCGAACGAATCGGAGTGTCAAAGGCGGCGCGCCTGCTCGGTGTCAAGCGCGCGGATTTGAACAAGCGGTTGTCGGCGGCGGGAGTCGAGACCTTCGAGGGCAAGGTCGATTTCGAAAAGGTCAAGTGCCTGGTTCCTTCTCTCAATATCGACGACTCGGAATTCATGGAGCGAGTTCAGTGTATCCGCGAAAACCCGGTCAAGCCGGTGCCGGCCGGAGTTCCGACCGGCACCAAGGAGGAACTCGCCGCCGAAGTGCAACGGCTGTCGTCCGAGCTGATGATCGAAACCCAGTTGGGGCAACAATACCGCCAGATTATCGTCGAAATGGCGGAGAAGCTCGGCGAACTCCAGATATCGGGCAAACCCGAACAGCGCGACACCGCCTTCGAGCTTTGCGAATGGCTGCGCAACGAGATCACCACGAAATAACGCCTCTCTAGGGTCTGTTGAGAATCATCTTGAATTGATGATGGCGGCACAGACGTAGAT
>CAYFMP010000130.1:0-5722 GCA_964344215.1 uncultured Thalassospiraceae bacterium | reverse complement strand
CCGCTCCTTGCCAGGAGACCGGAGAGCGCGTCTCGGCGATTCCATATCGACGTGACCCGCTCTAGCGTCCCCAAAAGCAGCCGTTCGGCGGCTTCGGGCCTCTCAATCGTGGATTTCATACGATGAAATTAAATGAAACGTTAGGACACACACATCAATCCGGAAACCTGCATACTATCGCCGACGCAATCGACAGGCTGCGGCACCGCGGCGATGCCGGACACTCCCGACCGGAAGGCCATGAACGAACCTCTGCCAAAACCGAGACCATCCTACAAATACGGGGTGCGCACCAAGCACACGGCCGAACTGGACGCCATCGAGGACTGGTTGAAGGCCAACTGCGAAGGCGGTTACGAATTTCATTTCGATCAGGTCGCGTGCTCGCCGCACGCGCGTGGACTGCTCGACATCGTGTTCCAGTTCGAACGCAAGTCCGACCGCGCCAAATTCAAGGAAATGCTCTTGAGGCGGCCGGTTTCCAAACGGCGCAAACGGTTCTAACCGCTTTCCTGCTTGTCGCCGGGCCTGGAGCCCTTCGGCGTCAACACCGGCGCCCTCTTTCCTTCGCGGATGATGTCCAGTTCCTCGTAGACGTGGGCGGCGGTCAGCGGGCGATCGCGCTCGGCCGGCGGGCGGCGGTCTGGCGGTGTCACGATGCCGCCGGAAATGACCATCTTGATCGCTTCCTCGACCGTCATGCTGAGCCGGATCAAGTCTTTCTTGGGTACGAAAAGCAAGAACCCGGAAGTCGGGTTGGGCGTGGTCGGCAGGAATATGTTGATGCATTCCTCCTCGGTGACGTTCTGGACCTCGCCTTCGGTGCGGCCGGTAATGAAGGCGATCGCCCACAAGCCGCGGCGCGGATATTCGACCAGCACGGCTTCGCGAAAGGCGTTGGACTGCTGGGCCAGCACCGTTTCCAATATCTGCTTGAGAGCGCCGTAGACGTTCCTGACCACCGGCATCCGGGCCAGCACCCGTTCGGACGTCCGCACCCACAGCCGGCCGAAGAAACCGGCCGTCAGGGCGCCGATCAGGATCAGTCCGACGATAAGGACAACCAGCCCCAATCCCGGCAGGGCGAACGGCAGATAGGTCTCGGGGTTGTATTTGGCGGGGATCAGCGGCGTCACCCTGGCGTCGACGAACTTGATCATCAGCCAGGCCAGATAGAACGTCAGCGAAATCGGCGCCGTAACCAGGATTCCGGCGAACAGGTAGGCGCGCATGCGCTGGCCGAAGCCGAGCGCATGTTTCCTCGGCTTGTCGGCGGCGACGGTATCGTCCGGGTTTTCCCCGATCGGGGTTTCGGGTTCGTGCTTGTCTGCTGTCATGGTGCCGGTGTTTCGGTGAGCCTGATCGCGTTACTTGGACATCGTGCGGATGTGGTCGGTGAGAATGTTCAACAGGCCACGGATAAAGGGGTCGGCCGATTTGAGCTTTTGTTCGAACATGGCCCGGGTGACGACGATGATCGTCGATCCCTTGGAAGCGCGGGCGGCGGCCATGCGGGGTTTCGAATCGATCAACGCCATTTCACCGAAGATGCCGCCTTGACCGATCACGCCGAGCACTTTTTCCTCACCCTCGATGTCCTTGAAGATCTCGACCTCTCCGGATTGCACGACATAGGCCAGATTGCCCTCGTCGCCTTCCCTGAAGATCCTCTCGCCGGCTTGAAATGTCTGACGTTGAAGTATTTCCGTCATGTTGACCGTCACCCACCGATCAGACCGTTTGGGCGTCCCGCCCCTCTGTCGTTAACCATATTAGCGTCCTATACTGCGAAATACATCCGAAACGATACAAAGCCGCACACTCGATCCTTCTTCCTGCTTCCGCGAGACCGTCCGAATGAACGAGAGAGAATACCCCAGCCGACCGATCGTGGGCATCGGCGTGGTGGTCCGGGGGAGCGACGGTGTGCTTCTGGTGCGCCGCGCCAATCCACCCCGACAGGGCGAATGGAGCCTGCCGGGCGGCGCCCAGGAACTGGGCGAAACCGTTGCCGAGGCGGCCAGGCGCGAGGTCGCGGAGGAGACCGGGCTATCGATCGAGGTGCTGGGCCTGATCGATGTCGTCGATTCGGTCAAACACGACGATGGCGGCGGCGTCCGGTTCCATTACACCCTGATCGAGGTGTTGGCCGCCGTCCGTGGCGGTCGGCTGGCGCCCGGCGGCGACGCGGCCGAAGCGTGTTGGTTCCGACTCGACGAGATTCCGGAACTCGGCCTATGGCCGGAAACCCGGCGCATCATCGAGTTGGGCGAGGAGTTGTTCGCGGCCCTCGATGTCGACGGCGGCGATTAACGTTCGCGGAACGACGTCTTGACCGAACTGACGACCGGTTTCAGCAGATAAGCGAGCAACGTTTTCTGGCCGGTCCTGATGTCGGCCTGAACGGTCATGCCCGGCAGCACCCGATTGAGTTCCGGGTCGAACCCGACATACCCGCGGTCCAGAGTCACGATCCCCTTGTAGTAGGGCTCGCCCTCCTCGTCGATGAAGGTGGAGGCCGAGACGTCCTTCAGTTCGCCGCTGATACCGCCGTAGCGGGCGAAATCGAATGTCGAAACCTTGACCGTGACGGCCTGCCCGACCTTGACGTGACCGACGTCGCGCGTCGTGATCCGGGTTTCGACGATCAATTCCTTGTCCAACGGCACCACTTCGAGAGCGACGGCGCCGGGCGGGATGACGCCGCCGACCGTATGAACGCTCAGCCCCTTGACGATACCGCGCACCGGCGCCCGGACGTCGAGCCGGCGCACCCGGTCTTCGAGCTTCTTGATGGCTTCGCCGACCTCGGCCAGTTCGTTGGTGACGGTACCCATCTCAGCCAACGCCTGTTCGCGGTCGTTGGCCTGCAGTTCGGCCAAGCGATTGCGGGCCTCGGCAAGCGCTTCTTCCGAACGCTGGCGTTCGCCGAGCATGGCCGCCAACTCGCCGCGCGCGTCGTTGACCTGGCGCTTGACGTCCAGATAGGCGAGCTTCGGCGTCAGCCCCCGCTTGTAGAGGTCCTCGCGAAGCGCCAGTTCCTCCAACAGGATGTCGGCGTTTCTCGACAGCGTCTCTTCGGTCTCCTCGAACAAGGCGAGTTCCTGTTTCCGTTGCTCGATCTGGGCGATCAACACTTCGCTGCGATTGACCGAGGCCTCGATTTGGCCCTCGAAAATCGCCAGTTGGTCCGTCACCAGATTTTCGTATTCGGAGCCGACGAACGAGAAGTCGGGCTCGCGGCCGGTGCCCAACGCCCGCAGCCGCTCCGCCTGGAGTTCGAGCCCGGCCCGGCGCGCCTGAACCTGCTTCAATTCGGTCAAGGCGTTCGACGGGTCGAGTCGGAGCAGGACCTGGCCGTGGTCGACGACCTGTCCCTCCTCGACGCGGATTTCCAAGATGATGCCGCCTTCCAGGTGCTGGATCGATTGCAGTTGCCCGGTCGGAATGACTTCGCCCGAGGTTACCGCGACTTCATCGACGTCGGTAACGGCGGCCCAGCCCAGAAAGGCGCAGATGACCAGGCTGATGGTGATCATGGCGACTCGGATAAGACCGGAGCTGCCGGCCTCTTCGAGAATGACGGACTGCGCCAGAAACCGTGTCTGACGGTCGCCCCGGCGGAGTTTCTTCGGCGATTCTGCCGATTCGGCCATAACAGCGTTCTCGCTCATAGGAAGTCCTTCGGCATCTGTTTGATGACCTGTTCGGCCGGTCCGGCGGCGCGGACGTTGCCATGTTCCAGCCAGACTATCTTATCTGCGATCTTGAGGTGACTCGGGCGGTGCGTCACCATCAGAACCGTGGTGTTTCCGCGCAACTCGTCCACCATTTTCATAAAGGCCTGATCGCCCTCGAAATCAAGGCTGTTGCCCGGTTCGTCGAACAGTATGATCGGCGCCCGTTTCAGGTAGCCGCGGGCGAGGTTCAGCCGTTGCAGCAGGCTGGTCGGCATCTGTCCGGCGCCGGAATCCCCTATTCGCACCTCGAACCCGGTGCGCTTCCATTTGCCGGAGCCCTGTTCGAGCCTTTCGACATCGTCGAGAACGGCGGCCTTGTAGGCGGCCCAACGGAGATCTTGGTCGGTGGCGGTCGGGTAGGCCAGGCGCAGGTTTTGAGCGATGGTGCCGTAGAAGAAGTGGACCTCCTGGGGAACGTAGGAGACGGCGTGGCGCAACTCGATCGGATCCATCTGTCGGATATCCATGTTGTCGATCCGAATATTGCCGGCTTGCGGCTGGTACATGCCGGCCAACAGCTTGAGGACTGTCGATTTTCCCGACCCGTTGCCGCCGACCACGGCGACCACTTCGCCGGGGTTGGCCTCGAAGCTGACTCCGACCAGGGCGGGATCGGCTTCCGGGCTATAGCGGATCGACACCCGGTTGAAGGTCACCGTTCCTTCCGGGCGCTTCAAGGGACTGACCAGAGAATGTTGTTCGCGTTCCGCCTTGATGTTCATCAGGTTGTTGATCTGCGAGATCGAACCCTTGACCTGGGTCAGCCGGGCCATCGAGATGAATCCGGTCTGCAGCGGGCCCAAGACGCGCCAGACCAGTATCATCGAAGCGACCAGTCCACCGATGGTCATGTCGCCGTCAAGCACGCGGAAGACGCCGAACACGATGGTTCCGATCCCGGCCGCGATCATCAGTACATGCGACAAGGTCTGGACGAGGGAAGAGAACAGCGACGTGTGAAAGCCGTTGAGCGCCGATTTCGCCGACAGGTCGCGATAGCGGTCACGCCAGGTGGCCTCGGCGCCGCAGTACTTGAGCGCCCGCATGGTGCCCAAGGCTTCGACCACCAGTTCCTGCTTCTTGGAGGACGCCCGGGCCGCCTTGGCGACGCTGTTGCGGATCAACGGCGTGAAGACGACGCCGAGAATGCCGTAAAGCGCGATCATGATCAGCGGAACGAAAGCCACCGGCCCACCCAAAATGGTGATAACGACGATGAAAATCACCACGAACGGCAGTTCCAGCAACATCAGCGCCATTGGCCCCGTGAAGAAATCTCGGACGGTTTCGAAATCCTTGATGCGCGCGACCTGCGAACCGACGGTGGAGCGTTCGGTCAGGGACGGCGCCAGGAACAGAATCTTGTGGAAAATGGCGATGCCGACGATGTTGTCGAGGCGAGCCCCCGTGAAGGCGAGGATGCGGGTCCTGATCGACCTCAGCACCCCGTCGCAAATCACCGCGATACCGACGCCGACGCCGAAATACGCCAGCGTCGTCAGCGACCCTGTTGCCACCACCTTGTCATAGACGGCCATCACGAAAAGCGGTGTCGCCAACGCCAGGATGTTGAGGAGGAAGGTCAGACCGAGCGTTTGGTAGACGAGCCCGCGAAAACGTTCGGTCACTGCCGCGAACCATCCGACCTTGATCTGGGTCGGCAGGATTTCGTCCTCATCGACCGCATTGATGAAGTAGGCCGTGCCTTTCAGCGGTTCGCCGGGGATTTCCGCGTAGTCGTCACGGCCGCCGTCGTAGGCCCGGATCACTCCCCTCGGCTTCAGGTCGAGAAGAACGATGGCATCGCCGTCGTCCGGCAGGAACAGGCACGGCATGAGGCGCGGGTCGACCGCGTCGAGGCGTATTCGGATCGGGCGGCTGTCGTAATGCAGGGCGGCCAGGATGTTGCGGAACGACGTGATGTCGATGGCGTCGACGAAATGCGGCAATGCTTCCGCCACATGACGCGGATCGCCGCGCCA
>CAYFMP010000129.1:0-5769 GCA_964344215.1 uncultured Thalassospiraceae bacterium | reverse complement strand
CCTTGAATCACACATCATCAAAAATGTGAATCCCTTTTATGGGTATGTGACCTAGAGCACTATCCGGACGCCGTTTGGCGGCGAGAACCGTTCCACCCCGTAAAACGGACCACGTTCACGATAGGCGTCGGTGTCCGCCACGGATCCGAAACGGACATTCATTCGGCCCGGTTGCTCTCACGGAACGAGTACGAGAGGATTGTGCCTACTTTGAGTGCAGTCGTCGGAAAGGGGTAATCTCATACCTTGTTTTCGGATTCCTATCTCGGCAATATGCATTCCGTCGAGGGAGACGGGGAAAGAAGAAACGGCCGGGGTTTCTGCGGAACACCCTCGGAGTGGGGGAAAGGGGGGAAGATACATGGACGGTATCCGTACGCCATCGTTCGAAGAACTGATTCGCCACGATGAGAAACTGAAGGTTTTCAACGATACGGTGCCGGCGGGCATCCTGATCCTCAGGGTTGACGACGGTAGGGTGATTTTTTCCAACCGGTTTTTCCATGAAACCCTCGGTGCCGGCGGTGAGCGGATGCTGGGCTCGTCGTGGGACGAATTCTTCGTCGATGGCGAGGAACGCCAGGACCTAATGGTCGAATTCGTCCGTCACGATGAAGTCCGCAATTTCGAACTACGCCTGAAACACAAGAGCGGCAGCGTCGTCTGGGGCCTGGCCTCGATGTCGGCCATTCCCATCGAGAACGAGGACCTTCTGCTGTTCGCCTTCATCGACATCACCCCGTTGAAGGAAGCGGAAGCGAAGATCGAGGCGCTGGCCAACTACGACACGTTGACCGAACTGCCGACGCGAAGGCTGTTTTCCGACCGTCTGCAAAATGCCATGGAGCGGGCCGAACGGGCGGGAACGAAAATGGCGGTGCTGTTTATCGACCTCGACGGATTCAAGGCGGTCAACGACAGCATGGGCCACGAGGCCGGCGACCTGGTTCTCAAGGAAGTCGCCAAGCGGCTTCGGGGATGCGTCAGGAAGCCCGATTCGGTGGCGCGTCTCGGCGGCGACGAGTTCATTGTCATCATCGAACACCAAAACGTCGAGGACGCAACGATCGTCGGAGAGCGCGTGGTCGAGCGGCTCGGCTGGCCGATCGAGTTGCCCGATGGGTACGCCAACATCGGCGCTTCCGTCGGCGTCGCCTTTTTCCCGGGCGACGGCAGGACCGAGGGCGAGATCCTCAAGGCCGCCGACGAGGCGATGTACAACATCAAGAAGAGCACCAAGGGTGCCGTCGGGTTCGCTTAGATCTCCCGCAAGCCCTGTCCCGAATAAACCGGCGTCAAGCGCGGGAGGTGAATGACACGACCTTGCCGCGGCCGAATCATTTAAGTGAATATACTGTACGTCCGCCTCTGGCCCTAGAGCGGCATCCGATCGGTTGGAATCGGTGAACGGTTCCATCCGATCGGACTACACCGCTCTAATTCATTGAAAAATAGAGCAAGTAAATCCGACTGGCTTGAGCCTGAATGGTTCAATTCGATCGGATATTGCTCTAAGCGGATGTGGGCGACTGCTCGGGCACGTTTTCGTCGCGCCGTATAGTGGTGGGGATCGACACCGTCACCGTGGTTCCCTTGTCGACGGCGCTCTTGATGTCCAGTTCACCATCGTGAAGGTCGACGAGGGACTTCACGATCGTCAGCCCGAGGCCGGTGCCTTCCCGGTTCTTGTGGGGATCGGTCTCGCCCCTGACGAACGGGTCGGTAATGGTCGCGAGCTTGTCGGCCGGGATGCCGCTTCCCGTATCGCTTACCTCGAAGATATGGTGATCGTCCACGGCCGTCGCCTTGAGCTCAATCCCGTTGCCCTCCGGCGTGAACTTAATGGCGTTCGAAAGAAGGTTGATGAGGATTTGCTTGATCGCTCGTCTATCCGCGTAAAGCAGCGGGAGGTCTTCGGGTACTTTGGTGGTCAATTCGATACCTTGAAACCGTGCCTTTTCCTTGACCAGAACCTCACACTCGGCGACGACATCCGTGATCGATATGTTCTCCTTGTTCAGCGACTGCTTGCCCGCCTCGATGGCCGATAGGTCGAGGATGTCGTCGACCAGCGACAGCAGGAGTTCGCCGCTGGAATGGATATCCTCGGCATATTCCCGGTATTTGTCGGCGATCGGCCCGAGGTGCTGTCGGCTGATGATCTCGGCGAACCCGAGAATGGCGTTCAACGGCGTCCGCAGGTCGTGGCTCATGGCGGCCAGGAACTCGGATTTGGAACGGCTCGCTGTCTCCGCCCCTTCCTTGGCCTCCATCAAGCTCTCCTCCGCTCGCTTTCTTTCGGTGATGTCCTGCAACATCACGGTGAAAATCTTTTCACCGTGGATGTCGAGTTTGGTGACGGATGCCGATGCCGGAAACTCGGTTCCGTCCTTTCGCAAACCCAGGACGTCCTGGCGGCGGTCCATGAGGCGGTAGGATTCGTCGGAGCGGCCGAATTCCTCGACAAGCCTTCGATGGTTCTTGCGGAAGTATTCGGGCATCAAGATTTCCAAGGGCTGCCCCAGCACTTGCCCGGCGGTATACCCGAAAATCCGTTCCGCCCCTTGGTTGAAAAGCTGGATGTTCATATCGCCGCCGACCGAGATCACGGCGTCCGGCGCGATCTGGAGTATTCCCGATAGGCGGGCCTGGGCCTCCAAGGCGGCGTCTTCGGCCTGCTTGCGTTCAGCGATTTCCCGGACGAGCTGGTTGGTCTGGTAGACTTCTCGTCGGTAGGCGTAGAGGGAAATCAGAATACTGAGACCCAGGATGGCGACGGCGGCGAATACGGCTACGGCTAGGATGTCTTTCTGGCTTTCCTTGATGTGGGCGCTGCGCATGGCGCTGGTTCGCACCTGATAGGCGACGAGTTCGTTCAGGGTATCGAGGAGCGGCCTTTGGTTGCGGACGGCTTCCAGGGTGGCGGCCTCGATCATTTCCCGGTTCTCGCCTTCGACGGCCAGCCGCATCGTTTCCTCGACGAACGCCTGGGTCGCACGCAACGCCTTGCGCAGCCGGTCCAGGATGGCTCTTTCCTCGGCCGTTACGCCAAATTCGAGGTATCCGTCGCGGGCGACGATGAAATCGCCGGCGAAGCCGTTGAATCTCAGCCGTTCCTCGTCGCGATCGAAGAAATCGGTCAAGGTCTGTACGTACAGCATGCTGAAACTGCGCCGGCGAATGGCCTCGCGCATGATGTGGACCTTCTGGATCTTCTCCGAGGAAAGCCTTTCCGCCTCGATGTCCTCATAGAGGGCCGTCAGCACGCCGACCCCCATGACGGTCAATACCGCCATCAGGGCGAGAAGCGCCGCGAACCCGCCGGCGAGCACGAACTTGGTGCGGGGCTGGAATATCAACTCGTGGCTCGCTCCCGGCGGACGGCAACCCTAGTCCTATGGCCGTGGCCGGAAATATCGGCCAACCATCGCCTCGCTCGATATTCATACGATTGAAAATCAATCACGAGTACCATGATAGGCAATGCATACGAATATGGGCAATACCGATCGGTTGCGGCGGGCGAAGCGAAGGCTCGTGGCTGCTTGTCGGCTCGCGCACCAAGAGACTTTTGCCGCTTCATCGAATGGCGGCGGTCCGGGAAACGACGTCGGCTCCCGGCTGAGGTTAAAACTCCGCCCGGAAGCCGTTTTCCCGTGTCCGCTCTTGCTGGATCGGATCACGTTTTGTCGGAAACACGGGGTGTCGACGACAAAACGTGTGAACCCGATCGGTTTCAATGATGTAGAGCGGATTCACATGCTTTGACGGATCGCCTAAGCGATTCCGACAAAACATGATCTGCTCCAAGAGCGGACTTTTCGTTCCCGCTTCGGACCCGGAGCGGACGATCAACAGGTTGGGAGTTCGAAAAGTCGGCCTGTCGGACGCCAGCGGTGTGGCACCCGTTTTTTCCAATCGCGTTATCGAAGGTCCGAAGGAGAAAGGTGGAAACCGGCGCGGAGGCCGCGCTCAACCCGACAGACAGACGTTCACCCGTTCCATCAGTTCGTCTTCGGAAAACGGCTTGGCGAGGACGGCATCGGCGCCGAACTCCTCGGCCAGCTTGAGAAAATCCATGTTCCGGCTGCGCCCGCCGCCGGAGATTCCGATGATCTTGAGGTCCGGATAGTCGCGCTTCAACTCGATGATGGTTTCGACGCCTTCCTTCTCCGGCATGATAATATCGGTGACGACGAGATCGAAGGGCTGTCCCCGCTGCCGTTCGATCGCTTCGTTGCCGTTGCTCGCCTCGGTCACGTCGTGGCCGGCTCCTTCCAGAATCTCGCAAAGCGTGAAACGGGCCAGTTCCTCGTCGTCAACCACCAGAATTCGTGCCATGCCGCATGTCCTTCCCGAGGGCCCGGTACCGGGGTCTTTTCCGGATTTCGCCCCGCAATAGACGCATCCGGAAGCTCCCGCAGGCACAAGAAACTATAGGAAAACTCGTAAAACGTTCATGCCGTATCGCCGCAAATTATAACAGTTGTCGTTCCCTGCGCCATTCAAATCATCGCGTCGCCTCGGCCTCGACCAGCGGCAGGTAGACATCGACCGTCGTTCCCTTGCCGGGTTGGCTGGCCACATCGATGGCGCCACCGTGATCCTCGATGATGCCGTAGACCAACGACAGCCCCAATCCGGCTCCTTCCCCGACCTCCTTGGTGGTGAAGAACGGGTCGAAGATCCTGTCCAGGGTCTTGTCGTCCATGCCGCTACCGCTGTCGGCCACCGTCAGCTTGGCGTACTCGCCGGCCTCCAGGCCGCCGACCGAAACCGCCGACGCCTCGCCGACGGCGACCCGCGAAAGCGAAATCTCGATTTCCCCAGCCTTCCCCGCCATGGCGTCGGCGCTGTTGGAGGCGAGGTCGATCAGGACGGCATCGATCTGCCCGGCGTCGGCGAAGACGATCCCCGTGCCCTCGTCCAGCCGTTCGACGATCTCGATGCTGGATGGCACCGTGTGCCGCACCAAGTCCATGGATTCATGGACGGCCGTGCAGATGTCGACGTTCTTGCGTTCGCCGACCCGCCGGCGGCTGAACGCCAGCAGCCGCGACACGATTTCCTTGGCCCGTGCACCGGCCTCGAGAACCTTTTCCAGCCGGCCGCGCTCCGGGCTTCCTTCCGGCAAGGCCTTCGCGGTCATCCCGGTCAGGGCGACCATCGGCAGCAGCATGTTGTTGAGCTCGTGCGCCGCGCCGCCGGCCAGGGTGCTCAGCGCGTCCATCCTCTGGGCCTGCCATAGTTGCTGTTCGGTCAGCTTGCGCTCGGTGATGTCCCGGACGACGGCGGTGCAGATCTCGTTTCCCCCATCTTCGACCATGGAGAGCAGCAGTTCGGCGGGGAATCTCGATCCGTCGGCCCTCTTGGCCTCGACCTCGACGAGCTTGCCAATGAACGCCCCCTCGCCGGTGGCCACGAATTTCTCGAGGCCCTTTTCGTGCTTCTCCTTGAGCTCATCCGGAACGACCAGATCGCCGATACTATTTCCGAGAGCTTCGTCCCGCCGGTAACCGAACATGCGCTCGGCGGTTGGATTGAACTGGGTAACGTTGCCGTCGCGGTCGACGGAGATAATGGCGTCCAGGGCGGTATCGACGATCGAGCGGTAGCGGGCTTCCCTGATCCGCAGATCGTTTTCGGTCCGCCTGCGCTCGGTGATGTCGCGGAAGCTGTTGACGGCGCCGACGATGTCGCCGTTCCAGAAAATAGGTCGCGACGAGTATTCCACGGGGAAGCTGCTTCCGTCGGCGCGCCAGAACACCT
>CAYFMP010000128.1:0-5788 GCA_964344215.1 uncultured Thalassospiraceae bacterium | reverse complement strand
CTGAAACCGGCCAGCAGCTTGAGACGGATTTTCATCGATCGCAGGTGCGCCCCTAACCCATCGCCGCCTTGAAGTTCTCGTTGAGCTTGCTCATTCCTACTCCAGCCGCTCGATTTCCGCCTCGAGGGTCTCGAGGTCGCGTTGAACCATCACCCAAATCTCTGATTCGATAATGTCCTCGTAGTCGTGCCGGAGGACATTACCGAGGCTGCGGATGGCCCGCCAATCGATAGCCGGATACCGACGATCCATGACGTCACCCAATCGTCGAGCCGCTTCCGTGATACGCTGAAAACACCGTTCCACGGCGTCGACCGTCTTTGCATCCGAAACGAAATCCTCGCGTGTCATGCCAGAGACGTGGGCTCGAATGCGGTCAATATTTTCGATGACGTGGCGAAGGCGTCTTGCCGGATCGCTAGAAGGCGTCGACAGCGTCCTTGAGCGCGCTTGGCTTTACATGATCCCGCAACCGGTCGCGCATGGCGATATCGATTTCGCGGCCGAGTAGTTCCTCAATAAGCCCGGCGATTCCTGCATAGTCGAGAAGGCTCTCGACTTTTTCATGATCGACTTCAACCATGATATCGACATCGCTGTCCGGACCCGCCTCGCCCCGAGCTACCGAACCGAAGACGGCGGCGTGCACGACGCCGCGCGCGCGCAGTTCGTCGGCGTGGACGCGCAAGGTTTTTAAAATTTCCGGCAGCGGGTCGGCCCGTTTGTCCATAACGGGGCCTGTATACCCCAATTTGGCGCAGATCGCACGCATGGGCCTCGCGGACGCCTCCTTAGTGCACGTTGGGCAGGATGGCCGCCGTGTCGCCGTCGGCCAGAACCATGCCTTGCCAGGCGGCCGGATCGACATGGGCGATGCCGTTGACGATGGCGATGCGGGCGTCGGCTATCGGCACGCCGACGGCTTCGAGCGCGTCGCCCAGCGTGGCGCCGTCGGCCAGTTCCAGGTCCATGCCGAGATCGGCGGTCGGTTCCGGCAGGCGGTGCCTGAAACCGGCCAGCAGCTTGAGACGGATTTTCATCGATCGCAGGTGCGCCCCTAGCCCATCGCCGCCTTCAGGTTGTCGTCGAGCTTGTCGAGAAAGGCCTGGGTGTTGAGCCAGGCCTGCTCGGGGCCGATCAACAGCGCCAGGTCCTTGGTCATGAAGCCCGACTCGACCGTATCGACGCAGACTTTCTCCAGGGATTCGGCGAATTTGGTGACGTCGGGGGAGTCGTCGAACTCGCCGCGATAGTGCAATGCCCGGGTCCAGGCGAAGATCGAGGCGATCGGGTTGGTCGAGGTCTCCTTGCCGTCCTGGTGCTGGCGGTAGTGCCGGGTCACCGTGCCGTGCGCCGCTTCGGCCTCGATGGTCTTGCCGTCCGGCGTCATCAGGACGCTGGTCATCATGCCCAACGAGCCGAAACCCTGGGCGACGACGTCGGACTGCACGTCGCCGTCGTAGTTTTTGCAGGCCCACACGAACTCGCCGTGCCACTTCAGCGCCGACGCTACCATGTCGTCGATCAGGCGGTCCTGGTAGACGATGCCGTGGGTGTTGAAATCGGCCTTGAACTCGGCGTCGAAGACTTCCTGGAAGATGTCGCGAAAACGGCCGTCGTATTGCTTGAGGATGGTGTCCTTGTGCGAAAGATAGACCGGCCAGCCGAGGTTGAGCCCGTAATTGAAGCAGGCCCGGGCGAAGCCGCGGATCGATTCGTCGAGGTTGTACATACCTAAGGCGATGCCGGCGCCGGGTGCATCGAACACCTCGCGTTCGATGACCTCGGAGCCGTCGTCGGGCTCGAACTTCATGGTCAGCTTGCCCGGCCCGTTGAAGCAGAAATCGGTGGCCCGGTATTGGTCGCCGAAGGCGTGACGGCCGATGACGATGGGCTTGGTCCAGCCCGGTACCAGGCGCGGCACGTTCTTGCAGATGATCGGCTCGCGAAAGACGGTGCCGCCCAGGATGTTGCGGATGGTGCCGTTCGGCGACTTCCACATCTCCTTCAAGCCGAATTCCTCGACCCGGGCCTGGGTCGGCGTGATGGTGGCGCATTTGACGCCGACTCCGTTGTCCTTGATGGCGTTGGCCGCGTCGATGGTGATCTGGTCGTCGGTCTCGTCGCGCTTCTGGACGCTCAAGTCGTAATAGAGCAGCTCCACGTCCAGGTAGGGCAGGATCAGCTTGTCCTTGATGAAGGACCAGATGATCCGTGTCATTTCGTCGCCGTCGAGTTCGACGATGGGGTTGGCGACCTTGATTTTCGACATGCCGGTAAATCCTTATCCTTGTTCCCGGGGCGGGGCGGTCCCCCGTCCAGCGGCGCAAAGTAAGGACCGCCGGCGGTCTTGGCAAGGTCTCCGGCCGCCCGCCTAGAGGTGGCTGGTCAGCACTTCTTCCTTCGGTTCGGGCGCCGCGGCCAGGGCGTCGAAGACGGCGTCGGGGCCGTCGACGACGCCGAACAGCTGGCGGACGGCCGGATGCGCGAAGCCGGCCTCGATCGTCCCGTCGACGAGCCCGCTCAAGCCCTTCCAGTAGCCGTTGACGTCCATGATCACGATCGGCTTGGAATGCAGGCGGAGCTGCTTCCAGGTGATGATCTCGAAGGTCTCGTCGAGGGTGCCGAGGCCGCCCGGCAACACCACGAAACCGTCTGACAGCTCGAACATGCGCTGCTTGCGGGCATGCATGCTGTCGGTGACGATGAACTCCGTAGCCTCGGTGAAGCCGACCTCCAGTTTCTCCAGGAAATCCGGGATGACGCCGGTGACCCGGCCGCCGCTCTGCAGGACGGTGTCGGCGACCACTCCCATCAGGCCGATATGACCGCCGCCGTAGACTAGGCCGACGTCATTTGCGACCATCAGTTCGCCCAGGCGTCGGGCCGCCGCCTCGTAGGCCGGATCGGCGCCGGTCTTGGAGCCGCAAAAGACACAGAGTGAGGAGATTTTGGCCATGAAATTTGGTCTCCGCCGAGCCGTCGTCGCGGCTGCCAATCAGGGCGCCGCAGGGGAAAGACCTTTGCACTCACAAGTTCGTGAGTGGTAATGGAATAGTCGGCGCGTTTGGTTGTTGATACACATATATCACCGATTAGCACAGAGGAGCGTTTTCGATGTTTCAGTTCTTGATCCGGATTAGCCTGGTTTTCGCCGCGATCGCCCTGACCGGCGGCCTGCAGACCGCTATGGCCGACAGCGAAGGCGCCATTAAGTACCGCCAATCGGTTATGAAGGCGGTCGGCGGTCACATGGGTTCGATCGCCATGATCGTTAAGGGCAAGGGCGGCAACGTGGCCGACCTCAAGGGCCACGCTCATGCCCTGGCCGAATTGGCCAGGGTGGCGGGCGGCATCTTCCCGGACCATTCGACGCCGCTCGACGGCGTCACCGCCGCCAAGCCGGATATCTGGGACAAGCCCGACGAGTTCAAGGCGGTATTGAGCGCCTTCCAGGCGGAAACGGCGAAACTCGCCAAGGTCGCCGATAGCGGCGACATGGCCGCCTTCGGCAAGCAACTGGGCGTCGTCGGCAAGGGCACCTGCGGCGCCTGTCACAAGACGTTCCGGGTCAAGAAGCAATAGCCCGATCCCGTTCGATCCGGCACCGCGCGCGGGCCGCTGTCGCCGCCCTCGCGGCGGTTACCGTATGGTCGGCGGCGACCCGGGCCGGGGCCGCCGATCCAGCTCGCGGCAAGTACCTGTTCGACGCCGCCGGCTGCGCCGGCTGCCACACCGACATCAAGGGCAAGGGGCCGCGACTGGCCGGCGGCCGCGCCCTGAAGACGTCGTTCGGCCTCTTCTACAGCCCCAACATCACGCCCGACCGCGAGACCGGAATCGGCGCCTGGACCGACCGCCAGTTCGTGCAAGCTCTGCGCCAGGGCCGGGCGCCCGACGGCAGTTCCTATTTCCCCGCCTTCCCCTACCCGTCTTACACCGGGATCACCGACCGGGACCTTCTCGACATCAAGGCCTATATCTTCTCGACGCCGCCGGTCGCCCGGCCCAACCGCGCCCACGACCTGTCGCCGCCGTTCGGCTGGCGTTTCCTGATGGCGGTGTGGAAGGCGTTGTTCTTCGAACCGGGCCCGCGCGCCGCCGATCCGGACCGCCCCGACTCCTGGAACCGCGGCCGATACCTGGTCGAAGCTCTGGGCCACTGCACGGAGTGCCACACGCCGAGGGGTGCGTTCGGCAACCCGGACGGGGTCAAGCGTTTCGCCGGAACCAGATCCGGTCCGGAAGGCGGCGTCGTTCCCAACATCACGCCGGACCCGGAAACCGGCATCGGCCGCTGGTCGGACGACGACCTGGATACGCTGTTCACGATGGGGATGCTGCCCGACGGCGACTTCGTCGGCGAAGGCATGGCCGAAGTCACCGACAACACCGCCAAGCTGACGCCGGTCGACCGCCGGGCGATGATCGAGTACCTGAAATCGCTGCCGCCGGTGCACAACGCGATCAGCAAGAAAATCGCCAAACCCGGGGGGAGTCAGTGGTAATCCACTTGCCCGCCGGCTCCGGCGCTGTTAGGTATCGGCGCTAAGCTGAGTCGATCGCCCCGGTTTCGCCGCATTCCTGCGCGATGGTCGCGATGAAACGAAGAGAGACATGCTGAACAAACCCGGACTGATCGCCGCCGTCGGCATCGCCGCCGTCGCCGGCGCCGTCGGCGCCAACCTGATTCTGTGGCAGGACGAGGTCATGGACACGCCGGAAAAGGCGGCCCGGGCCACCACCGAGCAGCCGCCGCCAGCCGCCGGGAAACCACCAGCCACCGCCGAGCAACCACCGGCCACCGCCGAGCAACCACCGGCCACCGCCGACCAGCCGACGGCCGACTCCGAGACGGCGAAGCCGCCGCCGGCCAAACCGGAACCCGTTCCTCCCAGCTTCGACGTTGTCCGGATATCGCCGGACGGCAACGCCGTGATCGCCGGCCGCGCCGAGCCGAAAAGCACGGTCGCCATCCTCAGCGACGGCCAGTTCGTCGGCCAATTGGAAGCCGACTCCCGTGGCGAATGGGTGTACCTGCCGGAACGGCCCCTGGAGCCCGGCAGCCGCCAACTCAGCCTCGAGATGCACATAGCGGGAATGGACCCGATCCGGTCCGACAACGTCGTCGTCCTGGTGGTCCCGAAACGCGAAACGACCGTCGCCGGCATCGGCACCGCCACCGCCACCGACGCCGTAAAACCGATCACCCCTCGGGTACTGGCCGTCAAGATTCCGCGGACCGGCGACGGTGGCAGCACGGTCATGCAGAAACCCGGCGCCGACGGTGTCACGAGCTTCTCGCTCGACGCCATCGATTACGACGACGAAGGCCGCCTCAACATCAGCGGCCGGGCCGCCCCGCGGGCCAACGTTTACGTTTACCTGGACAACGATTACATCGGCCAAACGCAGGCCGACGACCGCGGTCTGTGGCGGCTCCTGCCGCCGAGCCGGATCGAGCCGGGCTTGTATACGCTGAGAGCCGATCGGGTCGACAGCGGGGGTCGAGTGCTGGCCCGTGTTTCGATGCCGTTCTCGCGAGCCGAGCCGCACACCGATCTGCCGCCGGAACCGTTCGTCGTCGTGCAACCGGGCAACAGCCTGTGGCGTCTGGCCAGACGTACCTACGGCAGCGGGTTCCGCTATTCGATCATCTACGAAGCCAACAAGGACCAGATCAGGGACCCGGACCTGATCTATCCGGGACAGATTTTCGCGCTGCCGGCCACCAACTAGGGTCTGTTGAGATTTGGGATTCCCAAAAGGCCTGATTTGTGATTCAAGC
>CAYFMP010000127.1:3152-5917 GCA_964344215.1 uncultured Thalassospiraceae bacterium | reverse complement strand
ATTCGGTCCTCCTCGGTTGGCCTTTGTTGTTGCAAACTTCAGCTTCTCAAGGGTGAACCGAATGAACAACCTCTTGGGACATCACATCTAGCCGCCGAGGAACAGCCGCCCGACGTCGGGGTTTTCGAGGAGCTCGTCGCCGGGGCCGGCGATGGCGACTTCGCCCGACACCAGGACGTAGCCGATGTCGGCGAACTCGAGGCCCTTCTTGGCGTTCTGCTCGACCATGATGATGGTCTTGCCCTCGGCGTTCTGCAGGTCGTCCAAGATTTCGAAGACCATGTCGATGAACCGGGGTTCGAGGCCGATCGACGGTTCGTCGACCAGCAGCACGTCCGGTCCCATGACCAGCGCCCGGGAGATTTCCAGCAGCCGCCGCTCGCCGCCGGACAACACGCCGGCCGCGTGGCTGCGCCGGGCCGCCAGGCGGTCGTACTTGTCGAAAACCCGCTCGGCCGCCTCCTTGGCCTGGTCCGGCGTGTCCATCAGGTAGCCGCCCATCCACAGGTTCTCCTCGACCGTCATGCCGGGGAACACCGATTTGTCCTGCAGGATGTAGGCGATGCCGGCGTCGCGCAATTTCTGTGACGACGTCAGGTCGGTGACGTCGCGCTTGTCGTCGCCGTCGCCGACCAGGATATTGCCGGAGAAGATGTTGGTGAAGCCGAAGATCGAATGCAGGATGGTTGATTTGCCGGCGCCGTTCGGCCCGATCAGGCACAGCGACTGTCCCTTGCCGACCTGCAGGTTGAGGTGGTGGAGTATCTCCATTTTGCCGTAGCCGGCGTTGAGGTTGTCGATGCGGACAAACGGGTCGCCGCCGACCAACCCGGCAATGCGCTCGAGGCTGACCGGCTCGGCGATGGCGCGGGCCTGGCGGTCGACCTCCTCGACCGAGATGACGGTGTCGACTTCGCCCATATGGTAGCCGGCGGCGCGCCGCTTGGCTTCCTCTTCGGTGCTCAGGGTGTCGTCCGACATCAGTGCGCCCCCAGGTAGGCGTCGATGACGCGCTGGTCGTTTTGAACCTCGTCCGGTGAACCGTGCGCCAACAATTCGCCATGGGCCAGACAATAAATGTTGTCGGCCAGGTTCATGACCACGCGCATGTTGTGTTCGATCACAAACAGCGTGATCCCGAAATCCGTGTTGGCCCGTTTCAACCGGTCGATTAGCCCGTTGATCAGGGTCGGATTGATGCCGGCCGTCGGTTCGTCGAGCAGCAGCACCTTGGGCTCGTTCATCAGCGCCATGGCGAACTCGAGCAGTTTCTGCTGGCCGAACGACAGGTCGCCCGACGGCAGCTTGCGCTTGGCGTAGAGGCCGACGAACTCGAGCAGCGCCTCGGCCCGCTCCAGGTTCTCCTTGGAATAGGGCCGGAACATGTCGGTAAAGGCGGCGTTGCGGTGCGGCACCGAGATCAGCATGTTCTGGATGCCGTTCATCTTCGCGTAGATGCGGGTTTGCTGGAAGGTCCTGAGCATGCCGAGGCGGGCGATCTGCTGGACCTTGAGCTTGGAAATCTCACGGCCCTCGAAGCGAATCGAGCCTTCGTCGATGGGGTGGTAGCCGACGATGGAGTTGAACAGGGTCGTCTTGCCCGAGCCGTTCGGCCCGATCAGGCCGGTGATCCTCCCTTCCGGCACTTCCAGCGAGATGTTGGCGTTGGCGATGACGCCGCCGAACGATTTCGAGACGCCCTCGACCTCGATCAACGTGCTCATTCGGCGGCCTCCGTCTCGGGACCGTCGCCGCCGTCCGCTGCCTCGACCTCGATGCCGAACATTTCCGGCCACTTCTCCTGCATCCAGCCGACGATACCCTGCTGGAAGAAAACGATGTTGACGATGATGATGCCACCCAGGGCGACCCACTGCCAGCCCAGGAACCAGGTCCAGGTCGCTTCCTTGATAACGTGGAAGAGGATGGCGCCGAGCACCGGCCCCCACAAGGTCCCCTTGCCGCCGAGCAGGCACATGGCGACCATGAAGATGCCGAAGGTGATGGTCGGGAAGGCGACCTCCAAGGGCTCGATGAAGCCCGTCATGTTGCCGAACAAGGCGCCTGAAATGCCGAGGAAAAAGGCCGAGATCGACCACGCCACCGTCTTGTGGCGGAGCGTGTGGACGCCCATCGCCTCGGCCTTGTCCTCGTCGTCGCGAATTGCATTGACGGCGAGGCCGAAGCGGGTCGTATACAGCCATTTGAAGAAGACGAAGGTGGCGACGGCGGACAGGAAACACAGAATGTAGAAGAACAGCGACTTCGCGTCGCCGCTGCCGGGATAGACCGGAAGCGCGATGCCGCCGCCGCCGCCGACCCATTCCCAGGCGCCGACCAGTTCGCCGGCCGACAACGCGATACCTAGGGTTCCAATGGCGAAATAAGGCCCGCGCAGGCCGAATACGACCCACCCGATCATGGCGGCCAGTATTGCCGAACCGACGGCTGCGAAGCCCATGCCGGCGAAGATGCCGATGAAATACTGGTCCGGCGTGAATTCCGCCTTGTCGGCGCCGAACGCCGAGGTGTAGACGCCGACATCATAGAACAGCCCGATCTGGGTAACGGCGCTGATATACATGCCGGAGCCGAAAAAGAAGATGTTGCCCAGCGAGTTGTAGCCCATCTGTCCGCCCATGGCGTCCCATGTCTGGGCGAACAGCACCATGATCCAGAGCACCGCGATCTGGAACGTATAGGCGGGGAACAGGATCGGCCCGAGAATGCCTATGGCCAGAAGGACGGTATAGGCGACCAGTTCC
>CAYFMP010000127.1:0-3138 GCA_964344215.1 uncultured Thalassospiraceae bacterium | reverse complement strand
GCCGATGCCGGCTCATCTGGATCTGGCGGATGATCAGGACCACGACCAGCAGCCCGACCACCGTCGCCTGCTGGAACTCGGCGCCGAGCACGAAGCCACCGTAGTTCTCGGCGACGCCGAGACCGAAGGCCGCCATCACGACGCCCGGCAGGTTGCCGAGACCGGCGGCGACGACGATAACGAACGAGCGGATCGAATAACCGATACCGTAGAACGGCTGGATCACCCAGATCATCGAGACCATCACGCCGGCCGCCCCGCAGATGGCGGCGTTGAGGGCGTAGGTGAAGGCGTAGACTCGGTCCGTGTCGATGCCCATCACCTTGGCGGCGCGGGCGTCCTGCGCCGTCGCCCGGATGGCCTGCCCCATGCGGCTCTTTTTCATGAAAACGACGACCAGGGCGGCGAGGAAGCAGCACAGCAGGAAAGAGATGAATTTGATCTCGGCGACGGTGACGCTGCCGTCGAAATAGGACCGCGTGTCGAAGCCGGATTCGGCGACCTGCACTTCCGGCCCGAAGGCCAAATTCAGGGCCTGCTGGATGACGATGGCGAGACCGAATGTGGCCAACAGCGACGTGAACATGTCCTTGTCGACGACGCGGGAAATGATAACGCGGTAGACCGCCCAGCCGAAGGCGAACATGACGACGATGGCTATGGGGAGCGACAGGATGGGATGCAGCCCGTTCTGGCCCATGAACCAGGCTAGATACCCGCCCATAATGACGAATTCGCCCTGCGCCAGGTTCTTAACATTCATCACCCCCCAGACCAGCGCCAGTCCGTAGGCGGCGAGCGCGAAGGTGGCGCCGATGAAGAGCCCATCCAGCAGCAACTGGATGTTCAATACCGGCGCTAGGGTCAAAAGTGAGAGGTTGTCCAACACGACGATCTGTCTCCGCCAACGCCGTTAAAAGCCGCCGCCCCCGCCCGGCGATGGGCGGGGGCGGACAACCGTTATAGCTTCATCCCTATGGGAGGGAAACCGGCTTATTTCACCATCCGCGGATGGTTGACCGGGTGTGACGCCCATTTCGACGGCGCCACGACGTTAAAGGTCCCGTTCTGGATCTGGCGCAGCACCATCGGCTTGGCGATGTTGTTGCCCTTGTCCGAGAACTTGATGTTGCCGTAGAACGTCTGCATGTTGGTGTCGGCAATCGCCTTGCGAACCTTCTCGGTATCGAACGACTGAGCGGCCTCGAAGGCCTCCTTCCAGACCAGCACCGCGGCCGACGCCTGGGCGGCCTGATAGGGCACGTTCTTGTAGCCGTCGTAGGTGGACTTGAAGAGTTTGTCGTATTCGGCCGCCGAGCCGAAGTACTTGCCGGAATAACTCAGCGTCTCGGCCCACTGGGTCGGGCACAGGAAGTCGTTGGTCGAAGCGCCGAACTTCTTGACGATCTTGGCCGCCTCACAGTGGGTCAGCGCGATCATCGGCACATCGATCTTCAACTCCTTGATCTGGCGGGCGGCCGTCGCCGCCCCCTTGGAGTGGCCGGAAACCACAAGCAGGTCGGGCTTCAGAGCCTTGACCTTGGTCAGGGTCGCCGACATGTCGGACAGGTCGCGCGGCAGCTTGTCGTCGATGACGATCTTCAGGCCGTGCTTTTTGACGTCATCGATGACGCCGGCGCGGACGTCCAAGGAGAACGGATCGTTCTCGAAGGCCATGGCGACTTTGACGCTGCCTGGGCTCTTGCCGTTCTTCTTGGCGATCTCGGCCGCCAGGGCGACGGAACTGGCCAAGTACTGTTCGGAAGTGGAAAGCACCGCGAACAGGTATTTGTAGCCCTTGGTGAACAGCGAGCGCGACGCGCCTTCGGCCTCGACCATCGGAATCTTGTATTTCTCGGTGACCGGCGCGGCGGCCTTGGTGGTGGCGGAACTGTATGGTCCAAGCATGTACTTGATGCCGTCCTGCTTGATCAGGCGCTCAAGCAACTGCGCGGTGCGGGCCGGGGTCGATTCGTCGTCGTAGTAGATGACCTTAAGCTTGTAGGCGGTGCCGCCGACATTGACGCCGCCCATCTCGTTGATGCGCTTTACGGCCAGATTATAGCCGTTCTTGGCGTGGATGCCGTTGGTCGAGTACTTGCCGGTAAACGAGATGGCCGAACCCAGAGTGATGGTGTTGCCCTCAACCTTGGCGCTGGCCTGACCGGCGGCTACGAGGCCGACGGCGGCGACACCAACGGCGAGCGCGCTCAAAAGGGTTGTCGGTTTCGACATCGAAGTTCTCCTCCCTAGTTTGGTAGCGTTCTTGGTTCATATCCGGCCGCCGGTCCAAGCCGTCGGCCGAGTCGATTGTGAAAGCTGCTCCAAATAGTAAAGAAGTCGGCGCATTCCGCAAGTTGAAAGCGGACGGACGGACGCCGCCGCCCCTACTTCTTGGCGCCCGGCACCCAGGATTTGACGGTGACGGCGCGGCCCGATTGGGTCCGCATGATCTTCGGTTTGACGACGCGGCTAACTCCCGGAGTCTGCTCGCCGCGGGCAAACGACAACCGCATCGCCTCCAGCGGAATCTCGGCCCGGTTCCCCCTTCTGTATGCCTGCTTGTAGGCCGTGGTCTCGCAGGTCATCTTGGTCAGGCGGTCGGCCGACTGGTGCCCGAAGCGCCGCCAAACGCCCTCGAGAAACGCCTGCACTTCCTGTGGCAGGAAAAGGTCGGCAACGAGATCGGGGCGGACTCTCGAGAACGCCATGTAGACGTTGGGTTCGATCGGGCCCATCTCGTCGGCCACGAAGATAGCCGGCATCAGCTTGCGGCCATCGAACGCGACCGCGTAATAGGCCTGTGAAATGAACAGAAGGCGCTGCAGTTTTTGGGGCTGCAGGTACTCGTTGTCGTCGAGCGCCATGTCGGCGAAGAAAAACGCTACATCGAAGGCATTCTTGACGTCGGCCGGCATCGCCGTCTCCGTTCGCTTGCGGTCGCCCAACCCGATGCAACGACTGAGCGGGGCCGACGGCGACCGTATCGGTCGGTTCCTTCAAGAATATTACGCCGGCCCCGAAAAATAAAAGAAAACAGCCGGACCTGATACATGTGCCGGTGTCCCTAGAGCAGATCATGATTTGTCGGAATCGCCCGGGCGATCCGTCAAAGCATGTGAATCTGCTCTACATCAT
>CAYFMP010000126.1:0-6108 GCA_964344215.1 uncultured Thalassospiraceae bacterium | reverse complement strand
TGATCTACGTCTGTGCCGCCATCATCAATTCAAGATGATTCTCAACAGACCCTAGTCTCAACCGAGGACCTTTTCGAGATGGCGAGACGGAACGCCATCGAGGATGAACTTGTGAGCGAGGACAGGGCCGATGAGCTGACTTTCAGCGTGGTCGGTTAGTTCGAAAATGGTCGCAAGAAGAGGTCGCGAGGCAGGCCACGGAGATGATCCGCGAACAGCGGAGACGCCACGCCCAGTCCTTCGGTTCAGGCGTGGAGCCCCTGACGCGGCTGAATATTCGCGCCCTGCGACGCGTCACTCATTCAGCGACGCGTAGTAGTCCTGCAGGATGGCGACGACCTCGGGGCGCGAGAACTCCGGCGGGATGGCCTCGCCGTCCGACAGCATGCGGCGCTGTTCGGTGCCGGAGACGTGGACCTGGTGTTCCTTGCCGTGCGGGCAGGTCTTGGCGGTCGCCATGCCGTAACACTTGGTGCAGAAAAAAGTGATGTCGATCTTCAGCGGCAGGGTTTCCATGGCGCCGGGCCACAGCGTGTCGAACACGTGCTGGGCGTCGAACGGCCCGTAGAAATCGCCGACGCCGGCGTGGTCGCGGCCGACGATCAGGTGCGAACAGCCGTAGTTCTGGCGGATCAGGGCGTGGAACAGCGCTTCCCTGGGGCCGGCGTAGCGCATCTCGATCGGGTAGCCGGCCTGGATCACGGTGCCGTCGACGAAGTAGTTGTCGATCATCGCCTGGATCGCCTTGGTCCGGGTTTCGGCCGGGATGTCGCCCTCCTTCAGCTTGCCCAAGACCTGGTGGATGAAGACGCCGTCGGTGACCTCGACGGCGATCTTGGCCAGGTGTTCGTGGGAACGATGCATCGGGTTGCGGGTCTGGAAGGCGGCGACCCGGGTCCAGCCCTTGTCGATGAACATGGCACGGCTCTCGGCCGGGCGCAGGTAGAGGTCCGGATACTTGGCCGGGAACTCGCCCTCGTCGAACACCAGCACCCGGCCGGCCAGGTTGACCTCGCCCTGGCCCATCACCTTCTGGACGCCGGGATGGGCCTCGTCGACGGTCCGGAAGACGTGCTCGCACTCGACCTCCTTGTCGGGCGAGTACTTCTCGGCGACGTCGAGAATGGCCATCGGCACGCCGGTTTCGCCGTCGACCAGCGCCACCTCTTCCTCCAGGTGTATCGAATCGGCCAGCTCGCGGGTCGCCGACAACGTCACCGGGATCGGCCAAAACGTGCCGTCGGCCAGCTTCATGTCCTCGCAGCAGCCGCGCCAGTCGGCTTCGTTCATGAAACCGCCGAGCGGCGTATAGGCGCCCATCGCCAGCATCAAGAGGTCGGAGACCTCGCGGCTCGACATCGGCACCTGCCTCAGGTACTTGGCCCGTTCGCTTTCGTCGGCGCGCTCGGTCTCGGGCAGCAACAGTGGGTTCAGTTGGCCATTGCCGTGCGGCGGGACTAGCTTCGACATGTCGTCTCCCTCGGGTTCCCTGGTTGCTCCGGCGCGGTGCGTTTCCGCCCCTGGATTGATACTCGGTGGCCCCTTCTAGCAAACCGTTGGCGTCTTTGGCTATCTTTAATTACAAATTATTGAATATGTTAGTCCGTGTGCCGCCCGGTTCGGCGAAAAGCCGTGGAAAAGCAGGCGAAACCTGCCGATAAGCGGGGAGAGATGTCGAACCAAGGGCCTGAAATCCAGACCATCCTGGCCGTCGGCGGCGTGGACGCCTTCAAGGACGCCTGCCACGATCGCAACACCATCCGCTCCGAGAAACTCGAGGGCATGGCGAAGAAGGGGTGGTAAAGCCCGTAACCTTGGCGAGGAAGGGAATCGCCGTTTCGTCTGCTCTAACGTGTTCCGGATTTTCGACCGGTTATCGTGAACAGTTCCTCATCGGTCTCCGTTTCGACCAATGGCCACGTGCCGATCCCATTACCGAACGTCACGGCCTTCGTCTTGGCCAGTCTCTCAAAAGCCGCCGTCGAGACCTTGAGCGGAGAGATGTCGCCGGCGGCCAGCGTCGCAAGGCTGGAGAGGTCGACGGTGAAGATTTTTGGAGAACTCATGGCCCTTTGTTAGCCTCCTGCTCTAGAAGAATCAAGCCCAGTAGAGTCGTATAGGGTAAAGATAGAACGCTAAGTATGCTTAACATTTCTTCACCTTCGTCAATTATATGCTTGTGACTGGATTCAATATTGATGACGCCGACCTCTCTGTTCTCAATTAATATTGGTATCGACGCGAAAGATTGAAAGTTCTTACTTGAGAAATACTCTTTACACTCTTCCACTAAAACCGGGGGGAGTTCCGATCCATACTCCACGTCCTCGGTGTTGACGAAGCGGGCTTGCTTGTTCAACAACGCCAGCGGGGCTCCGGGCAGAGATAAATGCGCGTTGCCTCTGGTTTCGACCGGAAGCGCGAATGATTCGTTGTCACCGTCTATCTCGGCGTAGCGCTCGATATCGAGGATATACTCGTACCGATCCTCGGGTTCGAAAGTGAATTTCAAGCGGCTCCTAACCTGTGGCGGCGCCTCGTTAAATCGGTAGCACCGCATGTAATTGGCGTTGACGTGGAGGTCGGCCAGTATCTCATCTCTGGCCAGCGCTGTCATCTGAGAGCGAATGATAGTGAGTATGTCCCCTACCATTTCCGTAGCTTTCGGCGCATCGAAAGCAATCTTCAATCCATGCGAAGCGATGATCAACTGGGCTGTTTTATAGGCTGCTTCCGCATAGCTTTCGGTTCGTTTCCCAAGCATGCCCGCAAGCATTTCGATTTCCGATATTCTGCTCGCTTCCCGTTCCCGCTCAAGCTGTTCCGCCATTCGATCATAACCGTGCCTGAGATACTGAAAAACGAGGTCCGGGATGTTGGCCTTAAGGGTGTTGCCCGAATTCGCGATGTCTCGTCTGATCGACTTAACGATAAGCACGGTGGAAAGAAGAACCACCAAAACGAAAACGATTCCAAAGCTGCTCATATAGTACCCGATGGCTATCAAACGCTCTGCGTCGCTGATCGAGAAGAACTTTTTCCAATCGGCGATAAACAGGCCGACTCCACCGGAAGCAACCCACATGAATCCGGTGCTTCTGGGATGTTTTCTGGTATCTATCGTTTTCGTCGAGACGTTCCAGGCGAGAAATCCGTAGAGAACGCCCATCAGTACGCCAAGAACCGTTGCGATAATCGTGATCGGCGTGTCCGGCACCGGCACCGTGTTCCCCCTTGGCCGCGCTAATGTTCAGGCCCCTTGGAACGCCCTAGGAAAGCAAGAATAAGCGGCGTTCAATCTATAGTAGATCAAACGATGGGAATCTCCGCAATAGTTAATATTCGCGCAGACGAGAAGCTGCTGGTTTAAAGGACAGAGAAGCGTTTCCGTCTGCCTCCGGCAGGTATCGCGCTGTAAGAAAAAACGCCCTGCCCGAGGATGCCCGACTGAAGGGAGATGGGCTCGGACGGGGCGCTGTCATTGCCCTCACGCTTCGACGAACTCAGCATGAGACCAACGATAAATCTCATCTAAGAGCAGGACCGAAGGTCCGTGTCGAAGGATCGTTATTAGGGCCTGAGGTACGACCAGCCCTGTTCCTGCAATTCCATCAGGCGGATGACGCCGGACGGCACGTTCTTGGCCTCGGCCATGATCGGGATCTCTTTGCCTTCCTTGGCGCTCATCTTCTTCATGGTATTGCCGCAGGCGGCGAACGACAGGTTGTCGAGCTCCAGCGCCATCTTCTCGATGCGCGCCTTGACCGGCGACTTGTCGGAGCGCAGCATCGTCAGTCCGGGGCCGTAGGCGACGACCTCGATCTCCACCTTCTCGCCCTTCGAGCGATAGTATTTGTCGATGTTCTGGGCGTTGTTGAGGGCCAGGTTCATGCGCTTGGCGTCGCTCTCGTCGACGTGGATGGCGACCTTGTGGACGCCTTTTTCATGGGCCTGAACGGCACCGGGAGCGGCCAGGAACAGTGCCGCTGCCAAAGCGGCGACGGGAACGAGAATTCGGGATTTCATTTCCAAGAAGCCTCCGAAATAGAGTTTGCCGGGGCGCAAGATGATCACATGCGCACATCGCGCAATACTAGGGAATTCCCCTATTTCACGGTCTTTTGAAGAGGCGTGAGGAGCGGCTTACTTCTTCTCGATGACGAAACGGAAGACGTCGCCTTCCTCGTCCTGTTCGAGCAGCGCATGGCCGGTCGCCCGGCACAGCGAATCGAAGTCCTTGACCGAACCCGGATCGGTCGAGAACACTTCAAGGGTGTCGCCCGAATCGAGCGATTTCAGCCGCTTCTTCGCATGCATGATCGGCAGCGGGCAGTTCAGCCCCTTGGCGTCTAGCGTTTCGGTTGCCATTCCTTAACAAAGCCTTCCTAATGTTTCTTTGCGACCGACCCGGTCTTGGCGCCGGTGCCGTTCGGATGTTCCTTCGATAGCCGGCATTTACAATATATAATAATATAAAGTGTTGAAAGCCCTTTCCCGAGTGCAACCGTAACGCTCAAGGGGATATGATGATTTGACGGTGGACAGTTTATAAATTTCGAATATGATGACCGGCGACATCGTTCGCCCTTATGAAGACAAGGACCCGGTATCGCGAAGAGGTCCGGTGGCGGATTTAGGCAGGTTTCGGTTTTGGAGCTTAACGCAATGGAAGATTTCCCGGTCGGTCTTGTGGTCGCAATCTTGGGCTTCGGCCTCGGCATCGTATTCGGCGCCACCGCCCAGCGCACGAATTTCTGCACCATGGGGGCGCTCTCGGATATCGTTTTCATGGAGGACTGGAACCGCTTCCGGGCCTGGATGCTGGCGGTCGCCGTCGCCATGATCGGCAGCCAGTTCCTGTATCAGACGGAGACCGTGGATCTCGGCTCCAGCATCTACCTGACCACCAACTTCGGTTGGGCCGGCGCCGTCATCGGCGGGCTTTTGTTCGGCTTCGGCATGACCATGGGCAGCGGCTGCGGCAACAGAACCCTGGTCCGTCTCGGCGCCGGCAACCTGAAATCGCTGGTCGTCACCATCTTCATCGGCGTCTTTGCCTATATGACGCTGCGCGGCCTGATCGGGCTGGCCAGGGTCGAACTCGAGGGCCTCACCATGGTCGACCTCAGCGAGAGCGGTCTCGAAACCCAGGGCATCCCGGACATGCTGGCGGCCGCCACGGCGCTGCCCCTGGATACGCTCCGCCTGATCGTCGCCGTCCTGTTCGCCGGCGGCCTTCTGGTGTTCTGCTTCAAGAGCGCCGAGTTCCGCCAATCGAAGGCAGACATCGCCGCCGGCCTCATCTTAGGCGCCCTGGTGCCGACCGCCTGGTACGTCACCGGCGTCATCGGCTTCGACGACTTCGACCCGACCCCTGTGGCGTCGTTTACTTTCATTTCGCCGGTCGGCGAGAGCCTGCAGTACCTGATGACGTTCACCGGCTCGACCATCAACTTCGGCATCGCCGCCGTCGGCGGCATCATCGTCGGTTCCTTCCTGGCCGCCAAGCTGAGTGGCGAGTTCCACCTGGAATCCTTCGTCGATGCCAACGACATGATGCGCCACATGGTCGGTGGCGCCATCATGGGCATCGGCGGCGTCATGGCCCTGGGCTGCACCATCGGCGCCGGCGTCACCGGCGTGTCGACGCTGGCCACCGGCTCGGTGATGGCGCTGCTGTCGATCTTCGCCGGCGGCTATCTGGGCCTCAAGTACCTGGAGGAAGGCAGCCTCGGCGGCGCGCTGAAGGCCGCCTTCCAGCGCGGCTGAGCGCTCCGGCGGTTTCGCAAAGAAAAAACGGCGCCCCTAGAGCGGTTCACGTTGATATGGAAGCGGCCGGGATCGGTTTTGCGGCCTGCCGGCTGGGAGAGGAGGCGAAGGCGATGTGGGGCATCGGCGAGCCTCCCCGACGACGCCGGAAGGTCGAAAAACCGACCGCAGGCGCGTTCTCCGGCCCCCGGATGGCGTCGCGGCCCGCTTCCGATGGCCCCGCATCGCTACGCGAACCGCTCCTTGCCGGGAGACCGGAGAGCGCGTCTCGGCGATTCCATATCAACGTGAACCGCTCTAGGGTCTGTTGAGATTTGGGATTCCCAAAAGGCCTGATTT
>CAYFMP010000125.1:0-6110 GCA_964344215.1 uncultured Thalassospiraceae bacterium | reverse complement strand
CGCCGCTTTCGATCATGGCCCGGACCGCCATGGCCTGGAGGCCGTAGAAGTCGGCCAGGCCTCCGGCGTCGGCCCGGTCGGTCCAGCGAAGCCACAAGGCTTGTAGGGTCTCGCGCACGGCGCGGTCAGGATGGGTGGATTGTGGCTTGATGCCCGCGCCGACGACGTTGCCGACCAGGCTGTCCACCGCAGCCGCGACCCAGGGGTTGTTCCGGGCATACCATCCGGCGCGCCGGGCCGCCGTCGTGGCACCGGCCAGGATTGCCGCGTTCAGGCCATCGACCGTCCGTGTGCCTTCCCAGCGGCGGCCACCGCCTGCCGCGTCAAAGGTTCGGGTTCGGCCCAGGCCGAGGAGTTTCTGAAAGAGAGTCCGCATGGGGCCGATTGTCCCATGGGGCGGAATCCCAGGCTATTCGGAGAGATTGGGAAAGGTTGGGATAGATCGAAGCCTTGGGGTAGCGGTCGTGAATCGAACTTCCCCATGATAAGCTCAGAAACCTCGGGGGACCGGGGTTGACATCTCGCTCGCTCTAGAAGACTATGAGTAGCGTTTTGTTGCCGACAACTTAAAGGCCACCCTTCATGGAAGTACTCCACCAACCGCGTTTCACAAAGAGATATCAAATTGTCGCCGAAGAAAAGGCCGGTGGAGCGACCTATACGCCCAAACTCCTTGCGGATTTTGTTGCACGACAGATTGTCGAAACTGCGGGAGTGCTTCCAACAGACCGTCCTCTTCGGATTCTCGACCCGGCAATCGGGCATGGAGAATTGCTCGTCAGCCTTCTGGAGCATCTTGCTGACCAGTCTGGGTTGAACATCGAAGTCTATGGCTTTGAGACCGACCCCGAGGCACTTGACACCGCCACGGAACGGCTTGGAGAACAATTTCCCGGCGTGTCTTTTCAATTCGAGCCAGACAATTTTCTTGAATTTGTCCTTGAAAATTTTGGGCCTGGTGGTCACGGCAGCCTGTTTCGCCGGGCTGTTCCAGAGGCTTACGACCTTATCATCGCCAATCCCCCGTATGTCCGCACCCAGATCATGGGCGCAGCACAGGCGCAGCTTCTTTCCGAGCAGTTCGGGCTGGCGGGTCGCGTGGATCTCTATCACGCCTTCATTCTTGGCATGTCACAGGTGCTCAAGCCCCAAGGCATTGCAGGAATCATTGTTTCCAACCGCTTCATGACTACCCGCTCCGGAGCGTCCATCCGGCAGGCGCTTTTTGAGCGCTTCAATATCCGCCACGCATGGGATTTGGGCGATACCAAGCTCTTTGAAGCCGCCGTATTGCCTGCCGTCTTACTGGTTGAGGGCAAGAACGGCCACAAGCTGGAAACCCCGGCCTTCACGTCGATCTACCAGACGACCGATCCGACGACCGAAACAGTCACTGACCCGATCGCTGCTCTCGAACGCGAAGGCGTAGTCGAGGTCAAAGACGGGCGCCATTTTCATGTCCAGCACGGCAAGCTGAACACCAACGGCGCGCCTGATGGCGTTTGGCGCATCGCCACTGATTCCGTGGATTCCTGGTTGGCGATAGTTGAAGCTCATAGCTGGGGCACCTTCCGCGACATCGGAAAAATCCGTGTGGGCGTCAAAACTTGTGCTGACAAGATTTTCATCCGAAACGACTGGCAAGACGCCGATCGCCCCGAACTTCTCAAACCGCTCACCACCCACCACATTGCACGCCGCTTTAAGGCACTCCCGTCAGACCGGCCAAGTCAGATCCTCTATCCGCACGAGGTTTTTCAGGGGCGCCGCCGTGCTGTGGAGCTGGCCAGCTATCCGCGCAGCCAAGCCTATTTTGAGGCGCATCGGCAAGCCCTTGAGGGCCGTCGATACGTCATTGAGGCAGGCCGCGAGTGGTATGAAATCTGGGTGCCGCAAGACCCGGCTGCATGGGGCCAACCTAAGCTCGTGTTCCGCGATATCGCCGAGGAACCGACCTTCTGGATCGATCTGGAGGGCTCCGTCGTGAACGGAGACTGCTACTGGCTCGTCTGCCAGGACCATGCGCGAACAGACCTGCTATGGCTCGCGGCCGCCGTCGGCAACTCGACGTTCATCGAGCGTTTCTACGACCTCCGCTTCAACAACAAGCTCTATGCTGGCCGTCGCCGTTTCATCACACAGTACGTTGAGAAATTCCCCCTTCCCGATCCGCAGAGCCGTCTCGGCAAGGCCATTGTCGCCAAGGCCAAGCGGATATACGAGAGTACTCCATCGCCCGAGGCCAAGCATCTCCAAGACGAACTGGACGCCATGGTCTGGGAAGCCCTAACCGGCGGCAAGCCTGTCTAAAAACGATATGTTATGCTTCCGTCTCAGTCGAAGAAGTCCGTCGGGAGCGGTATCTGGAGCTTCCTGTTGAGTACCTTCCCCTGGAACTGTGGGAACCGCGTGAAGAATTTCTCGCCAGTGCTCAAGAACAGGTGCGTCAGCGTGACGTTCTCACCATCCGTGACTGCGTAGAACAGCGCGTACCGTACATCGCAGTGGCGGATTTGCTGTCCTTCGATCTTTGGAACATCCAGTGCCTCCTCGCTATCCGGACACACCAGCCCAAGATCAATGGTTGGCGAAGTTTGTAGTTTCACTTCTATAAGTTGGTGCCGCACGTCCGGGAACTGGCCGTCGTCCCGGTAGTCGGCATATCCCAGATGCTGGCACACCAGTCGGTGCAACGCCGCGCCTCGGTTGCGCTCTTGATCATATCCTAGGTCTGGGAATGATTTCCCGACGAGCGATTGGAGTCGCTGGAAAATCTCCCAGATCGGTAGCAGCTGCCCCGCCCGAGGATGGTTCACCGGGCTCGCCACTGTGGCCAGATCAAGATCCGCCCGTACAAAAGGGCACAGTAGCTCCGTATCCTCATCAGCGATCAGTTCTGCCTTCACCTCGCCAGGTATCAGCCGCGCTTGGTATTTTTGCGTTAGCGTACCCGTCGTATCCAATAGCGCAAGAGTGTCGCCCGTGACCACCTTCACCTTGGTAATCACGTCGCCCTCTCCAACCCGAATGATCACATAGCGCCGAGTGGATGCGAGTTCTTCGTTCCAGACTTGGAGGTTGTTCGACTTCTGGGCGTAGGTATCGAAAAACTGCCCCGGAAAACGCGGCTGCGTCTTCTGGAAGCTGGGCGGCACCGGGTAGCCGAGCGCCCTGCAAACGTGTTCCTTCACCACTTTCGAGCGGGTGCGTAGCGGCAACCCGGCAAGCGACACGCCTGTTATTGCAGCGTTAAGCAGCATTTCCAGTTCCGGCGTCGGAATCCAAAGGTCTGGATCTCCAATCTCGATAGGATCGTAGATCGACAGTCCGCTTTGTCGGATTGCCTCAACGTACCGCTCTGGGTCTAAACCTTCAGCCACCATTCTCAAATGCCCTTTTAGTCAGGAGTTCCGGGACACTGACGCCAAGAGCGGTGGCCAAAGTCTCTAATGTGCTTAGAGTCGCGTTGCGCTCCCCCCTCTCCACCGAGCCAACATAGGTTCGGTGAAGGCCGCACATATCGGCGAGTTCTTCCTGGGAGAGCCCCTTGATCTTCCGGTAAGCGCGGAGATTCTCGGCCAAGATGCTGGCCAGACCTTTGCTTACCTTTCGAAGTTCTTTTCTCTCCATGCACGCCTCGGCATTCGAATATTACGAGCCGAGTGTCGGTGAAATGATGCTTTTGAGTCTACAGACTATGAGTATCCTCTGTGTTGCGCTTCGGTTCGCTGGGGTATGGGTGTCCGATCTGGCCAGAAGTGGCCGAACTGCCTCACCCCATCCACGCCGACCGAATGACCGGCGGCGCAGGCTTTGCGGGCAGAGCCGGGGCATCGCTCCTCCGCTTCGCCGCCGCCATGGCCTCGGCCTCCTCGTTCAGCCTGAGCCCCATACTGATCAGACCCTGCAGGGCGGCTGAGGCATAAACGAAGGTATCCAGCGCCTCGTTGCGCTCGCCGTCCCGTTTCGGCTGCCAGGAGCGTATCGGGCGGCCCTTCTCAAATCGGGTCACGACCCGCTCGGCGGTCAATTGGCGGAAATATTCAACGTCCCGGTTGCGGGAGAAGTGGACGAATCCGGGTCCGGGCTCGGTCAGCTTGAGCCGGGCGTAGACGGCGTCCTTGACGGAATCCACGCCGACGATGAACAGCGGGATCTTGCCCTTGTTGGTCCGGGTCGGGCGGTGCGGCCAGACCGGCACGCCGGGACCGCCGCGTCCCTTGATGGCCCAGATGCGCCGAGCGAGCCGGGTGCGGCAGAACTCGTAGGCTGCCTTGGTGTGATGGCCGCCGGTGTCGATGGCGACGGCGCGGATCGGCAGGTCGGGCACGGCCTTGGCATGGGTGTAGGTGGCTCGCAGGGCCAAGTCGAGATCGGCCCAGACACGCGGCCCGGATGGGTCGCCCCAGATGACCCGATAATCGACCACCCAGCATTCCTCGTCGCGTCCCCAGCCGACGACCTGCAGTTCCAGCCGGTCACCCTGGACGTCCACCCCGGCGGTGAGCACGGCGACGCTTTCGGGCAGGTCCTCGCCCCACACCTCGCGCCGGTCCATCAGCGGATCGGCGGGCACGGTGTCACCGGCCTGGTCCTCCCAGGACTCGCCCAGCTTGGTGTTGACCCAGACTTGCAGGCGGGCCGGGTCCTTCATGACCTTGCCATGTTCGACGGCGATCTCGGCCCAGGTCTCCCAGGGAGAATAGAGGGCCGAGAGATGGAACCCGGCGGTGCGCCCGTCGCCCTCGGCGGTGGGTTTCCACTGACCGGTTTCCAACAGTCGGGACTTATCGTGCTCCTGGTGGATGCCGCCGCAGGCCTCGCAGATCAGGAAGGCGTCGCGGCGTCGGCCCTCGGGCCAACGGATGCGGGCCCAGCTGATGGGCGCCATGTCGCCGCAATGGAGGCACGGCACATGGTAAAAGCGCTGGTCGGATTCCTCGAAGGCTGCCTCGATGCGGGAATAACCTTTCAGCGTCGGCGTCGAGACCATGAGGATCTTGCGCCGCCCCTTGAAGGTGGCGGTGCGCTGGATGGCCAGCGCGACCGGATCCCCTTCGCCGTCGGCATCGCCGGGGTAACCATCCACCTCGTCAAGAAACAGGTATCGCACCGGCGTCGAGCGGAGACCGATGGCGGAGTTGGCTCCGGTCATGACCAACTGACCGCCGGGGAAGGATTTGCGGAACAGGCTGTTGCCCGCGTCGCGGGATCGCGGCGAGGCGACCAGGTCACGCAGAACGGGCGATGAGGCAATCAGCGGATCGATGCGGGTGACCGTATTCCGTCGCACCATGTCCAAGGATGGCTGGACCAGCATGACCAGACCGGGCGCGTTGTGGATGATGTATCCCAGCCAGTTCAGTCCCGCTTCGGTGCCACCCGTCTGCGCACCCTTCATCATGACCACACGCTCATACGGGCTCCCGGTGGAAAGGGTGTCCATGATCTCCTTGAGATAGGGTGTGCGCGCCGTGCACCAGCGACCGGGTTCAGCGGCGGTGTCGGGCAGCATGCGGTGGCGATCGGCCCACTGGGCGACCGGGATCTGCGGTTCCGGTCGGATGGCCTTGCGCCATGCCCAATCGATGCGGGACAGGAAGTAGGAGGGATCACTCGCCGTCGACATGGAACAGTCCTCCCAGCGGTGTCGATGACAGGTGCTCCAAATGCTCGCGCATCAGCCGGTCCAGAACGGTGAACACGGGGCCGGTCTCGACGCCCAGTTCCGATGCCATGATGGGCGCAGACCGCTGGACCCAGGCGATATGGGCGTCGCGTTCGGCCTTGGCGCGGGCGAACACGGTCTGCTCGGCCCGATCGGCATCGATCAGCTTGCCTTGCTCGCGCTCGAAGGCCAGCTTGGCGCGCTGGATCTTGACGATCTCATGGACGCGCTTGGCCTCGGCCAGCGTCGCCGACCGGTTGGTGGTGTTCGGTGAACCGCCCTTGTAACGCCGGGCGGGATCCAGGTTGTTCTCGATCCAGGCCAGCCCGATCTCCACGTCGATCTTGCCGTCCGGGCGCACGGGCAGGCCTTCGGCGACCAGCTGGGAGATGCGGGCCTTGGTGAGCCCGACACGGTCGGCGAAGGCGGTTTTGGTCTCGAA
>CAYFMP010000124.1:0-6604 GCA_964344215.1 uncultured Thalassospiraceae bacterium | reverse complement strand
TTCGACAACGGACGGCGCGGCCGCGCCATCACCGGCGCCAACAAACGGCCGCTGAAGTCGCTTTCCGACATGTTGAAGGGCAAGCAGGGCCGGTTCCGCCAGAACCTGCTCGGCAAGCGGGTCGACTATTCGGGCCGCTCGGTGATCGTCGTCGGACCGGAACTGATGCTGCACCAATGCGGGCTGCCGAAGAAAATGGCGCTGGAGCTGTTCAAGCCGTTCATCTACGCCAAGCTCGAACTTTACGGTATGGCCACGACCATCAAGGCGGCCAAGCGCATGCTCGAGAAAGAGCGTCCCGAGGTGTGGGATATCCTCGAAGAAGTCATCCGCGAACACCCGGTCCTGTTGAACCGGGCACCGACGTTGCACCGCCTCGGCATCCAGGCGTTCGAGCCGGTCCTCATCGAGGGCAAGGCGATCCAGCTCCATCCGCTGGTGTGCGCCGCCTTCAACGCCGACTTCGACGGCGACCAGATGGCCGTGCACGTGCCGTTGTCTCTGGAAGCCCAGCTCGAGGCCCGCGTCCTGATGATGTCGACCAACAACATCCTCAGCCCGGCCAACGGCAAACCGATTATCGTGCCGTCGCAGGACATCATCCTCGGTCTCTATTACCTGTCGCTCGAACGCGAAGGCGAGACCGGCGAAGGCATGGCGTTCGCCGACCTTGGCGAGATCGAACAGGCGCGCGACGCCGGCGTTCTCAGCCTGCACGCCAAGATCCAGGCCCGCTACAACACGGTCGACGCCGACGGAAAACCGACCACCGTCCGCCTGGAGACGACTCCCGGCCGGATGCTGCTGGCCGAGATCCTGCCGCGCAACCCGAACGTATCGATCGACCTGATCAACCGGCTGTTGACCAAGAAGGAAATCTCGACGGTCATCGACGAGGTCTATCGCCACTGCGGCCAGAAGGAGACGGTTATCTTCGCCGACCGCCTGATGGGGATGGGCTTCCAGTACGCCTGCAAGGCCGGCATCTCGTTCGGCAAGGACGACCTGGTCATTCCCAGCGCCAAGGGAACGCTGGTCCGCGAGACCGAGAGCACGGTCAAGCAATACGAGCAGCAATACCTGGACGGCCTCATCACGCAGGGCGAGAAGTACAACAAGGTGGTCGACGCCTGGTCCCACTGCACCGACCGGGTCGCCGACGAGATGATGAAGCGCATCTCGACCGAAGAGCCCGGCGTGCCGGTCAACTCGGTCTATATGATGGCCCACTCGGGCGCGCGCGGCTCGGCCGCCCAGATGAAGCAGTTGGCCGGCATGCGCGGACTGATGGCGAAGCCGTCGGGCGAAATCATCGAGACGCCGATCATCTCCAACTTCAAGGAGGGGCTGTCGGTGCTGGAATACTTCAACTCCACCCACGGCGCCCGCAAGGGCCTCGCCGACACCGCGTTGAAGACCGCCAACTCCGGCTATCTGACACGGCGCCTGGTCGACGTCGCGCAGGACTGCATCATCGTCGAAGAGGACTGCAAGACCAAGCAGGGCATCACGGTCGCCGCCGTCGTCGAGGGCGGCGAGGTCATAGCGCCGCTGACCGACCGCATCCTCGGCCGTTCCGCCGCCGCCGACGTCCTCCATCCGGAAAGCGGCGACGTCATCGTCAAGGCCGGCAAGATGATCATGGAGGAGGACTGCGTCGCCATCGAGGAGGCGCAGATCGAAAGCGTCCGTATTCGCTCGGTCTTGACGTGCGAGACCGACGACGGCGTCTGCGCATCCTGCTACGGTCGCGACCTGGCCCGCGGCACTCGCGTCAATCTCGGCGAGGCGGTCGGCGTTATCGCCGCCCAGTCGATCGGCGAACCCGGCACCCAGCTGACGATGCGCACCTTCCATATCGGCGGCGCCGTGCAGCGCGGTACCGAGCAATCCGCCATCGAGGCGTCGGTCGACGCCGCCGTGCAGCTCGAAAACTGCAACACCGTCAAGAACTCGGCTGGGGTTCAGGTAGTGATGAGCCGCAACGCCGAGCTGGTCCTGATCGACAAGCAGGGTCGCGAACGGGCCCGCCACCGCCTGCAGTACGGCGCCAGGTTGCTGGTCAAGGCGAAATCCAAGGTCAAGCGTGGCGACAAGCTGGCCGAGTGGGATCCGTACACACTGCCGATCATCACCGAGAAGGAAGGCGAGGCCAACTACGTCGATCTGGTCGAGGGAATTTCGTTCACCGAGAGGATGGACGAGACAACTGGCATCGCCTCCAAGGTGGTTACCGATTGGAAACAGCAGCCGAAAGGGGCCGATCTGAAGCCGCGCGTCACTCTTCGCAACAAGAAGGGCGACGTCATCACCCTCGATAACGGCATGGAAGCGCGCTATTTCCTGTCGGTCGACGCCATCCTTTCGGTCGAGCCGGGCCAGAAGGTCCATGCCGGCGACGTGTTGGCGCGTATTCCCCGCGAATCGGCCAAGACCAGGGACATCACCGGCGGCCTGCCGAGGGTGGCGGAACTGTTCGAGGCCCGCAAGCCAAAGGACCACGCCATCATCGCCGAGAACGAGGGGCGGGTCGAATTCGGCAAGGATTACAAGAACAAGCGCCGAATCGTCGTGGTGCCGAGCGAATCCAAAGCGGATCCGGTCGAATACCTGGTGCCCAAGGGCAAGCACATCTCCGTCCAGGAAGGCGACTACGTACAGATCGGCGATCCGTTGATGGACGGCAACCCGGTGCCGCACGACATCCTCCGCGTGCTCGGTATCGAGCCGTTGGCCGAATACCTGATCAACGAGATCCAGGACGTCTACCGGCTGCAGGGCGTGAAGATCAACGACAAGCACATCGAAGTCATCGTCCGCCAGATGCTGCAGAAGGTCGAGGTCGCCGAGGGTGGCGACACCACGCTGTTGGTCGGCGAAATGGTCGACCGCCAGGAGTTCGACCGCATCAACGCCAAGACCAAGGAGGACGGCGGCAAGAAGGCCGATGCGCTGCCGGTTCTGCAGGGCATCACCAAGGCCAGCCTGCAGACGCAGTCGTTCATCTCGGCAGCTTCCTTCCAGGAAACCACGCGGGTGCTGACGGAGGCGGCCGTTTCCGGCCGCATCGACAACTTGGTCGGGTTGAAGGAAAACGTCATCGTCGGGCGGCCGATCCCGGCCGGCACCGGCAGCGTCATGAACGGATTCCGCGAGGTTGCGGCGCAGCGCGACGAGGAATTGGCCGCCATTCAGGCCAAGGAGGACGCCGAATTGGCGGCCGAACTGGGCATGGATGAGGCGGTCGAGGAAGCGGTTGCCGAGAGCGCCGAATAGGCCGCTCGATCCGACCCGAAACCACCGGCGGTCCCTTTCCCGAGGGACCGCCGGAAACCTGCAGAAACAAGGCGTTCTTTGTGCTTGACGGGTGTTGGACGCGTCACTATATTCCGCTCCACTTCGCAGGGGGTTGGTGGTGGGTCGTTCGGTCCAGACGCAGTCCTGGCGCGCATTGAAGTGAAAAATTTGACGAGACGCCTCCGGGACCCTGGGAAATCCCGCTGGAGGCGGTTTTGTTGAGGCCTAAAGAGTAGCGGGCTCGACCCTGGCGATTGGGCGAAATTGAGAGAGTGGAACGGCAATGCCGACAATTAACCAACTGATCCGGAAACCCAGAAAGTCGCCGGAACAAAGGAACAAGGTGCCGGCTTTGGAAGCCTGCCCGCAAAAACGCGGCGTTTGCACCCGCGTCTACACGACCACGCCCAAGAAGCCCAACTCGGCGCTGCGCAAGGTTGCCCGGGTGCGCCTGACCAACGGCTTCGAGGTCACCAGTTATATCCCCGGCGAAGGCCATAACCTGCAGGAGCACTCGGTGGTGATGATCCGCGGCGGCCGCGTCAAGGACCTGCCGGGCGTCCGTTACCACATCATCCGCGGCACCCTCGATACGCAGGGCGTATCGGACCGCCGCCAGCGCCGATCGAAGTACGGCGCTAAACGGCCGAAGTAAGGAACCGAGCCCATGTCCCGCAGACGCGCTGCCGAAAAGAGGGAGATTCTACCGGATCCGAAGTTCAAGGACCTGGTGGTCGCCAAGTTCACCAACAGCCTGATGCTGGACGGCAAGAAATCGAGCGCCGAGAAGATCATTTACGGCGCCTTCGACATCATCGAAAAGAAGGCTGGCGGCGATCCGCTGAAGGTCTTTCACGAGGCCATCGAGAACGTCAAGCCGACCGTCGAGGTGCGCTCGCGCCGGGTCGGCGGCGCCACCTACCAGGTGCCGGTCGAAGTGCGCACGACGCGCCGTCAGGCGCTGGCCATCCGGTGGATCGTCGATCTCGCCCGGAAACGCTCCGAAAACACCATGATGGAACGGCTTTCGGCCGAGCTGCTCGATGCAGCCAATAACCGTGGCGCGGCGGTCAAGAAGCGGGAGGATACTCATCGCATGGCGGAGGCCAACAAGGCCTTCTCGCATTATCGTTGGTAATTGTCCCAAGACTGGTTGACAGCCCATGGCCCGCACAACTCCTCTTGAGCGCTATCGCAACATCGGCATCATGGCCCACATCGATGCCGGCAAGACGACGACGACAGAGCGCATCCTCTATTACACCGGAAAATCCTACAAGATCGGCGAGGTCCATGACGGCAACGCCACCATGGATTGGATGGAGCAGGAGCAAGAGCGTGGTATCACCATTACCTCTGCCGCTACCACCTGTTTCTGGAATGATCACCGCATCAACATCATCGATACCCCGGGCCACGTCGATTTCACCATCGAGGTCGAGCGCTCGCTTAGGGTTCTGGACGGCGCCGTCGCCGTCTTCGACAGTGTCGCCGGCGTCGAGCCGCAATCGGAAACGGTGTGGCGCCAGGCCGACAAGTACGGCGTTCCGAGGATCTGCTTCGTCAACAAGATGGACCGCGTCGGGGCCGACTTTTACCGCTGCGTCGAAATGATCCCGGACCGTCTGGGCGCGGTGCCGCTGGTTACGCAGCTGCCGGTCGGCGCCGAGGACGAGTTTGCCGGTGTCGTCGACCTCATCGCCATGAAGGCAGTCATTTGGAAGGAAGAGACGCTGGGCGCCGAGTTCGAGTTCGCCGACATCCCGGACGACCTCGCCGACCAGGCCGCCGAATACCGCGAGAAACTGGTCGAAACTGTGCTCGAACAGGACGACGCCGCGCTCGAAGCCTACCTCGAAGGCACCGAGCCCGATGCCGACACGCTGAAGAAATGTATCCACAAGGGCACCGTCGGCGGCGATTTCGTGCCGATCCTGACCGGCAGCGCCTTCAAGAACAAGGGCGTCCAGCCGTTGCTCGACGCCGTCGTCGATTTCATGCCGTCGCCGACCGAAGTGCCGGCCATCAAGGGTGTCAAGGCCGACAGCGACGAAGAGATCGAGCGTAGCAATTCCGACGACGAGCCGTTCGCCGCGCTGGCCTTCAAGATCATGAACGATCCCTTCGTCGGTTCGCTGACCTTCATGCGGGTCTATTCCGGCATCGTCGAGAGCGGCCAGAGCATCATGAACACCGTCAAGGGCAAGCGCGAGCGGGTCGGCCGCATGCTGCTCATGCACTCCAATACGCGCGAAGAGATCAAGGAAGCGCGGGCCGGCGACATCGTGGCGCTGGCCGGTCTCAAGGACACCACCACCGGCGATACGCTGTGCACGGCCGACGATCAGGTCGTCCTCGAGCGCATGGAGTTTCCGGATCCGGTGATCGAGATCGCCGTCGAGCCGAAGACCAAGAGCGATCAGGAGAAGATGGGCGTGGCGCTGCAGCGTCTGGCCGCCGAGGACCCGTCATTCCGGGTCAGCTCCGATGCAGAAAGCGGCCAGACCATCATCAAAGGCATGGGCGAGCTGCACCTGGAGATTATCGTCGATCGTATGCTGCGCGAATTCAAGGTCGACGCCAACATCGGCCAGCCGCAGGTTGCCTATCGCGAGACCATTTCGCGTACCCACGACGTCGACTATACCCACAAGAAGCAGACCGGCGGCTCCGGGCAATTCGCCCGCGTCAAGATCAAGTTCGAGCCGCTGCCGCCGGGCTCCGGTTTCGAGTTCGAGAACACGGTGGTTGGCGGCAACGTGCCGAAGGAGTTCATTCCCGGGGTCGAAAAGGGGCTGGGAAGCGCCATGGAATCGGGTGTGCTGTCCGGCTTCCCGGTTACCGACCTGAAGGCGACGCTCTACGACGGCGCCTCGCACGATGTCGATTCCAGCGTCATGGCCTTCGAGATCGCCGCCCGCGCCGCCTTCCGCGAAGGCTGCCAGAACGCCGGCCCGCAGCTGCTGGAGCCATTGATGCGGGTCGAGGTGGTGACGCCCGAGGAATACATGGGCGACATCATCGGCGACCTCAACAGCCGCCGCGGCCAGGTCGGCGGCATGGACCAGCGCGGCAACGCCCGGGTCATCAACGCCAACGTACCGCTCGCCAATATGTTCGGTTACGTCAACACGCTCCGGTCCATGAGCCAGGGCCGCGCCCAGTTCACCATGCACTTCGATCACTACGAAGTCGTACCCAACCAAGTTTCGGAAGAGATCCAAACCCGGCTTGCCGGATAAACGGAGAAGCAAGAGATGGCCAAGGAGAAGTTTGAGCGTACGAAGCCGCACTGCAACATCGGGAC
>CAYFMP010000123.1:0-6717 GCA_964344215.1 uncultured Thalassospiraceae bacterium | reverse complement strand
CGCATCCTCTCCTCGCCGGCAGGCCGCAAAACCTTTGTGTCGCCGTTCGGCGACAGGTAAAACCGCGAGTAACCGAGCGAACCTTTTGAGGGACCTGGGCCCGTGCAGCCGACCGATCGTATCTTCGTCGCCCTCGACACCACCGACGCCGAAGCCGCCGCGAAGCTGGCGGAACGGCTGGCCGGCCGGGTCGGCGGCGTCAAGCTCGGCAAGGAGTTCTTCACCGCCTGCGGTCCCGACGGCGTGCGTAAAGTGAGCGCGGCAGGCCTGCCGCTGTTCCTCGATTTCAAGTTCCACGACATCCCCAACACGGTGGCCGGCGCCATGCGCGCGGCTTTGGGGCTTGCTCCTTTCATGATTAACGTCCATGCCGCCGGCGGGGCCGAGATGATGCGGGCGGCGGCGGCGGCGGCCGCCGAGGCCGGCGACAAGCGCCCGCTGGTGCTCGGCGTCACCGTGCTGACCTCGTTGGCCGACGACGACCTCGACGCAACCGGAGTCATGGGCCCGACCCCGGACCAGGTCGTCCGCCTGGCCCATCTCGCCCAAGCCTCGGGCCTCGACGGCGTCGTCTGCTCGGCCCGCGAGATCGTCGCTCTGCGCGGCGCCTGCGGGGCCGATTTCAAGCTGGTGGTGCCGGGCATCCGTCCCGAGTGGGCGGCGGCCGACGACCAAAAGCGCATCGTCACGCCGAAGGACGCCATCGATCTCGGCGCCGACTACCTGGTCATCGGCCGCCCCATAACCGGCGCCGACGACCCGCTCGCCGCCGCCGCCCGCATCGCCGAGGAGATTTCCTGACTCCCCTGTCCGATTCCCGAACCGAAGTGATCTTGCAAAGAACGACACCAGATACTAAACTTAGCTAAGTCTAGTCTAGCTAACTTGGAGCCGGCGCCATGCTGATCAACATCCACCAGGCCAAGACGCAACTCTCGAAGCTGCTGGCCCGGGTCGAGGCCGGCGAGGAGATCGTCATCGCCCGCGCCGGCAAGCCGGTCGCCAAGCTGGTTGCCGCCGACCACCGGGACAAGCCGCGAAAGCCCGGCCGCTGGAAGGGCAAGGTATGGATCGCCGAGGATTTCGACGAACCCTTGCCCGACGACGTTATCGACAGTTTCTACGGTGCCGAATCGTGAGCCTGCTGCTCGACACCAGCGTTCTGCTGTGGTGGTTCGGCGGCGCAGACAACCTCGGGCGAGACGTTCGCGCGGCGCTGGCCGACGTCAGCGTGCCGGTTCATGTCAGTGCCGCCAGCGTTTGGGAGATCGCCATCAAATCGGCGATCGGCAAGTTGCGGAGACCGGTCGACGACCTCGAAACGGCCATCGTGGAGGAGGGGTTCTCGGCGCTGCCGATCTCGGTCGCCCACGCCGAAGCGGCCGGCGCTCTGCCCCTGCATCACCGCGATCCGTTCGATCGCATGCTGGTCGCCCAGGCCCGGTCGGAAGGCTTGACATTGGTGACGGCGGACCGGCGTATTGCCGCCTACGAGGTAGCGACCCTGTTGGTTTGAACCGATGCCCATCGAAGCCAAGATCTGCGGCCTGATGACGCCGGAAGTGGTCAGCGCCGCCGTTTCCGGAGGCGCCGCCATGGTCGGCTTCGTGTTCTTCGCGCCGTCGCCGAGGAATCTGAGCGTCGAGACGGCGGCCATGCTGACGGCCGGTGTTCCGGACGGCGTCGTCAAGGTCGGCCTCACCGTCGACGCCGACGATGCCCTGCTCGACTCGATTGCCGCCGGCGCCGGCCTCGACATGCTGCAACTGCACGGCCACGAAACCCCGGAACGGGTAGCGGCGATTAAGATCAAGTACGGGCTATCCGTGATGAAGGTGCTGCCGGTGGCGGAGCCTGGCGATATCGAGGCGTGGCGCGCCTTTGACGGCATCGCCGACAGGCTGATGTTCGATTCGAAGCCGCCCGAGGGCGCGACCCGGCCGGGCGGCAACGCGCGCGCCTTCGACTGGTCCTTGATGGCGGCCTACCGGGGCGGCCCGCCGTGGCTGCTGGCCGGCGGCCTGACGGCCGACAACGTGGCCGAAGCGGTGCGGATCAGCGGCGCGCCTGCGGTCGACGTGTCGTCCGGCGTCGAGGACGAGCCCGGCGTCAAGAACCCGGCCAAGGTGCTGGCCTTCCTGGACGCGGTCAAGGCCCTGTAATTACCGAAAATCCTTGCATTTTCCGGCCCCGTGGCGGCATTTTACCGGCCTGGCCCGAGAGCCGGACCCAGGGAATAGCATGAGCAAACTGAATACCTACCGCGCCGGCGCCGACGAGGGCGGGCATTTCGGCATCTATGGCGGCCGCTACGTCGCCGAGACCCTGATGCCGTTGATCCTGGCCGTCGAGCAGGCCTGGAACACGGCCAAGGACGATCCCGATTTCTGGGCCGAGTTCGACCACTACATGAAACACTACGTCGGCCGGCCGAGCCCGCTCTATTTCGCCAAGCGCCTGACCGAGCACTTCGGCGGCGCCAAGCTCTATTTCAAGCGCGACGAGCTCAACCACACCGGCGCCCACAAGATCAACAACACCATCGGCCAGATCCTGCTGGCCCGGCGCATGGGCAAGCCCCGCATCATCGCCGAGACCGGAGCCGGCCAGCACGGCGTGGCGACGGCCACCGTGTGCGCGCTGTTCGGCATGCCGTGCGTCGTCTACATGGGCGAGACCGACGTCGAGCGCCAGGCCCCCAACGTCTTTCGCATGAAGCTGCTGGGCGCCGAGGTGCGCCCGGTGACGTCGGGCACCGGCACCCTCAAGGACGCCATGAACGAGGCGCTGCGCGACTGGGTCGCCAATGTGGAGGACACGTTTTACATCATCGGCACCGTGGCCGGGCCGCACCCGTACCCGACCATGGTCCGCGATTTCCAGTGCATCATCGGCAACGAGGTCAGGGACCAGGTCGCCGAGGCCGAGGGCAAGGGCCGCCTGCCGGACAGCCTGGTCGCCTGCATCGGCGGCGGATCCAACGCCATGGGCCTGTTTCACCCGTTCCTCGACGACGAAGCGGTCCGCATCATCGGCGTCGAGGCCGGCGGCCACGGCTTGGACACCGGCGAGCACTGCGCCAGCCTGACCGGCGGAAGACCCGGCGTCCTGCACGGCAACCGCACCTATCTCCTGCAGACCGAGGATGGGCAGATTCTCGACGGCCATTCGATCTCGGCCGGCCTCGACTATCCCGGCATCGGCCCCGAACATTCGTGGCTGCGCGACACCGGCCGCGTCGAGTACGTCGCGGTGACCGACGAGGAGGCGCTCGCCGCCTTCCAGCTGTGCACCGAGAAGGAAGGCATCATCCCGGCCCTCGAGCCGAGCCACGCGCTTGCCCACGTCACCAAGGTCGCGTCCGACCTGCCCAACGACCACGTCATGGTCATGAACATGTGCGGGCGCGGCGACAAGGATATCTTCGCCGTCGCCAAGCATCTCGGCGTGGAGATTTCCGAGTGAACGCCCGCCCGCAGACCAGGATCGGACGGCGCTTCGAGGCGCTGAAGGCGGAAGGCCGCAGCGGCTTCGTCCCCTTCCTGACGGCCGGCGACCCCGACCTGGAAACGTCGCGCCAGATGCTCCTCGGATTGCCGGCGGCCGGCGCCGACCTGATCGAGATCGGCATGCCGTTCAGCGACCCGATGGCCGACGGCCCGGCCGTCCAGGCGGCTTCTCTGCGGGCGCTGAAGGGCGGCATGACGCTGAAAAAAACCCTCGGACTGGTCGGCGAACTGAGGACCAAGGACGACGACACGCCGGTCATCCTGATGGGCTATTACAATCCGATCTACATTTACGGGGTCGATGCCTTCCTGGCCGATGCCAGGAAAGCCGGCGTCGACGGCCTGATCATCGTCGACCTGCCGCCGGAGGAAAAACAGGAGCTCTGTTTGCCGGCGATCGGGGCCGGGCTCAACTTCATCTTCCTGACGGCGCCGACCACCGACGATGCGCGCCTGCCCGTCGTCCTCGAAGACGCCTCCGGGTTCGTCTACTACGTCTCCATCACCGGCATCACCGGCACCCGTTCGGCCGGGCTCGACGACGTCAAGGCCTCGGTCGAGCGCCTGCGCCGCCACACCGACCTGCCGATCGCCGTCGGCTTCGGCATCCGCACGCCCGAGCAGGCGGCCGACATCGCCACCGTTGCCGACGCCGCCGTCGTCGGCTCGGCCCTGGTCGACCTGATCGCCGAAAACCTGGATGCCGAGGGCAGGCCCGGGAACGGGCTGGCCGGGCGCGTGCTGGAGACGGTCGGCGAGCTCGCCGCCGGGGTCAGGGGAGCGGCGCCGTGAACTGGCTCAAGAACATCGTCCGCCCCAAACTCCGTGAGCTGGTCGGCGGCCAGAAGGAAATCCCCGACAACCTGTGGCACAAGTGCCCGGCCTGCGCGCAGATGATCTTTCACCGCGATCTGGAGAAGGGCCAGCACGTCTGCCAGCACTGCGGCCATCACCTCAGGATCGGCGCCAAGGCTCGCATGGCGGCGCTGTTCGACGGCGGCGAGTATCAGGCGGCGACCCTGAAACAGCCGCTCAACGATCCGCTGAAGTTCCGCGACCGCAAGAAGTACACCGACCGTTTGAAGGAAGCCCGCGGCAAGACCGGCGTCGACGACGCCCTGATGGTGGCGCACGGCAAGATCGGCGGCTTGGACGCGGTGATCGCGGCCCTCGATTTCGATTTCATGGGTGGCTCCATGGGCATCGCCGTCGGCGACGGCTTGATCCAGGCGGCCCGTATCGCCGTCAAGCGGGGAGCGGCGCTGATCGCCATCCCGTCGTCGGGCGGGGCGCGCATGCAGGAAGGGGCGCATTCGCTGATGCAGATGGCCCGCACCACGCTGGCCGTCGAAGAGGTCCGCGAGGCGGGACTTCCCTACATCGTCGTCCTCACCGACCCGACCACCGGCGGGGTGTCCGCCTCGTTCGCCATGCTCGGCGACATCGCCATCGCCGAACCCGGCTCGATCATCGGTTTCGCCGGCCAGCGGGTCATCGAGCAGACCATCGGCGAGACCCTGCCCGAGGGGTTCCAGCGGGCCGAGTACCTGCTCGAGCACGGCATGATCGACATGGTCGTCCACCGCCACGACCTGCGCGACACCATGATCCGGGTGCTCGGCCTGTTGATGGGCGGTGCGGCGGGGGCGGCGGCCAAGCCTCCGCAACTGCCGATACTGGACGCCGACGGCGGCCGCCCGGCGACGCCGCCGGTCGAGGAGCCCGGCGCCGGCTGATGGGGGAGGCCGAAGATAGCGCCGCTATCCTCGACAGGCTCACCAAGCTGCATCCGAAGCTGATCGACCTGTCGCTGGGCCGGATCGTGACCCTGCTCGAGCGCCTCGGCGACCCGCACCGCAAACTGCCGCCGGTCGTCCACGTCGCCGGCACCAACGGCAAGGGCTCGGTCATCGCCTTCCTGCGGGCCGCCCTGGAGGCCGCCGGTTTCGGCGTCCACGTCCACATCTCGCCGCACCTCGTCAAGTTCAACGAACGCATCCGGCTGGCCGGCGAGTTGATTTCCGAGGCCGCCCTCGTCGAGCTCTTGCGTGAATGCGAGGAAGCCAACGGCGGCGACCCGATCACCTTTTTCGAGATCACCTGCGCCGCCGCCCTGCTCGCCTTCTCCCGCCACCCGGCCGACATCGTCCTCCTGGAGACCGGTCTGGGCGGCAGGCTCGATGCCACCAACGTCGTCGAGCGGCCGATGCTGACCACGTTGACCCCGATTTCCCTCGATCACCAGCAATTCCTCGGCGACAGCCTGGCCGAGATCGCCGCCGAAAAGGCCGGCATCCTCAAACCCGGGGTGCCGTGCGTGCTGGCCAGCCAGGCGGCGGAGGCCGACGCGGCCATCCGATCCCGCGCCGCGGAGGTCGGCGCGCCGCTGTTCGAGCAGGATCGCGACTGGTCGGTGGTTGTCGCCGCCGACGGCTGGATATACGAGGGTCCGGGCGGCACTCTCCGCCTGCCGCCGCCCAATCTGACCGGACCGCACCAGATCGCCAACGCCGGTATGGCGCTGGCGGCCATCGAACACATGGAAGGCATCGAGGTCGGGGAGAAGGCGCTGATCGCCGGCGTCACCGGCGCCGAGTGGCCGGCCCGCCTGCAACGGCTGGTCTCGGGGCCGCTGGTCGATCTGCTGCCCGACGGCTGGGAACTGTGGCTCGACGGCGGCCACAACCCGGCGGCCGGCGACATCATCGCCCGGTGGGCGGAGGAACAGGCGGAGCGACCGCTGCACCTCATCGTCGGCATGTTGACCAGCAAGGACGCGGGCGCCTTCCTGCGGCCGTTGGCGGCAACCGCCGAGAGCGTTGGCGCGGTGGTCATTCCGGGCGTCGACAGCGCCATGGACCCGACCGACATCGCCGCCGCCGCCGATGCGGTCGGGCTGGCGTCGCGGCCGGCGAAGAGCGTCGCGGCGGCGCTCGCTCGGATCATTGCGAAGGCCGGCGACGATCCCGAACCGGCCCGCGTCATGATCTGCGGCTCGCTCTATCTGGCCGGCGACGTGCTGGCCGACAACGGTTGAGGGCGCGGCGCCGTACGTATCCTGTTCGCCACCGGGCTCGCCTATCCGCCGGAAGCGGTCGGCGGCTCCCAGCAATCGACCGACGATCTTTGCGTGGAGCTAGAGCGGGTTACGTCGATATGGAAGCGGCTGAGATCGGTTTTGCGGCCTGCCGGCCAGGAGGGGATGCGA
>CAYFMP010000122.1:0-7381 GCA_964344215.1 uncultured Thalassospiraceae bacterium | reverse complement strand
CAGGAGACCGGAGAGCGCGTCTCAGCGATTCCATATCAACGTGAACCGCTCTAGGCGGCCGGCGGCGGCCGGCCGAGGACTTCGCAAACGCGGGCGCTTCTTCAGGCGGCTTGGTTTTCGGTGCTTTCGGGGAGAATGCCGTACAGTGCTTCGGCGCTGTCGGTGCCGCGCAGCTTGTCGCACACGGCCTTGTCGCGCAGCAGCCTCGACACCCGGGCCAACGCCTTCAGGTGATCGGCGCCGGCCGATTCGGGAGCCAAAAGAAGAAAGATCAGATCGACCGGACGCTCATCGATCGCCTGGAAGTCGACCGGTTGTTCGAGGCGCGCGAACAGGCCGTACAGCCGATCCAGGTTGGGCAGCTTGCCGTGCGGTATGGCGATGCCGTTGCCGACGCCGGTGGTGCCGAGGCGTTCACGCTCCATCAAGACGTCGAAGATGGCGCGTTCGTGCTGCTCGCTCAAATCGGCGGCGCGCGCCGACAGGTCCTGGAGTGCTTGTTTCTTGCTGGTCGCCCTCAAGTTGGCGACGACGCCTTCGGGGGATACGAGATCGTTGATCTCCATGGCTTTTCCTTTTCGTTGCGCCGGTCGTCGGCGCTATTATTTCCGGCGTCGGTCGGCGGCGCTACTTCGCTGCATTGGCCGGGTCGATCCAGCCGACGTTACCATCCGTTCGCCGGTAAACGACGTTGAGGCCGCCGTTGGCCTTGTTGCGGAACATGACCACCGGCAGGTCGGCCAGATCCATGCGCATGACCGCTTCACCGACGCTCAGCGTGGCGATCTCCGTCGACATCTCGGCGACGATCGTCGGCTGCGCCTCATCGGTCAGCACTTCGTCGTCGTTCTCGGCCTGGATCACGTATTGCAGGGCCGGCAACATCTCGTCCTGGCCGTGTTGGCCCTTGTGGTGGTCGTTGAGGCGACGCTTGTAACGCCGAAGCTGCTTCGATATCCGCTCCAGCGCGCCGTCGAAGGCGGCGTAGGGATCCTCGGCCGCCGAACGGCCCTGGACGACCAGCCCACGGGGACCGGGATGGACCGAGATATCGGCCCGCATCTGGTGGGCCTCGCGCGAGAACGTGACCGTAGCATCGAGAGCCTGGGTGAAGTACTTGGCGACAGCCGAACTCAACTGCGATTCCACGTGGCCGCGAAGTGCTTCGCCGACGTCCAGTTTCTTGCCTTTAACGGATATGTCCATGGATAACGGCTGTCCTGCTCATGCAATCCAGGAATTCAGCATTGCGAGACCCGCGAAGCCCCTATTCGGGCGCGTTTCCGTCGGCTCGATAACCAGGTGCGGCATGATCCTCCCACGCCTTCGACGGACTTGGAGCGTCCGCTTCCCGTAGCCCAGGGGTCTTTGCAAGGCGCCGGAAGGTAGTTCGCCGCCTCGGTTAAGTCAATACATCCGATTTTTTGAATTTTCCATCTTGTAAATTAACGAATTTTTACGTAGCCGCCCTCTTGTCCCGGCGGCGCTGGACCGACGAGGGAATACCCATCGATTCCCGGTATTTGGCGACCGTCCGGCGGGCGATATCGATACCCTCGTCCTTGAGCAACGCAACGATCCTATCATCGGACAGAATCTTTGTCGCCGGTTCGTCGTCGATCAGCGACTTGATGCGGTCGCGTACCGCCTCGGCCGAATGCGCTTCGCCGCCGTGGGTCGCATTGATGGCGGGAGTGAAGAAGTACTTGAGCTCATAGATGCCCCTAGGCGTCGCCATGTACTTGTTCGAGGTAACGCGGCTGACCGTGCTCTCGTGCATCTCGATTTCGTCGGCGATGTCCCTGAGAACCAGCGGTCTTAAGTGTTGAACGCCGTGCTGGAAGAAGCCGTCCTGCTGGCGGACCAGTTCGGTCGCCACCTTGAGGATGGTGGTGGCGCGCTGGTGCAGGGATTTGACCAGCCAGTTGGCCGATTGCAACTGATCGGCGATGTATTGTTTCTCGTCCTTGGTCCGGGCTTCGCGGTTGACCCGCGCATGATAGGAATTGTTGACCAGGACCCGCGGCAGCGAGTCGCTGTTGAGCTCGACGATCCAGCCGCCGCCCGGGTGCGGGCGCATCAGCACGTCGGGCGTTACCGGCTGGGCGACGCCATGGTCGAAAGCCATCGCCGGCTTCGGATCGAGGGCTTTGATTTCGGCCACCATGTCGGCGATGTCCTCGGCATCGGCGCCGCAGACCTTGCCCAATCCCTTGAGGTCGCGCGCCGCCAGCAGATCGAGATTGTCAAGAAACGTCTGCATACACGGATCGAGCCGGTCGCGGTCCTTCAGTTGAAGGGCCAGGCACTCGGCCAGGCTGCGGGCGAATATACCCGGCGGGTCGAACTGCTGAAGCTGATCCAGGGTCGCTTCGACGCGAGCCACCGGGCAACCCAGAACGGTGGCGACGTCGGCCAGTTCGCCGCTCAGGTAACCGGCCTCGTCGAGCAGATCGATCAGGTGCAGCCCGATCACCCGATCGACCGGATCGTCCAGTTCCATGCTCAGTTGCGCCGTCAGGTGATCGCGCAGCGACGGTTTGTCGGACAGGGTTTCCTCGAAGTCGGGCCTGAGCGTGTCGAATCCGCCGCCGCTGCCGGCGTAGCCCGGGTCGGCGACGATCGGCCCGGCATAGGTTGCCTCACCGACGTCGGCAGCGCTGGCGTTGGTGTAGTGGTTCTCGTAATCGACGTCGAGTCCGCTGTCGGCAGGAATCTCGACCGACTGGGCAGCCGAGAAATCTATGCTCTCGAGCCCGTCCACCTCGGCTTCGCCGAAGCCGTCGGCGTCGTCGGCCCCGTCGGTGGCGGCCTCGGTGCCGACCTCGCCGCCGTTGCCCTCGCCATCCGGGCGCTCGCCCGCGTCGCGCCGGTCTGCGTCGCGCCGGTCCTCGTCACGCCGATCTTCATCGGGCTGGTCTTCGTCGCGCTCGAGCATGGGGTTTTCCTGCAACTCCTGCTCGATGAATTCGGCCAGTTCCAGATTGGAGAGCTGCAACAGCTTGATGGCCTGTTGCAACTGCGGGGTCATCACCAGCGCTTGGGTCTGGCGCAAATCAAGGCGTGGGGTCAAGGCCATGGCGTCACTCGCCGGCTCTTATCAAAGGCTGAACCGGTCACCCAGATAGACGCGCCGGACGTCCTCGTTGCCGACGATGTCCGAGGGTGCGCCCTCCATCAACATCATGCCATCGTGAATGATATAGGCGCGATCGATGACATCAAGGGTTTCGCGAACGTTGTGGTCGGTGATCAGGACGCCGATGCCGCGGTCCTTGAGGTGCGCCACCAAGTCGCGGATGTCGCCGACGGCGATCGGGTCGATGCCGGCGAACGGCTCGTCGAGCAGCACGAAGTGCGGATTGGAAGCCAGCGACCGGGCGATCTCGACGCGGCGCCGCTCGCCGCCGGACAGCGCCAGGGAAGGCGTGCGCCTGAGATGGGTAATCGAGAACTCCGCCAGCAGCGCCTCCAGGATAGCCTCGCGCCTTTCGCGCGAACTTTCGACAACTTCGAGGACGGCGCGAATGTTGTTCTCCACCGACAGACCCCGGAAGATCGACGATTCCTGCGGCAGGTATCCGATCCCCAAGCGCGCCCGGCGGTACATGGGCAGGCTGGTGATATCGTCGCCGTCGAGCACGATGTTGCCCTGATCGGGCGGCAACAGGCCGGTAATGATGTAGAAGCACGTCGTCTTGCCGGCGCCGTTCGGGCCCAACAGTCCGACCACCTCGCCGCGTTGCACCTCCATGCTGACGCCGCGCACCACCGGGCGCTTCTTGAAGCGCTTGCCGATGCTCTGCACGATCAGACCATGATTGTCGGCGACCAGACGCGGCGGCTGGCCCGAAGGGTCGGCGCCGGCGGCGCCGAAATCGATGGGAGGTTGGTTTTCCATGTGTCGGGGCCGGCCCCGTTCCCTCCAACTCAGTTGCTCTTCTTGTCCTTGCGTGATCGCGGCTGCAGGACGCCGCTGACCCGGCCCGAACCGGCCGGACAGCTAAACAGCTTGCTGATGCCGGTATTGAGGTTGACGACCGCCCGGCAGCCGTTCAGCACGTTCGATCCGCGGGTGATCTTAACCGATCCGGTAAGGGTTGCGATACCGCTTTCCACATTGTAGACGCCGCGTTGCGAGGTCGCCTTGTCTTTGGCGGTGACCACCTGCACCCGATCGAAGGCGTCGACCCGGTAGACCTTCGAATCCCCCTCGCCTTGCTTGCGGAAGTAGGCCGCCAGCACGTCGGCGCGCAGGCGCTTGTCACCACGCACCGCATAGGCGTTGCCACGGGCCACCGCCATCTGCTTGTTTTCCCAGTATTCGAGTTGCTCGTCGGCGGTGATTTCATCGGTTCTGGTGACCAGTCGCAGCTTGCCGCCGCTCATGACCAGGATGGCGTTGTCGACGTCGTAGATCGCCTTGTCGCCGAACGCCTTGCCTTCCGGCCCGACGATTCGAACATGGCCGAGCGCATCGAGGCGCCAAATGTCGGTGCCGCCCTTGCCGTCGTCGCGGTAATAAGCGCGCAGCTCATCGCCGAAAACGGTGACCTCGCCGCGAACGGCGCGGGCGTTGCCGCGGGCCACGAAAACCAGCCGCTCCTGCTGCCATTCGATGCCGTTGTCGGCGAAAATTTCGACCGGCTCGTCTTCGTTGCCCGAGAAGTTGAGGCTCTGGGCGGCGACGCCGGCCGGACCGCCCGCCACGCCGATCGCCAGCGTCACCAACAACGCCCTGATCGTCGCTCTCGTCATCGGCCGTCGCCGACGCCCGGATACAGCACGAGCTTGGCTTTGCCGGTGAAATAGATGATCTTGCCTTTGTCGAGCAATCGAAACCCCTGGGCGTTGAGGTTGCCGAACGGCCCTTGCCCGGCGACCGGCGCCGTACCGGAGGCCAGGCCGGTTTCGAGATCGATGGCGGCTTTCTCGGTGCTGAACTCGTAGCCCGAATCGTGGAACAGATTGACCGACCCGCTCAGGTCGAGAGTCTGTTCCAGGCTGCCGTACAGGCCGCTGTCGGCGGTCAGCACCAACCAGGTGCCGTCCTGCAGAAGGATGTCGGCCTTCGGCATTTCGAGCTCGAAGACCTGCTGGTCCTCCTCGGTCTTGCGGGCCAAATCGGCGGTCACGGAATACGAGCGGTTATGCTTGTCGGAGCCGAAGTAGCGCGGGTTGATCATGCTCGGGTCGCCGGTCTCGGTATTCTTCAAGGCCGCGAAGCCAATCCTGAATCCGATGTCCTCGGCGCTGAAATGCGGCCACAGAGCGACCATCGCGATCAGCCCCAACGCACCGGCCGGCAGCAGGAACTTCATGGCGCTGACGAAGCCGCTGTATCCCTGGCCCAGCGAGCGCCGGGCCGGCAACCGCCGGGAGCGCCGCAGGCGGTTGCTGGCGGCACCGGAAGCGGCGGCCTCGAAACCGGTAGCCGGGGGCGGTATGTCGGAAGACGGCGCCACGGGACCGCTGCCTCCGATCAGGCGACGCCCGCGCGCAGGCAGTCGTGGATATGGATGACGCCGAGGGGCCTCGGTTCCTCGACTACGAACAGCACCGTGATCGACGACGTGTTCATCAGCCCAAGCGCCTCGCTGGCCAGCGCATCCGGTCCGATGGTCTTGACGCCCTTGGTCATGACGTCGCCGGCCCGGCAATCGAGGAGGTTCTCGCTCATGTGGCGCCTGAGGTCGCCGTCGGTGATGACACCGAGCAGGCGGCCGTCGCCGTCGGTAATGCCGACGCAACCGAGCCGTTTCTCGGTCATCACCAGGACCACGTCGGACATCTTGGCGGCAAGATCGGCCAACGGCACGTCGTCGCCGCTGTGCATCAGATCGGCCACCTTCAGAAGTCGGCGGCCGAGCTTGCCGCCCGGGTGCAGAACCTGGAAATCGGCCGTTGAAAACCCCTTGCGTTCAAGCAGCGCCACCGCGATGGCATCGCCGAGCGCCAGCATCAGGGTCGTCGACGTCGTCGGCGCCAACCCCATCGGACAGGCCTCGGGGGCGTCGGGCAGGACCAGCAATACCGTCGCCGCCTTGGCAAGGGCGCTGTCGTCGCTGGATGTGACCGAGATCAGCGGGATCTCGAAGCGGGTGGCATAGGCGACGATATCGGCGAGCTCGGCGGTTTCGCCGGAATTGGAGAGCGCGAAAACGGCGTCGGTCTTGGTAATCATGCCGAGGTCGCCGTGCGAGGCTTCGCCGGGATGGACGAAAAGCGCGGGCGTCCCGGTCGACGCCAGGGTGGCGGCGATCTTGCGGCCGACATGGCTGTTCTTTCCCATGCCGGAAACGACCACGCGGCCGGTCACCGCGTTGAGAATGTCGAGCGCGCGGGCGAACGAATCGCCGAGACTGACGGCGAGCGCGCCGAGGGCGTCGGCTTCCGTCTTCAACACCCGTTGGGCCGATTTCAGCCCGGCCTCGCGTTCGGTCGAGTCGGCAACGGTGGCGGTCGGGGAGGTGGTTGTGTTTGAGTTCATGCAGACCCGTCAATCGGTTTCGCGGGCACCATGGCGACCGCGCTTGCCCGGAGGTTAGCTTGAAAGAACAAAGAAACCCTTAAGCCGAACCTGGGGAGTATGTGTCGAATATGAAAAAAAGTCAATAAAATCCGTATCTTAGGCATTTCGGGTCAGTGTGCGAAAATATCCGTTTCGGCCCACCCGGCAAGGTCGAGTTGGCCTCGCGTTGTCAGAAACCCGAAACAGGCCGCCGCCAGGTCGCTGCGCCCCTCACGCTTCAACATGCCGTCGAGTTTGTCGCGCAGCGCATGCAGGTGGAGGACGTCGGCCGCCGCGTATTCCAGTTGCTCGGGGTTGAGTTCGGCGGCCGCCCAGTCCGAAGACTGCTGCTCTTTCGACAGCTCGATGCCGAGCAATTCGCGGACCACGTCCTTGAGGCCGTGGCGGTCGGTATAAGTGCGGGCCAGCCTGGAAGCGATCTTGGTGCAATAGATCGGGCCGACATCGATGCCGAGGTAGCGCTTGATGACGACCACGTCGAACCGGGCGTAATGAAAGATCTTGGTGATCGCCGGATCGCTCAGCACCGCTTTCAGATTGGGCGCCGCATAGCCGTCGGCGTCGAACTTGACCAGGTGACAGACCCCGTCGCCGCCCGAAAGCTGGGCCAGGCACAGGCGGTCGCGAACCGGATTCAGCCCCTGCGTCTCGGTATCGACGGCGACGCTGTCCCCGAAATCGAGTCCGCCGGGAAGGTCGCCCCGGTGAAGCTCGACCGATCTCGGTTTGGACTTGGACGGCTTCGACATAAACGGGCCCCTTGATCCAATCGTTCGGCCGGAAGCCTTCGGAAGAAATGGTGCCCAGGAGAAGACTCGAACTTCCACGACCTTGCGGCCACAGGTACCT
>CAYFMP010000121.1:0-7548 GCA_964344215.1 uncultured Thalassospiraceae bacterium | reverse complement strand
TGTGGGGCATCGGCGAGCTTCCTCGACGACGCCGGAAGGCCGAAAAACCGACCGCGGGCGCGTTCTCCGGCCCCCCGGACGGCGTCGCAACCCGCTTCCGATGGCCCCGCATCGCTGCACGAGCCGCTCCTTGCCAGGAGACCGGAGAGCGCGTCTCGGCGATTCCATATCGACGTGAACCGCTCTAGCTTGAGCGGTCGGTTTCGGCCAAGGGGGGCAGGTCGGATCGCCATCCGAACGCCCGCGATCTTCTCGACCACGCGGCGTCAGACGGGCGTTCTTACGAACGTTCATTCGGTCCCCCTTGATCAGCTTCTGTTGTTGCAAACATCAGCTTCTCAGGGACGGACCGAATGAACAACCTGTTGGGACATCACATCTAGTCGCCTTTCAAATCGATCTTCCGCCATTCGGCCGATTGACGCTGGTCGATGTAGGATCGGCGGGCGTCCTTGCGCCGTTCGTCGCCGGGCGGCGGTTGTTCTTTGCTTTGACGACGATCCTTTTTGCTCCGGCGATCCTGGCCCGAGCGAGGTTTGAGTTCGTGCTTGTTTTGATCCGTCATCATCGAATTACCTCCGCTCCACTTGCGGTGTGGGTCTTGAAGCGTTGATGGAAAGGCCAATGACGACGGTTCCGATCACGATAATACCCATTTTCAAGAAAAACGAATGTTCGAGAAGGACGACTACATCCATGCCTTGATGAACTCCAAAACATTGACCAACCGAGCCGTCCTAACATAGCCAGAAATTGCACTCAATATATCGAATGTCTCATTGTTGTGAACGCCTGTTAATCGGCGGCCAAGCGCCCCGGTCGAACGCCAAATGGGCTTTCCGCACCTACTCGGAGAGGCCCCTTTCCGACCCGCCTCCCCGACCGCGTCATTGCCGGCAACCCGCAGATCCAGGATGGCCCCGGCACGGCTTGGAGCACTATCCGATCGGTTGGAACCGTTCGCCGATTCCCACCGATCGGAAGCCGCTCCAGCGGCCGACCTCCGTCTCGAAACGGCAACGGAGACCTTGCCTCCGGGGACGGCAAAGGCGACGATGCCGCGGTCGTTCCTGTTCGCTTGCAGCCGTTTGGTCCGTCGACAATGAGCACGCCCCAACCCGGCATTCTCGATCCCGTTCCGAGCCTGGCCCGTTATCTGGAGTTCGGCGCGGTTGCCGACGTCGACCCGGCGCCGGTCCTTCGCGACCTCGCCTCGCAACCGATCGGCCGCGACCTGGTCGTCGGCGTCGGCCCCGGCCTGGTTCGGGGGCTGGGGCGGTCGATCGAAGGCCTTCGCCCATTCCCCAGCATCAGCGGACCCGGCTGCGAGGTTCCGGCGACGCAAGCCGATATCTGGTGCTGGATTCGCGGCAAAGACCGTGGCCGGATCGTGCATTCGGCGCGGTCGATCACGCGCCTGATCGGAGCCGCGTTTCGCCGCAACCGGCTGGTCGACGGATTCAAGTACGATCGCGGTCTCGATCTGACCGGCTACGAGGACGGCACCGAGAACCCCGAGGGCGAGGCCGCCGTCGAAGCGGCCATCGTCGATGGCGCGGGGCCCGGACCCGTCGGCTCGAGTTTCGTCGCCGTCCAGCAATGGGCGCACGACCTCGATCGCTTCGAGGCGCTGCCCGAGCACGAGCGCGACCACATCATCGGGCGGCGACTGAGCGACAACGAGGAACTCGACGACGCGCCGGAATCGGCGCATGTCAAGCGAACGGCCCAGGAGAGCTTTGATCCCGAGGCCTTCGTCGTCCGCCGCTCGATGCCGTGGGCGGATGTCGGCGGAGAGGGTCTGATGTTCGTCGCCTTCGGCAGATCGCTCGATGCCTTCGAAGCGCAGCTCAATCGAATGGCCGGTCAGGAGGACGGCATCACCGACGGTCTGTTCCGTTTCACGCGGCCGCTCAGCGGCGGGTATTATTGGTGCCCGCCCGTCTCGAACGGGCGTCTCGACCTCGCCGCGCTTGGACTCTGAGAGTTCGGGGCCGCAAACCGATATCGACTCGGCCTTCCGGGCCGGTGTGACCGACCGAGTTCCCAGCCGACGCCGTGTCCGGCAAACGCGGCGTCATCTACGCGTTGTAAGCGCCCGCGCCCGGTGTCAATGTAACGGGCGCCGGCGGCCGAGGGCTTCCCGGCGCGGCGGACCGACATCGAAACCCAGTGATACATGACATGCCGACAACGGTGAGATCGTTAGCTGTTTTCAGCCTGGTGCTGAGCTGTTTCGTTGTTCTCGAAGGAAGAGCACTCAAGGCTGCCGATTCCGTCGTCGCCGCCGCCGCCAACCTGAACCATGCGTTGAGCGAAGTGGCCGCGGCATTTGTCGAGCGGACCGGAACTCCGGTCAGACTGAGCTTCGGTTCGTCGGGAAACATCGCCCGGCAGATCGTCCAGGGCGCCCCATACGGGATGTTCCTGTCGGCCGACGAGGGATATGTCGAGCGGCTGTCGGAGCTCGGGTTGACGGAAGGCCCAGGCGATCTCTATGCCATCGGCCGGATCGTCCTGTTCGCGCCGCACGGCTCGTCGATCGACTTGGGGTCGGGCGCCGCCGGCATAGCCGATGTCGTCGCCGACGGCAGGATCAAGCGCTTCGCCATCGCCAATCCCGAACATGCTCCCTACGGCAGGGCGGCGCGCCAGGTATTGGTTCATCTGGGCGTCTGGAAGGCCATCCATCCACGGTTGGTGATCGGTGAAAACGCCTCACAAACGACCCAGTTCGCCGTTTCCGGTTCGACCGAGGGCGGGTTGATCCCCTATTCCCAGGCGCTCACGCCCTTCGTTTCCCGGCGTGGCGAGTACGCCCTGGTGCCCCAAAATTGGCACGCGCCGCTCCGCCAGCGTATGGTCCTCCTCAAGGGTGCGGACGACGTCGTCGAGCGGTTCTACGACTTCGTCGGCACGCCGCCGGCGCGCGCTATCCTGGAGCGCTACGGGTTCGAAGCTCCCGGCGACGCCTCGGGAGCACGACCGTAATGGACTGGCAGGCCCTCAACCTTTCCTTACTTCTGGCGCTGTGGACCGTGCTGTTGCTGGTTCCCGCGGCACTGCTGGTGGCCCGCCAGCTGGCGTGGCGGGACTTCCCCGGGAAAAGCCTGATCGAGACCGTCGTTGCGCTGCCGCTGGTGCTGCCGCCGACGGTGCTCGGCTACTACATGCTGGTCGCGCTCGGCGCCAACTCGGTGCTGGGACGTCTCTACGAGGCGCTGTCGGGACACACGTTGGTGTTTACGTTCGAAGGCTTGTTGCTGGCCTCCATCGTCTTCAACCTGCCGTTCGCCGTGCAGCCGATCCAGCGCGCCCTCGAATCGGTTCCGAACAACCTGCGCGAAGCCGCATGGTGCAGCGGCATGACCGCCTGGCAGACGTTCCGGCGCATCGAATTGCCGTTGGCCTGGCCCGGCGTGCTGTCGGCGCTGGTGCTGACGTTCGCCCACACCATGGGCGAATTCGGCGTCGTCTTGATGGTCGGCGGCAACATTCCCGGTGAAACGAAGACCATAGCGATCTCCATATACGACCGCGTGCAGGCATTCGACGACGTCGCCGCCGCCGCCATGTCGGCGGTGCTGCTGCTGTTCTCGTTCGTCGCCATCGGTTTCGTTCATTTGCTTTCGGCGCGGGTGGCCAAACACCATGAGTGAAAACACCGCCTCGGGCCTGCTGGTCCGGCTGAAACAAAACGCGCCCATCCCGCTCGATGCCGAATTCGCATGCCCGCCGGGCGAGGTGCTGGCCCTGGTCGGGCCGTCGGGCAGCGGCAAGTCGACGATCCTTCGCTGCATCGCCGGCCTGTCGTCGCCGCCGGCCGGTTTCGTCGGCGTCGGCGACCGCGTCTTTTTCGACACCGCGTCCGGGATCGACCTGGAACCGCAGTCACGCGCCGTCGGCATCGTCTTCCAGCACTACGCCTTGTTTCCGCACATGACCGCGCATGCCAACATCGCCGCCGCGCTCGGGCATGTGTCTCCGGCCGAAAGACCGAACAGGGTTTCGGAACTGCTCGACCTGGTCGGGCTGGAAGGCTTGAGCGCGCGCCGCCCCGACAAGTTGTCGGGCGGTCAACAGCAACGCGTCGCCCTGGCCCGGGCGCTGGCCCGCGATCCTTCCGTCCTGTTGCTCGACGAGCCCTTCTCGTCGGTCGATCAGGTCACCCGCGGCAAGTTGCACCGCGAGCTCGTTCACTTGCGCCAGCGCCTGTCGTCGCCGGTCGTTCTCGTCACCCACGACCTCAACGAGGCGGCGACCCTGGCCGACAGAATGAGCATCCTGCATCACGGAAAGACTTTGCAGACGGGGCCGCCGCTGGAGGTCATGTCGAAACCGGACAACGCCTTGATTGCCCGCCTTGTCGGGCTTCGCAACGTCTTCGAAGGGGTGATCGCATCGAAGGAACCGGGAGGCCGGGCCTACATCGAGTGGCGGGGCCTTAGACTCGAGGTTAACTATTCGGGGCCGTTCGAGGAAGGCCAGCGCGTCGGCTGGGTAATCCCGTCATCCGGCGTCATCCTGCATCGCCGCAACCGGCCGTCCGCCGGCGAACGGGAGAACCCGGTGCATGGCGTGATTTCGGAGACCTTGCGCCTCGGCGAGACGGTCAACGTCGTCATGCGAACCGAAGGGCGAGACGAGGCGCCGCTTTGGTTCAGCGTTCCGACCCATACCGCCGCCCGTAACGCCCTCGTCGAGGGCGGGGCGATTTCGGTTTCGCTGAAGGCCGACTCGATCCATCTGATGACGTTCGAGGCCCGCGACGGAACGCCCCCGGCGATCGGGTGAACCGGGTCGACGGCTTTCAGGACCATATCACCCGCTCGACCGGGAACCTGACGGTGACGGTCGTTCCCTCATCGACGACGCTGTCGATCTCGATGGTCGCGCCGTGCATCTCGACCAGCGATTTCGTCAAGTGAAGCCCAAGCCCGACGCCTTCGTGCGAGAGGTCGGAACTGCCGTGCACCTGTTCGAACGGCTCCAGGATGCGCGGCAGATCGTCTTCCGGGATGCCGACGCCGGTATCGGCGACCTGCCAGGACATGACCTTGTCCTCGTCGACGAAGGTGCTGACGGAAACCCGGCCGCGCGGTGCCGTGTATTTGACGGCGTTGGTCAGCAGATTGAGCAGTATCTGTTTCAGCCGCAGCTCATCGCCCCGGAGCCGCGGCAGCTTGTCCGCCAAGTCCTTCTCTATGGTGATCCTTCGCCGCTCGGCCTTGTCGGTGACCATCCTGATCGTGGCATCGACGATGTCGGGGACCTCGACCTCCTGTTCGATCAGTTTCATGCCGCCGGCCTCGATCTTGGAGATGTCGAGGATATCGTTGATCAGGTCGAGAAGGTGGGTTCCCGATCTGGTGATGTCGTCGGCGTATTCCTCGTACTTTTCGCTTCCCAACGGTCCAAACGTCTTTTCCGCCATGACCTGGGCGAATCCGATCATCGAGTTCAACGGCGAACGCAACTCGTGGCTCATGTTGGCGAGGAAACCCGACTTCGCGCGGTTGGCGTGTTCGGCCGCCTCTTTCGCCGACTTCATGGCGGCCTCGGCCGCCTTCAGTTCGCTGATGTCGGTGATAACCGCCCCAATGGCGACGATATCGCCCGATGCCGAGTGGATCGGGCTCTTCTGGTTCAAAAGGTCTCGGCGCTTGCCGTCGAGGAACGTACGACGGGTTTCCTCGACAACCACCTGGGCCCGCTCGAATACCTTGTGATCGCTTTTCTCGATGCTCTTCGCATCGTCGGGTGGAAACAGGTCATGGGCGGTCTTGCCGACGAGATCGGCCGGGTCCGACATCATCCACGTTCCGTAAACGCGGTTCGCCAGCAGTATCCTTCCGTCCCGATCCTTCAAGGTGATCGCCGCCGGCGATCCGTCGACGATAGCCCGAAACCTTTCCTCGCTGGTGCGCAGGGCGTTCTGGGCGGTCTCGATTTCGGCAACGCTTCGGGCCAGCGTCTCGGTGACGGTCTGGGATCTTTGGAAGAAGATGTAGGCGGTGCCGGCGAAAATCAGGAACACGACGCCGATCAACGGCAACAGCCAGCCCAGCATCTGCTTGGCCGGCGAGCCCACCCGCCACGTCAAATAGCCGAGCCGGGTTCCGTCGATCGCATCCAACGGCAACATGGCGCTGAGCGCCAGGTCCTCCGACGCCACCCACCGCAGGTCCTCCAACAGGAAGTTCTCCGATATTTCGGCCAGCAGACGGTCGTCCAGAGCTCTGGTAAACATCAGGATCCAGCCGGTGGCGATCCGATCCTGCTTCTGCCCGGCAGTGGGAAAGCTGGTGAGAACGCTGAGCGCTGCAATATGTACGGTCCCGCCGTTCTTGAGAAGCCCGGTGGCGGGAACCGGCGGCGCATTGGCGGGAGCGGCACGGGTTCTCTTCATGAGGGCCTCGACGCCGCCCGAGAATCGTTCCATCGGGATCGCGTCGCTGCGCTTCCCGCCGATCATCCCGTAGGTGGCCCTGTTCGCCGTATCGAGCACGAAGCTCGTGTTGATGCCGAAGTTGTCGTGCATATAGATGCCGACGTTGTTGTCGGCCCATGTCGGACTGGGCTCCGTCACCAGGTTGTCCACCGCCTGATCCCAATAGCTGTAGTCGAGAAGCTGATCGGCCAAGCGGCGCTTGATGGAGGCGACGACGGAGCGGGCCAAATGAACGGAATCGTTGACGGCCACCCGCTCCTGGCCGCGTGCCGCGATCACCACCAGGCCGCCGATCAGAGCAACGCTGATGACGACGATTACCGCGAAGGGGATCATGATATCCTTCAACGTCGGGTGCCGTTCGGTGCGGGATGCGGTTGTTCTAGCCACTTGCCCAGAAACCTCCGGTGGTTTTGTTGGGTCCGGGACAGACCTTGATCGTCGGCCCAATCGAAGTCGGCTGCCCCCCTCAAGATATTTCTACACGTATCGAAGCCAGCCCGCCAATGCAACCCACCGCGACAGCAGGCGAGAAATCGGGGAAGAAACGCCGGCCGCGGCGGATGGCGACGGCGTTTCCCAAAGACGAGATACCGTCTCCCCCGTCCCTTGGTCGAAAACGGACTACTTGAGCCAGAGAACCGATCCTACCCTGAATTGCCCGGGGATTCCTCGACAAATACCGCCTATTGGAGTATCCATTGAGCGGGGTAATCAGCCTCGGACGCCTGAACATCGTGAGCGGCGACAACCAGTCAAGTTAGAGTGCGTGGTTCCTCGAGGGTAAGGGTGGCAGACGGAGGTTTGCGTCCCGGCCGGATGACTGTGGTTGGCTCTCGCAAATCCTCAAAGACGGTGGGGAAGCGGCTTTGGATAGGGTCGGACTGAGCGCGTTGGCACGTGTTGGCGTCATCGGCCTGTGGTCGCTGGCGCTGACGGTCTTTCCGTTGTCCTTTGATTTCAATGACATTGCCGTTAAGCCGTCGACAGCCCTGGCCAAGGGTGGCGGCGGCGGCAATGACGGCGGCGGTAAAGGCGGCGGCAAAGGCGGCGGCGGCAAAGGCGGCGGCGATGATGATGGCGGCGATGATGATGGC
>CAYFMP010000120.1:0-7698 GCA_964344215.1 uncultured Thalassospiraceae bacterium | reverse complement strand
TCCTGTTGACGCACCTGCCGGGTGCGATCCTGTTGACGCACCTGCCGGGTGCGATCCTGTTGACGCACCTGCCGGGTGCGATAGCGCCATCATGGAGCGCACCGAATTGGCGGCCTCGAGGCCGAGCACCGCTTCCGTGAACCGCTCGCACCCGGGCTCGCCCAGGTAGGGCGCCGACAGGCCGCCGAACTTGGCCTTGAAGTCGTCGTCGGAAAGGAAGTTGGCGGGCTCGCCCTTCGGCACGGCGACGAAGGTCTCGTGAACCTCGCCGCCCGCGGTCTCGACCCGGACGACGCCGCTCAGGTTCCTCGGGAACTCGGCCTCGGCCCTCGGGTCGACCACCGCCTTGACGCGCTTGCACAGCGCCAGCGTGTCGGCGTCGGCGATGTGCCTGGCGTAGTCGTCCCACGCCATGCCGCCCTCCCTGAGCGCGACGGCGGCGCAAAACGCCATCGAGAACTGGCCGTCGACGACACTCTTCGGGTTGTGCTTGGCGTCCTCGGGGTCGCCGATGATCTTCCAGCCGGTTTCGGGCAGGCCGATCTCGACCGCCTCCACGTCGTCGGCCGAAAAGCCGTGCTCGCGTTTCAGCGCGATCAGGCCGTCCAGCGCCGCGTGGCTGTAGCGGCACGACGGATACGGCTTGACGGCAAGCCTCAGCGTCTCCCATCTCTCGCCCAAACCGGCGGTCGCCTTGGCCGGGTCGGGGTCGGGGGCGTAAGCCGAGAAGAACCCGGCCCGGCCCTCGAAGGCCTGTTCGACGCCCAGGAACCCCTCGCCGGCCAGCGTCGCGCAGATGAGCCCGTTCTGGGCCGCCTGGCCGACGTGCGAGCGCTTGGTCCAGGAGCCGTCGGCCAGGAACTGCATGGAGCCGGCCGCCTGGCTGAGTGCGATGCCGAAGGCGCTCTGGATGCCCGCCGCGCCCAGGCCGAACAGTTTGGCGGCCGCCGCCGCCGCGCCGAACACGCCGCAGGTGGCGGTCGGGTGGAAACCGCGGTCGTAGTGATCGGACGGGCCCAACGCCAGGCTCAGCCTGATCTGGATCTCGTACCCCGCCACGCAGGCGGCGATCAGGTCCTTGCCCGAGGCGTCGGTCATCTCGGCCGCGGCCAGCGCCGCCGGTACGATCGGCGCCGACGAATGCAGGGACCCTTCGGCGTGGGTGTCGTCGAAATCCAAGGAATGGGCCAGCGTGCCGTTGATCAGGGCGGCCGCCGGCGGCGCATATGCCGCGCCGTCGCCAATCACCGAACATGCCCCGCCGGCCAGGCCCAGCCTGCCGACGGCGGCCAGCAGCGGCGGCGTCGATTCGGCATCGAAGCGGGCCCGGATGATGATGCCGGAAACGTCGAGGATCAGCCGCTTGGTGCGTTCGACGACCTCGGCCGGCAGGTCCTCGTAGGCGAGGCCGGCGGCGAATTCGGCGAGTTCGGCGGTGATGTCGGTCATGGCGTCCTCCGGGAGACACGGTTTGCTTGGCGCTGTTTGGGTAGGATTCTAACCGATCGGGCCGGCGATGGGGCGACTTTGTTAACCGGGGCGAAGCCGAGTGGCGGCGGCAGGTCGCCGGCCGTTCATGCTCGATTGCTCGGCACGCTCACCGTCACCGTCGTGCCATCGCCCAATTCGCTCTCGATATCGAGGCGGCCGTCGTGCAGGTCGACCAGGGCCTCGACGATGGTCAGGCCCAAGCCGGTGCCGTCCTGGCTCTTGTAGGGGTCGTTCTCGGCCCTGAGGAACGGATCGGTCAGGTTGGCGAGCTTGGCGGCCGGGACGCCCTCGCCGGTGTCGGAGACGCGGATGGTGTGGTGGCCGTCGGAGGCCTCGACGGCGAGCGCGACGTCGCCACCCTCCGCCGTATACTTGACGGCGTTGGACAGCAGGTTGATGAGGATCTGGGTGACGGCGCGCCTGTCGGCCCGCAGCGGCGGCAGGTCGGACGGCATGTCGATGGCGAAGTTGAGCCCCTTGCGGGTCGCCTGCTCGGCGACGATGGAGGAGCAATCGGCGACGATCGACGAGAGGTCGAGGTCCTCGGCGTTGAGAGCTTGAGCGCCGGCCTCGATGGTGGAAAGGTCGAGGACGTCGTTGATGAGGTCGAGCAGGTGGCGGCCGCTGGTCATGATGTCGCCGACGTATTCCTCGTAGCGCTGTTCGCCCAACGGGCCGAAGTACTGCTGATGGAGGATTTCGGTGAAGCCGAGGATAGCGTTCAGCGGCGTCCGCAGCTCGTGGCTCATGGTCGCCAGGAACTGGGACTTGGCGTGGTTGGCCTCCTCGGCGGCGACCAGGGCTTTCTGGAGGTCCTCTTCGATACGTTTCTGTTCGGTGATGTCGGCATTGATGCTGCCGACGGCCGCCACGTCGCCGGCGGCGTCGAAGATCGGGAATTTCGTCGCCCTGTAGGTCCGGACCTGGCCGAGCAGGACGACCTCGCGCTCGCCGGTGACGACCGATCCGGTCTCGGCCGCACGGCGTTCGTCGGCCAGCGCCGCCTCGGCTTCCGCCGGCGCGATCATGTCGCGGATGTTGCGGCCGATGGCGTCTTCCCGTTTCAAATCGCCGGCCTCGCAGAATGCCTTGTTGACCATCAGGTAGGTACCGTCGAGGTCCTTCACGGTGTATTCCGCGGGCGCGTTGTCGATGAAATCCTGGAACTGTTTCTGCTGCTCCCAGAGAAGGTTTTCGGCCCGCTTGCGTTCGGTGACGTCGAAGCCGATTCCCAGTAGATGATCCCTGCCGTCCCACTCGATCAAATCGGCGGCCAGCAGGAAATCGCGAATCTCCCCGCTTTTCATGCGCAGCCGCGTTTCGAAATTCCGCAGCGCTCCTTCGTCTCGGAGGATGGTCTTGATCTTCTCGCGGTCCCCATCGTCGACCCAGATGTCGAGCTCGTAGCTGGTCTTGCCGATCAATTCGTCGCGCGCGAAGCCGAGAACCGTGAGATAGGCTTCGTTGACGTCGATGTAGCGCCCGCTCTCCAGTTCGGAAATGCTCATCAAACCGGGACTGGCGTGAAAGGCTTTCGAGAAACGCTCCTCGCTTTCATGGAACTGCGCTTCCATTTTCTTCTGGCCGGTGACGTCGGTGATGACGGCGCCGACCGCCGCCACCTTGCCGTATTCGTCCTTGATCGGGAAGCGCACCGCGAAGAACGTGCCGCCGCCGTATTTCGCGGCCGCCCGGTGCTCGTGGATCATCGGCTCGCCGGTCTCGATGACCTGGCTGTCGAAGTCTTCGAGGTCGTCGGCGAATTCGGCCGGCATGCATTCGCGCGGCGTCTTGCCGATGGCGTCTTCCTCGGTGACCTGGAACATCTTTTCGTAAGCCCGGTTCAGCAGCCGAAAACGCCCGGCCGCGTCGCGGACCACGATCATCGACGGCGAATGGTCGAGCAATCCCTTGAGAACGCTGGTGCTGCGCCGGAGCGCCTCGGCCGTGCGTTTCTCCTCGGTTACGTCGGTGTAGGTGGTGACGAACCCGCCGTTCGGCAGCGGCCGTCCCTCGATCCTCAAGACGACGCCGTCTGGGCGGGTGCGCTCGAAGCAATGGGCCTCGCGCTTAGCCGCCAGGGCCATGCGCTCGGCCACCATCTCCTCGACGTCGCCGTCGCCGTATTCGCCGCGCTCGGCGTTGAACCTGAAATAATCCTCCAGCGGCGTGCCGATTTCGAGCAGGTCGGAGGGAAATCCGAGAAGCTCGCCGAACCGCTTGTTGGCGAGCGCCATGCGCAACTCGCCGTCCAGGATGCTGATGCCCTGGTCGAGGTGGTCGAGCCCGGCCCTGATGAACTCCGGGTCCAGGTCCGTCCCGTCGATCAGTTCTTCGACCCGTCTACGCGGACGGCTATCCATGAAAGGCCTCTTCTCCCCGAGGGCTTCTGTGAAACGAGGCGGCGAGTATAGATGAATACTCTGTTATGCGCAGCCGTTTTCGGTTGTGCTCGGCCCGCCGCTTCAATCGGCGGCGTATTTCTTCTCCGCCGCATAATAGCCCGGAAAGCCTACGATGTCTTGGAGTTCGGGGAACGTCACCTTGCCGTCCTCGCCGACCTTGCCGGCGGCGCAGTCAGAAGATTCGGTCCTAGTCGTCGAAATATTTGCCGTCTTGCTGGAGGGCCGGATCCAACATCGGATCGGGAATATGAAGCACACGCAAAAGAGCATGTCTGAATTTGACGGCAACCCCAACGAGCATCAGACCGGCAGAGACGATCAGCAACCAATCCACCCCCCATTTGAAAGCCGTCGCGCCACCAAGCACCGCCCCCACAACGAGGGCTGCGGCAAGATGCTCCAATGGTCTTTCATACTTTGTTGCGAGGTTTCCCATTGCGTCACCTAGTAATCATCGTAGCATCAAGCATCGATCTAAACAATATATAGGCGGAAATACCCAAAACGTTAGACCATCCCGCAAGAAAAATATGACGTTCGGGAATGGGCGCCTTCGCGTATTCCCGCCGCCACGCAATCTGTACAGCGAAGATGCCCACCCAAAAAATTAATCCGAAAAACGTGACCAGCAGTGGACCAACAGCGGAAAACAGCCTGAGCAAAGCGATCCCGCATTGGGGATTCAAATTGACGAAGTGCGTTGAGCACCCTCTTTCGCTGGCCGCCCATAGATTGTTAAGTAACTCCCATCTGCGGTTGGCGTATCCCATCAATAGCACCGCCGAGGCGACCGAAGTCGGGAGACCGAAATACAAGTTCTCCCACTTTAGGAACGATCCACTGACAGCCAGGGCGTTGAATAAGAAGACGACTAGAAGCGCGACAGCGATTCCAGGCAGGCTTAGAAAGTAGTCCAATGCGGCTGACATAACTCGAAATAGCGTCCCCCGCTGGCCGCTCGGCGACCGTCACCCATACGTTGTAACGCAATACGTTATCTCGCGCGACGAAGAACGCAAGACCAATCCGGCCCGCCGCTTCAATCGGCGGCGTATTTCTTCTCGGCCTCCCAATAGCCCGGAAAGCCCACGATGTCTTGGAGTTCGGGGAACGTCACCTTGCCGTCCTCGCCGACCTCGCCGCGCGCGAGGCGGGTCAGTTCCGCCTGCATGCCGTGGATCGCAGACGTCATCAGCGAGGCCGGCCAGATGGCGATCTTGTAGCCGATCTCGGCCAGGCGGGTCGGCGCCAGGAACGGCGTTTTGCCCTGCTCGACCATGTTGGCCATCTTCGGTCCCTCGACCTCTTCGCAGTAGCGCCGCATCTCTTCTTCGTCGCGGGGCGCCTCCAGGAAGGTGATGTCGGCGCCGGTCTCGCGGAACGTTCGGCATCGCTCGATGGCCTCGTCCATGCCGTCGGTGGCGTTGGCATCGGTCCGCGCCATCACCAGGATGTCGCCGCCCTGCTCCCTAACCTCGTCGCGGGCGTCGACGGCGGCCTGAATGCGCATACCGGCCTCGGCCCTCGATATCACCGTCTTGCCCGGCGTATGGCCGCACTTCTTAGGCGACTCCTGGTCCTCGATCATGATGCAGGCGAGCCCGGCCCGGGCGTAGCCGGTCACCGTGCGCTTGACGTTCAAGGCGTTGCCCCAGCCGGTGTCGCCGTCGCCGATGACGGGGATGCCGACGGCGGCGCAGATGTTGCGGCCTTGATCGAGCATCTCGGCATACGAGATCAGTCCGGCGTCGGGCAGGCCGACGCGTGAGGCCGACACCATGAAGCCGCTCATGAAGACGGCCTTGAAGCCGGCCCGCTCCGCCAGCCTCGCCGACACCGCGTCGAACACGCCCGGCATGACGACGATGCCGGGTCCGTCGAGCAGGTCTCTCAGGGTTTGCGCTTGACTCACGGTGGCGGCTCCTCCTCGGCCCCCGAATCAACCGTATCGGCTTTTTTCAACACCCCGGTATCCATACTCCATCTCCGGGGCCTATGAAAGCCGGGCGACCCTTGTCGTGTCCGGCGCCCTCGCGCTAGCATATTGAGGGATCGTTCAAAACCTGATATCGACGGGCCATGCCGTGGGAAAAGTCATTCGACGTGGAAGACGCCCTGGAAAAAGCCACGCGGGCGTTCTGGCGTCACGGCTATGAAGCGACTTCCATGAAAGACCTGGTCGATTGCATGGGCATTCAGCCGGGCAGCATCTATGCGACGTTCGGGAACAAGAAAAAGCTCTTTCAGATGGCGCTCAAGCACTATGAAGACCAGAAAAATCTCTTGCTCGCCGACTTTGAAAAAAATCACACGCCCCGCAATGTGCTTATCGCCGTCTTCGAGCACATCGCCGACGAGGTCCGGAGCGACCCGGACAACTGCGGCTGTTTTCTGATCAACTCGGCCCTGGAAGCCGCGCCCAACGACAAGGATATCAACCGGGCCATCAGGCGCGGCTTCGAAGCGTTCGAGGCGTTCTGCCGGCGAATGATCGAGGAAGGCCAGAAAACGGGCGAGATCAACGCCGATCTCGATCCGGCGAAAACGGCCCGCGTTCTGCATGGCTTGTTGGCCGGAGCCAGAGTGCTGTCCCGGAACCGCCCCGGTCACGAGAGCGCGCAAGATATCGCGGATCACGTCAAAAGCATACTGAGTTAAGTTTTCTCTTGAATGCTGAACGATTGTTCAATACAAATGCCCGTACATTTTGAACAATCATTCAACACTAGAGGTTACGAGGAGTTTCCATGAGAATCGAAAACACGACCGCGTTCGTCAGTGGTGCCAACCGGGGTATCGGAAAAGCGTTCGTCGAGGAGTTGCTGCTAGCCGGCGCGAAAAAAGTCTACGCGGCGGCCCGCGATCCCGAACAGCTCGGCGACCTGATCGCGCCCGAGCCCGACAGAATCGAAGCGGTCGCCCTGGACATCACCGATCCCGACATGATCCGTGCCGCCGCCGAAGGCCAATCCGACGTGACCCTGTTGGTCAACAACGCCGGCATCGCCGCGTTCGCCGGTTTCATTGCCGCCGACGACAGCGCGACGGCGCGTGTCGAAATGGAAACCAATTACTTCGGCACCCTCAACATGGTCCGCGCCTTCGCGCCGGTTCTCGCAAAAAACGGCGGTGGGGCGATCGTCAACCTGGCGTCGATCGCCAGCCACGTGAACTTCCCGGTCCTCGGTTCCTACAGCGCCTCGAAGGCCGCCGTCCACTCGTTGACGCAAGGTGTGCGGGCGGAACTCGCCTCCCGGGGCACCCTCGTCGTCGGTGTCTACCCGGGTCCGGTCGACACCGACATGGCGGCGGATTTTCCGATGGACAAGACGCCGCCGAACGAGGTCGTCAGGGTTATCCTGGATGCGGTCGAAGCGGGCACCGAGGACGTCTACCCCGACCCGATGTCGAAGGAACTGCATGCCGGGTTGCTCGGCGATCCAAAGGCCGTGGAACGGCAGACGGGAGGGATGCTGCCCGAATAGCGGAGGCCTCTAACTTCCCTTGAAAGCCGGGGTCTGCTTGGCGAGAAAGGCCCGCACGCCCTCCGCGTAATCGTCCGAATCGCAAAGCGCGTAGCCATCGGCCAGTTCGTCCGCGCTCAGCGGTTCGCCGACGAGCAGCCGGTTGGCGAACCTCTTGGTGTCGCGCGCGGCCAACGGCGCGCCGGCGGCGATGCGCTCGACGACGGCTCGCGTTTCCGCCTCGAGCCCGGTGTCGGCCACCACCCGGTTGACCAAACCGCGGCGCTCGGCCTCGGCGGCTTCCATGATCCGCCCTTCCAGCAACAGCTCCAAGACCA
>CAYFMP010000119.1:0-7876 GCA_964344215.1 uncultured Thalassospiraceae bacterium | reverse complement strand
CGGAATGCGAAAATGGGCCCACACAGGTCAGTGTTAATGTCGGCTGGTATAAGTCCTTGAAAGAATTGGTGGAGCCGAGGGGAATCGAACCCCTGACCTCTACAATGCCATTGTAGCGCTCTCCCAACTGAGCTACGGCCCCGTCGTCGATTGGCGGCGGCCGGTTTTTCGGCCGGCCGGCCCGGGAAAATAAGTGCGGCGGCCGGGCATTGGCAAGCAAAAACGCCGTACCCGGTGATGGCGGCGCGATCGGCCGGGTGACCGCCGTTCCCCAGGCCGCTAGGACTTGTCCTCGACCTCGGGGTCGATGTGTTCCTTGACCTCGGACATGTCGTCGTCGTCCTCGCCGAGATCGGAGGCGTCCTCGATCAGTTCGTCGTCGTCGTCGTTGTCGTCGTCGACCTCATCGACTTCGCCGATAACCGCTTCGTCTCCTTCGTCGACTACGTCTTTGCCCGTCTTTTCGACGACCGCGTCGGCAACCGTCTCGGCCGGCGGCGTCGCGGGTTCCTCGGTAACGGCAGCCGTTTCCTCCGGCTGGGCGCGTTTCGGTTTGGCCGCGGATGGTTCCGCAAGGGGCGTGTCGCACTTCGGACACACGGGATGCTTTCGTTTGAGGTCGTAGAACGGCGCGCCGCAGCTCGGACAGGTCCGTTTCTTACCCCACTTCGCTTTCGCCAACGTCCTTCCTCCACGTCGTCTGGTTATCGCCGGACCAGCCAATTGCCATTTTCCTTCGCTTCTGTCAAAACCAAAAAACCGCCGGGGGTCGGCACCGAACGACCGATGCGCCCGCGGTTGCGCCGTTCAACCTCGGAACAGCTGATGATGTCTCCCTTGGTTTCAAAACGATCGAACGCGTTGACGGGCGAGATCGCTGTCCCCGGCGACAAGTCGGTGTCGCACCGGGCCCTGATGCTGGGCGCCCTCGCCGTCGGCGAAACCCGCATCGACGGTCTGCTCGAAGGCGCCGACGTGTTGGCGACGGCGGCGGCGATGAGGGCGCTCGGCGCCGAAATCGAGCGCCGGGAGGACGGAACCTGGCGGGTGTTCGGACGCGGCGTCGGCGGCCTGGCCGAGCCCGAGGCGGTGCTCGACATGGGCAACTCCGGGACCGGGGCGAGGCTGCTGATGGGTCTGCTGGCGGGCCATCCGTTCGCGACCACGCTGAGCGGCGATGCCTCCCTCTCGAAGCGGCCGATGGGGCGGGTGATGACGCCGCTTCGCGACATGGGAGCCGATTTCGTCGCCCGCGACGGCGACCGGCTGCCGCTCACCGTCGTCGGCGCCAACCCGCCTCTGCCCATCGTCTACCGGTTGCCGGTGGCCTCGGCCCAGGTCAAGTCGGCCGTTCTGCTGGCCGGGCTGAACGCGCCGGGCCGAACGACGGTGATCGAGCCGCAGCCGACCCGCGACCACACCGAACGGATGCTCCGTTATCTGGGGACCGACATCGAAACCGCCGATGAGCAAGACGGGCGGCATATCACGCTGACCGGCCAGCCCGAGCTCGTCGGCCGCGATATCTCCGTTCCCGGCGACATTTCCTCGGCTGCCTTTCCCCTGGTTGCCGCCCTGCTGACGCCGGGCTCCGACGTCGTTCTCGAAGGCGTCGGCACCAATCCGCTCAGGACCGGGCTGATCGATACGCTGCTCGAGATGGGGGCGGTTATCGACCGCCGCGATGAACGCGATGCCGGCGAGCCGCTGTGCGACCTGGCGGTCGGGTTTTCTCCCTTGCGCGGCACCGACGTGCCGGCGTCGCGCGCACCCTCGATGATCGACGAATACCCGATCCTCGCCGTCGCCGCCGCCTGCGCCGAGGGGACGACGCGCTTGCAAGGCCTGGCCGAGCTTCGGGTCAAGGAAAGCGACCGCCTGGCGGCCATCGCCAAGGGTTTGAGCGCGGCCGGCGTCGAGGTCGAGGAGACCGAGGAGTCGCTGACCATCCACGGCGCCGGCCGTCCGCCCCGCGGCGGTGCCGACATCGCCGTCGAGCTCGATCACCGCATCGCCATGGCCTTTCTGGTCTTGGGCGGGGTGACGGAAGAGCCCGTCGCCATCGACGACGGTGACGCCATCGACACCAGCTTTCCGGGCTTCGCCGAGCTGATGAACGGCCTGGGCGGGCATATCGAGGCGGCATGAGGAGCATGAGGAGAAGGAGGCGACGGCCATGATCATCGCCATCGACGGACCGGCGGCGGCCGGCAAGGGGACCCTGGCCCGGCGCCTGGCCCGGCATTTCGGATTGGCGCTGATGGACACCGGCCTGATCTACCGCGCCGTCGGCATGAACATGGTCAGGGCCGGGCTCGACCCGGACGACGCGGAAACCGCGGCCGACACCGCGCGCCGCCTGGAGCCGGGCGACCTCGAGGCCGGCGATCTGCGCTCGGACCAGGCGGCCGACGCGGCGTCCCGGGTTTCGGCCATTCCGGCCGTGCGTTCGGCGCTGCTGGAGTTCCAGCGCAGGTTCGCCGGCCAACCGCCCGCAGGGGCGGCCGGCGCTGTACTCGACGGCCGCGACATCGGCACCGTGGTGTGCCCCGACGCCGACGTCAAACTGTTCGTCACGGCGTCCCCCGAAGTCCGCGCCGAGCGGCGCCTTAAAGAGTTGCAGGATCGGGGGCTCGACGCTATATATGCCCGCGTTCTCGAGGACATGAGGGAACGGGACGCCCGGGATTCGGCGCGTGACGTGTCTCCTCTGGAGCCGGCCGCAGACGCAATCCTTCTCGATACCAGCGGACTCGACGCTGATCAGGTGTTTGCCCGCGCTCTGGAACTCATCGAGGCCTAGGGTCTTATCGTCCTGGATCGTTCGATCCAGGACGTGAATAAGCCCCTAACTGCGAAATAGAGGGCGATTGACGTTTCAAATCCCTTCGATTTGAAGCGATCGTACTCTAGAGAACCAGCAAGACCGAACGACAACCCGTTCGATTTTTTTTGAACCCCGCGCCGGGCCTCGAAACCGGGTTCGGACAGGCGGATTTGGACCACCCACCAGACCACCGGAAACAACCGGTTGGCCGGGACACGAAGACCGAGGAAACCAAGGACCGATGGCTCCTGCAAAACAGACTGCCGCCGCCCAAGAGGCGGCCCCCGAAATTACCGAAAACTTCACCGATCTCCTGAATGAATCGCTTGGCCCCGACGGCCGCTTCGAAGGCCGAGTCGTCAAGGGCACCGTCATCGCCGTCGACGCCGACGCCGTTTTGGTCGACGTCGGCCTGAAATCGGAAGGGCGGATTCCGCTGAAGGAGTTCGGCATCGCCGGACAGGACCCGGGACCGGATCTCAACATCGGCGACCAGGTCGACGTGTTCGTGGAGCGCTTCGAGGACCGCGAAGGCGTCGTTCGCCTGAGCCGCGAAAAGGCGCGCCGCGAGGAGGCCTGGTCGGAACTCGAGACCGCCTTCAACGCCGGCGAGCGGGTCAACGGCGTCATCTTCGGCCGCGTCAAAGGCGGTTTCATCGTCGATCTGTCCGGCGCCGTCGCATTCCTGCCCGGCAGCCAGGTCGATATCCGCCCGGTCCGCGATATCGGACCCTTGATGGGCGTCCCGCAACCGTTCCAGATCCTGAAAATGGACCAGCAGCGCAACAACATCGTCGTTTCGCGCCGCGCCGTCCTCGAAGAAAGCCGCACCGAGGCCCGCGCCGAGTTGATTTCGCAGTTGAGCGAGGGCCAGGTGCTCGAAGGCATCGTCAAGAACATCACCGATTACGGCGCTTTCGTCGATCTGGGCGGCGTCGACGGCCTGTTGCACGTTACCGACATCGCCTGGCGGCGCATCAACCACCCGTCCGAAGCCCTGCAGATCGGCGAGACGGTCAAGGTTCAGGTCATCCGCTTCAACGCCGAGACCCAACGCATCTCCTTGGGCATCAAGCAGCTCGAGGCCGATCCCTGGGAGGGCGTCGCCACCAAATACCCGTCCGGCGCCAAGTTTACGGGCCGGGTCACCAATATCACCGATTACGGCGCCTTCGTCGAACTGGAGCCGGGCGTCGAGGGCCTCGTCCACGTTTCCGAAATGAGCTGGACCAAGAAGAACGTCCACCCCGGCAAGATCGTTTCGACCAGCCAGGAGGTCGAGGTCATGGTGTTGGACGCCGATCCGGAGAAACGGCGTATTTCGCTGGGCCTCAAGCAGTGCCTGGAGAACCCCTGGCAGGATTTCGTCGCCAAGTTCCCGGTCGATTCGGTGGTCGAGGGCGAGGTCAAGAACATTACCGAGTTCGGCCTGTTCATCGGCCTCGACGGCGACATCGACGGCATGGCGCACCTTTCCGACCTGGCCTGGGACAAGTCCGGAGAAGAGGCGCTGGCCGGCTACAAGAAGGGCGACATCGTCCAGGCCAAGGTGCTCGACGTCGACGTCGACAAGGAACGCATCAGCCTCGGCGTCAAGCAGCTCTCCGATGACCCGGTGGAGGCCGGCCTGGTCGGCATCAAGAAGGGCTCCATCGTCACCTGCACCATTACTCAAGTGGTCGACAACGGTATCGAAGTGCTGGTCAACGACGGCGTTCCCGGCTTCATCCGCAAGTCGGAACTGAGCCGCGACCGCTCCGAGCAGCGTCCCGACCGCTTCGCCTCCGGCGAAAAGGTCGACGCCAAGGTGACGCAGATCGACAAATCGGGCCGCAAGCTGACCCTTTCCATCAAAGCCCGCGAGGTCGAGGAAGAGAAGAAGGCAATGGCCGAATACGGGTCGTCCGATTCCGGCGCCTCTCTGGGCGATATCCTCGGCGCCGCCATCCAGGAAAAGAGGGAAGCGGAGGAAAAGGCCGAGACCAAGAAGAAGGTTGCCAAGAAGACCGACGCCGACGAGGGCAAGGCCGACGACAAGCCGGCCAAGAAGCCCGCCAAGAAGGCGGCCGAAAAGGACAAGGAAGAGTCCGAGGCGGCGGAAAAGACGGCCAAGAAGCCCGCCAAGAAGGCTGCGCCCAAGAAGGCGGCCGACGAAGCGGCCGAAGAGAAGCCGGCCAAGAAACCGGCCGCCAAGAAGAAAGCGACGCCCAAGAAAGCCAAGGCCGACGAAGCGGCCGAAGAGAAGCCGGTCAAGAAGCCGGCCGCCAAGAAACCGGCCGCCAAGAAGGCCAAGGCCGACGAAGCGGCCGAAAAATAGGTTGAGAAACCACGCGCCGGTTCAATCGCGGGCCGGCGCCCTGCGGCGGGAATGGGATGTCGGTTGATACGGACGAAATTCTCGACAGGCGGCGCCTCAAACGGCGTCTGACGCTGTGGCGGATCATCGGCATCATTGCCGCCGCCGCCGCCGTGATCGCCGCCGTCGGCCGCTTCGACCTGGCCCGGCACCGCGATCATATTGCCAGGCTCAACGTTGACGGGCTGATTCTCGGCGACCGCGACCGCGATAAGACCCTCAAAGCGATCGCCGAGAACGACCGGGTCAAGGCGCTGATCGTCGCCATCGACAGCCCCGGCGGCACCTATGTCGGCGGCGAGGACCTCTACGAAGGACTGCGCGCCGTCGGCGGCAGGAAGCCGGTGGTCGCCGTCATGGGAGGGACCGCCACTTCGGCCGGATACATGTCGGCGCTGGGGTCCGACCATATCGTCGCCCGCTCAGGCACGCTGACCGGCTCGATCGGCGTCATTCTGCAGACCGCCGATGTCACCGAATTGCTCGAGAAGATCGGCATCAAGCCGGAAACCGTCAAAAGCGGGCCTATGAAGGCGCAACCCAATCCCTTGGAGCCGTTCTCGCCGGAGGCCCGCAAGGCGACGCGGGCGGTGGTCGGGGACTATTTCGATATGTTCGTCGATATCGTCGCCGAGCGCCGCAAAATGGACCGCAGCCGGGTCCTCGAACTGGCCGACGGCCGCGTCTTCAGCGGCCGCCAGGCCAAGGAGAACGGACTCGTCGACAGCCTGGGTGCCGAGAAGGAAGCGCTGGCGTGGCTGGCCGAAACCCGCCAGATCGACACCGAATTGCCGGTCAACGACGTCGAGATCGAGCGCGAGGATGAACCATGGCGCCAGTTCCTCGAAGGAACGGTCCGGGGTGTGGTCGGAAAAACTCTGTTTTCTGAACGACTTAGACTTGACGGGGTCATCTCTCTTTGGCACCCTAACCTCTACTGAAGGGGCCTGGAGCACCCAAGGGGGATAGAGGCATGACGAAATCCGAGTTGATTGCGCGTCTCGCTGCGGCCAATCCGCATCTGTACCAGCGCGATGTCGAGCGCATCGTGACGACGATCTTCGAGGAAATCACCGCCGCCCTGTCCCGAGGCGACCGCGTCGAGCTCAGAGGCTTCGGCGCGTTTTCCGTAAAAGCGCGCGGCGCCCGCATCGGCCGCAACCCCCGGACCGGCGAAGCGGTCCAGGTCTCCGAGAAGTTCATCCCCTATTTCAAGACCGGCAAACAACTGCGTGAACGGCTGAACTCCAAGGATTGAGGCGTTCCCGAGACGGCGGGACCGCGGCGCCGGGTTGGGAGGGAATTCAAAAGACGTGTCGAAGCTGCTGTCCTGGATCGTTCTTGTCCCCGTCGCCGTGATTGTGGTCGTCTTTTCGGTCTCCAACCGCACTCCCGTCACCCTGGATGGCTGGCCGTTTCCCTATTCCATCGAGATTCCGGTGTTTGCCGTGATTCTGGCCAGTCTGGTGGTCGGCGTCCTGTGGGGCGGGGCGGCGGCCTGGCTGTCGGCCGGCAAATCACGGCGCCGGGCCCGCGAACAGGGGCGCCGGGCCGAGGCCGCCGAACGCGAAACCAAGCGTCTCCGCCAACAGCTCGACGCCCTGGAAACGGAAACCGAGGCCGATCCCGGTCCGGCTTCGGGCCTGCCGGTTCCCCGCGACGCGGCCTGAGGCCCATGCGCACCCTGGATGCCGCCGGTCTCGACCGGGTGCTCGACTATCGGTCCCTGGTCGACGCCCTCGACGAGGCGTTTCGTGCCGATATCACGGTGCCGCCGCGCTTGCACCTGACGATTCCGGTCGAGGACGGCGCCGACATCACCCAGCTCTTGATGCCGGCCTGGGACGGGCGCGACTACATTGGAGTGAAATTGGTCAACGTCGCCCCCGACAACGCCGGCCGCGGCCTGCCGGCGGTGCAGGCCACCTATCAGCTGTTCAGCCGCGAAACCGGCGAGGCGCTGGCGCTCCTCGACGGCAACAAGCTGACGGCCCGCAAGACGGCGGCCGCCTCGGCGCTGGCCTCGCGGTACCTGTCCAGGGCCGACGCGACGAAGCTCTTGATGGTCGGCACCGGCGTGATGGCGCCGCACCTGATCGACGCCCACGCCGCCGTCCGCCCGATCAAAGAAGTCGCCGTGTGGGGGCGCCACCCGGAGAACGCCGCCCTCGTCGAGGCCCGCCTCGAGCGCACCGACCTCGAGGTGCGCGTCGTCGACGACCTCGACCAGGCCATACCCGACGCCGACGTCATCTCGTGCGCGACGCTGGCCACCGAGCCGCTGATCAGGGGCGAGCTATTGGCGGACGGCCAGCACCTCGACCTGGTCGGCGCCTTCACGCCGGACATGCGCGAATCCGACGATGCCTGCGTGAAACGCGCTCGCCTCTACGTCGATACCTCGGAAGCCGTCGACAAGGCCGGCGACATCTGCGATCCCTTGGGGCGCGGCGTGATCTCCAAGGGCGACATCGTCGGCGACCTGTTCGACCTGGCCGGCGGCCGCATCGAGGGGCGCGGTGGGGCGCAGGAGATCACGCTCTTCAAGTCGGCCGGCAGCGCGCTGCTGGATCTGGCGACGGCGGCGCTGGCCTACGAGCGGGCCTAGACGGTTCACGTCGATATGGAATCGCTGAGACGCGTTCTCCGGCCCCCCGGACGGCGTCGCGGCCCGCTTCCGATGGCCCCGCATC
>CAYFMP010000118.1:0-8003 GCA_964344215.1 uncultured Thalassospiraceae bacterium | reverse complement strand
CGTCGTTCATCATGATGGCAATGCTGGTCATGGATTTTCCTTTCGTTTCAAGCGTTTGGCTAAATTCAGTAACGCTCTTAATCGAAAGGTCATCAAGTCTAATAGACTGTAATTAATCACTTTTTGGCGGTCATGTCGGATAACACTCAGCCCATTTCTGTGATCTCGAGCCTGCTCGACATCTCCGAGCGGCGGGTCCAGCAGTTATCGAAAGCCGGTGTCATCCCGAAGGCGGCAAGGGGTCGCTACGAGCTTATTGGTTCGGTACGCGGCTATATCCGCCATCTGCGTGATCTCAATCTGAAGGGAGAGGCGGGGAACGCCGATTATGGAACGGAACGAGCCCGGTTGGTGACGGCCAAGGCTGATCTTGCAGAAATGGAAGCCTCACAGATGCGAGGGGATTTGCTCTCTGCTCCTGACGTGAAAGTGGCCTGGACGGAAATCGTGGCGCTGATGCGGGCACGGCTGCTGGTGCTGCCTGACAAAATCGCACCGGTGGTTCATGAAACGACAAGCCTCAATCAAGCAAGGGACGTCATCAAAAAGGCGATCCACGAAGTGCTCACGGAAATCGCCGAAACCGACGTTGAAATCGTCCATCACATTGATGGGGACGACAGCGCTGCAAAAGGTGGCGAAGCAAACGCTGGAAGCGGCAGCACCGCCGCCAGATCTGACCGTAAGTCATTGGGCGGACAAAAATAGACGACTGAGCTCTGAAGCAAGCTCCGAGCCCGGACAATGGGTGACGGAACGCGCCGAGTATCAACGCGGCATCATGAATGCCATTTCCGATGCCTCGGTAGAAACCGTGGTTGTGAAGACCTCGGCTCAGGTCGGCAAGACGGAATGCATCCTGAATACGGTCGGCTATCACGTTGATCAGGATCCATCACCCATCATGGTGGTGATGCCGACAGAACGTGATGCCGAGACCTGGTCTAAAGACCGCTTTGCACCCATGGCGCGGGATACGCCGTGCCTTTATGGGAAGCTGTCGGATCCGAAGTCTCGGGATGGATCGAACAAGATCCTGCACAAGAAGTTTGTCGGGGGGCATTTGACGATCGTTGGTGCGAACGCGCCCTCGGGTTTGGCCATGCGTCCAATCCGGATCCTTCTGTGTGATGAAGTTGATCGCTACCCGCCCAGTGCGGGAGCGGAAGGTGATCCTGTTAACCTGGCGCGAAAGCGCACAGTGACTTTCTGGAACCGCAAGATCGTTCTGGTCTCAACGCCGACGATCAAAGGTGTGAGCCGAATTGATGCGGCTTGGGAAGAAAGTGATAAACGACGGTTTTGGGTTCCCTGTCCGGATTGCGGAACCCATCAGGTCTTGCGATGGGAACAGGTCCATTGGGAAAAGGACGCTGCTGGTGCCCACCTGCCGGAAACGGCGCACTACGTTTGTGAGCAGTGTGGCTCGGTTTGGTCTGATGCACAGCGCTGGTCTGTAATTCGACATGGTGAATGGCGAGCAGAAAACCCTTTCGCCGGGATCGCAGGGTTCCATCTGAATGAAATTTATTCGCCATGGGTTCGATTGGAAAACATGGTACGGGCGTTTTTGTCTGCCAAAGCCCAAGGGGCCGAGGGCATGAAAACCTTCGTGAACACCTCTCTCGGTGAGACCTGGGTCGAAACCGGCGAAGCTCCAGATTGGGAGCGTCTGTACGATCAGCGCCAGCAATGGTCGCCAGGAACGGTACCAGAGGGTGGCCTGTTTTTGACAGCGGGAGCCGATATTCAGAAAGACCGCATCGAAATGGATGTCTGGGCCTGGGGGCGTGGACTGGAAAGCTGGTTGGTGGATCACATCGTGATTGATGGTGGTCCGCACGACCCAGGTCCCTGGCTGAAACTGGAAGCTCTATTGGATCGATCCTGGCCCCATGTAAGTGGGGCGCATCTTCGTATCGCCAAACTGGCTGTCGATACCGGCTATGAAGCTTCGGCTGTCTATGCCTGGGCTCGACGGGTTGGTTTTGGTCAGGTTGCCCCCATTAAGGGTGTTGAAGGGTTCAATCGGTCCAGTCCGGTTTCAGGTCCCACGTTCGTTGATGCGACCGATGGCGGCAAGAAGCTTAAACGCGGGGCTCGGCTTTGGACGGTTTCTGTCTCGACCTTTAAATCCGAGACCTACAGGTTTCTTCGAGCATCTCGTCCAACGGATGAGGAAAGAGCCGAGGGAGCTGAGTATTTACCCGGCACAGTTCATTTGCCGACCTGGGTGGAGACGGAATGGCTTAAGCAGTTGGTTGCCGAGCAGCTCGTGACCGTCAAGAACAAGCGCGGCTTCACACGTCTTGAATGGCAAAAACTGCGTGAACGTAATGAAGCTCTGGATTGCCGGGTGTACGCCCGGGCAGCCGCGTGGATTGCGGGAGCCGATCGATGGTCTGCAGAAAAATGGACAGACCTTGAAGATCAACTTGGTGTTCCGGCTCAAGATGCTGAAGCAGCGGGCATGATCAACCGACCATCCAACCCGCCAACGGAAAAACGCCGTTCGGATTGGTTAGGTCGGCGTGACAACTGGTTTTAAGGAAAACTCTCGATGACGTCTTGGTCAGATACAGAACTGGCAGCGCTTAAACGCGCCTATGCCAGCGGGACGTTGCGCGTCAGCTATGACGGTAAATCCGTCGAATACGGTTCAGCGGAAGATTTGATCAGCCGGATCCGAACCATTGAGCGAGATATTGCCGCAAGCAAGAAGCCTCTGCCGGTTGCCGGATTTGCGGGATTTAGCCGAGGCAATTCTTGATGACGGTTAGCTGGTTGGATAAAGCCGTCGCGGTCTTCGCACCCGTCACCGCCACAAGGAGGGCTTTGGCTCGTCAGGCATTTGATGGTCTGGCTCGCGGTTATGATGGTGCGTCCAAAGGGCGCAGAACAGATGGCTGGAGAACAGCTGGCACTTCTGCCGATACAGAAGTCGGCATGGCCAGTGCGTTGTTACGTGATCGCATGCGCGATCTTGTTCGCAACAATCCCCATGCGGCCAAAGCCGTGTCCGTGTTGGTCAACAACATCATCGGCGCAGGCATCATGCCCCGGGCGGTTTCGGGCAACGAAGCGCTCGACAAAGCCGTCAACAAACTCTGGGATCAGTGGTCTCGTCAATGTGATGCCGATGGTCAATTGGATTTCTACGGCCTGCAGACCTTGATCTGTCGTGAGATGGTCGAAGCGGGAGAGGTATTGGTTCGCCGCCGTATGCGGAAAGTCTCTGATGGTCTAAACGTTCCAATGCAGCTCCAGATCCTTGAAGCTGACTTTCTGGATGCGACAAGAAACGGAGAGACTGCCGGGAAAGACCGCCTTGTCCAGGGTGTGCAGTTCAACGGCATAGGGCAGAGAAAGGCCTATTGGATTTATGAAAGCCACCCCGGTGACGCCTATGGTGCCATTCAAGGGGGCTTCCAAAGCAAGGCAGTTGCTGCCACCGATATTGTGCATGTCTATGAAAAGCAACGTGTACAGGTTCGCGGTGTTCCATGGGGAGCGCCGGTCATTCGGTCTTTACGTGATCTTGATGACTATGAGGTTGCCGAGATCGTTCGCAAGAAAACGGAAGCCTGTGTCACGGCGATCGTTTTTGGTGATGATGAATCCCAACAAGGCGTTGCTCCTGCTGTCACCGATGCTGATGGCAAACGGGTGGAGCAGTTTGAACCCGGGCTCATTGCGTATGCTCGCGGCGGCAAGGACATCAAATTTAATCAGCCAGCGGCAACGGGAGGCTACGGCGAATACAAACGCGCAAGTCTCCACACCATATCGGCGGGTTTTCGGGTTCCTTATGAATTGCTCACTGGTGATCTAAGTCAGGTGAACTATTCGTCAATTCGTGCCGGTCTCGTCGAGTTCAGGCGGATGGTTGATGCTGTCCAATGGCAGCTGTTCATTCCCATGCTTTGCCAACCTGTCTGGAACTGGTTCACCGAAGCGGCCTGGGTGGCGGGGCACATCCCTGAACCGGAGGTCCCGGTGGAATGGTCTCCACCGAAATTCGAAGCGGTCGACCCCATGAAAGATGCCATGGCGGATCTGCTCTCCATTCGATCCGGCACCATGACTTTGGCGGAAGCCATCGCGCGGCAAGGCCGCAATCCTGATGCCGTTCTCGCAGAGATCGCCAGCATGAATACCAAGCTGGATGCCGCCGGGATTGTTTTGGACTCAGACCCAAGACGGGTCACCAAGACGGGCAGTGCGCAGACCACAGACGCCTTTGCTGCGACCGACACCACAGACTGAAATTGAGGATCAGATGGATAAGACCATTGAACTCCCGGCCATGCGCCGGGCGGCGGAGCTTGCGCCGAATTCAGCGGACCAAGAGGCTCGAACCATTGATGTGGTTTGGTCTACTGGTGCTCGTGTTCGTCGCCAACCCTTTCTGGGCGACCCTTACGATGAGGACCTAAGTCTAGATCCAGATCACGTTCGTCTGGAGCGGCTGAATGGTGGGGCTCCTTTTCTAAAGGTGCATGAGACCGGTGAGCTGAACGCTGTCATTGGTTCGGTTGTCCCAGATAGCGCCCGCCTTGAAAACGGTCAGGGCATTGCGACGATCCGGTTCTCCGAGCGTGACGAAGTCGAGCCGATCTGGCGCGACATCGTGGCAGGACACATCCGGGCCGTTTCCATTGGTTATCAGGTTCACCGCTACGAAGTGAGCAAATCAGAAGCGGGCAGGGAAGTCTGGCGGGCTGTTGATTGGACGCCTTTTGAAATCTCTGCCGTGCCTGTTGGCGCTGACCCTGCCGCAGGTTTCCGATCCAACCACACCACCCAAACACATGAGTGCGTCGTGCAACGTGGCGACGCTGATGATTGCAGCAAAAGGAATTCCACCATGCATGACGACGATATCCCCACCACCGAGGAAACCGATATGACCGAAGATACCGTGAGCGCAGAGGAAGCTCCCAAGGTTCAGGAACCGCAGGAAAAGCGATCCATTGAGCAACGAAACAAGACGCCTGATGTCCAAAAATCCGATGCGGAAGCTTTGGTCACCAAGGCCCGTGATCTTGAGCGGGAGCGTGTCTCGACCATCTTTGATCTGGCAGGTAAGCTTGATCTGGAACGCAGCTTTGCCGACGATCTGGTGAAACGCGGCGTCTCCCTTGAGGAAGCGCGTAAGGTCATTCTTGATCAGGTTGCCGCCAAATCCGAAGAAACACGAACCTTCTCGCAGGTTTCCGTTCCTCTGGGGGGTCAGGATGAGCGTGTGACCCGTCGTCAGGCAGTGACCAATGCGTTGTTGCATCGCTACAGCCCGACCTTGTTCCCGTTGGAAGATGCTGCCCGGGAATATCGTGGCATGACCCTGATGGAATTGGCTCGGGAAAGCCTCGCCAATGTGGGTGAAAACACCCGAGGCCTGTCTCGGGATGAGGTTGCGACCCGTGCGCTTCATTCCACGTCGGATTTCCCGGAGATCCTGGCCGCTGTCACCAACAAGACGCTTCGTCAGGCTTACGATGCTTATCCCCGGACCTTCACGCATTTCTGCCGACAGGTTCTGGCCACGGATTTCAAGGCCATGCACCGGGTCCAGTTGGGCGAAGCGCCTCAGCTCTTAAAGGTCAACGAAAGTGGCGAATTCAAACGGGGGACACTTGGCGAGTCCAAGGAAAGCTACCGCATCGAAACATATGGGCGGGTCGTTGCGATTACCCGTCAGGTTTTGATCAACGACGATCTGGACGCCTTTACCCGGATCCCCGCCATGTACGGCAACTCCATCGCTCAGCTTGAAAGCGACGTTGTATGGGGCATCATTACCTCGAACCCGGCAATGGCCGACAACAAGGCACTCTTTCATGGCGACCATAAGAACCTGGCCGGGACCGGCGCTGCGCTATCGGTGGATGCCGTTGGTGCGGCTCGCGCCTCCATGGCCAAACAAACTGGCCTGGATAAGAAGACGGTTCTGAACATCCGTCCGTCTTTCCTGATCGTTCCTGCCGCTTTGGAATTGAAGGCCGAGCAGATGGTGGCACAGAATATTGTACCCGCCGACACGGCCAATGTGGTGCCCCAGTCCATTCGCACGCTGTCGCCGATTTCTGAACCGCGTCTGGATGCTGTGAGTGAAACGGCTTGGTACTTGGCGGCAAACCCGAACCAGATCGACACCATCGAATATGCCTATCTGGAAGGCCAGCAAGGAGCCTACATCGAAACCCGAAACGGCTTCGATGTGGACGGCGTTGAGATTAAGTGCCGATTGGATTTTGGAGCCAAAGCCATTGATTGGCGTGGACTGTTCAAGAACCCCGGCGCGTAACACGGGCTTTTCATAATCATTTCTGACGAGACGGGCGGCCAATAGGTCGCCCTTCGTCTTTTGGAAAAGGAAACCTTCCATGAAAAACTACATTCAACCCGGCCATACCCTCACGCTTGCAGTTCCCTACGATGTCGCTTCAGGCGGGGGCTTCCTGCTTGGCGGTATTTTCGGTGTTTCCAACATTAGTGCGGTTGCTGGCGAAGAGGTCGAGGCAAGCCTTGTTGGGGTCTTTGATTTGACCAAAGCTGCGTCTCAAGCCTGGAGCGCTGGTGACAAGGTTTATTGGGATGACACCAATAAGGTCGTTACCAAAACGGCGACAGGTAACACCCTTATTGGTGTGGCCGTTGAAGCCGTTGGTGGCACAGCCAGTGAGACCATTGGGCGTGTTCGCTTGAACGGCAGTTTCTGATGACTGCTGTGGGCATGGCGATGGATGTGCTGTTTGCCGATCCGAATATTGCATCTGACGGTCTCTACATTCCGTCCGGTGAAGATGCCGTGCCTGTACGTCTCATCGCTCGACGGCCAGATGAAATCATTGGTTTTGGTGAAACCCGGGTTCATTCAGAGACAACTCTGTTTGATGTCAGGGTTTCTGAAGTGCCTGAGCCAAAACCTGGCGACCGAGTAACTTTCAATGAAAGAAGCTATGTCGTGCAGGGGGAACCTGAACGTAAAGATCCTGATCGATTGGTTTGGACACTGGATGTGAGGCCTGCATGAAGCTTGCGGCCTCCATTGTCGGTTCTATGAAAGCCGATCTCAAAGCTGAATTACGCCAGATTGAGAAAGCGGTTAGTGGTGGGATCAAAGATGCTGGTGACGGGCTCAAGGGCAGTCTTCGCCGTCAGGTGATTTCTGCTGGACTGGGAACACGCTTGGCCCGCACCTGGCGAAGCCGGGCATATCCCAATAAGGGCTACGATGCAGCGAGTCTCGTCTGGTCAAAAGCACCGCAGATTGTCCGAACCCTTGATCGAGGAACGGTTATCAAAAGCAAGTCTGGCTTTTGGTTGGCCATTCCAACGGCTGCGGCTCCGAAGCGAGGTGTTGGGGGGAAACGGATATCACCATCCAATTTTCCTGAGCATCGGTTTGGGTCACTGAGGTTTGTCTATCGGCGTGGACAGCCTTCCTTGTTGGTCGTTGATGGCGTTCGTGTGAGCGGCAAGACCGGTCGTGTTGGACGTCGTGCCAAAGGTGGCTCGTTCACCAAAACAGGTCGCATCAAATCGGGGATCACCACGGTGGTGATGTTTGTGATGGTGCCGCAAGTGAAAATGCCCAAGCGCCTGGATGTGCGCCGCGCAGCGGAAGCCTGGTCTCGCCGGACACCGCACCTTATTGATCGCCATATGCCATCGGAGTAGGTCGTGTCTTCAAAAACCGAGCAAATCTTGATCGCTGTGCAGTCGGCTCTAAGAGATATTTCAGATGTCACTGTCGAACGCAATTCAGCTGTGCCTGAGAAAATCCCGTCGGCTGGACTAATCATCCTTCGCGATGGCATCGCCGATGAGCCGGAACAGGCTTTAGGTGGATTTGGCGGAATTTATTGTCGCCAGGATGCAGAGATCGAGATCTACGTCGAAAACGGTGATGCCGCTGCCCGCGACGCAGCCTTCGACACCCTGCTGCAGCAAATCGGCACCGTTCTTGATGCCGATCCAACACTGGGTGATTTGGTCTT
>CAYFMP010000117.1:0-8035 GCA_964344215.1 uncultured Thalassospiraceae bacterium | reverse complement strand
AAGACGTGGAAGCTTTTGAAGCAGACAACCTCTGCAAAAGCACCACCGAAACCCCGAACGATCTCTATGCGTAAGGGGGCCGCCATGAATATCCCCAACCGCATTCAAATAGATGACCTGAGCGCCATGGAGGTGGCGGACATTGCCTCTCTGCCGGTCGAACAGCTGATCGCATTGCAAGGTGAAATCGCCGAACGGCTCACCATCACAAAGCTGATGAAGGATCGGTTCGACAGTGCTCTTGAGTGCCGTTTTTCCCTTCAGGCGAGAGAAGCCCGCGCAGCCCTCGGCAAAGACACGGGTACGGTTCGCTTCAATGAAGGTCTGGCGCAGGTCGTTGCCGATCTTCCCAAAAAGGTCGCCTGGGACCAATCCCAGCTTTCTCAGCTTGTTGAGCGCATGAAGGCCGAGGGCGATGACCCGGCTGAATACGTCGACATCACCATCAAGGTTTCCGAACGCAAATACGCCGCTTGGCCGAGCCATATCCGCTCGGCGTTTGAGGGCGCAAGGACCGTGCGTGTCGGCAAAGCCTCCTACCAACTTTCCCTGAACGATGAGGTGCAATCATGACCGCCAAGACCAAACTCGAACGCCTGCGTGAAGACAACAGCTATCTCGCGGATCTTCCCGATACCATCCGGATCCCGCCTTTGGGCGATTGCCAGGAAGAGGTGATCAAACCCATTGAGGCAGCGTCCATTGATGACATTGCTTTTGCCCAGTTGGCTTTGCAGGCCAAATCCTCTGCGATTTACGGAGAAATCGATGCACTGCGTCGGGTCTACGACATGGCCCGCAAGAACGGATCCTTGGGGGCAGACAATGCCCTTGATGCGGTGACTTCGAAGAAGGGGGGCAAGTGATGACGCTCCCCATCATTTCCGCCGATGAACGGTTATCGGAGCAGCGCGGCATTAAAGGCTGCATCTTCGGCAAGTCCGGTATCGGCAAAACCTCACTGCTTTGGACGCTGGATGCCCAGTCCACCTTGTTCTTCGATTTGGAGGCAGGGGATCTGGCGATCGAAGGCTGGTCCGGAGATACCATTCGGCCTCGCACCTGGGTTGAATGCCGTGATTTCGCGGTCTTCATCGGCGGTCCAAACCCGGCTTTGCGTGACGATCAGGTCTATAGCCAGGCCCACTATGACGCGGTTTGTGAGCAGTTTGGCGATCCGGCAGCGCTGGATAAGTACCAGACGGTCTTTATCGACAGCATCACGGTTGCGGGACGTCTGTGTTTCCAATGGGCCAAAGGCCAGCCGCAGGCAATTTCTGAGCGCACCGGCAAGCCTGACATGCGTGGTGCTTATGGTCTCCACGGCCAGGAGATGATCGCCTGGCTCACGCACCTTCAGCACACCCGTGGCAAGAACGTTTGGTTTGTTGGAATCCTCGACGAGAAGCTCGATGATTTCAATCGCAAGACCTTTGTTCCCCAAATCGATGGCTCAAAGACTGGCAACGAACTCCCCGGCATCGTCGATGAAGTCATCGCCATGGCCGAAGTCAGCCCGGATGGCGTGGATCCCTACAGAGCGTTTGTTTGCCACACGTTGAACCCGTTTGGCTTTCCCGCAAAGGATCGCAGCGGTCGGCTAGATCAAATCGAAGAACCCCACCTTGGCCGTCTGATGGAAAAGGTCGGCGGCCCAGCAAAACCGGCAGGCGAAAGGCTGACTTTTAGTCGCCCCGTACCGCCAGCCGAGACCCCCAACCCTGAAGACGACAAAGGAGCACAGTAATTATGACTGGTGCATGGAACGACTATAACGACGCGGAAGCCCAAACATCCTACGACCTGATCCCAAAGGGCACCATTGTACCGGTGCGGATGACCATCAAACCCGGTGGTTATGACGATCCGGCTCAGGGTTGGACAGGGGGATACGCAACCCACAACGATACGACCGGCTCGGTCTATCTGAACGCCGAGTTCGTCATCCTCGAAGGTCCGTTTGCCAAGCGTAAGGTCTGGAGCCTGATTGGGCTTCGCAGCCTCAAGGGTCCGGAATGGGGCAACATGGGCCGGTCTTTTGTGCGGGGTATCCTGAACTCATCGCGGGGCCTTTCCGACAAAGACAATTCCCCGCAGGCGCAGGCTGCTCGCCGTATCAACGGTTTTACGGATCTGGATGGCATTGAATTCCTGGCCAAGATTGATGTCGGCAAGGATGCCAATGGCGACCCGAAAAACGATATCCGGTTTGCAGTGGCTCCCAACCACAAGGATTGGGATACGTTCAAGTCTGGCGGCGGTCTCTGGACGCCGAGCCAATCGGCCCCTGTCGCAACGGCCCAGCCGATGGCCAATGCCAACACAGAAGCGCAACCGGCTTCAAACCCCAATCGCCCGTCTTGGGCTCAGTAGGGGAGGCTGGTCATGTTACTCCGTCCCCGCCAGAAAACCTTCGTCGAGCGCAGTGTTCAAGCGCTCGGCGAACACGGCAACACCCTGGCTGTTGCCTCAACCGGATTTGGGAAAACCATCGCGCTGGCCGGTGTCACCGGTCAGTTGCTGAAAGGCAATGATGCCAAGGCCTGTGTGCTCGCCCATCGTGATGAGCTGACAAGCCAAAACGAGGCAAAGTTCATTCGGGTCAATCCGGACCTGAGTACGTCTGTCGTCGATGCCAAAACCAAATCCTGGCAGGGGCGGACTACATTCGCCATGGTTCCGACCTTGGCGCGTAAATCTAACCTTGCTGCCATGCCCGCTCTGGATCTTCTGGTGATTGACGAAGCCCATCATGCGGCAGCCGACAGTTACCGTCGTATCATTGATCAGGCCAGGGACAAAAACCCGGACGTTAAGATTTTCGGTGTGACGGCCACTCCCAACCGGGGAGACAAGAAGGGTTTGCGTCCGATCTTTTCCAATGTTGCCGATCAAGTCTTCATTGGAGAACTGGTTGCTTCCGGACATCTGGTGCCGCCCCGCACTTTCGTGATTGATGTTGGCGCACAGGAAGCGCTCAAGTCGGTTCGCAAGAGCGTAGACGACTTCGACATGATGGCTGTGGACGCCATCATGAACAAAGCGCCGATCACGGATGCTGTGATCCAGCACTGGCGGGAGAAGGCGGGTGATCGTCAAACCGTTGTCTTTTGTTCGACGGTCGATCACGCCCGCAATGTGCGTGACGCTTTTCGCACTCAAGGTATCCAGGCCGCCATGGTTTATGGCGACATGGGCGCTTCTGAACGGCGCGATGTCCTAAAGGCCTATGAGCGGGGGGAAACCCAGGTTCTGGTTAATGTCGCGGTTCTGACCGAAGGCTGGGATCATCCGCCGACCAGCTGTGTCGTCTTGCTGAGGCCGTCTTCTTATAAATCCACCATGATCCAGATGGTTGGGCGCGGCCTGCGTACCGTTGATCCCAGCGAACATCCGGGTGTGGTCAAAAGGGACTGCATTGTGCTGGATTTTGGTACTTCCAGTCTTCTGCATGGCAGTCTCGAGCAGGACGTAAACCTTGATGGCAAGGTTGGCTCCGGTCCCGCACTGACCAAGGAATGCCCTGAGTGCGCCGCCAATGTGCCGCTGGCCGTCATGGAATGCCCGTTGTGCGGTTACCACTTCCAATCGGAGGGTAAGGAAGGCCAACAGCCGATCTCTGATTTCGTCATGTCGGAAGTGGATCTGCTCAAGCGTTCCAGTTTCCAATGGTGTGATCTCTTTGGCGATGATGCGGCGCTGGTCGCAAATGGCTTCAACGCCTGGAGCGGCATTTTCTTTCATCAGGGCCGCTGGCATGCCGTCGGGGGTGGAAAGGGTCTCAAATCGCATTTGCTGGCCATGGGTGAGCGCACCATTTGCCTGGCTGCAGCCGATGATTGGCTGAATGAAAACGAGACCGATGAAAGCGCCCATAAATCACGCTCCTGGCTCAATCAGTCGGTCACCACCCGTCAGCTTCAATTCTTGCCGCCCGAATACCGTCAGGATTTTGGCCTGACCCGGTATCACGCATCGGCACTGCTGACCTTTCAATTCAATAAGGCCGCAATCACCAATCTGGTGTTGAACGCTCCTGAAGATAGCCGGAGGGCGGCATGACCCATGGTGACTTCAGGAAACCCTGCCACCCGTTTGAGGTTATGGCATCCGCGCGGGGAGCTCTGTGCCGTCTGTCGGCGACCGACCCGTGGTTTTGGCTGGTTCGACCGCCATTCATCGAAGCGTCCGCGTATTCAGCGGTGGTTCTGCTCCATGGACTGCCAGGGTTTTTGGTCGCGCTTGGCGAAGGAGGGCTTGGGCATGGTTGATTTGACTGAACAAGAAAAAGCCGCACTGCGCCATGCCGTCAAGATGCTGGCCGAAGTGATGGAAGAGATCGGTTGGGAAACCCGGCTGATTGATCTCACAGAAGCCCAGGTTCTCACTCTCGCAGAAGTCTGCGTTGGCGGGTTTCAAGACGCCATGCTGTCGATTGCCAAAGGCGAAGACACGGAGGTCCCCTTTTGATGTTGGATTACAATTCCTCCCAAACATTCGCCGATCAGGTGAACGCTCATATCGATGAGGCTTTGGTTGCCGAAAACCAACGCCAAATACCACGCCAATATCTCGGTGGCTCCCGTCTTGGCGTTGCCTGTGAACGCGCTTTGCAATTCGAATACGCCCAGGCCCCGAAAGACGATGGTCGGGATTTCGATGGGCAAACCCTGCGGATTTTTGCTGCCGGTCACGTCTTTGAGGACCTGGCCATCGATTGGCTGCGTAAGGCTGGCTTCGAGCTCTATACGACCAAAGGCAACAAGCCTGGTGGAGAGCAATTTGGGTTCAGTGTCGCGAGTGGCCGCATTCGTGGTCACGTGGACGGCATTATCAACGCAGCTCCGGTCATGGATGGCTTCCCAGCCCTTTGGGAATGCAAATCACTCAACAACAAATCCTGGAAGGACACCGTCAAACGCGGCGTCTCAATTTCCAAGCCGGTTTATGCCGCGCAGATCGCCACGTACCAGGCCTATATGGAAGCCTCGGTTCCGGGCATTTCTCAAAACCCGGCACTGTTTACCGCCATCAACAAGGATACAGCGGAGCTTCACCATGAGCTGGTTGCGTTTGACGGCGGGCTTGCCCAACGCATGAGCGATAAAGCGGTGCGCGTCATTCAGGCGACAGAAGCCGGTGAGTTGCTGCCTCGTATCGCGCAATCGGCTGATTTCTTCGAGTGCAAATTCTGCGACTGGTCTGATCGGTGCTGGAGAACCGGCGGATGAGCAATGAGGTTGTAAACATTAATGACTGGCGGGATTTCAATTCAGCAGCCCCCCAGCGCCAAGACGATGCTCGCCAAACAGGGTTCTCGGTTGATGAGATCAAGGTGCGACTCAATGCTAATTTGCGTGGCCTTCTGTCCTACCTCTATCCCGCAGGTGTTTTCCGTCATGGAAAATTTCTGGTTGGTGATGTCCGAGGCAACAAGGGCGAAAGCCTGAGTGTTGAGCTATCCGGCCCCAAAACTGGGATGTGGCATGACTTCGCGACAGGTGAGGGCGGGGACGTGCTCGCACTCTGGGCTACGGCAACAGGGCGCAACACCCAATCGGATTTCCCATCGTTATTGGATGACGTTCGCCAATGGCTGGGCGAGCCGCGACCGGAAACTGTAACTGCTGAACCGGAACGTACCGTGCCGATGGATGAGTTGGGGCCGGTGACAGCCAAGTGGGACTATGTTGATGGTGAAGGCGCTCTGTTGGCCTGTGTCTATCGCTATGACCCGCCCAGCGGAAAGCAGTTTAGGCCCTGGGACGTTTCGCGCCGGAAGATGAAGGCTCCGGATCCGCGACCGCTTTACAACCAGCCCGCCATGAAATCCGCCATGGATGTGGTGTTAGTTGAAGGCGAGAAGGCGGCAGATGCTTTAATCGGTCAGGGCGTTTGCGCCACGACGGCCATGAACGGGGCCAAGGCACCAGTTGAGAAAACCGACTGGTCACCGCTTTGTGGCAAACGGGTCTTGATCTGGCCCGACAAGGATGCGGCAGGCTGGCAGTACGCGGAAGCTGCTGCCGAGGCCGCTCTTGGTGCCGGTGCCCTTTCTGTCGCCATTCTCATGCCGCCTCTGGATAAACCGGAAAAGTGGGATGCGGCGGACGCTGTCGATGACCGCATGGACATTGATGCCTTCATTGCCAGCGCAGCGCGTCAATCCCTCACAAGGCCGAGGTCCAATGCGCAAGCCTTTAGCCTGAAGCAGTTGCTGGGTGATTGTTCTCCCATGCCGGACGACATCATTGCGCCTCGTGTCCTGACACCATCGGGCCTGCTGGTTTTCGGCGGTGCGCCCAAGGTTGGCAAAAGTGATTTTTTGCTCAGCTGGCTGGTTCACATGGCTGCAGGCATTGGGTTTCTGTCTTTTACGCCACCGCGCCCTTTGCGCGTTTTCTATCTGCAGGCCGAAATCCAGTACCACTATCTCCGGGAGCGCCTTCAGGAAATCTCGTTGCAGCCTGAGGTGATCCGCCAAGCCCATGACAATCTCGTCATCACGCCGCAGCTCAAGCTCATTTTGAATGAAGCGGGCGTTGAGACGGTTGGCGCTATAATCAGAAAACACTTCCCCGATGGGCTGGACATCATCGTCATTGATCCGATCCGAAACGTCTTTGATGGCGGTGAAGCGGGACCCAGTGAGAACGACAACAACGCCATGCTGTTTTTCTTGCGCGATCGCGTTGAGAAGCTTCGCGACGCCGTGGACCCGGACGCAGGCATCATTCTGGTCCATCACACCCGCAAGCTTTCAAAGAAGCAGGTTGATGAGGATCCATTCCAGGCGCTTTCCGGCGCTGGGTCGCTTCGGGGCTACTACAGCTCAGGCATGATCCTGTTTCGCCCTGATGAAACGCGCTCTGAACGCAAGCTCATCACGGAACTGCGCAACGGCCCAGCCCTGGCGGCAAAGATCGTCGATAAGGACGCTGGGCAATGGATCGAAATTGATCCGTCGTCGGAGAGGCTGATTCGTCAGGAATATGGCGAGAAGCTCGATGCCGAACGTCTGCGCAAACGCGATGTCATTCTTCAGGTCCTCTTCGAAGAAGCTCTGGGCGGGCGGGTTTACACCGCGACCCAATTTGCCGAGCGCTTTGAAAACCGAGCGGGTTTGGGTGGCCGGAGTACCATTGCCGAACGTGTCAGTGTTCTGACCACCAAAGGTTACATCAAATATTTCCGTAATCCGGAAGATCACGATCTGCCACCACTGCCGCGCACCCGGTACGGCTATCTCTGCGTCGAAGGCATGCAGTTGGGGGAGGCCGAGGACGTTGTGGATGAGGAAACAGGTGAGGTTTTCCAGAGCGTCCATCAGCTCCTTCCGACCCATTACAAGTGCCACCAGTCAGGGGCCGTTCTGGAGGTCGAAAGCCCGCACAACTGGGTCTATCACGATGAGGAGATGGACCATGAATAGGGGGCAAATTCTCGGCTGTGATTTCTGGAGTCCATGGAGTCCAGACATGCTCTGGATTCAAAGTTTCAATGAAAACAGTCGGTTAGGGTCAATTCAGAAATCCAGCCGGATTCCTGTCTGGATTTCTGGATTCCTGGCAAAACGTCAAGATTTCTGCGGCTTTCAGACCCCAATCAGAAATCCAAGTGAATACCTCCCCCTAAAGGGGGAGAGGGCTACGCCAGCGCTGACGCTTGGCGAACCCTCTTCGCCATGGTCGTCGATTCTGTCCGGCCATTTCTCCCATCAGTATTGTTCAATCAACATGGAGGCAAATATGCCAGCACCAACCTCTGTCCAAATTCCACCTGTCCCGTATGACGGTCCTCTCAAAATTCTGGCCCTGGATCTCGGCACCAAAACCGGATGGGCCGTTTGCTTGCCTGACCGAACCATCACCAGCGGTATTGCCGAATTTAAAAATGATCGCTGGCAAGGCGGCGGTATGCGCTTTCTTCGGTTCAAGAAATGGCTCACCGAGGTCAAGCAAATGGCCGGTGGTCTGGATGCGGTCTTCATTGAGGAGGTCCGCCGTCATGCCGGTGTGGATGCCGCCCATGTCTA
>CAYFMP010000116.1:0-8098 GCA_964344215.1 uncultured Thalassospiraceae bacterium | reverse complement strand
TACAAAATATGGGAATCCCGTTTCGAGTCACCATCAATGTCGCCTGGTATAAGTCTGCTCTACATCATTGAAACCGATCGGATTCACACGTTTTGTCGTCGACACCTCAGTGTTTCCGACAAAACGTGATCCGATCTAGAGCGCCTCGCCGCGCATCAGGCGTGGCAGGTCGCCGACCAGCCCCATGGCGTGGCGCATGAACATGCGTTTCACCGGAGGCATCCGGTCGACCGCGGCCAGGCCGAGGTCGCGGACCAGCCGCAAAGGCCGGATGCGGTTCGAGAACAGCCGGTTCAGCCCGTCGGTGGCGGCCAGCATCAGCGTGTTGTCGAAACGACGCCAACGTTGATAGCGCCCGAGCACGGTTTCGGTACCGATGTCGAGACCGAGTCGGCGGGCGTCCAGCACCGCCTCGGCCAGGGCGGCGACGTCGCGCAGGCCCATGTTCAGACCCTGGCCGGCGATCGGGTGCATGCCGTGGCTGGCATCCCCGACCAGGGCCAGGCGCTGGCCGATGGCGGTTTCGGCGAACTGCAGTCCCAAAGGATGGCACCAGCGCGGCCCGACCACGTCGAGCGAGCCCAGGAAATCGCCGAACCGGCGGCCGAGCTCGGCCTGGAAGGGTTTCTCGTCGAGTTTCATGATGGTCGCCGCCAAGTCGGTCCTTTCGGTCCAGACGATGGAGGCGCAGTGTCCCGGTTCGGCGACGTCGCCGTTCAACGGCAGGATGGCGAACGGCCCGGCCGGCAGGAAGTGCTCGTGGGCGACGAAATCGTGACAGATTTCGTGGCGTACCGTGCAGACGATGGCCGACTGATTGTAGGGCCATTTGACGATGCGGATTCCAGCCGCCTCGCGGGTCGCCGACGAACGTCCGTCGGCGGCAACGACGAGCGGTGCGGTGATCCGTCGGCCGTCGGCCAGCTCGGCGGCGGCGCCGGCCGCGGTGCGGGTCAGCCGCGCGACCCGGGCCGGCGCCAGTAAACGGACTCCGTCCAGTTCCCGCAATCGCGCGAACAACGCTTCGCGCATGTGCCGGTTCTCGACCATGTGGCCGAACGGCTCGTCGCCGACCTCGCGATGGTCGTAATGGAGAAACAGCAGCGATTGGCCCTCCGATACCCGGATATCGAGGATCGGTGCCGGCCGGTCGCCGAGGTGCCCCCACACGCCGAGGCCCTGCAGGACGCGCCGGCTGGCCAATGCGATGGCCGATGCCCTGCCGTCGAAGGCGGCTTTCAGACCGGCCGCCGGGTCCATCCCGTCGATTACGCATACCTCAAGGCCGCTCTGTCCGAACGCCGACGCCATGGCGCCGCCGACCAGACCGCCGCCGACAACGATGACGTCGAGCTGGCGACCGTCGAGGGAGGGTTGCTTCGCCATAGCCTTAGAATCCGGCTTCCGGCCGATCAAGTCCAGCCCGATGATCCGCCTTTTGTGGCTAATAATTAGTCATATATTAAATTCTGCATAATTTTTAATCATATCTTTTTCGTTCCGGCTTCGAAATCTCCTGCTGGTCACGCGGTAAGTGTTTGATATTAAAAGTCTAATTCAGATCGGCCAGAGTTGGCACGACTCTTGAGTTTTCTTTCGGCAACAGGGGCGGACCCGAATATCCGCTCGCATCGTGCAACCGGCGCCATTCTGGAGGAATTCCCGAGTCCCGGCCGACGGGTGGCGCCAAATGGAAAGAGGATGAAGCTGAGATGAAGCTGATAATGGCTGTCATCAAGCCCTTCAAGCTGGAGGACGTTCGCGAGGCGCTGACACCGCTCGGCGTCGAAGGAATGACCGTCAGCGAGGTCAAGGGATTCGGCCGCCAAAAAGGCCAGGCCGAGATTTACCGCGGCGCCGAGTATGCCGTTAATTTCTTGCCCAAGGTGAAGCTGGAGATCGCCGTCGCCGAAGACATCGTCGAATCCGTCGTCGAGGCGGTAACCAAGGCCGCCCAGACCGGCAAGATCGGCGACGGCAAGATTTTCGTCTATTCGCTCGACAAGGCCGTCCGCATCCGGACCGGCGAAACCGATGCGGAAGCTTTGTAGGAGACCTTCGATGAAATCGTTTAAGTTCACGCGGCCGGCCTTGGCCGCCGCCGTTGTTGCCCCCGCCGCCCTGGTCTTGAGCTCGGGCGCCGCACATGCCGAAGTGCCGGGCGAAACCCAGTATGTTCTCAACACGCTGTCGTTCATGATGCATGGCTTTCTGGTGTTCTGGATGGCGGCCGGTTTTGCCATGCTCGAGGCTGGCCTGGTCCGGACCAAGAATACGGCCATGCAGTGCATGAAGAACGTCGGCCTGTTTTCGGCCGCTAGCGTCATGTTCTACCTGATCGGTTACAACGTCATGTATGACGGGGTCGACGGCGGCTTCATCGGCACCTTCGCGCTATGGGGCCAGGACGACAGCGCCGCCGCCGCCGGCAAGTTCGTCGGCGACGACGCCGTCGGATACGCTTCGGCGTCCGATTGGTTCTTCCAGATGGTGTTCGTCGCGGCCACCGCTTCGATCGTATCGGGCACCGTCGCCGAGCGCGTCAAACTGTGGTCGTTCCTCGCCTTTACCGTCGTCCTGACCGGCGTCATCTACCCGATCCAGGGCGCCTGGCAGTGGGGCGGCGGCTGGCTGGCTGAAGCCGGTTTCGCCGACTTCGCCGGCTCGACCATCGTTCACTCGACGGGCGGCTGGGCGGCGCTGGCCGGTGCCCTGATCATCGGCGCCCGCAAAGGCAAGTTCGCCAAGGACGGCTCCGTTCATCCCCTGCCCGGCGCCAATCTGCCGCTATCCACGCTCGGCATGTTCATTCTGTGGCTCGGATGGTTCGGCTTCAACGGCGGATCACAGTTGGCCATGGGGACGGCGGCCGACGCCACCGCCATCGCCGACATCTACATCAACACCAACATCGCCGCCGCCGGTGGCGTCCTGGCGGCGATGGCGCTGACCCAGGTGATCTACAAGAAGGTCGACTTGACGATGGCGCTCAACGGGGCGCTGGCCGGCCTGGTCTCGATCACCGCCGGGCCGGATACGCCGAGCCTCGGCTTGGCCCTTATCATCGGCGCCATCGGCGGCGTCCTGGTGGTGGTGTCCGTGCCGCTCCTCGATAAGCTCAAGATCGACGACGTGGTCGGCGCCATTCCGGTCCACCTCATCGCCGGCATCTGGGGTACCCTGGCGGTGCCGTTTTCCAACGCGGATGCCAGCTTCGTCACCCAGTTGATGGGGGTCGCCTCGATCGGTGCATTTGTTTTCGTCGCCAGCGCGGTCGTCTGGATGGCCCTCAAGGTCACCGTCGGCGTTCGGGTGAGCGAAGAGGACGAACACATCGGACTCGACAACGCCGAATGTGGGCTCGAGGCCTATCCCGAGTTCGGCAGAGGGTCGCAGACTATCTGAGCCCGGCCACGTGCTTGGATGGTTCGGGCCCCGGGGAGCCAGACTCCCCGGGGCCTCCCCTTTTTTTGCCGGGGCGCAGCGGATAGACTCGCGTCCATGCTGAACCCGCGCCTGGCCGGCCTTCCCGATTATCCTTTCGACCGTCTGCGGGCGCTGCTCGATCCGATCGAGCCGGCGGCCGGCTTGGAGCCGATATCCCTGTCGGTCGGCGAGCCCCGACACACGCCGCCCGACCTGATCAGCCGGGTGCTGGCCGAAAACGCTCACTTATGGGGCCGCTATCCGCCGGGCCATGGAACGCCGGGTTTCCGCGGCGCCGTGGTCGACTGGCTGAAACGGCGCTATAAGCTCGATGACGACGCCCTCGACCCGGAGCGGCACGTGCTGCCGGCCGTCGGCACCCGCGAGGCCCTCTATCTGATCAGCGCCCTGGTCGTGCCCGAGCGGAAAGCCGGCGGCCGACCTTTCGTCGTCATGCCGAATCCCTTCTACCATGTCTACGGAGGGGCGGCGGCGGTGTCCGGGGCCGAGCCGGTCTACCTGTCGGCGACGCCGGAAACGGGTTTCCTGCCCGACCTCGATGAACTCGACGCCGAAACCCTGTCGAAGACGGCGCTTTGCTACTTCTGCTCGCCGGCCAACCCGCAAGGCGCCGTCGCCGATCTCGAGATTCTGAAAGGCGCCATCGAGACGGCACGGGCGCACGATTTTGTCTTGGTCGTCGACGAATGCTATGCCGAGATCTACTCGGACGCGCCGCCGCCCGGCGCCCTTCAGGCCTGCCAGGCGATCGGCGAGGGGTTTGCCAACGTTCTGGTCTTCCACTCGCTCTCGAAGCGCTCGAGCGCGCCCGGGCTGCGTTCCGGGTTCGTTGCCGGCGATGCCGACCTGATCGGCAGCTTCAGACGGCTTCGCAACTACGTCGGCCCGCAGATGCCGATGCCGGCGATGGCGGCGTCGGCGGCGCTGTGGCGTGACGAGGACCATGTTTCGGAAAACCGCCTGCTGTATCGGGAGAAGTTCAACATTGCCGAAACCCTGCTGGCCGGCCGCTATGGATTCTACCGGCCCGACGGCGGCTTTTTTCTCTGGCTCGACGTCGGCGACGGCGAGGCGGCGGCGGTCGAGCTGTGGCGGCGGGCGGCGCTGCGGGTCTTGCCGGGCGCCTATATCGGAAGACCGGACGGTACCGGAACCAATCCCGGCGATTCCTACATCCGCCTCGCCCTGGTCGACGACGCCGCTTCCACCCGCCAGGCGTTGGAGCGCCTGACAGGCGTTCTTTAGCCTCGTCCCTTACTTCCCATCCGACTTTCACGGGCGCCGTTAAAGTCTTGTAAACATTCATGCCTTAAGAGCTTGAGCATGGCACACGCTCTGCCGTTCACGTCCGCCGCCAGAAGCGACGGCAGCTTCACCCCCCAAACCGCCGGCGCCATCCTGCCGGCCGGCTTCAAGGCGTTCGTCTACCGCCGTCTGATCGAGATCTTTGGGGTGGTGTTGATCGTCGCCGGCGTGCTCTTAGGCACGTCTATCCTGAGCTATACGCCGGGAGACCCGTCGCTGAACAGCTCCGGCGGCGGTGTGGTCGGAAACCTGTTGGGTCGGCCCGGCGCGTTCAGTGCCGATCTCATGCTGCAGGGCTTCGGGCTGGCCGGCCTCTTGCCCGTCGTCGCCCTGATCGTGTGGGGCTGGCGGGTGATGTGCAAACGGGTTCCCAGTCATCCCTGGATCCGGGTTGCCGCCCTGCTGTTCGCCATGGTATTCGCGGCGATAGGATTCGACGTTCTACCGGTCGCCGGCGGCTGGCCGCTGGCGGCACCCATGGGCGGCGTTGCCGGCATGCTTTGCAACGACTATGCCCGACTTGGCGGAACGTTGTTGATGCCCGGTTTCGACCATGCCTATGTCGCCGGCGCCGCTGCGGTGCTGGCCATCGTGTTCGCGGTCACCGCGCTCGGCCTGACGTGGCGCGATTGGCGGGCCGGCGCCGTTGCAACGGTGCGCGCCGCCACCGCCCTCGGCCGGGGCGCCAAACGGACACGCGCGGCTTTCGGGGTGGTTCCGGCCTGGCCGGGCAAGTTCGGCCAGACGGACCGATCGGAACCGGCCGCCGAAGACGAGGTGGCGGAGATCGACCTGCATGTCGCCGTCGGCACCGGGCCGGCGGCGAAGATGGCGGGACAGGCCCGGACCGGCCTGGTCGCAGCCAAGAAACCTCGACCGAAGACCGGCAAGAAGGCGAAAGCGGCACGCCAGGGCAAACTCGAACTCGTTCCCACCGCCGAATACCAACCGCCGCCACTGGAACTCCTGGAAGCGCCGGTAAGCGAACCGGGCCGGGAGCGCCTCAACAAGGACGCGCTTCAGCAGAACGCGCGCTTCCTGGCCACAGTGCTTGAGGATTTCGGCGTCAAGGGGGAGATCGTCAAGGTCCGCCCCGGCCCCGTCGTTACCCTCTACGAACTGGAGCCGGCGCCGGGCACCAAGACGTCGAGAGTGATCGGGCTTTCGGATGACATCGCACGCTCAATGAGTGCCGTTTCGGTCCGGGTCGCCGTCGTTCCCGGACGCAACGTCATCGGCGTCGAGCTGCCGAACGTGCATCGGGAAATGGTGTACCTGCGCGAACTTCTGGGATCGGATGCCTTCGAGAAGACCAAGGCCAAGCTGCCGCTGGCGCTCGGCAAGGACATCGGCGGCACGCCGGTCACGGTCGATCTGTCGCGGATGCCGCACCTGCTGATCGCCGGCACCACCGGGTCCGGTAAATCGGTCGCCATGAATACGATGATCCTGTCGTTGCTCCACGAGTGCTCGCCCGAGCAGTGCAAGTTCATCATGATCGACCCGAAGATGCTGGAGCTTTCCGTCTACGAGGGTATTCCGCATCTGTTGACCGGCGTCGTCACAGAACCGGCGAAGGCCGTCGTCGCCTTGAAGTGGACGGTCCGAGAGATGGAGGATCGCTATCGCGCCATGTCGCAACTGGGGGTACGCAACATCGCCGGCTACAACGCCCGCGTCGCCGAGGCCCGCAAGAAAGGCGAGGTCCTGTCGCGCCGGGTGCAGACCGGGTTCGACGATGACGGCAAGCCGGTTATCGAGGAACAGCCGCTCAGCACCGAGTCGCTCCCGTTCATTGTCGTCGTCGTCGACGAGATGGCCGATCTGATGCTGGTCGCCGGCAAGGACGTGGAAGCGACCATTCAGCGCTTGGCGCAGATGGCGAGGGCCGCCGGTATTCATCTGATCATGGCCACCCAGCGTCCCTCGGTCGACGTCATCACCGGCACCATCAAGGCCAATTTTCCGACCCGGGTCAGCTTCCAGGTGACCTCCAAGATCGACAGCCGCACCATCTTGGGCGAACAGGGCGCCGAACAGCTGCTCGGCCAGGGCGACATGCTCTATATGGAAGGCGGCGGCCGCATAACCCGCGTGCATGGACCCTTTGTCTCCGACGAAGACGTCGAACAGGTGGTGAAGCACCTCAAGACCCAAGGCGAGCCGATCTATATCGAAGACGTGACCGAGGAAGAAGAGCAGGCGGGACCCGGCGGCGGCGCCAGCGACGGCGACGCCCTCTACGACGAGGCCGTCGCTCTCATCGCCCGCGAGGGCAAGGCCTCGACCAGTTTCATCCAGCGCCACCTTCAGATCGGCTACAACCGGGCGGCCCGGATCATCGAACAGATGGAGCGCGAAGGCGTGGTCAGCCCGGCCAACCGGGTTGGCCGCCGCGAGGTCCTTGTCGGCAGCCACTAGAGCAATATTCGATCCAACTGAACCGTTCAGGTTCAAGTTGATCGGATTTACTTGCTCTGTTTTCAATGAGTTAGGGCGGTGTAATCCGATCGGTTGGAACCGTTCACCGATTCCGACCGATCGGAAGCCGTTCTAGGTCCTTCGGCCAACCGCGCTTTACCGTCCGGCCCGTGTCCGTTACAACCGCGTCATGCGCGCCCTTCAGTCACCGCGTTGCCGCGCCTGGGTCGCCGGGCTCGGTATTGTCGTTGCTGCCGTCGTTCTGGCGCCGCGGCCGGCGGCGGCGGTGATTTCCGCCACCCTTAACCTGAGCGCTGCCGACCACGCCGATATCGCTCGCATCGAGGCCCATTTGAACTCGGTCAAGACGGTGCGCTCGCGGTTCTTGCAGGTCTCTTCCGGCGGCGATTACGCGGAAGGCCAGCTTTACTTTTGGCGGCCGGGCCGACTGCGCATCGTTTACCGCCCCCCCAACCCGCTGATGGTGATCGCCGACGGGACATACCTCAATTACGTGGACCGCGAACTCGAACAGGCGACGATCGTCTATCTGAGCCTGACGCCGGCCGAGCTGATACTTCGCGAAGATCTGTCGTTCGATTCCGATGAGATCATCCTGACCGGGTTCGAGCGCGGTCCGGGAATTCTCCGCGTCAGCCTGGTCAAGGCGGACAGTGTCTTCGAGGGCAATCTCACCCTCGTTTTCAGCGACCGGCCGCTGGAGTTGAGGAAATGGGCGGTCACCGATTCGCAGGGAGTCGTGACCACGGTCTCCCTGCTCGGACCCGAGTTCGACGTCACGCTGGATCCCGAGCTTTTCAAGTACGAGCAGCCGGAAGACGACCACGAGAGACGCTAGAGTGGCTTCCGATCGGTTGGAATCGGTAAACGGTTCGATCCGATCGGATTACACCGCTCTAAATCA
>CAYFMP010000115.1:0-8328 GCA_964344215.1 uncultured Thalassospiraceae bacterium | reverse complement strand
TGATCTACGTCTGTGCCGCCATCATCAATTCAAGATGATTCTCAACAGACCCTAGGGTGTGTCAACGGGATAGCGGAGGTCGTTTCGGACGTACAGGGACTGGCGTTAGCATTTCCCGCTCTTGCCCCGGCAGCAGCCACTCGAGGACGGTCCTTTGTTTTGCCCTACAGCCGCTCCGGCTTCTTCATGCACGTCGTCTCACGTTGGCGGCGAAACATCGATCGGCACCGGAGGCATACGCGGTGGATTCGGAAGTGAGGCTTGCCGTTTCTCTTCGAACCAGGCAGCGATGGCAGCGACTATCGACCGCTGGGTCGTAGGTTCGAGTCCTACCGCCGGAGCCAGTTTCAAGAGGGGCCAGTCCGATCCAAAGGGCTGGCCCTTCGTCGTTTGCCGACCACTTGCCGATTCGGCGACCGTCGCCTCCGGAGCCGCCGCACTACCAAAGCCGCCGCGCCGTCCTCTATAGTGAATGCGGAGGAAGGTAGGACGTGGGTTTGCGAAGAACCATCCTGATTGCCGTATTGGGGGTGCTGGCCGGAGCCGCCGCCTATTGGCACTTCTCGGCGCCGGCCGTCGGCGTCGGCAGGCCGGTGCTTGGGCCGGCCGTCGAGGCGGTCTACGCGACCGGCGTCGTCGAACCGGTGAGCTGGGCGAAGGTCGCCTCCTTCGTCCGCGGCCGCATCGCCGGGCACTGCCGCTGCGAGGGCAAGGAGGTCGCCGCCGGCGACGTCCTGGCCCGGCTCGACGACGCCGAACAGGCGGCGTTGGTCCACGAGCTCGAAGCCCGCGAGACCTTCCTTCACAAGGAACTGGAACGCTACCGCCGCCTGCGCCAGACCAACACGGTCAGCGCCCAGAGCTACGAGCGCGTCGACAGCGAGCACCAGAGCATTCACGCGGCGATCGCCGCGGCGCGCGGGCGCTTGCGTGACTTCACCATCAAGGCGCCGATCGATAGCGTCGTCCTGCGCCGCGACGGCGAGGTCGGCGAGATCGCCGAAGCCGGCCGGGTGCTGTTCTGGGTCGGTCCGCCGAAACCGCTGTGGATCACCGCCGAGGTCGACGAGGAGGACATCCCGCGGATCGAGGTCGGCCATCACACCCTGATCAAGGCCGACGCCTTCCGGGGCCGCGATCTCGAGGGCCGCGTCGAGCGGATCACCCCGAAGGGCGACCCGGTCAACAAGAGCTACCGGGTGCGCATCGCCCTGCCCGACGACACGCCGCTGATGATCGGCATGACGACGGAGATCAACGTCGTCGTCCGCGAGGTCGCCGACGCGCTGCTGGTGCCGATCGACGCCGTCCAGGACGGCCGCGTCTTCGCCTTCGAGCAGGACCGCGCCGTCGCCCGCGCGCTCGCCAACGATCCGTCGGTTCTGCTGGCCGACGAGCCGACCGGCAACCTGGACACCAAGAACGCCGAACTGGTCACCGACATATTCCGCGACTTGGCGAGATCCGGCGAGCGCGCCGTGGTCATGGTCACCCACAACCCCGACCTGGCGGCCCGCGCCGACCGCCGGATCCATATCGTCGACGGGCGGGTGGCCGAGGACAGCGGCCGGGCGGCCTGAACGAACCGACCAAAGCCGTGCCTTCCTACCGGTCGCGGCGGCGGCGTTGCTTGAATTCGACTGACCCAAAAGGAAACCGGCCCAGCGGAGGGGTACGGTTGCCGGGCCGGTCCATGACCTAAGGAGACCAATGATATCCTCGGGTTGACCCATCATGGGGGACTTAGCTGACGACAAGATGACGGGTTTGGCGGTCCCGGGATCGCGGTTCGAATAGCCGACCTCCGACCCCGGCTGATGCGTCAATCCCGATAGAACTCCAGCTTTCCCGAGCGGATACGGTGGTCGGGCGCATGTGCCTCGATGGGAACCGCGATGCCGAGCAGGTGTCCCGGCTTGCCTTCCCTGTTCAATAGCGGCAGGACGATCCGTTCATAGCTGAGGAAGGTCTTGTCGACATCGATGGTGCGAACGCCCTGTCGCCAGTAATGCGGCTCGCCGCTTTCGAGAACCCATCGATAGACGGCGCCCGCCTCGACGACCGCCTCCTCCGTATGGGTCTGGTCGAAATACTTTCCGGTCAATTCGGCGCCGCTGTATTCGACGAGACCGGTTCCCCAATACCGCCACCGGAAACGGGAGCGCTGATCCGCGGATTCTTCGAAGTCGGCGATGAACAGCTTGGGCGCGACTTCCCAGAGGTCCATGAGATCGATCTCATCGAGAGCCGGAAGTCGCGCCAGCGTCGTCTTCAGGTCCGACCAGTAGTCAAGAACCAGTTGCAGGTCGGGATGAAGCGTATGGGGAAATTCCGATTGCATTTGACCGACCCATTTCGTTCTACCGGCCCTATCCTACGCGAGACGGGATACATCGGTGAAGCCCTCGGACGTCAACGGTTCGCCTTCCGCCACTGCCACGGCGGCTCGAAGGTGCCGCGCCACAGCCCTTCGCGCCTCGCCCTGGCAAAGACCTCGGCCCGTACGTAGGCCTTCGAGCGCGGCCGGTCGGCCATCGCCCAGCCATCGGCCACCATCTTTTCGTTGACGTTGAGCCAGCCGATGAAGCAGGTCGCGCTCAGCCGCCCGTCGCCGTCCCGCTGCTCGCCCTTGCAGGTCACTTCGCGGCCGCCGACGATGCCGGCCAGCGCCCTCGTGGCAAGCTTGCCGCATTGGAAGGGCCGGCCCTTGCTCGAGGTGCACGGTTGGTCGGTCTCCGGCGCATCGATGCCGAGCAGGTCGATCGGCGCGCCGGCGACCTCCAGAGTGTCGCCATCGACGACGCGGGGGCGGCCGGTGACGTCAGCCGACGCCGGCGCCGCAAGGACGAGGATCAGCAGGGCGGCGAACAGGCGCACCGGTCCCATCCTAGCCGGCTGCCACCGCCGCTTCATGGATTTTCCAGAACGGCGTCGCGTTGACGAACCGCCGCCAGTGCGGCTGCGCGGCGCGGGCGCATTCGACGACCCGCCGCTCCGACCACTGGCCGATGATGCGCTCGGTGCCGGGGTCGATGCGGCCGGCCTTGAGGGTGGTCAGAATGCGGCGGGCGACGCCGGCATCGTTGATCTCGCCGAGCCGGTCCTGGATCACGCTCAACAGTTCCAGATAGCGCCCGGTCTCCGGATGGGGATACAGCGATTGCAGGAAGTCGGCCGCATAGCGCGCCTCCTTGCCGGCGATCCGCATGGCGTGAAGCTCGGCGCTCGGCATCCGCGATAGGGTCCGGTGTCTGGGTTCCAGGTCGCGGTAGGTCTTGTCGAGCACCTTGCCGGCGAACGGAACCAGCGGTTGCTCGAAACCGTCGTCGGGTTGCGAGCCTGAAAGCCCGGCCAGCCAATGTTCGAAGCGAAGAATCAGCCGTGTGTAGCGCTTGCCGCCCAGAACCTCGGCGGCCTCGCGTCCGGTCCGCCGCCTCGCGTCGCGGGCGATACGCCTGAGACGGCCGAGCCCTGTGTCGCCCTCGCGCCCGGTGGCGACCAGCGGCAGGGTCTCGTGGAGAAACACGTGCCAGTCCCTGGCCGGGCCCATCCGCTGCTGCACCCAGCCGAACTCGCCGCTGAACGCCTTGCGCCCCTCGTACGGCAGGGCGCGCTTGAAGGCGCGCATGGCCGACCGCAACCGGCGGATGGCGACGCGGGCCTGGTGGATGCCCTCGGGCTCGCCCCTGAGCACCGGCTCCTCGTTGTCGAACAGGTGGTCGAGGGCGCTGGCGGCGATCGCCTGGAACGCCTCGCCGGTCGTCATTTCGACATCCAGCGGCACCCTCGCCGCCTTGCGCGGAGTCGGCCTCAGCGACGGCTGGACCAGGGCGTATCCGCGCTGCGGTTTGGTCCGATGCCCCAGCCGGAGGCCGGTCAGCTCGTTGAGTTGGACGGCGATATCCAGCATCGCCGCCGGGTCGCCTGAGAGCAGCTCCAGTTCGGCCTCGCAGATCGGTTCGCTGACCTTCCTGCCGTCGCGCCGCCGGCCGCGGATGGCGCCTTGATCGATCGCCAGCTCGGCCTCGACGCCATCGGTCTTGAGGCGCCGGGTTCGGCGCTCCACCTCGGTCGTGAACACCGGCCGCAGCCGCTTGCCGTAGCCGCGGGCCGTGAACCTGTCGCGAACCTCGGGGTCGCCGATCAGATCGAGGTCGGGGGTCTCGCCGTCGATGGCAACGGTCCATTCGGCGAAGTTCTGCAACCCGGCCGGCCCCTCGACCGGCACTTTCAGCGTCTGTTCCCTGCCCTTGCCGTGATCGCGAATGCGCAGCGCCGCGGCCGACCGGCGGAGCGCATGGCGCGGCGTGTCGAAGTAGGTGCTGACCAGGCGTTGGCGTTTCTCGGGCCCGATACCGAACGTCCCGACCAGCCCACAGGTCGCGAGCTCCTCCACCGCCTGCGGCTGCAGGCGGAACTTGAGCTCGATTTCCTTGCAGGCCTTGCTCATCGGTCGGGACTGTCCCCACTTGGCCCGGCACGCATCCGTTCAGCGCCGTCGCCTGAAATAGTTTCGGCGATCGATGTGCGCGTCGTACACGGCACGGTCGATTCTGATCCACTCGGTGTTGTTTATTCCGCGCCGGTTGTTGTACGTCGGACTGACGGGAAAGGCCGATGCGATCTTGATCCAGCGTGACTGTTCGATGGAGATCTTTTTTAATTCGTCCACCACCTCGGACAAGTCCTGGTCCTGACTGAACACCAACGCTACATCATACGCTTGATCATGGGCCAACCGAATAACATCGATGGCAATTCGCACGTCCACGCCCTTTTCTTCCCCGACTAGGATCGTATGGTCCGTTCCGTCCGGTAGCGAAAACGTCTTGTTGCGATATCTAAGCGGGCGAGTATAGACGTGAACGCCCTGCCGCCCCATTTGAGCGGTCTTGGCAATCCAAAAGCCATGCCACTTGCCATTGTCGCCGGGATCTGGAATTCCCGTATAGAACCGGTTCTGCGTCAGGCTCCAGCCCTGTTCGACGCATATTTGACCCGCCAAAGAAACGATGTCGTAATTCGGAACGCTGTAACCAAACGATTCCCGGGCCGCATGGTAGAGGTTTTGGCCATCCACGAAAGCGATGGCATCCTTGTTGGCCGGCTCGCGGGGCATGATCGATCCCCTGAAAATCAAAACCCCGCCAGAGGCCCGAAGGCGAGTCCGGCGGGGAGCAATTGATGGTACATATATACAATAGCTTGCACCGTTTGGCAATGCTGTTCGAGTTGTGAGGAAACGAGAGATTGCCCGAAATTTCGATTCGGTTTGGCGCGGACGGCGGGCGGAGGCTAGACTCGATTCTTGAGAGCGGGAGCCCCGCATGTCCTCATTCGGCGAACTGTGGATTTGGGACGACCCGGCGCTCAGCGACTTCCTGGCCTGGTATGTCGCCGTCGCCGACAACCGCCGGCCGGCCAAGTTCCGGATCGCCGCCGCCATCGCCGCCGCAGTCGATCTCGATGCCGGGGAAACGGACGGCCTGTGGGCCGAGCTCGAACGGCTGACGCCGCAGTTCCTGGACCGCCTCGAAGCCGTCACCGCCGGCGCCGGCCCACAAGAGCCGGCCCGAGGCCCGAGCCTTCTCGATCTGGTTTCGATCCTCGCCCAAAGGATGTTGGCAAGCTGCAATTTCTGCCAATGGAACTGCTGGGTCGACCGCGCCGCCGCCACCAAGCTCGGCACCTGTAAGCTGGGATCGGAAAGCCGGGTGTCGAGCTTCTTCCACCACCCCGGCGAGGAGCTGGTCTACCGCGGCCGGCTCGGTTCGGGGACCATATTCTTCACGTCGTGCAACATGCGCTGCGCGTTTTGCCAGAACGGCGACATCTCGACCGACAAGGACAACGGCATCGAGGTCGAAGCCCGGACCGTGGCGGCAATGGCCTGGCTGCTGAGGGCCGAGGGCTGTCACAACATCAACTGGGTCGGTGGCGACCCGACCATCCACCTGCATACCGTCCTGGAGGCGATCCGGCTGCTGGGCCGCGACGACGCCATGCCCGACCCGGCCGACCTTGCCGCCGCCGTCCGTGTCAAGGCCGACGCCTTCAGCCGAGGCCCCCTCGATCCGGCCGTCTATACTTTCGACGGGCGGTTCAACGCGCCGATGTTGTGGAACTCCAACTTCTTCATGACCGACGACGCCATGAAGCTTTTGCGCCTGGTCATCGACGTCTGGCTGCCGGATTTCAAGTTCGGCCCCGGCGACTGCGCCAAGAAGTTGTCGCGGACGCCGTGGTACTGGGAGACGGTGACCCGCAACCTCGAGACCATCCACGACTGGGGCGAGCCCTACACGATCCGCCATCTGGTCATGCCCAACCACGTCGAGTGCTGCACGCGGCCGGTCCTCGAATGGATCGCCGAGCACCTGCCCGGCGCGCCGGTCAACATCATGGACCAGTTCCACCCGGACACCTTCACCGATCCGCACTCTCCGATCTACCGGGACAGGTACGCGGAGCTGTCGAGGCGACCACGCCGCGACGAGATCGAAGAGAGCTACCGGATCGCCAAGGACTTGGGCATTCCTTACGAGGCGGTCACCTTCAAATAGGGCCGGACGTCCCTTCCTTCGGCCGAAACGGGCCCATCCGACCATACTGTCCTCGAACCGTCGGCAAACCGTTCGCGCGCCGCCGCCGGCCTCGCCCATCGCGTCGCAACGACCGCCGTTTTCTCGTCGCCCGGCAGGTGTGTTGCGCCTTCGACAGGCATATATATTTAGTGTCAGGTGACATCCCCCATGCGCATCCCCCAAGCGCACACCTGACGACTCCCTGTAAACTCGCCGGGTCGGGTTTTTCGGCCCGGCCTTTTTGGTTGGGAAGCGGCGCGCTTTCAGCATGGCCCGGGTCGGGTCGCGGCGGTTCGGGCTGGACTCGGCCTTCAGGAACTACGGCCGATCACTCCCATTTGCCCTTGCCGATCCAGGTGAACCCGTCGCGAGGTGGAGCTTCCAGGAGCGGCCAGATCTCGTCCCAGCGCGCCGATTCCCGAATCGCATGAGGTAGGAACGCGTAGGATTTCTCCATCGAGTAAACGGTCACGGTTCCTTCCGAGAAGATCAGCGCGTGGACCCTTCCGTTGTACATGTCGACGACCACGGTTGCCCGCTCCCGGTCGCCCTCGTGAGGCTTTTGGCCGACAAGAACCAGCCCTGGTCCGTACATGTTGACCGGGCCTCGCACCTGAAGGTTGTCGATCAGGTGCGACACTTCGTCGCCGAGCAACTCGCTTAGGGCCGCTGCTACTCGCGGGTCGTCGAGGATCGGCTCGTAGCGGTAGGTGCCGACGTATTTGGCGAGATCACCGAGCTTGCCTTTCTTCCAATCGGTGTCGTGCGGCGATCTTTTCGCCGCGTCCTGCTCGGCCGCCAGAACCGGCCCCGCCAACAGCAGGAGGACTACCGCCGTCGTCTTCAACGGATTGGAGCATTTCATCGGCTCTCTCCCATGTTGTATTTGCAAGCGCTACCGCTACTTACGATACGGGACATCGGCGAACCGGCGCAACCGGGTTTCGACGCTCAGGAACGCGTCGCGCTTGGCCTCCGGGAACGTCGCAACGTCCGACTTCCAGCCGTGGCGCATTTTGCCACGTCGATGCCATCATTCCGTGTAGGATGGGAAGTTCCCGCCATCCAGCCAGGAGGCCGCGATGTCCCGTTCGTCGTTCTCACCTGCCGCAGCCGCCCTATTCGTTCTGCTGACGATATCTTGGCCGGGCGGCGCTCCGGCCGGCGGCCGCGAGCCGTTCGAGCCGATCGACGCCGAGGCGCTGATCGACGCCTGTTGGGCGATCTCCCGGGAAGACCGCGACAGCGGCGTCACCGCCGGGATGCGGAGCGGAACGGCGCGTACCGCCGAATGCCTTGAAAATGTCGTTTACGATCAAGCCCGAGCGATGTTCGATCTCAAACGACACCCCCTGCGAGAAATCCGTGAGCGGATCGCGCTAATCCGCGAAGGATACCAGAAGTTCTATTGGTCTCTATACAACGAGCACAAGATGTGCCGGTTGTGGTGCGGCACCGACAAGCACGTCTACCACATCTCTTACTACGCCAAACTGCTGGAAGAGATCGTTCGAGATATGGTCAGCGAGCGAAACGAGGTTGGATTCTAGTAGTTGGCTCTGCGGCTATCGGCGAAAAGACCGCGCCCGGTTGATCCATCCCGGCAGATTGTCGGTCAAGTTTGGGTCTTCTTTTACTCTTTTCCGATAGAACGCCTCCCGTTTCTCGGCGATGCCATTGTTGACCTGACGGCGCTGGTCGGGCGTCAGGTCGTTGAGGGCCTTGATCGTTTTCGACCCCATCA
>CAYFMP010000114.1:0-8703 GCA_964344215.1 uncultured Thalassospiraceae bacterium | reverse complement strand
CGCATCGCCATGCGAAGCGACAAAACCGACGCAAGCTTCGAGGCCATGATCTACGTCTGTGCCGCCATCATCAATTCAAGATGATTCTCAACAGACCCTAGACGGACGCCCGGAGATTCGCCCGCCGCCGCTCAGCGCCGCTTGCAGGTGTACGGCCAAACCAGCTTGGTGTCGGCCGGATCGACCTCGCCGTCGTCGTACATGATCGAGATGGGGACTTGCTTCTGGTCTTCGGGCAGATCCCTGAGCGATTGGGTATCGACGGGCAGCTTTTTTCGGTAGAGCGCATTGGGGTCCATCCACCAGCCCTCGACCGGGATCACCTTGGTGCGCAGCGCCACGTACTGCGGGTTGGTGCTGTACCAGATCGCGAAATGGATGGCCGGTCGACGCTTGCCGCTCTGCTGGTAAGGTATCCTGCCACGCCCGGAATTACCGGTCGGCCCCAGTTCCTCTCCCATGCGCACCCGATCGCCGACTTTCTGTTTCGGCATCTCGTCGAAGTGGGCGTACTGGGTGTAGATCCACAGCGGCAAGCCGGTGTCCTCGGGGCTGTGGCGCAGGATGATCTCCTTGCCGCGGTAGCTGTTGGCGCCGACGTACTTGGCGATCACCGTGCCGGCGGCGGCGGCGATCATCGGCACCCCCCACGGCGCCGGCATGTCGATGCCACCGTGGTACTGCTCGCGGTCGCGTTTCGCCGTATAGGAAATCGCCCACTGCTCGTCGATATCGCGGCACTCGGCGCCTTCGGGGAAGCGCGGCCGCAAGCCGGTTTCAAAAAGACCGCGCTCGATGGCGACCTTGATGTCGCAACTGCGCCACCGCCCGATCCCGCAGTAGGTATGTTCGTCGAGCGCGTCCTCCGTGGTTTGAGCATCCGTTACCTTGCGGCCGTCGGCAGTGATCTGGCCGGATTCAGGTTCCGCATCCTCCCGGGTGGCGCGGCCTTCGAACCGCTCCTTGAACTCGTCGTAGGTCAAGAAACCGTCGCCGTCGGTGTCGATCTTGCCGAACATGTCGGACGATCTCTTCCATTCCTTGCGGCTGACCTTGCCGTCGCCGTCCTTGTCGTGCTTCTTAATCGCCTGCGCCGGGTCCTTTCCCTGGGCCAGACCGTCGTCCGACGCCACGACGACGAGGATCGCCCCCAGCCCGACTGCGATCCCCAGCCAGCCGAGCCACGCCAAACGCCCAACCGTTGGTATCGATTGGTAAATTATTGCATCACCTCCGGAAACTGAAGGATCGCGATGATGAAGGTAACAGAAGTCACCAATTGTGAAAACGCTGCCGACCCCATCTATTCGGCCGTCGCCGGTCAAAGAAAAAGCCGGACCTGGGAGGTCCGGCTGAAGTTCTCATGATGTTGTGTGATTCTCGGGGGGGAGAAATCACCACAGGGAGGCATCACGTCGATGAAACATATTCACGTCTGCGAATATGTCAAGAAGAATAGTTGCAAAATATCGAATGTATTTGCGGTTGCCTTCCGCCTAGTCCGGATCACCCGGTGTTAGCGGCGATTCGACGGCAGCCGGCGCGTCGTCGGGCTCCCAGTCCATGCGCGGGCCGCCCTTCGGTTGGCGGTCGTCGAGCATCTTGTTGACGCGGGTCAGGTTCTTGGCGGTAATGGCGGCCAGATTGTCCGCGTTCCGCGCCTCGTAGAGGCCGAGTGCCAGATCGAAGGCCTCGGCCGCCTGTTCCAGGTGGGCGACGTCCTTGGAATGCCTGGCCAGCATGAACAGCGCCGAACCCAGGTTGTTCTGGGTCGCCGCCCACAGCATCGGTACCTCTCTCTTTTTCCGCACCTCGAGGACCGAGCGTAGTGCCTTGACCGCCGTATCCAGCGCCTCGATGCTTTTCAACTGCTCGCCCAACACCTGGGCGGCCTGGGCGAAGTTGCTGGTGACGTCGGCCCAGCGCCTTGGCGCGTCCTTACGAGTGTAGACTTGAAGCGCGCTCTGAAAGGCGGCCAGCGCGTGTTTGAGGACCTCAGTGTCGCCGCTGTCGAAATCGAGATGATAGAGAGCAAGGCCCAAACGGTTCTGCAGCGCCGCCCATTCCAACGGATAGCGGTCGCGGGTCAGCACCCGAAGGGCAGCGCGGAACGCTTGCATCGCGTCCTCCAGACGCGTTCGCTGGCCGTCCGCCTCGGCCAAGTTCTGGAGAATGCTGCCCAAGTGTTTCTGGGTGATCGCCCAATCGAGCGGCGTTTCCCTCTCCGACAGGCCCGAAAGCGCATCACGATAGGCGACCACCGCGCGTTCGCAATAGGGTGTGCCGTCCGGCCGTTGGGCGGTGGCGGCTAGCGCGTTGCCGTAACACAGCGACAGGCTGGCCCGTTCCCGCGAGGTCAGGTCCTCGGGGACCAGACCGAACGCTGCGCCAGCCCGTTCGACGGCGGCCGGCAGGGCGGCGGCCAATACGTTTCTCTTTTCCTCGGTGCTCGGCACCGTTGCCGCCAAGGCGACAGCCTGCAGAAAGTCGGCGAACTCGGGCCCGAAATCCGCCGGCAGCGCCAGGTCGGTGGTCAGGTCGAAGGCGCCCGGCGCGTCCTCGTCGCGGGTGGCCAGCGACACGAAATGCAGATGCATGCTGACGCCGGGCGGCGGCACGTATCCCCAGATCAGAAGGTCGGCCTCCTGTTCGGCCAGCCACGTTCGCGCCGTCCCTCCCGCCACCGTCAGTTCCTGCATCAGGTCCTTGTTGATGTCGATCTCCAGCGGCTTACGGATTGCCTTGGCCTTCAGCGCCCGATGCCGGGACAGCGCTTTGAGGACGTGGCGGGCCTGCGCATCTGGATCTTGCCCCGAGAACTGGGCGACCCTCACCTCGATACGCGTCATCGAGCTCTTGAAACGACCGATAATCTGTCCGATCAGTCCACCCGGCGGCAATGCCGCGGGGCCGGATGCAGCGGTCCCGGGCTCGCTCGGAGCCGCCGGCGGCGGAGGTGCCGGAGCGGCATCGGGGTTGGCCAGGCGGTCGTCGACGGCGCGCAGTCGTTCGGCCAGCTTGCTCATCACCTCGAGCGCGACGTCGGGTTTGTTCTGGATCGTATCCAGAAATTCGTCGCGTTCGATCACCCTGAGCGTCACGTCGCCGACGGCGCGTGCCGTGGCGCTTCGAGATCCGCGATCGATGATGCCCATTTCGCCGAGCATTTCGCCGGGACCGAGGCGGGCCAACTCGACGTCGCCGCCGCTGCCGGCCTTGGCGATCTCGACTTGACCGGCGACGATTTCGAAGGCGCGGTCACTGGCGTCGCCCTCGCGAAAGATGATGTCGCCATCCTTGAACCTCGCAGTCGGGTTGGCCAAGTCTCACCTCGGGTTCGGTCGTGCGCGGCGCGGCAGTGCGCGAAATCAAGGGCGGTATGTTGACCGGGGCAAAGCTTCGGGTCAACGGTTGGCGGGCCGTGCGGTTGGGCCGAAGCGGGCCGACGGCTGGACAAGCGGCGGCCCAAAACGTAAAACGGCCGGCAACAATAAGCGGTTTCGGGCGCGGCGATCGCCCGGCCCGCCGAGAATCGAGGGACTGAGCCGGGGATATCGGGTGAAACGCGTTGTTGCGATTTGTGCCGCTGCGGTGATTGCAGCGGGAGGGGGCGTCGCCGTCCGAGCGGCCAGCGTCAACACGGTTTACGACATGAACGCCTTCCTGGCCGAACCGCATCCGCTGGCCGGGCAGATGGGCACGCGTTGGCAGCCGGCTCGACCGGCGGTGCAGCCGATCATGCCGCAACTGAAGGTCGATACGGGAACGCCGGTGCCGGCCTATCGACCGCCTCAGGTCGTGCCGCGTCAAGTCCCCGCCGCCGTCCGTCCGGCGCCGTCGCCGACGACGGCCGACCGGGAAAGTGGCCGCGAGCCGCTCGGCGGGTTCCTTTCCGAGATCAAAGTGGGCGCGCTGGTCCACGACCAGGGTCCGTTCAGCCGCAACAAGGAAAGCGGCGTCGACACCAATCTCGAGTTGTTGTTTGCATCACCGAAGTTTCTCGACGTGATCTGGTCGCTGCGGCCGCACATCGGCGCCAACATCAACTCCAGCGGCGACACCAGTCAGATCTATCTCGGCCTGCGCTACGAGTGGGGGTTTTGGGGCGGCGCCTTTGCCGGCTTCAGCTTCGGCGGCGCCGTGCACGACGGCGAGACCGACCAGAACTCCGGCAAGGACGACAAGAAGGAACTGGGCTGTAAGGTGCTGTTCCGCGGATCGATCGAGGCCGGCTACCGGTTCGCCGGACACCACAGCCTGTCCCTGTTTCTCGACCACATCTCCAACGCCAAACTGTGCGATACCAACGAGGGCTTGGAGAACGTCGGCATCCGCTACGGATATATGTTCTGAGCGAGAAACGGCGGCGTTCAGCCGTCGGCCGGATCTTTCCTCATTTCCTCGATCAGGGCCTTGTATACCCTGGTGAAGACGGAGTCCCATTCGCCCATTCGGGTTTGACGGAACAGCCGCATGGTCGGGTACCAGGGCGTCGTATCGCCTTCCGTCATCCAGCGCCAGTCACCGGCGAACGGCAGCACCACCCAGGTCGGTTTGCCGAGCGCCGCGGCCAGATGGGCAATGGCGGTGTCGACCGAGATGACGAGGTCGAGCTGCGAGATGACGGCCGCCGTGTCGGCGAAATCCTGGAGGCGCGGGCTCAGGTTGAGGACCAGCGATTGACAGCGGTTGGCGACGATGTCGTCGGCCGCCGGACCCTTTTGGAGGCTGAATACGTTGACGCCGGGAATGCCCAGCAGTTCGATGAAGTTGGCGAACGCCACCGACCGGTTGGCGTCGTTCTCGTGGGTCGGGCGGCCGGCCCACGAGATACCAACGCGCCGGTGGCGGCTCATGGAAACCGGCAGCGGCACCGATTGCGGGTCGGGCGCCTGCAGGTAGGGGACGTCGGCCGGCACCGTATCGAGCGTGGTCCCGAAGATACGGGCCAGCGAAACCATCGGCGCGTAGACGTCGAAACGGGGCAGCGGAGAGCCGCGGTTGACAACCTTGTCGGCGCCCTCCAGCGTCGAAAACAACCGCGCCAGTTCCGGTTGCGCCTCGACCACCACCGTGCCGCCTCTTGCCTTGACCATGGGAATGTAGCGGGCGAACTGGATCATGTCGCCGAAACCCTGTTCGTGATGGACCAGTATGGTCTTGCCGTCGAGGTCGGAACCGTCCCACAGTGGTTGCTCGAGTCCGCGCGGCGGGCTGCGCTCCAGTTTCCAGCGCCATTCGTACTCGTCGAAACCGCGCTTGTAGTCGCCTTTCTGCAGGAACCCGAGCGCCCGGTCCCAGCGGCAATCGACATGATCGCCCATGAAAGAAAGCGCCTTCTCGAAACACGCCATGGAATCGTCGACCCGGTTGCTATCGCGGTAGGCCAAGCCGAGATTGTAATGGGTGTCGGCTACGTCGGGAGTGAGCTTGACCGCCTGGGTATGGCTGGCGATCGCCTGCTCGAAGCGACCGAGGTCGCGGAGCGCATTACCGAGGTTGGAATAGGCGCCGGCGTTGTCGGGCCTGAGCACCAGCGAACGCCGGTAACATGCCACCGCCGTTTCAAGATTGCCAAGCGCGCGCAACGCCACGCCCATGTTGTTGTAGGCGTCGTGGTTCTTGGGGTTGAGCAACAACGACTTGCCGTAGCCCCGAACCGCTTCGTCGAGCTCGCCGTTCTGATGGTGTTGGACGGCGAGGCCGAACACACGCGCCGCCTCACGTTCGCGCAAGGCCTGTTTCTGGTCGGCCGGTAACGCCTGCCAGGCGGCGATGGCCTCAGGCGTCGGCCCGACGGCGGCTTGCTGCCCGCCGGACTGTGTTGGTTCGGCGGTTGTCGCGACCGGCTGGAGTTTCACCGCCGCTTTGCGTTTCGGCGCCAGTGCACCCTTGGCGGTCGCCTCGTCTGCGGCGTCGGCTGCCATGACGTTTCTCTCCAACCCCCTAGAGTGCGATCGTTTCAAACCCGAACAATTTGAAACGTGAATCGCCCTCTATTTCATGTTTTTAGGGGCATATTCACGTCTTGGATCAATTCGATCCGAGACGATAAGACCCTAACGCATCATACGCCGATCGAGCGGGGCTGTGAAACCCCGTTAACCGGTTTCGAACCGTTATGAATCAAACACATCCGCATGACAGGATGCTGACGGACGGCCCTTTCCCCGGGGATCACAGGATATCGAGAACGTTCTCCGGCGGCCGGCCGAGCACCGCCTTGCCGCCGGCCACAACGATGGGGCGCTGCATGACCCTGGGATGGGCGACGATGGCGTCGATCAGAGCGTCGCCGTCGAGGTCGGGATCGACCCCTTCCTCGCCGGCTTCCTTTGAGCGCACGATATCGCGCGGGTCCAGTCCGAGCATGCCGAGAATTCGTTTCAATTGGCCCGCACCGGGCATGGCGGCCAGGTACTCGACGATCTCGGGCTCGACCCCGTTGTCCCGGAGCAGGGCCAGGGTCTGACGGGATTTCGAGCAGCGCGGGTTGTGATAGATGGTAACGGTCATGTCGCGGTTTCCTTGGTCGGCGGAACGAAGACCTCGGGACGGTCGGCGGCGACCGCTTCGACGTAGAGCGACTGACTGGGGAAGGCGAAACCGGCGCCGGCGCCCTCGACGATCTCCATGATGCGATAGGCCAGGTCTTCCTTGATCTTCAGGTATTCACCCCATTCGGTGGTCTTGGTGAAGCAATAGAGCAGGATGTCGATCGACGAATCGCTGAAACTGTCGATGTGCACGTAGGTCGACATCTCGGTCGGATCGGCGAAAACGTCGCTATCGACGATATAGGCTTCGATCTCGTCGCGGATGCGGCGCAACTGCTCGATGGTGGTCCGGTACTCGACGCCGATCTTCCAGTTGATGCGCCTGTGCGTGCGGCCCGAGAAGTTGGTCACCGCCGTGTCCGAGAGCTTGGCGTTGGGAACCAGCACCGGCGCCTGGTCCAAGCGGCGGACCACGGTCGAGCGAAACCCGATGCTTTCGACGACGCCTTCGACGGTGCCCTCGACCAGGATGTAATCGCCCTTTCGGAAGCGTTTCTCGCCGAGGATCAGGATGCCGGCGATCAGGTTCTTGAACATATCCTGGGCGCCCAAGGCGACGGCGACACCGAACAGCCCGGCGCCGGCGATGATCGGCCCGACCTGGATGCCCCAGATCTGCAGGATAGTGGCGGCGCCGACCACGAGGACGATGATGCGGATCGCTTTGACCAGCCATTCGACCAACTCATGGGTGAACAGGCGCTCGAGTTTGGAGAGAACGGCGCTAAACGGTTCGACCAGCCTGTAAAGGCTCCAGAAGATGACCAGTGCGATCAAGGTGCGCACGAGGTTCTCGGCGATCGTCGAATAGAGGCCCTCGAGTTCGAGGAATTCGGCCGCGAAGAAGACGCCGAGGACGAGCGGGATCATGCGGATCGGTGGTTCCAGGGTATCGATGACGGAGTCGTCGAGCTTGGTCTTGGTACGCCGCGACACCGCCCGCAGCCAGGCTGTCACGAAATAGGTGAACAGGCCGCGCAGCAGCAGAAAACCGACGAAGATAAGCAAGGCGCCGACGAACTTGCCGACGTCGATGCCGCCGACGCCGTTTTGCCAGACATCGACAACCAGTCCCCAGAACTTCTGAAAATCCTGCATTCCTACCCCAAATGTCCCGACAGGCGGGTTCTCACATAGACCGGATCATGACCCGAATCAAACCTCAATGTCTGAGGCCGTCTCGGCTTCGAGGGCAGCCGCCGACTCGGCCTCGACCACCCGCCTGGCGGTGTCGTAGGGAAAACCGGCCCGGGCCAGCGCCGCCAGGTCGCGTCGGTGCCGATCCTCGCGCTCTTCGGCCCGGCCAAAGGGGCCCAGGCGCCGGCGTCGGGCAAAGCGGACCGCCGCCACCAGGTCGGGCTCGGCGATATCGGCGGTCAAGCCGGCCACCGCCGCCTCGATGTCCTCGTCGCCCAGGCCTTTCTTGACAAGGCTGGCGCGAATGTCGCGGATCGAGGCGCCGCGCCGGTGCAGGGTGCGGGTGCGGGCGGCGGCATAGGCCGAATCGTCGAGCAGCCCTGAGCGCTGGTAGCGGCGGATCAGGTCTTCGACCACTTCGGCGCCCTTGGCGGCGTCGGTGCCGTGGTGGCGGGCCGAGCGTTCGACCTTCCGCATCATCACCCGGCGCAGGTTGGCCGACGAGGTGGCGAACCGCTGCAGGTAATGGAGCGCCGAGTTCTCCAGATATCTCGCCGTCGCCTTGCGGGGGCCGAGGCGTCGGTTGTTCTTCGAAGGGGGTTCGTCGGGCATGGCTGGACGCAGTCTCGCACGCTCGGCGCTGGTCAGCCAAGGGGCGGCGGACTATATACATCGGCACTGGTTTCCTCCGGAGACGCGCCGCCGCCATGCAGACCATACATACCAGCAACTGGATCGGACTGTGGACGCTCTACATGCGCGAGGTCCGCCGGTTCCTGAAGGTCTACACCCAGACGCTGGCGGCGCCGGTCATCACGACCCTGTTGTTCCTGGCCATCTTCGCGCTGGCGCTTGGCGGCGTCACGCGCTCGGTCGGCGGCGTGCCGTTCATGGAGTTCCTGGCGCCCGGCCTGATCATGATGGCGATCGCCCAGAACGGCTTCGCCAACACCTCGTCGTCGATCGTCATCGCCAAGGTCCAGGGCAACATCGTCGATACCCTGATGCC
>CAYFMP010000113.1:5902-8968 GCA_964344215.1 uncultured Thalassospiraceae bacterium | reverse complement strand
GCGGCGGCCACGGTCTGGCCACCGCCTATTACCTGGCCAAGGAACACGGCATCACCAACGTCGCCGTCCTCGAGAAAGGCTGGCTCGGTGGCGGCAATACCGGGCGCAACACCACCATCATCCGCTCCAACTATCTGTGGGACGAGAGCGCGGCGATCTACGAAAAGGCCTTGCAGCTCTACGAGGGACTGAGCCAGGAGCTCAACTTCAACATCATGCTGAGCCAGCGCGGCGTCATCAATCTGGCTCACAACCTGCACGATCTGCGCGAACTGCAGCGCCGCGTCAACGCCATCCGCCTCAACGGTATCGACTCGGAAATCCTCACCACCGAACAGGTCAAGGAACTGGTGCCGATCATCAACGATTCGCCGAGGGCGCGCTACCCGGTCCTCGGCGCCTCTCTGCAGCGGCGCGGCGGCGTCGCCCGCCACGACGCCATCGCCTGGGGATACGCCCGGGCGGCCGATGCGCGCGGCGTCGACATCATTCAGAACTGCGAGGTGACCGGCATCCTGCGCGACGGTGATAGCGTCACCGGGGTCGAGACCAACCGCGGCGTCATCGCCGCACCGAAAGTGGCGGTGTGCGTCGCCGGCCACACCAGCGTGCTGGCCGAGATGGCCGGGCTGCGCCTGCCGATCCAGAGCTTTCCCTTGCAGGCCCTGGTCTCCGAGCCGGTCAAGCCGATCATCGACTGCGTCGTCATGTCGGCCGCTGTCCACGTCTACGTCTCGCAGTCCGACAAGGGCGAGTTGGTGCTCGGCGCCGGGGTCGACGGCCTGACCGGCTACACGCAGCGCGGCGGCCTGCACGTCATCGAACACCAGATCGCGGCGCTGTGCGAGCTCTTTCCGCTGTTCAGCCGGCTGCGCATGATGCGCCAATGGGGCGGCATCGTCGACACCTGCCCGGACGCCAGTCCGATCGTCTCCAAGACCCCGGTCCACGGGCTCTACATCAACGGCGGCTGGGGCACCGGCGGCTTCAAGGCGACGCCCGGCTCGGGCTGGGTCTATGCCCACACCATCGCGCGCGACGAGCCGCACGAGCTGAATGCGCCGTTCGCCCTCGATCGCTTCGTCAGCGGCGCCCTGATCGACGAGCACGGCGCGGCGGCCGTGGCGCATTAGGGAGCGTCCGCCATGCTGAAAATTCCCTGTCCGTGGTGCGGCGAACGCGAGGAACCGGAGTTTCACTGCGGCGGCGAGGCCCATATCGAACGGCCCAAGGACCCCGATGCGCTATCCGACGAAGAGTGGGCCGACTACCTGTTCATGCGCCGCAACACCAAGGGCGTCTTTCTGGAGCGCTGGGTCCATCAGCACGGCTGCCGACGCTGGTTCAACATGGCCCGCAACACCGCCACCAACGAGATCGTGGCGGTCTACGAGATCGGCAAGAAGCCGCCCAAGGGGATCGGCTGATGGCCCAGAAGAACCGTCTCGCCGACGGCGGCCGCATCGACCGCGAAGCGCCGCTCAACTTCTTTTTCGACGGCCGCCGCTACCAGGGTTACGACGGCGATACCCTGGCCTCAGCGCTGATCGCCAACGGCGTTCGCCTGGTCGGCCGCAGTTTCAAATACCACCGGCCGCGCGGCATCATGGCCGCCGGTTCGGAGGAACCCAACGCCATCGTCCAATTGGAAACCGGAGCACGTACGCTGGCCGACGAGCAGGCCACCCGAGTCGAGCTCTACGAGGGCTTGAGCGCCCAGAGCGTCAACTGCTGGCCGGGGCCCGATTTCGACCTGATGGCCGTCAACAGCTGGTTCCACCGGCTGATGCCGTCCGGTTTCTACTACAAGACCTTCATGTGGCCGAGCGGCGGCTGGAAGCTCTACGAATACTTCATCCGGCGCGCCGCCGGCCTCGGTAGATCGCCGCTCGAACCCGACCCCGATCACTACGACAAAATGAACGCGCATTGCGACGTGCTCGTCGTCGGCGGTGGCCCGGCCGGCCTGTCGGCGGCGGTGGCGGCCGGCCGCAGCGGCGCCCGGGTCATTCTCGCCGACGAGCAACCCGAACTGGGCGGCGCGCTGCTGTCGGAACGCTACGTGATCGACGGCAAGCCGGCGCTCGACTGGGTCGACAAGGCGGCCGCCGAGCTGGCCGGTCTCGACGAGGTCCGGGTGCTGACCCGGACCACCGCGTTCGGTCACTACGATCATAACTTCGTCGGCATGATCCAGACCCGCACGCGGAAGCTGCCGGACGGCGGCGGTCGCTCGCGTCAGCGCCTGTGGCGGGTCCACGCCAAACAGGTGGTCCACGCCACCGGCGCCATCGAACGGCCGCTGATCTTCTCGGACAACGACCGCCCCGGCGTCATGCTGGCCGGCGCCGTCCGCGCCTACGTCAATCGCTACGGCGCCATCCCGGGCCGGCGCATCGCGGTCTTCACCAACAACGACGACGCTTACCGGACCGCCCTCGATCTCGACGACGCGGGTATCGAGGTCGCCGCCGTTATCGACCTGCGGCCGGAACCGGATGGTGAGTTGCCGACGCGCGCCATGGCGGCGGGCATCGAGATCCTCGACAGCGCCGCCGTTACCGGCGTCAGCGGCGGGCGCGGCGTTTCGGCGATCGAGGTCATGGCCATGAACGCGGCCGCCGACGGCGTCACCGGCGAAGCCCGCAGCATAGAATGTGACGTCGTTGCCGCGTCGGGTGGCTGGAACCCGGTCGTCCACCTGCATTCCCACGCCGGTGGTCGCAACGTGTTCGACGAGGAACGCGCCGTTTTCGTCCCCGGCGAGACGACCCAGGCGGCGCGCGCCTGCGGTGCCGCCGCCGGTGAATTCGGTCTCGGCCAAGGCCTGAAGTCGGGCGCCGCGGCCGGCAAGGCAGCCGCCGCTGCGGCCGGTTTCAAGAAGGCCAGCCGCAAGAAAGCGCCCAGCGCCGAAGATACGGACGAGAATCCGGCCCGCCAGGTGTGGGCGGTGCCGACCACCAAACCGGTCGGCCAACGCGGCAAACATTTCCTCGACCAGCAGAACGACGTGACGGCGGCCGATATTCAACTGGCGGCGCGCGAGGGCTACAGTTCGGTCGAGCA
>CAYFMP010000113.1:0-5892 GCA_964344215.1 uncultured Thalassospiraceae bacterium | reverse complement strand
CGGCAACATCCCCGGCATGGCCGTTCTCGGCCAGGCCCTCGGCGTCGAGCGACTGGGCGACGTCGGCACCACCACCTTCCGGCCGCCCTACACGCCGGTCACCTTCGGAGCGCTGGCCGGGCGCGACGTCGGGCCGCTGGCCGACCCGGTGCGGATGACGCCGATCCACCACTGGCACGAACTTGCCGGGTGCAGATGGGAGGACGTCGGGCAGTGGAGGCGGCCGTGGTACTACCCGCAGGACGGCGAAACCATGCGTGACGCCGTCAACCGCGAATGCCAGGCGGCCAGAGCCGCCGTCGGTATCCTCGACGCCACCACGCTCGGCAAGATCGACATTCGGGGCGCCGACGCCGCCGAGTTCCTCAATCGCATCTACACCAACGCCTGGTCGAAGCTGCAGCCGGGCCGCTGCCGTTACGGCCTGATGCTGGGCGAGGACGGCATGGTCATGGACGACGGCGTCACCGCGTGTCTCGCCAAGGGCAATTACCTGATGACGACGACCACCGGCAATGCGGCCAGCGTACTGGCCTGGCTCGAGGAATGGTTGCAGACCGAATGGCCCGAGTTGAAGGTCTATTGCAATTCGGTGACCGAGGCCTTCGCCACCGTCGCCATCTGCGGGCCGAGCGCCCGCGCCCTGCTCGCCGAACTGACCGACGATATCGACCTCGAGGCCGAAGCCTTTCCGTTCATGACCTTCCGCGAAGGCACCGTCGCCGGCATTCCGGCCCGCGTCTTCCGGATCAGCTTCACCGGCGAGTCGACCTTCGAGATCAATGTGCCGGCGAGCTACGGCATGGCTCTGTGGACGGCACTGATGAACGCCGGCGACAAACACGGGATCACACCGTTCGGCACCGAGACCATGCACGTGCTCAGGGCCGAGAAGGGCTACATCATCGTCGGCCAGGAGACCGATGGTACGGTGACGCCCTACGACCTCGGCATGGACTGGATCGTCTCCAAGAACAAGGATTTCATCGGCCGCCGCTCGCAGTCCAGGCCCGACTCGGTGCGCGCCGACCGCAAGCAACTGGTCGGCCTGTTGCCGTTCGACACCGACGAGGTGCTGCCCGAGGGCGGCCAGATCACCGCCGAGAAGCACGAACAAGCGCCGATGCCGATGATCGGCCATGTCACGTCCAGCTACTATTCGGCGACGCTCGGCCGCTCGTTCGCGCTGGCCTTGATCAAGGGCGGCCGCCAGCGCCACGGCGACACCGTCTATGTTCCGCTTGCCGACAAGACGGTGCGGGCCGAAGTGACCGACCCCGTCTTCTACGACCCGGAAGGGAGACGCCTGCATGGTTGACGCCTATCTCCGCCAGAGCCCGCTGGATCACCTGCACCTGGACGCCCGGGCCGCCGCCAACGCGGCCGGCGAGGTTGCGCTCGAGGCCGGCGTCACGCTGTCCGAGCACCGCCACTGCGGCCAGCTGACACTGCGCGGGGATTCTTCCAAACAGGCCTTCCGAACCGCCGTCAAGAAGGCGCTGAATGTCGACCTGCCGATAGATTTCGGGACCGCGGCCGGTTCTGCCAAATCGGTCCAGCTTCTGTGCCAGGGGCCGGACGAATGGCTGGTGGTGACGCCGTCGGGCGGCGGCGACAAGGCTCTGAAATCGCTCGCTACCGCCACCCGCACCCAGCACGCGGCCGTCGTCGATGTCAGCGAAAGCCGCACCGTGATCCGCGTTTCCGGACCGCGCGCCGGCGACGTCCTGGCCAAGGGCTGCGCCGTCGATTTGCATCCGCGCGCCTTCGGACCCGGACGGCTGGCCGAGACCTTGTTGGCCAGCGCCCATGTCATCATCCACCAGGTAGCGGCCGACGACGACGGCGACGGCGCCGCTTTCGACGTCTACGTGCACCGCAGTTTCGCCGAGTACCTGTGGACCTGGCTGGAGGACGCCGGCGGTGAATACGGCGTGCGGGTCGAGGCCGAATAACCGTAGCTACTTCGCCGATTTCCGATTGTGGCTTTCACAGCCTCGCTACTGAAACGGCTTCGGAAGCTGCTCAACTTGAATGCTTTTCGGCAACGTTACCGACGCCAATCCCGGGCCCAATGTCATCGTCGCCGGCAGGCTGTCGAACGCCTTGTCACAACGCTTCTTGGCATCCGCATCGGAGGCCTTGTCACAGGATTTCATAAGCTCCGTAACTTTTTCGAGCCTCTGATTGGTTAATCTCGAAATCTCTACATCGATCCGACGATTGGCGATCAAGCGTTCGGTTTGTACACGATAGGCATTTGCCTCGATTACAGTCGGCATTAAACGCTTCTCACAATACTTCGTGAGAGCCGACGCGTTTAGGCGCTTATCCAAGGAAATCAATGTCTCAAGAACCTTGGACGCCCTATCGTTAAATTCCTTGTTCTTCGGATTATCGGTCGCCAATCGCTGCAAGTATCTCCAGTATTTCAAAATGTCCTCGTAAATGGTTTTTTGTTTCTCGAGTATGTTCAACTCGAAAGTCCGGCGTTCCTGGGAAAGGTTATTCTGTGCCTTTTCGACATCAGGATCGGCGTTCTGGCTCCCCATCTCGACGACGCATGCGGCTACGAGAGCCTTAGCGTTGTCATCTTTCAGGAAAGCATTCTGCATTTTTGCCAATGTCTTGGCGGTTTGTGCATCGGGTCTGGAATTCGTGATGTCGCCCGCTGCCGTCGATTCGACCTGGTCCATGGTGGAAACCGACGTGGATGCGCGGTTGGTCAGGAGCGCCGCTGTCGCCTTGCGCTCTTTTTTCGCCAGATCCAATTCGGCTTTCGCGTCCTTTGCGTCCTGTTTCTTGGTAGCGTCGCTCGGGTCGTTGGCAGCTACCGCCTTCTTGCCGTCGTAGACTGCCTGTTTGTCCTCGACTTTCTTGTCCGCCTTGGCCAGTTCCGTCGCCGCTTCCTGGGTTTTCGACAGGTCGTCGCGCAACCCCTGGAGCGAGGCTTGCGCGTCGGCGCTGGCCGTGCCGCCGATCGCGCCCAATTCGCGACCAAAAGCTCCGCCCGCCGTCTCGCCCAACAGCAAGGTGACCATGGTGTCGTTGATGCGGCTCATGACGAGGCTGTAGGTGGTGCCGGAAATGGCTCCGTTGGAAAAGGCCTCGCAGGCTCGGTACAGTTGGTCGCGCAGCAATTGGACGGTAATTGTCCGCTCCGCCAACTGTATGACGCCCTCAGCGTTCGAAGCGGCTAGGCTACCACTTCCCTGGCCAAGGACGCTGACGCCAACACCAAACGAATTGGCCAGCGCCACCGCCACGTCGGGACTGGGTTCGGCGCAAACGATACGTTCGGGATTAACTTGCCCAGGTAGTGAATCCGAGCCTACCCGAGTATTCGTGATTGCCCGCTGCCGGGAACCCGTGGTGATCGACGTGTCGCTTTCCAGGTTGAACATCTTGAGAATGGTCGACGGTTCCGTGGCGCACCCCATCAAGAATACACTCATGGCGAGGGCAAGGCCGCGCCCTAAAAACGATTTCATGATTTACCTCCCCAGCGGTACGGGACTCGGCAACCTTATAATCGGTTACTTAGAATTCAGTTTTTCATTTCTATTTTTATAGCATATTGACAGTTCCTCAGGGAATACAAGTTCGAAGCGCCGGAGACTTTGCCTCCGGTATCTCGAACAGGCCGGCGGTGAATACGGCGTACGGGTCGAGGCCGGCTGAACCGGTAGTTTCGAATTGGCACGATCGCCTCAACCGTATTGCAATCGGCACGGCCTGTGCATACAATGATGTGTTTTCGTGCCGCCGCACCGCGACTGGCGGCGATGGAACCTTCGGCGGAGATGAAGCATGTCGCGCGCCTCCCTTAGCCAAGACGACGTCGCCAAGCTGCTGGCCGACCCCTCGCCCGACTCGCGGGCCGAGACGGCGGCCAAGATTGCCACCGACTTCGACAGCGGCGACCTCACCGACCATGAAAAGCAGATGGCCGAGGAGATCTTCCGGATCATGGTCAAGGACGCCGAGGTCCGGGTCCGCGAGGCGCTCGCGGTCAATCTCAAGGAAAGCCTCGCCGTTCCCCACGACGTCGCCCTGAGCCTGGCCCAGGACGTCGATTCGGTATCGTTGCCGGTGTTGCAGTTCTCGGAAGTGCTGTCCGACGAAGACCTCATCCAACTGGTGCGCTCCGATGACCCCGAGAAGCAGAAGGCCATTGCCAAGCGCGCCCACGTTTCCGAAAGCGTCACCGAGGCTCTCGTCGAAACCGGCGACGAGGACGTCGTCACCACCCTGGTTTCCAACGTCGGCGCCGAGTTCACCGGCGAGTCGCTGGCCCAGGTGGTCGAACGCTACGGCGCCAGCGAGAAGGTCCAGGAAGCGATGATCGGGCGGCCGAAGCTGCCGGTGGCGATTACCGAGAAGCTTGTCGCCAAGCTTTCCGAGCACCTCAAGGAGGAGCTGGTCACGCGTCATGAACTGCCGGCCGACATGGCCACCGATCTAATCCTGCAAAGCCGCGAACGCGCCACGGTGACCCTGTCCACCGAGGCCGCAGAAGGCGATGTACGCATACTCGTCCGCCAGCTCCGCGACAACGGCCGGCTGACCCCGTCCATCGTCGTTCGCTCCGTATGTATGGGCGACTTGAGGTTCTTCGAGGCGGCGCTGGCGCTGCTCGCCGACATTCCGCTGGTCAACGCCCGCACGCTGATTCACGATCCCGGCGGACTCGGCCTGAAGCGGCTGTGGGAGAAGGCGGAACTACCGATGCCGCAGTTCGTCGCCGTCCGCGCCGCCATCGATGCCGCCGCCGAACTCGAATACGATGGCGAAGCGCAGGATCGCGAGAGGTTCTCGCGGCGCCTCATCGAACTGGTCCTCACCCAGTACGACGACCTCGGCGTCGAGTTCGAATCCGACGACCTCGAATACCTGCTCACCAAGATGGGCGATTTGCCCCCAACCGCCCTGGAAACGGACTGACGCGTGACCCCTGACGATTTCGAGTACGTCGCCACTCTGGTCAAGGGCAAGTCGGGCCTCGTGCTGACGCCCGACAAGGCGTATCTGCTCGACAACCGTCTGATGCCGGTGGCCCGCAACCGCGCCATCGAGAGCCTGGAGGAACTGGTCGCCCTGTTGCGATCCTCCAACGACGCCGGTCTCGTCACCGAAGTGGTCGAGGCGCTGACCACCAACGAGTCCTTCTTTTTCCGCGACACCCACCCGTTCGACACCTTCCGCGACGCGGTCGTCCCGGAACTGATGCAGAACCGCGCCGACAAGAAGGCGATAAAGGTGTGGTGCGCGGCGGCGTCGAGCGGTCAGGAGCCCTATTCCCTGGTCATGGTCCTCAACGAAATGGCGGCCAAGCTGGCCGGATGGAGCTACCAGGTTCTCGGCACCGACATCGACACCACGATCCTCGCCAAGGCCAAGGCCGGGACCTACAGCCAGTTCGAGGTGCAGCGCGGCCTGCCGGTGACGATGCTGGTCAAGTACTTCACCAAGGAAGGCGAGAGCTGGGTGTTCAAGCCGGAGTTCCGCGAGAAGGTGCAGTACCGCTACTTCAACCTGTTGGACGACATCAAGGCGCTCGGCACCTTCGATGTGGTGTTCTGCCGCAACGTGCTGATCTATTTCGACAAGGAGACCAAGCGCAAGATCCTCGAGCAAATTTGCGCGATGCTGCCCGACGACGGCAAGCTGTTCCTGGGTGGCGCCGAGACGGTGGTCGGCGTAACCGACGAGTTCAAGACGCGGCCCGGCATCCGCGGCCTCTACGAAAAAGCCTGAACTCCGGTCGATCCCGACCGTGCTAGAGCGGGTCACGTTGATACGAAAGCGGCTGAGATCGGTGTTGCGGCCTGCCGGCCAGGAGAGGATGCGAAGGCGATGTGGGGCATCGGCGAGCCTCCTCGACGACGCCGG
>CAYFMP010000112.1:0-8988 GCA_964344215.1 uncultured Thalassospiraceae bacterium | reverse complement strand
GGCGCCGGCGTCGTCTCGGAGATCATCGAGTAAGGGAAAGGCGCAAGGGGCCGGCTGCGGCGGCAACGACGCCGTCTAGCCGCCATGTCGGACCGAATTGAAATTATTGGCTTGAAGGCCGGAAACGATCATTTGGGCGAGTTAGACTTCCTGATAGGGGTATAGCTCAGTTGGTAGAGCGGCGGTCTCCAAAACCGCAGGTCCCGGGTTCGAGCCCTGGTGCCCCTGCCATCTCCCCCGGTAGCTCGCGATCCGCGCCCTAACGTGAAGCCGAACAGGTTGAAACAGCTATATGGCAAAGACCAATCCTGCCCAATTCATCCAGGAGGTTCGTCAGGAAACCGCCAAGGTGACGTGGCCGTCGCGCAAGGAAGCGTCGATTTCGACGTCGATGGTCTTCGTCATGGTCATTTTGGCGGCCCTGTTCTTCCTGCTTGTCGACCAGATTCTGCAATTCGGAGTCAAGCTCGTTCTCGGGCTTGGGAGTTAAGCGACATGGCCATGCGATGGTACGTCATTCATGTCTATTCGGGCTTCGAGAAGAAGGTCGCCCAGTCGGTCGAGGAGCAGGTCAAGCAGGCCGGCATGGACGACCTCATCGAGCAGGTCATGGTGCCGATCGAGGAAGTCGTCGAGATGCGCCGTGGCGCCAAGGTCAGCGCCGAACGCAAGTTCTTCCCCGGCTACGTCCTGGTTCGTATGGAACTGACCGATCAGACCTGGCACCTCGTCAAGAACACGCCGAAAGTGACCGATTTCCTCGGCGGCAAGGGACGACCGACGCCGATAACCGACGCCGAGGCCGACCGCATCCTCTATCAAGTCAAGGAAGGGGTCGAACGGCCGAAGCCGTCGGTCATGTTCGAGGTTGGCGAGGAAGTCAGGGTCTGCGACGGTCCGTTCAACTCGTTCAACGGCTTGGTCGAGGACGTCGACGAAGAGCGCGCGCGCCTGAAGGTTTCGGTTTCGATCTTCGGCCGCGCCACCCCGGTCGAACTGGAGTACGGCCAGGTCGAGAAGGTTTGAATACGACGGCCGGGTTGGTCCGGCGCGCTGTGTGGGAGGTCCGCCATGGCCGCACCACGCAACTCAGAACCGGGAGGCCTCGGTGTCTCCCACCTGAACACACACTGAGGATAGAAAATGGCAAAGAAAATAGCGGGTTACATCAAGCTGCAGGTGCCGGCGGGGCAAGCCAATCCGTCGCCGCCGATCGGCCCGGCCTTGGGCCAGGCGGGCTTGAATATCATGGAGTTCTGCAAGGCGTTCAACGCCGAGACCCAGAACGAGCAGCCGGGTATTCCGATTCCGGTCATCATCACCGCCTATCAGGACCGGTCGTTCAGTTTCGTACGCAAGACGCCGCCGGCCAGTTACTACCTGAAAAAGGCGGCCAAGCTCGCCAAAGCGGCGGGCGAGCCGGGCAAGGAAACCGTCGGCCGCGTCACCATGGCGCAGGTCCGCGAGATCGCCGAGCTGAAGATGGTCGATCTCAACACCACGGACATCGACCAGGCGGCCAAGATGATCGCCGGCTCGGCACGCTCCATGGGTATCGAAGTGGAGGGCAGGTGATGGCCAGGCGCGGCAAGAGATTGAACAAGGCCTACGAGGGCATCGACCGCGAGGCCAGCTATCCGGTCAGCGAAGCGGTCAAGTTGATCAAGGAAGGCGCCGCCGTAACCAAGTTCGACGAAACCGTCGAGATCGCCATCAATCTCGGCGTCGACCCCCGCCATGCCGATCAGATGGTACGCGGCACCGTCTCGTTGCCGCACGGCACCGGCAAATCGCTTCGCGTCGCGGTCTTTGCCAAGGGCGACAAGGTCAAGGAGGCCGAAGACGCCGGTGCCGACCTGGTCGGCGGCGAAGAGCTTGCCGAAAAGATCCAGAAGGGCGAGATCGAGTTCGAGCGCTGCATCGCGACGCCGGACATGATGGCGGTGGTCGGCAAGCTCGGCAAGGTTCTGGGGCCGAAGGGCCTGATGCCGAACCCGAAGCTCGGCACCGTCACCCCAGACGTCAAGGGCGCCGTTCACGCCGCCAAGGCCGGGCAGATCGAATTCCGGGTCGAGAAGGCCGGCATCGTCCACGCCGGCATCGGCAAGACCAGCTTCAGCGACGACGCACTGACCGAGAACGTGACCGCCTTCGTCGATGCCATCGCCAAGGCCAAGCCGAGCGGCGCCAAGGGAACGTATATGAAAAAGGTGAGCCTGAGTTCGACCATGGGACCGGGCATTCGCCTCGATGTGAGCAACGCCTCCGGGTAGTTCCCGGCGGCGTCAATTGGGAATAACCGTCGGGGCCGCGGCCGCGACGGTTGAGGTCCCGGGGAAATCCGGGGCCGACCTGTCCGAGACTGCAGGTGCCGCACCGATCAGCGGTTTAAGGGATTGTCCGCCTGCATAGACGGTGCTGAACCCGTTTTCGGGGTAACCGGATGGTACCCCTGAACGGCTTGAACTGTTGCACTGGACAGGCGAGTCGATCCTCTGCGAAGGAGGCCCGCCCGGTCTCCTCCGGAAGTCGGAGGGTCAGAGTGCAACGGCATCCAACCCGGATGAGCCGGGCCGGATGCTAGAACTGGAGACGATCAGTGGACCGAGCTGAAAAAGAAGAACTGGTCGCGTCGTTGCATCGCACTTTCGAGGGCGCCGAAATCGTCGTCGTCACCCACTATTCCGGGTTGACGGTGGCCGAGATGGGCGATCTTCGCAACCGCGTGCGCGAAGCGGGCGCCAGCTTCAAAGTCACGAAAAATCGGCTCACGCGTCGTGCCCTGGAAGGAACGAAGTACGAGGGGTTGAGCGAACTGTTCACCGGACCGACGGCAATCGCCTATTCGGAAGACCCGGTGGCGGCGGCGAAAGCCACCGTCAACTTCTCCAAGGACAACGACAAGCTCGTCGTTCTTGGCGGAGCGTTCGGCGGAGAGACGCTCGACGTTTCGGCAGTCAAAGCGCTGGCGACCCTGCCGTCGCTCGACGAACTTCGCGCCAAACTGGTCGGCATGTTGAACACGCCGGCAACCCGTATCGCCGGCGTCCTGCAAGCGCCGGCCGGACAGGTTGCCCGGGTCATCGGCGCCTACGGCCAACAGGGTGAAGAAGCCGCGTGAAATCCGGTTTCCAGTACCAGACAAGTTCAAGCCTAAGGAGAGATTAGATGGCTGATTTACAGAAGATTGCTGACGACCTTTCGAGCCTGACCGTGATGGAGGCGGCCGAGCTTTCCAAGTTGCTGGAGGAGCAGTGGGGCGTGTCCGCCGCCGCTCCGGTCGCCGTCGCCGCCGCCGGTGGAGCGGCCGACGCCGGTGCGGGCGCGGCCGAAGAGAAGGACGAGTTCGACGTTGTCCTGGCTGCCGTCGGCGACAAGAAGATCAACGTCATCAAGGAAGTGCGCGCCATCACCCAGCTCGGGCTGAAGGAGGCCAAGGAGCTGGTCGAATCGGCGCCGAAGCCGGTCAAGGAAGGCTGCAAGAAGGACGAGGCCGAGGAAATCAAGAAGAAGCTGGAAGAAGCCGGCGCCACGGTCGAACTGAAGTAATCGGCGCCGGGCCGGGAGGCCCTGCCTTCCCGGGCGGCGTGAGTAGAGAGACGACGGTTTGGGCGGCGGCCGATCGGCCGCCGACCCGACCGAAACGAAATTCAGATGGGCGCATCCGCCCGTATGGGCCTTGCCGGGGCCGGAAAAGCGGATGCGCATGCCTCGATGGGGCGCCGGGCGACGGCCTTGTGATAGGCCGCGGGAATGGGCACCCAAATCGGTCAAATTGAGGCTTCCTCCGTTCGATATCGGTGATCGGACGGCCGGGAAGCCGAACAGACATAGGGTTTTAAGGAACTGTAATGGCTACATCCTTTACGGGTCGCAAACGCGTACGCAAAGATTTCGGCCGTCTGGCCGCCGCCGTCGAGATGCCGAACCTGATCGAGGTCCAGAAAACCTCTTACGAGGGGTTCCTGCAGCGCGACGTGCCGCTGAAGAAACGGACCGACACCGGTCTGCAGGAGGTCTTCAAGTCGGTATTTCCGATCAACGACTTCTCCGAGCGCGGCACCCTCGAATACGTCAGCTACGAATTCGAGGAACCGAAATACGATGTCGAGGAATGCCAGCAGCGCGGCATGACATATGCGGCGCCGCTGAAGGTGACGCTGCGCCTGGTCGTCTGGGACGTCGACGAAGAGACCCAGTCGCGTTCCATCCGCGACGTCAAGGAACAGGATGTCTACATGGGCGATATGCCGCTGATGACCAAGAACGGCACTTTCGTCATCAACGGCACCGAGCGCGTCATCGTCTCGCAGATGCATCGCTCGCCCGGCGTCTTCTTCGACCACGACAAGGGCAAGACCCACTCGTCCGGCAAATTCCTGTTCGCCGCCCGCATCATTCCCTATCGCGGCTCGTGGCTCGATTTCGAATTCGACGCCAAGGACCTGGTTTACGTTCGCATCGACCGCCGCCGCAAGTTGCCGGTGACGACGCTGCTAATGGCTTTGGACAGCGTCGCCACCGAAAAAGCGCGGAAGAAGGCGGAAGCCGAGGGCAAGACACTGGAGCCAGCCAACGTCACCGGCATGTCGCCCGAGGATGTCCTCAACTATTACTACGACCAGGTTGCCTTCAGCCGAGTCAAGCGCGGCTGGAAGACGGAATTCGTCGCCGAGCGGCTGCGTGGTGTCAAGCTGACCAACAACCTGGTCAACGCCAAGACCGGTCGGACCGTAACCGAGGCCGGCACCAAGATGACGCCGCGTCTGTTGCGCACCCTGGAAGGCAAGGGCCTGAAGGAAATCCTGGTGCCCGACGAAGACCTGATCGGCCGATATGTGGCGCTCGACATCGTCAACGAGAGCACCGGTGAGATCTATGTCGAGGCCGGCGGCGAGATCACCGAGGAGGTCCTCGAAGCGCTCGAAACGGCCGGGGTCACCGACATCGACACGCTGGCCATCGACCACGTCAATGTCGGTCCCTATATCCGCAACACGCTGGCCGTCGACAAGAACGCTTCGCGCGAGGAAGCCTTGATCGACATCTACCGGGTCATGCGCCCGGGCGAGCCGCCGACCCTGGAGACGGCGGAAGCGTTGTTCGGCAGCCTGTTCTTCGATCCGGAGCGTTACGATCTGAGCGCCGTCGGCCGCGTCAAGATGAACGCGCGCTTGGGCTTCGAGACCGAGGATTCGGTGCGCACACTGCGCCGTCAGGACATCCTCGAGGTGGTTCGCACCATGGTCGAGCTGAAGGACGGCCGCGGCGAGATCGACGACATCGATCACCTCGGCAACCGCCGGGTCCGTTCGGTCGGCGAACTCATGGAGAACCAGTACCGGGTTGGCCTGTTGCGCATGGAGCGGGCTATTCGCGAACGCATGAGTTCGGTCGATATCGACACCGTGATGCCGCACGACCTGATCAACGCCAAACCGGCCGCCGCCGCGGTCCGCGAGTTCTTCGGTTCGTCGCAGCTCTCGCAGTTCATGGACCAGACCAATCCGCTGTCCGAGATCACTCACAAGCGCCGCCTGTCGGCCCTGGGGCCGGGCGGCCTGACCCGCGAACGGGCCGGTTTCGAGGTGCGCGACGTGCATCCGACCCATTACGGCCGGATCTGTCCGATCGAGACGCCGGAAGGCCCCAACATCGGATTGATCAACTCGCTGGCGACATTCGCCCGGGTCAACAAGTACGGTTTCATCGAGACGCCGTACCGCAAGGTCGAGAACTCGAAGGTCGGCAGCGAGGTGGTCTACCTGTCGGCCATGGAGGAGGGCCGCTACACCATCGCCCAGGCCAACGAGGAAATCGACGACAAGGGCAAGTTCGTCCATGACCTGGTCAGTTCCAGGCGCGGCGGCGAATTCGTCATGTCGATGCCCGGCGACATCGAGTACATCGACGTATCGCCGAAGCAGCTGGTGTCGGTGGCGACGGCGCTGATCCCGTTCCTCGAGAACGACGACGCCAACCGGGCGCTGATGGGTTCCAACATGATGCGCCAGGCGGTGCCGCTGATTCAGGCCGAAGCGCCGCTGGTCGGCACCGGCATGGAGGCGCCGGTGGCCCGCGATTCAGGCGCCACTATCATCGCCAAACGCTCCGGTGTCATCGATCAGGTCGACGCCACTCGCATCGTGGTGCGCGCCACCGAGGACACCTCGCATGCAGAAACCGGAGTCGATATCTACAACCTGCTGAAGTTCCAGCGCTCCAACCAGAACACGTACCTTCACCAGCGGCCGCTGGTGAAGGTCGGCGACGCCGTCAGCTCCGGCGACACCATCGCCGACGGGCCGTCGACGGACCTCGGCGATCTCGCTCTGGGACGCAACGTGCTGGTCGCCTTCATGCCGTGGAACGGCTACAACTTCGAGGACTCGATCCTGATCTCCGAGCGTATCGTCCGCGATGACGTGTTCACCTCGATCCATATCGAGGAATTCGAGATCATGGCCCGCGACACCAAGCTCGGTCAGGAGGAAATCACCCGCGATATCCCGAACGTCGGCGAAGAGGCTCTCAAGAACCTCGACGAGGCCGGCATCGTCTACATCGGCGCCGAGGTCAAGCCAGGCGATATCCTGGTCGGCAAGGTGACGCCGAAAGGCGAAAGCCCGATGACGCCGGAAGAGAAGCTGCTGCGGGCGATCTTTGGCGAGAAGGCCTCCGACGTTCGCGACACCTCTCTGAAACTTCCGCCCGGCGTCAACGGGACTGTGGTCGAGGTTCGCGTCTTCTCGCGGCGCGGCGTCGACAAGGACGAGCGCGCCATGGCCATCGAACGGGCCGAGATCGAGCGCCTCGCCAAGGACCGCGACGACGAGCGCGCCATCCTGGAGCGCAGCTTCCAGACCCGGCTGCAGGGCATGCTGCTGAACCGCAAGGCGGTCGGTGGACCGAAGGGTCTGAAGTCGGGCACCAAGCTGACCGAAGAGGCGCTCGACGCCTTCACGGTCGGGCAGATGGCGCAGATCGTCGTCGCCAACGACAAGATCATGAAGGATGTCGAGGCCCTGAAGAGCCAGTTCGAGTCCGACATCGCCAAGCTTCAGGCGCGCTTCGAGAACAAGGTCGAGAAGTTGCAGCGCGGCGACGACCTCAGCCCCGGCGTCATGAAGATGGTCAAGGTCTTCGTCGCCGTTAAACGCAAGCTGCAACCCGGCGACAAGATGGCCGGCCGGCACGGCAACAAGGGCGTCATCTCGAAAATCGTGCCGATGGAGGACATGCCCTACCTGGAGGACGGCAGGCCGGTCGACATCGTGCTCAACCCGTTAGGCGTGCCGTCGCGCATGAATGTCGGGCAGATCCTGGAAACCCACCTGGGGTGGGCCTGTGCCGGGCTCGGCGAACAGATCGGCGACCTGCTCGACGGGATCGAAGGGGCGTCCGATGCCAAGAAAGTCAAGGCCAAGCTGAAGGACGTCTACGGCGACGCCGACTACAGGGCCCACGTCTCCAGCCTCAAGGACGACGAGGTCATCGAGTTGGCCGAAAACCTGCGGGGCGGTGTTCCGATCGCGACGCCGGTATTCGACGGCGCCGTCGAAACCGACATCGTCGAGATGCTCGACAAGGCCGGCCTGAGCAGTTCCGGCCAAGTCACGTTGGTCGACGGCCGCACCGGCGAGCCGTTCGACCGCCAGGTCACGGTCGGCTACATCTACATGCTGAAGCTGCATCACCTGGTCGACGACAAGATCCACGCCCGCTCCATCGGTCCGTATTCGCTGGTCACCCAACAGCCGTTGGGCGGCAAGGCGCAGTTCGGTGGACAGCGGTTCGGCGAGATGGAGGTGTGGGCGCTCGAAGCCTACGGCGCCGCGTACACGCTCCAGGAAATGCTCACGGTGAAATCGGACGACGTCTCGGGCCGCACCAAGGTCTACGAGGCCATCGTCCGCGGCGACGACACGTTCGAGGCGGGCATCCCCGAATCCTTCAACGTCCTGGTCAAGGAGTTGCACTCCTTGGGCCTCAACGTGGAAATGAACTGATTGGCCGAGAGCCTGAGGAGAACGACAGATGAATGAAATGGTAAAAATCTTCGGCCAGATCCAGAGCTCTCAACGGTTCGACGAGATCCGGATTTCGATCGCCTCGCCGGAGCGTATACGGTCCTGGTCCTTCGGCGAGATCAAGAAGCCCGAGACCATCAACTACCGGACTTTCAAGCCGGAACGCGACGGTCTGTTCTGCGCACGTATCTTTGGTCCGACCAAGGACTACGAGTGCCTGTGCGGCAAGTACAAGCGCATGAAATACAAGGGCATCACCTGTGAAAAATGCGGCGTCGAAGTGACCCTGCAGAAGGTCCGGCGCGAGCGCATGGGCCATATCGAGCTGGCCTCATCTGGTTCATGAAGTCGCTGCCGTCGCGGATCGGCCTGTTGCTCGACATGACCCTGAAGGACCTGGAGCGCGTCCTCTATTTCGAGAACTACGTGGTCATCGAGCCCGGCCTGACGCCCTTGAACCTGCACGAGATGATGACCGAGGAACAATACCAGACGGCGGTCGACGACTATGGCGAGGACGCCTTCACGGTCGGCATCGGCGCCGAGGCGCTGCGCGACATGCTCTCGGCCATCGACCTCGAGGAGGAACGCGACAACCTCCGTATCGACCTCAAGGAAACCAAGTCCGAAGCCAAGCGCAAGAAATTCGTCAAGCGCTTGAAACTGGTTGAGGCGTTCATCGAATCGGGCACCCGGCCGGAGTGGATGATCCTCGAGGTGGTACCGGTCATTCCGCCGGAACTGCGTCCCCTGGTGCCGCTCGATGGCGGCCGTTTCGCGACGTCCGACCTCAACGACCTCTACCGTCGCGTCATCAACCGCAACAACCGTCTGAAGAGGCTGATCGAGTTGCGGGCGCCGGAAATCATCGTGCGCAACGAAAAGCGCATGCTTCAGGAGTCGGTCGACGCCCTGTTCGACAACGGACGGCGCGGCCGCGCCATCACCGGCGCCAACA
>CAYFMP010000111.1:4384-9052 GCA_964344215.1 uncultured Thalassospiraceae bacterium | reverse complement strand
GCTCTACATCATTGAAACCGATCGGATTCACACGTTTTGTCGTCGACACCTCGTGGTTCCGACAAAACGTGATCCGATCTAGCCGGCAGGCCGCAAAACCGATCTCAGCCGCTTCCATATCAACGTGACCCGCTCTAGCCGCCGAAACTTCGAACCAGGCTGCCGACGATCAGGTACCAACCGTCGACCAGCACGAAAAAGATGATCTTGAACGGAAGCGCGATGATGATCGGCGGCAACATCATCATGCCCATCGACATCAACACCGAAGCGACCACCATGTCGATGATCAGGAACGGCACGAAGATCAGGAACCCGATCTCGAAGGCGCGCCTCAACTCAGAGATCATAAAGGACGGTATGAGGATGCGCATCGGCATGTCGTCGGCGCGGATCTCGTCGTCGGGCAACCCCGAAATGCCGGCGAACAGGTTGAGATCGGCCTCGCGTACGTGGCTCATCATGAAATCGCGGAACGGCACGACGGCGCGCTCGAACGCCTGGAACTCGTCGATCTCCTCGGCGATCAGCGGCCGGATGCCGGCATCGTAGGCCGCTTCGAAGGTCGGCATCATCACGAACAGGGTCAGAAACAGGGCGAGACTGACGAGCACCTGGTTGGGAGGGGTCTGCTGGGTGCCCATGGCGGTACGCAGGAACGACAGCACCACCATGATGCGGATGAACGAAGTCACCATGATGAGGATCGACGGCGCCAGGCTGAGAACCGTGATCAGCGCGATGATCTGAACGACCCGCCCGGTCGCTTCGCCGCCGGTGCCGAAGTCGAGCGAAATCGCCTGCGCCGCGGCCGGCGAGGAAACCCAGATCAACAGCGCCGCCGAGGCGGCGCTCGCGGCCCCGGCGGCGGCACACCATAGCGCCGGTTTCAACGCCTTCGGCCGGCTTCTCACGAAGGCTCTCCGGAATCGCTCGGCGGCGTCCGCCCTTGGATTCCGCTCTCGATCAGCAGTTCGCTGGTGGGGCCGAGAAGGATCAGGTGTTCGACATCGTCGCGGCGCACCAGGACCAGCCTCCGCCGGCCGTCGAGCGCCGTCACTTCGACGACGCGCAAGCGCCTATCGCCGCCCGGCCGGACCGCCGTTGCCGGAAACCCGAAGCCGAAGCGCCGGGCCAGCACGGCGAGCGCGCCGATCAGCCCCAGAACGAAGACCAGGGCGATCAGGAAGCGGAAATACCCGCCGAACTCCATTAATCGTCGTCCTCCGGTTTCTGGTAGGCCGAGCGGGCGGCTTTGCGGATGACGTCGGCGCCGAGGCGTTCGTGATGCGCTTTCAGTTCCTCGGAAAGGGTTTCGAGGTCGTCGATCATGCGGACGATGGCGGCCTCGACGGCTTCGGTATCGTCCGGCGGGGTGGCCTGGATACTTTCGCACAGGACCTGTACGCGGCTCTGGATATCGCTCAGATCGACGGTTTCGCCGGCGCTCACCGCACCCCGCGCTTCGGCGATCATGGCGATGGTGTTTTCGAGCTTCTGGAGGATTTCCGCGTCGGTGTTCATGTTTCCGTCTCCGTCCGCCATTGTTCCTCGAGGCGGGCCGCCGTCCGCTGCCGGTTTTCGTCGGCGGTTTCGTCGGCGCCGACGCCCGGCCGCGGCGCCGCTCGCGCGTTGTTCGCTTCATACACAAAGGCGAGGATTTCGGCCACCGCCGCGAACGCCTCGACGGGAATCTCCGATTCGATGTCGATGGAGGTCAGCATCTGGGCGAGGTCGGCGTCTTCGCGGACCCGGACCCCGTTGGCGAAGGCGATCTCGAGGATCTGTTCGGCGATGCGGCCGCGTCCTCCCGCCACCACCTTGGGCGGCCGCCCGGCCTCGCCTTCCTCGGCCAGTGCCACGGCGACGGCGTCCTTGGTCGGCGGGCGTGGCTCGGCGTTCGGAGAATCGGGTTCGGATTCAGACAACGAACTCGGGTTCCTTGATCGGTCGCGGGTTGTCAGGCGAACAGCCTAACCGTGATCCATTCGGCTTAACAAACATTTAAACCGGGCGCTCCGAAAGCCATTCGGAAACAACGGCTTAAGCTCGCGCCCGCCGACGTCCGGCGGGCTCCCCGCCGGCTCCGGCGCGGCGTCCGGTCGGAGCCCCTTCGCCTTTACCGATTGTTAAGGAACCCGGCAGATAATTCCCATTGGAAATCGACAGGCAATCGGCGCCCAGACGCCGGGCTGCAGCCGACAAGGCAAAAAGACGCGGACAGAGAGAGAGAAGGCGTTACCCTGGCATGGACCTGAACACCATTCCGCTATTCGGCGCCGTCAAGAAACGCCTCAACTGGCTCGGGCAGCGCCAGGAGATCTTGGCCCAGAACATCGCCAACGCGGATACGCCGGAGTATCGGGCCAAGGACATCCAGGCCTTCAGGTTCAGGGACCTTCTTCGCAGCCAGAACAGCGTCCTGCGGATGGCCAGCACCCAGGCCAACCATCTGACCAGCCCGAAACGGGCGACCGATTTCAAGGAATTCGAGGTCAAGAAGCCCTACGAGACCGCGCCCAATGGCAACTCGGTGGTGCTCGAAGAGCAGATGGCGATGATGAGCGAAACCAGCGTCGGCCACAAATTGACCACCAACCTCTACAAGAAACACCTCAACATGCTGCGCATGGCGCTTGGCGACCGCAGATAAACCCCTTTCCGAACGAGGTAGCGACGAATGGACGACATCATCAAGACAATGCGCATATCCGGCGCCGGCATGCGCGCCCAGGGCGCCCGCCTCCGGGTCATCTCGGAGAACCTCGCCAACGCCGATTCGTTGCCGCAGGATACGGGCGGACAGCCCTACCGCCGCAAGATCGTCACCTTCAAGAACGAACTCGACCGCGCCGTCGGCCTCGATACGGTCCGCGTCGACAGGATCCGCCAGGACCGTTCCGATTTCGGCCGGCGGTTCGACCCCAACCATCCGGCCGCCGACCAGGACGGCTACGTGCTGACCCCCAATGTCAACACGCTGATCGAGATGACCGACATGCGTGAGGCGCAACGTTCCTACGAAGCCAACCTCAGCGTCATCAAAGCCTCGAAGGCGATGCTATCGAGCACCATCGACCTGTTGCGTTAGCGGACTCCAAGGCCGTTAACAGGGAAAACCAGGCTCGGCGTTACGCCGGCCGCCAAACTAGAACGGGAAACAGGAGCCACCGATGCCAACACCGGCCCAAGGTTACATCAACGCCATCCAGGCCTACCGCAGCGCCGCCAGCGGCCAGCCCGCGACCCCGGCCCCGAAGGACGCGCTCAAGGGCGACGAGTTCGCCGACCTCGTCAAGAGCGCCATCAACGAAGCGGTCAAGATCGGCGAGAAGAGCGAGGAGCTTTCAGTCCGCGGGATTGCCGATAGGGCCGACATCAATCAGGTGGTGACCGCGGTCGCCGAGGCCGAGTTGGCGTTGCAGACGGTGGTTGCGGTCCGCGACAAGGTGCTCGACGCCTACAAGGAAATTATCCGGATGCCCATGTAGGCGGCGGATGCTGTATACTCCCGGTCTCGAACCGTTGTTGGCGAGGGCGCACGATGACCGAAACCGCCGTTGTCGAAATCGGCCGCGAAGCCATGTGGGTGGTCCTCAAGGTGGCCGGCCCGATCATGATGGCCGGTCTGCTCATCGGTCTGGTGATCGCGCTGTTCCAGGCGCTGACCACCATTCAGGAGATGACCCTGACCTTCGTCCCGAAGATCCTGGTCATCTTCGTCGCCATCATCATCTTCCTGCCCTTCATGATGACCTCGGTGCTCGAGTTCGCCACCCGGCTGTTCGAGCGAACGGCGACGATCGGCTGAACGGGCGGCTGACCGGGGATGCTCGCCGACCTGCTGTCGATCAACATCTTCGGGGTTCTGTTGATCTTCACCCGCGTCGGCACCGCCTTCACCCTGATGCCGGGCTTCAGCGCTGCCTACGTACCGCAGCGCATGCGCTTGGGTCTCGCCATCGCCGTCTGTTTCATGTTGGCCCCGGTGCTGGCGGCCGAGTTGCCGGTGATGCCGGCCACCGTCGCCGGGTTGGCGCTGCTGGTCGGCGGCGAGATGCTGATCGGTGCCTTTCTGGGAACGCTGGCCCGAATCATGGTGTCGGCGCTGCAGACGGCCGGCACCCTGATCGCCCTGACCTCGGCCATGGCCAATGCCCTGATCCAGGATCCGATCGCCGAACAGCAGAGTTCAACCGTGGCCGGCTTCCTGGTCACCGCCGGCGTCACCCTGGTCTTCGTCGCCGATCTCCATCACCTGATGCTGGCCGCCCTGATCGACAGCTATACCCTGTTCGTTCCCGGCCAGGCCATCGCCCACGGCGACTTCCTGCAGGTCATCGCGCGCCGCGTCGCCGACAGCTTCGCGCTCGGCCTGCAGATGGCGACTCCGTTCGTCGTCGTCGGGCTTGTCTATTACATCGGGCTCGGCCTGCTCGGCCGGTTGATGCCGCAATTGCAGGTGTTTTTCTTCGGCCTGCCGATTCAGATCAGCGTCCAGATCTGGATCCTGACGCTGACGGTGTCGGGCATCCTGCTTGTCTTCCTGCGCGAGTTCGCGGAAGGCTACGCGGCGTTCATCCTGCCGTAAGCGGACCGGACCGGGGCTGAGGCGCCGAGGGGGCGGAGATGGCGGAAGAAGACGACGCAACAAAGACAGAAGATCCG
>CAYFMP010000111.1:0-4374 GCA_964344215.1 uncultured Thalassospiraceae bacterium | reverse complement strand
GACTGACAAAAAACTGGCCGACGCCAGGAAAAGGGGGCAGGTCGCCCAGTCCCAGGAGATCAAGAGCCTGGCGATCCTGATGGGCGCCACCGGGCTGTTGATGTTCGCCGGTCCGTGGATCGCCGACATGGTGCGCCGAACCGTGTTGCCGTTCATCGAAACCCCCGACGCCGTTCCGGTCGATTTCGAACACCTGCGCCTGGTCATGGCCAACGTCGTCGCCGACGTCGGTTTGATCCTGACACCGTTGATGGCGACCCTGTTCCTGCTATCGATATTCTCGAACATCGCCCAGTTCGGCCTGTTCCTGTCGAGCGAGAAGGTCAAACCCGACTGGAGCAAGCTGTCGCTCGTCAAGGGCGTCAAGCGGCTGGTGTCGATGCGCTCGATCGTCGAATTCCTCAAGGGTATCTTCAAGCTCCTGGCCGTCGCCGTCGTCTCGTTCTCGCTGGCCATCCCGATGCTCGACGACATCGAACTGATCCCGCAGATCGAACTGGTCTTTACCCTGGACCGCATCCACACCCTGGCCGTTCTGATGTTCGCCGGAACCGTCGGCGTCATGACCGCCATCGCGTTTGCCGACTTCGTCTTTCAGAAATACAGCTTCCTGAAGGACATGCGGATGAGCAAGCAGGAGGTCAAGGACGAGCACAAGCAGCAGGAGGGCGACCCGCAGATCAAGGCCCGCATCCGCAAGCTGCGCATGGAACGCGCCCAACAGAGAATGATGGCGGCGGTGCCGGAGGCCGATGTCGTCGTCACCAACCCAACCCACTACTCAGTCGCGCTGTCCTACAGGATGGAAGAGATGTCGGCGCCGGTGGTGGTCGCCAAGGGCGTCGATCATCTGGCCTTCCGCATCCGCGAGATCGCCGAGGCCAACGAAGTGCCGCTGGTTGAGAACGCGCCGCTGGCCCGGGCGCTGTATGCCGCCGTCGAGATCGACGAGGAGATTCCGCCCGAGCACTTCAAGGCGGTGGCCGAGGTCATCGGCTACGTCATGCGCCAGCGCGGCGAGCTTGCGCATTAGTGGATAGATTTTAGCCACTGGCATCGGCACTATAGCCCTAAAGGCGAAGCCGGGGGCAGAATGGGCGACACCGCGAAGTACAGCACAGACGCCGTCGAACCGCCGCCGTTGACGGCCAGGCCCGGATTCTGGGCGACGCTGGCCTGCATCTCGGGCGGCCTGCTGCTCACCGTGCAATGGGACCACCCTTGGGCGCCAGCCTTGGCGGCTGCGTTCGGCGGCATGGCGCTCGTTTGCCTGGTGATCGCGGCGTGGGCGGTCGGCCGCGGCGGCGGCGTCGATCCGGCCGCCGCCCTGCTCCGGGCCGGCGCCGAGGTCAGCGCCGAAGGCATCGTGCTGACCGACCCGGCGGGGCGCTTCCTGTATGCCAACCCGGCCGCGCTTCGACTGTTGCCGTCGCCCGGCCCCCTCGACCCCCCGCAATCCTTGGACGCCGTCGCCAAGGGATTGACGGAGGGCCCGGCGTTGGACGAGTTCCGGCGGCTGGTCGCGGTCGGCCGCGACGGCGGCGAGGACCACGCCGAGATCGCTATCCGCGCCGGCCCCGACGCCGTCGAATGGCGGCGCTTGACGGTACAGCCTCTTGCCGCCAAGGCGGACGCCCGCGGCAGCGCCGTCTGGCGCATCGAGGACATCACCGCCCGCCACGAGCTCGACCAGGTGCGCCGCGCCGAGGAAGGCCGCCTGGCCGATTTCCTCGACCTGCTGCCGGCCGGTTTCTTCTCGGCCGACGGCGAAGGGGTGATGCTGTTCGTCAACCAGACCCTGGCCCGCTGGCTGGGCGCGCCGCCGGAACGCCTGGTCGGACGGCCGTTCGCCGATTTCGTGGCCGAGGCCGAATCGGAAACCGATCTGATCCTGCGCGACGCCGAGGGGCGGACCTTTCCGGCCGCTCTCGAGCAATCGCAGTGCGACGACGAGGCCGGCGACGTCGCCTACACCCGCTCCGTCGTGCTGCGCGATTTCATGTGGCGCGATCCGGCCGCCGGCATGCCGAGCCAAGCGGCCGAGGAAGAGACGGCGACGGTGGCCGTCGACTCGCCCGAGCGCCTGCACTGGCTGTACGACGAGGCGCCGGTCGGCATCGCGCTGCTCGATCTCGACGGGCGGATCGCCGATTGTAACCGCGCCTTTCTGCGGCTGATCGGCGAGCATCGCGGCGAGATCGTCGGCCGCCCCTTCGAGGACCGTATCGCCGTCGAGGACCGCGGCGAGGTGTCGGCCGGCTTGTCGAAGATCGTCATGGGGGCGGCCAAGGCCGCCCACATGGACGTGCGGATGCCGGCCTCGGGCGGTCGCGAACTGGCCGCCTCGCTGTACGCCAGCCACATGGAGGACGCCGAGGGGGAGGTCTCCGGCCTGGTCCTGCATTTCATCGACACCACCGAGCACAAGGACCTCGAAGTGCAGTTCACCCAGGCCCAGAAGATGCAGGCGGTCGGCCAGTTGGCCGGCGGCGTGGCGCACGACTTCAACAACCTGCTGACCGCCATGATCGGGTTTTCCGACCTTTTGCTCGATCGCCACGGACCGGACGATCCGTCGTTCGCCGACATCCAGCAGATCCGTCAGAACGCCAACCGCGCCACCAACCTGGTCCGCCAGTTGCTGGCCTTTTCGCGCAAGCAGTCCCTGGAGCCGGTCCGGCTCGACGTCACCGAGGCCCTGAACGAGCTCTCCAACTTGCTCGGCCGCCTGATCGGCGAGACCGTCGAGCTGCAGATCGAGCACGGTGGCGAGCTGCCGGCGGTGCTGGCCGACCGCGGCCAGTTCGATCAGGTCATCATCAACCTCGCCGTCAACGCCCGCGACGCCATGCCCGGCGGCGGGTCTTTGACCATCCGCACGTCGGCCGCCCAAATCGACACCCCGGACCAGCGCGGCGCCGATCTGCTGCCGGCCGGGGCTTACGTGCTGATCGAAGTGGCCGACACCGGTACCGGCATCGCCAAGGAGAACCTGGGGCGCATCTTCGAGCCGTTCTTCTCGACCAAGGAGGTCGGCGCCGGCACCGGACTGGGGCTTTCCACCGTCTACGGCATCGTCCATCAATCGGACGGCTACATCTTCGTCGATTCGGCGCCCGGCCAGGGCACCACGTTCAGCATCTATCTTCCCGAGTACGCCGAGGCGCGGCGCGCCTACGACGCGGCGATCGTCGCCGAAGACGCCGAACCGGCTGCCGCCGCGCCAACCGAACCGGCCGCGCCGCCGGCCGCCACCGACCTCACCGGACAGGGCACGGTGCTGCTGGTCGAGGACGAGGAAGCGGTCCGCATGTTCGGAGCCCGGGCGCTCCGCAACAAGGGCTACACGGTCCTGGAAGCCGACAACGGCGAGGGGGCGCTCGACGTCATCAACGGCTCCGACAAGGCCATCGACCTCATCATCTCCGACGTCATCATGCCGGGCATGGACGGCCACACCCTGGTCAACCTGGTCCGCCACGAGTTGCCCGAGGTCAAGGTGATCCTGATGTCGGGCTATGCCGAGGACGTGTTCAGAGACGAGATCGAGCGCGACGCCACCATCCACTTCCTGGAAAAGCCGTTCACGCTGAAAGGCTTGGCTTCCAAGGTCAAGGAGGTGATGGAGTAGGGAGCGTCGTCGCCCCCGCGTAGGTGGGAGGCCTGGACGCCTAGCCGAAGTTACCGCCGCCCGCCCAGCGCGGGAGAGAGGTGTTGAGAAGGGTACTCAAGACGCTGCCGAAACCGAGAAGGCCTACGGAGGAGAGCAAGGTAAAGCGCCCTAAAACCAAAAGGTGCTTGAGCACTTATACACGTTATGATAGTTCTTCCAACTCCAACACCCGATTTGAAGGGCCAATATGGATGAAATTTGCCCTATTTGTGCGCCTTTCTGGGCTTCAACAAACACGTTTTAGGGCGCTGGTTTTGGTGCCTTTGTTCTCTATGTATTAAATCGCTTAAACGGGCACACGCCCTTTTCGGTTTTTACCGCGATGGGCGCAAACATGAATGGCCCGGTCAAGGTATTTGGGGATATGCTGGTATCCTCTGGAATTGGGGCTGGGATTGTATTAGTTCTTGTTAGTCCACAGTCTGCATCGGACGCAACCTTGGCTGGACTGGGTCTTACTGGCATTTTGTCAGCATTCGGAAAAAAGTAGTAATCGGCAGGATAAATATGAAGTATTCCAACGAGGCCAATGTAGCTATCGGAAGCACGGCTGCGGTTGTCAGTGCCCTAAGTGCTGCTGCTGCATCGGCGGCTCCGGTGGTGGCTCCTTTGGTTGCTGTGGTGGGTGCGGGAGTTGCGGCTGGCGCTCTAGGGTCTGTTGAGAATCATCTTGAATTGATGATGGCGGCACAGACGTAGAT
>CAYFMP010000110.1:0-9357 GCA_964344215.1 uncultured Thalassospiraceae bacterium | reverse complement strand
GCCGACGCCGGCGAGATCGTCATCTCCACCGGCGAAGAGGACGAACTGATCTTCTAGATGGTATAATCGATAGCGCGACGCTTTGAAATTTGGGCTTGAAGACGACTCCATGACCGCACTGGAAAAATTCATGTTCGATCGGTCTTTCGACCCCGCCGAGGAGCCGGAGGGGGCGGAACAGGAGGACGAGGAAGAACAGGAACCGGAAGAGGAAATTCCGACCTTCAGCGAGGACGACCTGAAGAAGGCCCGTGAAGCGGCTTTCGCGGAGGGCAAGCAGGAGGGCGTTCAGGAGGCGGCCGCTACCATGGAACGCTTCATACACGACGCCATGCAGACGCTGTCGTCCCAGTTTTCGGAGATTTCCCTCGAGCAGCAGCGAACCAACGCCCAGACCTTCGAGGATTGTGTGCATATCGCGGTTGGAATCGTCCGCAAGTGTTTTCCCAGCCTCAAACAGGAACAAGGCCTGACGGAGATCGAGCAGATGACCGGCAAGGTCCTGCATCAGATTCTCGAAGAACCGCGGGTTATCATCCATATCCACCCGGACCTGCAGGTGCAGTTCTCCGAGAAAATAGACCAGATCGTCGACGAAGCGAGTTTCGAGGGCCGAGTTATCGTCACCGAGGACAAGACCATCGAACACGGCGGCTGCCGGATCGAGTGGAGCAACGGAGCCGCCGAGCGTGACATGGACGTACTGTGGCGGGAGATCGACGAAGTCGTGAGACACAATCTGTCCGACGTACAGGACTTGGTCGATCAGGAAGATGAAACGCCGGCCGAAACCCGACCCGGCGACGGCGGCGAAGACGTGGCGCCGGCCGACAGCGGCGAAGGAGTCGCCGCCGAGGACAGCGCCGGACTCGCCGAATCGGAAGGCGATTCGGCGGCAGCGGGCGACGCTCCCGTAGTACCGGACACCGCCTCCGAACTGACCGGGGAAACCCCGACGGAAGCCGACTCCGAACCCGCAGTCGAATCGGCCGGAACGCTCGATGAAACCGGTCCGTGGCCCGATGACGATCATTCGGACGGGTCTCAACACGTTGAAAAAGAAGAGATAATCTCGTCCGATGTCGATCTCGACAGCGTTGCCTCCGAGCCGCCGACCCCGATCGGAGACGTCGACGATCCACCACAAACGGATGATACAGCGACCGCAGATGCATTGCATGAAGATGTGCCGCCGACGGCCGACATGGAACCGGCGATCGACGGGGGTATACTGGCTGCCGAGGGCGAGGAAGCCGACCCGGAGAACGCCGACAAGCCCCCGGTGCCCTCGGAGATGGTCCTACCCGACGACGCCGATGTCGACGGCGAGGACGATACCGACGTTAACCCAGAGGAAGTCTGATCTCTGGACTTAGGAGGCCGCCATGGCTGATGAGGAAAATCTGGAACTGGCCGAACTCGGAAGCGAAGAGCCCGAAGCGCCGGCCGAAGGCGACGAAGGCGACGAAGCCCCGGCGGCGGATATGATGCCGGACATCGGCGATCTGCCGCGCAGCGCCAAGGACCTGGAGGCCGTCTATGACATACCGGTTCAGGTTTCGGCGGTTCTCGGCAAATCGACCATGCAGGTCAGCCAGTTGTTGAAACTCGGCCGCGGCGCCGTCGTCGAACTCGACCGCAAGGTCGGTGAGGCCATCGACATCTATGTCAACAATCGGCTCGTCGCCCGCGGCGAAGTCGTGGTCGTCGAGGACCGCCTCGGCGTGACAATGACGGAAATCATCAAGACCGATAGGACGGCCTGACGCCGAATGGCTGAAGACGTCGCCAGCCTCAATGTACGCGAAGCCAGGTCAACCATGGACCTGGCTACGGTTGTCGGCTTGGCCAGCGGATTCGGCCTGCTCACTACCGCCATCGTGCTCGGCGGCTCGCCGGAAAGCTTTTTCAACCCGCCCTCCATTCTGATCGTCGTCGGCGGCACGCTGGCCGTGACCACGGCGTGTTTTTCCCTGGCCGAAATGGGTCGAACCCTGAGAGTGGTGATGAGCACGTTCTTCTATTCGTCGCGGGATCCGGCGGAAGCGGCCATCCAGGTCCTACAGATCGCCGAACTCGCCCGCAAGCAAGGCGTTCTTTCGTTGCAGAACGTTCTCGGCTCAATCCAGGGCGAACCCATCCTGTACAAGGGCATGTCCATGGTTGTCGACGGCACGCCCGGCGACGAGGTCGAATCGATCATGCGCCGCGACCTTCACGCGACCATCCAGCGCCACGCCAAGAGCACGAGCGTGTTGCGCAAGATGGGTGAGTTTTCCCCGGCCATGGGTCTGATCGGCACCCTGATCGGCCTCGTTCAAATGCTCGGCAACCTGGACGATCCTTCGACCATCGGCCCGAGTATGGCGATCGCGTTGCTGACGACGTTCTACGGCGCCGTCATGGCGAACATGATTTTTCTGCCGCTGGCCGCCAAGCTGGAGCGCAATGCCTCCGAGGAATCCCTCATCAGCAACGTCTACGTCATGGGCGCCGCGTCGATCGGGCACCAGGAGAACCCGCGTCGGCTCGAAATGCTGCTGAATAGCATCCTGCCGCCGTCGAAGCGGGTCCGGTATTTCGATTGAACCGGACCCTGGAGGATAGGTCATGAGACTTTTGATCATCGGCACGCTGGACGGCCAGATCGGCGCCGCCAGCCAAATCGCCATCAAGCGCGGCGCCGAGGTGCAACAGGCCGACACCGTCGAAGCCGCCTTGAATTTGCTGCGCTCCGGCCAAAGCGCCGATCTGTTGATGATCGACGTCACCCTCGATGTCGGCGAGCTTATCGAAGCGCTGGAATCGGAGAGAATCTCGGTTCCGGTCATCGCCTGTGGCGTCGGCAACGACACCCAGGCCGCGGTCCGGGCGATCCGCGCCGGCGCCAAGGAGTACGTGCCGCTGCCGCCGAGCACCGACCTGATCGCCGCCGTCCTCGAAGCGGTCGCCGAAGAAAGCCACGCCATCGTCCACAAGGACGCCGGCATGAGCGACGTCCTGAAGCTGGCCGACCAGGTGGCGCCGAGCGACGCCAGCATCCTCATCACCGGTCCGTCGGGCACCGGCAAGGAGCTGCTGGCCCGCTACATTCACAACCGAAGCAAACGCACGGGCGGGCGGTTCGTCGCCGTCAACTGTGCCGCCATACCGGAGAACCTCCTCGAATCCGAGCTTTTCGGGCACGAAAAGGGTGCCTTCACGGGCGCCGTCGCCAGGCGCATCAGAAAATTCGAGGAAGCCGACGGCGGCACCCTGCTGTTGGACGAGATCAGCGAGATGGACCCGCGCCTCCAGGCCAAGCTGCTGCGCGCCATCCAGGAGCGCGAGATCGACCGCGTCGGCAGCACCAAACCGGTCAAAGTCAATGTCCGGATCGTCGCCACCTCGAACCGCAACATGGAAGAGGAGGTTGCCGCCGGCAACTTCCGCGAAGACCTCTACTTCCGCTTGAACGTCATGAACCTGAAGATTCCGGCGCTCGTCGAGCGCCCCCAGGACATCGACGTGCTGGCCGAGCACTTCGTCAAGAAGTACGCCGACGCCAACGGGGTTAGCGCGCTGCCGCTTTCCGGCGAAGCCCGCAAGGCCCTGAACGCCCATTCCTGGCCCGGCAACGTCCGCGAACTCGAGAACACCATGCACCGCGCCGTCCTGCTCGCGTCGGGCGAGGAGATCGCCGCCGACGCCGTCCTGATCAGCGATTCGGCGGAACCGGGGGGCGCGCCGGCGGCATCGGGCGGCGATGCGCAGACGCAGACCGGACTGGTCGGCCGGACGGTCGCCGACGTGGAGCGCGAGTTGATCATCGACACCTTGCAACACTGCCTCGGCAACCGCACCCACGCCGCCAACATCCTCGGAATCTCCATACGCACGCTCCGCAACAAGCTCAAGCAGTACGGCGAGGCAGGTTTCTCCGTGCCGATGCCCGGCGAAACGGAGCGGCCGGCGCCTTAGATCGGCGGCGGAACCATCGAAGGACAAGGGAACCGGCATTGAGGGCGAGCGCAAATCATGGCTGAGGCCACTCCCGCCGCAGCGGAAGAACAGGAACCCATAGCCGAGTTCGACGTTCGCGAGAAGCTGGTCGCCGCCCTGTCGCGCGGCGACATCATGCTGGCGCTCGGCGTCGTCGCCATACTCGTCGTTCTGATCCTGCCAATGCCGAAATGGCTGCTCGACATCAGCCTGGCGTTTTCGATCACGTTTTCGGTGCTGATCCTGATGACGGCTCTGTTCGTGACCAGGCCGTTGGAGTTCAACGCCTTTCCGACCGTCCTGCTGCTCGCCACCATGATCCGGCTGTCGCTGAACCTGGCGTCGACCCGGCTGATCCTGTCGGACGGTCATACCGGCACCGGCGCCGCCGGCCGCGTCATCGAAGCCTTCGGCGGTTTCGTGATGGGCGGCAATTTCGTCATCGGCATCATCGTTTTCGCCATCCTGGTCATCGTCAACTTTATCGTCATCACCAAGGGCTCGGGCCGTATCGCCGAAGTTTCGGCACGCTTCTCCCTGGACGCCATGCCCGGCAAGCAGATGGCCATCGACGCCGATCTTTCGACCGGCCTGATCGACGAGGACGAGGCCCGCACCCGGCGTCGCGAACTTGAAGAGGAGAGCTCGTTCTTCGGCGCCATGGACGGCGCCGCCAAGTTCGTCCGCGGCGACGCCATCGCCGGCATCCTGATCACCTTCATCAACATCATCGGCGGCATGATTATCGGCGTCGTCCAGAAGGATCTGACGTTCGCCGCCGCCGCCGACAGCTACACGCGCCTGACCGTCGGCGACGGGCTGGTCACGCAGATACCGGCGCTGATCGTCTCGACGTCGGCCGGCATGATGGTGACCAAGGCCGGAGTCTCGGAGAAGACCGACATCGCGCTGTTCAGGCAGCTCGGCGGGCAGCCGAAGGCGCTCGGGCTGGTTTCCTTCCTGCTGATCGCGCTGGCCTTCCTGCCGGGCATTCCGATGGTGCCGTTCCTGATCCTCTCGGGCGGAACCGGCATCGCCGCCTACTACGTCTACGCCCGCGCCAAGCTGCGCGAGGAAGCCGCCCTATTGGAACTCGAGGAACAGAAAATCGATCCGGCCACCGTCGCCGAGGAACCGATCTCGACGGCGCTCAGGATCGATTACCTGCGGCTCGAGTTGGGCTATGGGCTGCTGTCTCTTATCAGCGCCCCCCGGGAGGGCCAGCGGTTGACCGACCAGATCAAGGCGCTGCGACGGCAGACGGCCTCCGACGTCGGCTTCGTCATGCCCTCGGTTCGCATCCAGGACAACATGCAGCTGCCGGCCAACAACTATGTCATTCGGGTCAAGGAGATCGAGGCCGGGCGCGGCGACCTCAGGCCGAATATGATGCTGGTCATGGACCCCAGGGGCGAGGACATCACCTTGCCCGGCGAGCGAACCAGCGAACCGACGTTCGGGCTGCCGGCCATGTGGATCGAGGATTCGAACCGCGAGGAGGCGTTGTTCCGCGGCTATACCGTGGTCGACCCGGCCACCGTCATCACGACGCATTTGACCGAGGTGATCAAGGACAACATGGCGGAGCTTCTTTCGTACGCCGAGACCCAGAAGCTCCTCGACGATTTGGACAAGGAACACCAGAAGCTGATCGCCGATATGATCCCCAGTCAGATTTCCATCGGCGGTATTCAGCGAACGCTCCAGAACCTTCTGGCCGAGCGAGTCTCGATCCGCGACATGCCGACCATTCTGGAAGGCATATCGGAGGCCTGCGGCAATACCCGCAACGTGATGATGATCACCGAGCACGTGCGCGCCCGCTTGGCCCGCCAAATCAGCGACATGAACACCAACGAGCAGGGATTCATCCCGCTGATTACCCTGTCGCCGCATTGGGAGCAGGCGTTTGCCGAAAGCCTGATAGGCCAGGGCGACGACCGGCAACTGTCGATGCAACCCTCGCAATTGCAGGAATTCATCACCGCGCTCCGCAACAGCTTCGAACGTCAGGCGATGATGGGCGAAACGCCGGTCCTGTTGACAAGTCCCACCATCCGCCCGTTCGTCCGTTCGATCGTCGAGCGGTTCAGACCGATGACCGTGGTCATGTCGCAGAACGAAGTTCATCCGAAAGCAAAAATAAAGACTGTAGGGCAGGTTTAGAGTTACCCTGGGAGCATGCGCCTCGAAACCCACACCGTCGTGACGGCGACAAAGGCAATGAACAACGTAGGCGGCACCCCGGACGGAGGCAAACCGGTGGCATTTGCCGCTGTTCCCGCCTTGCCTGACGCCGTCCGGCCGGCACGGTTGCGTGACGGCGCCGGCCTCGGCTCGTCCCGATCCGGGGTCCCGTCATGACTCTCGAACCCTCGCCTTCCCCCGTTGCGCCACCGGCGAGCCGCGCCAGGGGAGAAAATATCGTCGCCGTTGCGTCGGGCAAGGGCGGCGTCGGCAAGACCTGGTTCTCGATCACGCTGGCCCACGCAATCGCCAAGAACGGCTACAGGACGCTTCTGTTCGACGGCGACCTCGGGTTGGCCAACCTGGACATTCAGTTGGGTTTGATGCCGCAGCAGGACTTGAGCAGCGTCATCACCGGCCGCCTGACCCTCAATCAGGCGGTCATCGAGTACACGGAGGGGGGGTTCGACGTCATTGCCGGGCGCTCCGGATCGGGCGGCCTCGCCAGCGCCGCGGCTAGCCGCATCCAGATGGTCGGCGACGATCTCGCCCTGCTGGCCGCCAACTACGACCGGGTGTTCGTCGATCTCGGGGCCGGGGTCGAACGCACCGTCCGCCAGTTGGTCCACAATGCCGGCACCTGCGTCGTCCTGTTGACCGACGAGCCGACTTCGCTGACCGATGCCTATGCGTTCATCAAGGTGGCCCACACCGAACGTCCCGAAACCGATTTCCGGATCGTCACCAACGTCGTCAATTCGACCCGCGAGGGGGAGCGCACCTACAACACCCTGCTGAAGGCCTGCCAAGGCTTCCTGAAGATATCGCCGCCGTTGCTCGGAGTGGTGCGGCGCGATTCCAAGGTGCCCGAAGCCATTCGCAGCCAAACTCCAATCCTCACCCGGTTCCCGAATTCGGAAGCCGCCGTCGACGTCGAAGAGATCGCCCGCACCCTGATGAGTTAACGGAGGGCCCGTACAGAGCGCATGTCGACCGTCGCCCCGCCACCGCCGCCGTCAACACCGTCTCCGGCGCAGCCTCAGGCACAGTTGACGTTGAGCGTGCCCAATCCGCCGGCCGCCCTGAGCGAGCTCCAGGTGGGGGCACGCCTGGACGCGGTCATCGCCGCCACCGGCAGCCGCGGGCTGGTCGAGCTGGAAACGGCGCTCGGCCGGTTTTCCGTCCAGCCGAACGGGTTCGCCCTGCCCAGCGAAGGACCGATCCAGTTGCAGGTGCTGGCGCGCGGCAACCAGTTGCTGTTTCTTCTGACCGCCATCCGGGGAAAGCCGCCGCAGGCGGCGGCGCGGGCGCTCGGCCTTCCCGGTTACGGACCGTCGGGCGGAACGGTCACCGGCTCGCCGTTGGCGGCCGCGGCGGGTGGAACGTCGGCAACAGCCGGCACCGTAGCAGCATCAGCGCCGGCGTCGGTCGGCCTGACCGTCGGCTCCACCGTGACGGCGACTTTGCAGGTGGGTACCCCGACATCGCCGGCGGCCGCTGCGACGACCTTCCCTGCTCCCGTTGCGACCGGCACCGGCACCGCCCAGGCCGTTGCCGGCGCGTCCGCCAGCGCGCCCCGGACGACGTCGGCCAGCCCTTCCGGCGGCGGCGCTGTGGCCGCATCGTCGACCCCGTCGGCCACCTCGGGCCGAGTAGTCTCTGCGGCGGCGCCGGGCGCCGGTCGTGGCGGCAGTGCGCCGCCTTCGATCCAGACGGGCGGCGTACCACCGGGCATTGGCGGCGCCTCTTATGGCCCCGGCAGCCAGTTCAGCCTACGCGTTACCGTGCTGCAGCCGCCGGTCGGCGGCACTGCGTCCGCTGGCCCCGCGCCCGTTAGCAGCCTCAGCCTGGCGCCGGGCAGCGTCGTCAGCGGCGTTGTCAGCGGACATACGGCGAGCGGCCATTCGACCGTGCAGACTGCGGCTGGTACGTTGTCGGTGGCGACACCGACACCTGTTCCAGTCGGCACCACGGTCGGGTTCGAAGTCGTCTCGGCCGCTGGCACCGACCCGGGCACCGCCTCCGCCGCCGACCGCTTCGCCGCCCACGCTATCCTCCGGGACCGCCGGTGGCCGGCCGTCGAGGAAGCCGTTCAAACGATTCGGGAGTCGCACCCGACCGTCGCCCATCAACTCGCAACCACCGCCATGCCGCGGGCCGATACGGCGCTGGCGGCCAACATCCTGTTGTTCCTCGGTGCCATTCGGGGCGGAGAGGTCCGGGCCTGGATGGGCGACGCGCCGGCCCGTGTTCTGCAAAGGCTGCGGCCGGACGTCATCGGCCGGCTGCGCGACGATTTTGGTCACCTGGCTCGGGCAGCCGACGAACCCGGCGGCGACTGGCGCGGCTATCCGGTACCGTTTCTGAACGGCTCGGAGATCGAGCAGATCCACCTTTATCTGCGCCGTCAGCGGGCCGAAGAAGATGAAGAGGAGCCGGAAGGAACCAAGGGAACCCGTTTCGTCGTCGATCTCGATCTCAGTCAACTCGGTCGGTTTCAGTTGGACGGCCTCATTCACCGGCGCGACAAGCGGTTCGACCTGATCGTGCGGACCGAGGAGAGGTTGCCGGCCGACATTCAAAACGGCATTCGCGAGATATTCGAGGGTTCGGCCGAGGTAACGGGCTTCAAGGGCGGCCTCAGTTTCCAGGCCGCCCCGCCCGATTTCGTGGACGTTACCCAGTCCGTGCCGGCGGCGGAAAATCCTGGACTGATCGTCTGATGAACGGAACACGTTCGATGGACCTGACCGAAAGGCGGGGTCTCCTCACTACAGTCGCCAATCCGGACGCCGGCCTCGATTACGTGAGTGAGCTTCGCGGTGAAATTCCTGATCCGGGATCGGGAGGAGATTCGTCGGTGATCCTGCGCTGCGTCCCGGATCGCCGGGTGCTGCTGCCCGACGCGTTCTCGCGCTATCTGGAAGCGTTGGCGGACTTGTCATGGACATCGCTGGAAGAGATCGCGACGACGGTATTGACCGACGTCAACAATGAAGTCATCGCCCGCTGGATCCAGGTATCGGTCCGCGTCGGGGCCACACGCTATCCCAGAGTTCGCGAATACGGCGTCATCGTCGAAGACCGTCAACCGGACTGGGACAACGCCGCCCTGCTGTCCCGGCTGCCGCCGGTCTAGGGTCTGTTGAGATTTGGGATTCCCAAAAGGCCTGATTTGTGATTCAAGCT
>CAYFMP010000109.1:0-9587 GCA_964344215.1 uncultured Thalassospiraceae bacterium | reverse complement strand
GCGCCTGCGGTCGGTTTTTCGACCTTCCGGCGTCGTCGAGGAGGCTCGCCGATGCCCCACATCGCCTTCGCATCCCCTCCTAGCCGGCAGGCCGCAACACCGATCTCAGCCGCTTCCATATCAACGTGACCCGCTCTAGGGCCGCAGCCCCCCGTCGTCAGCCCGCCGGAACGCCGGCAGCCAGCAGAAAATCCAAAAATTGATCGCGCACGACCGCGTCGCGGATCAGCGGCGGCAGGTTCCAGTTGGCCGTGCCGAACTGAGGGAACTCGGCGCGCAGGCGATCGGTCAATTCGCCGGCTTCGTCCCGCCGGTCAAGCGCCGTGCAGGCGGCCGCGGTCCAGCACAGGGCGGGAGGACCGACCGGACCTCCGCGGTTCACGTTCTCCCGAAAGCTCTCGATCGCCGCGCCGTAATCACCGGCCAGAAACTGGGCCAGGGCGCGCAGGTTGAGATAGGGCCCGTAAACGAACTGCGGATTGATCCTGAGTGCCTGGTTGAGGGACGTGACGCCTTCGGCGTACTGCCCGCCCAACCCAAGAATCAGCCCGAGATAGCAATGGGCGTCGGCGTCGTTGGGCTGACGCTCCACGGCCTCCCGCGCGGCGGCGGTGGCTTCCTCGTAGCGTTTGCGATGCAGCAGAGCCATGGCCAGTGCCGTATAGGACCAGCCGAAGGTTTCATCGACGGCAATGGCCTTGTGCGCCAGGTCGGCGGCCCGCTCGATGGCGGCGCTTTCGTCCTTGTGGCTGAAGATCGCGCCCAAACTCAACATCGACGACACACCGGCGTAACCGCCGGCGAATTCCGGGTCCAGTTCGATGACCTTCTCGAACATCTCGCGCGCGCTGTCGATCCGCTCCTTGAGCGGCGGATAGGGCGTGGCGCGGGCGCGGACGAAAAGCTCGTAGGCGTCTAGGTTGCGGGTATGGACGCGTTTGAGGCTGTCGCTTTCACCCTGCGTAAGCTGCACCGAAAGGGCGGCCACCACCTTGGCGCCGACCTCGTCCTGCAGTTCGAACACGTCGTCCACCGAACCGTCATAACGCTCGGCCCAGACGTGCCCGCCGGTGTGGGCGTCGATCAGCTGCGCGTTGATGCGCACGCGGCCGCCCGCTTTGCGAATGCTGCCTTCGAGGACAAAGCGCACGCCCAGTTCGGTGGCGACGACGCGTATGTCGCTCGCTTTTCCCTTGTAGGCGAACGAGGAGTTGCGGGCGACGACGAACAGTCCGGAAACTTTCGACAGGTCGGTAATCAGGTCCTCCGTCATCCCGTCGGCAAAGTACTCCTGATCCGGATTGCTCGACATGCTGTCAAAGGGCAGCACCGCGATCGACGGCTTCTCAGTGACGGCGGGCGCCGTGGCCGGCGCCTCCTCCGGTGGGGTCGCGGGGATCGCCGCCGCGGCCGGGGGAGGCACTTCATCCAAAGACCCCACCCAACGCCATATCCGGACCGGCGACGTAACGTGCTTGACGGTGTGCTCTCCCATGTCCTCGAACAGCGCGTCGACCCGGTTGCGGACGGCCTCGTAGGCCATGCCGGAGATGCAAACCCCGCCCGGTGGGGCCAGCGCCTCGATGCGGGCGGCGATATTGACGCCCTCGCCGTGGATATCCTCGCCGTCATCGACGATGTCCCCCAGATTGACCCCCATGCGGAAATCAAGCGGCCCCTCGGCCAGTCTTTCCTGCATGTCGAGCGCACAGCCGACGGCCTGCTGGATGGTCGGAAACTCGGCCAGGAAACCGTCGCCCGTCAACTTGACGAGCCGGCCCGCGTGCCGGTCGACGGCGGGGTCGACGATATCGGCGCGCGCTGCCCGCCAGGCGGCGACGGTGCCGTCGGTGTCCTGTTCCACCAGCCGCGTGTAACCGACAACGTCGGCGGCGATGATCGCTGAAAGCCTGCGGTCCATGGTTGCGCCGTCAAGTCCCCCGGAGATGATCCCCGCCGAACATACTAGTCGAAGAACGCGGCCTTGTAAGCCACCGGCTGAACGTCGCAAACGCGCCGTTCGGGCCGGGCTGGGGGCGGATTTCCGTTTCAGGCTGGCGGCACTAATGCCATCGACCGTCTGACAAGACGCGGCACAGTTGTGTATGCTAAAAACCGTTGGGCGAGTCTCTTTTCACACTCGCCGTCGGTTTTTGGGAGTTCCGAGAAATGCCGGATGAGGCGCTCGCCGCGACGGTTTCAAAATCCTATGACGTCCGCTTCGACGACGGCCGCCATCACCGCGCCAAGATCGGCTATGTGCTGCTGGCCACCGAGCAGACCATCGAGGACGACGTCATGAAGCTGCGCCCGGAGGGCGTCGGCATCCATTTCGCCCGCGCCGCCATCCCCGATTCGATCACTAGCGAGACGCTAGCCGCCCAGGCCGGCCTCTTGGCCGATTGCGCATCGACGCTGCTGCCGGACGGTTCGCTCGACGTGGTCTGCTACGCCTGCACGTCGGGGTCGCTGGTCGTCGGCGAGGAGCGCGTTTTCGCCGAACTCAACAAGGGCGCCCCGAACGCCAAGCCGACGTCGCTGATTAGCGGCGTCATCCGGGCCTTGCGGGCGACCGGCGCCAGGCGAATCGTGGTCGGCACGCCCTATCTCGACGAGGTCAACGCCGCTGAGAAGCATTACCTCGAACGGGCCGACTTCGAGGTGCTCGACATCCAAGGCCTCAACCTCGAAAAGGACAGCGACATGGTGCGCGTGGCGCCCGACTTCATCGGCGAGTTCGCGGTGTCGCTGGACCGCGCCGACGCGGACGCGATTTTCGTATCGTGCGGCGCGCTCAGAACGCTCGATGTCGTCGGCGATATTGAGGCGCAAACCGGCAAACCCGTTGTCGCCAGCAATCAGGCGATGATCTGGGATACACTGCGGCTGGCCGGGATCGAGGACCGTTTCGAAGGGTACGGCCGGCTTTTGTCGCGGTACTGAACGGCGGCCGCTGAAAAGCGCCGAACCGGGCACCGACCGGGCCGGAGACGGGCTGAACGGGCGGCGCCCTACTTACCTTCCAGCACGCGGATGCCGGTCCACTCGGCCGGCGGATTCTCCACGTAGTGCCGGCATTGCCCGGCCATCACCCGGCTCGGCGGGTCGCCGGCGTCTTTCCCCGTCAGCGACGAGAAGACCTCCTCGGCGGCGGCGAAATCGCCGTCGCGGTAGAGTTTGAGCCCGTCCCGGTAGCGGTAGAAGAGGTGCGAGCGCGCCGCGTCCAGATAGGCGCCGAGCTCGACCAGCTCGAAGATGCGCGTGCCGCTCTCGCGGCCCTTGACCTGGGCGGTGTCGAGTTCGCGGGCCGAGACCTCCGTCCCGGCCATCTCGAAGGTCGCCTCGTCGATGATGACGCGGGTGCCGTAGAACTTGTTGGCCCCTTCCAGGCGCGAGGCCAGATTTACGGTATCGCCGATGCAGGTGTAGTCCTGCGATTGCTCGGAGCCGATGTTGCCGACGATGACCTCGCCGGTGGCGAGCCCGATGCGGGCGTTGATGGCCGGCAGGCCGCGCTCCGTCCACTCCTGGCGCAGGCCGGTGAGCGTGTTCTGCATGGCGAGCGCCGCTCGGCAGGCCTTGACAGCTTGATTGCCTTTGGTGAAGGGCTCACCCCAGAACGCCATGATGCCGTCGCCCAGGTACTTGTCGACGATGCCCTCGTGAGCCGAGATCTCGTCGGCCATGGCGCCCAGGTACTCGTTCAGGAAATCGACCAGCTTGTCGGCGTCCATCGCCTCGCTGATCGTGGTGAAGCCCTCGATGTCGCTGAACAGGATGGTCTGGACCTTGTGGGTGCCGCCGCGCTCCAGGTTGTCCGGGTTCTCCATGATGTCGCTGACGATGGAGGGATGCACGTACTTACCGAACAGGTTACGGATCTGCTCCTTCTCCTTGAGGCCGTCGGTCATGTGGTTGAAGGCCTTGGCGAGACTGCCGACCTCGTCCTTCGAGCGGTTCTCGACCTTGTAGTCGTAGTTGCCGCGCATGATTTCCTGGGTGCCCTGGACCAGGCGGCGGATCGGAAAGACGATCCGGTTGGTCAGGAACAGCACCACCACCAGGCCGACGCCGAGCGCGCCCAGGCCCGACAGGAAAACCGTCCACTGCAGGGCGACGAACGGCTCCATTGCCTTGTCCAGGCTGGCGCTGAAGACGTAGCCGGCGTCGCGCCCGGCATTTTCGAAGACGCCGCGCAGCATGATGTGGCGTTCGCCGCCGAGCATGACCGTGGCGGTGCGTCCAGCCTCCATCGGCGCCGCCGCCAGAATGCTTCGGCGACGGGCTTGTTCGACGTTGGCGGCGACGGCGCCGCCGTCGATATAGAAGACAACGCTCAGGTTGTCGGCTTCGTCGTCCAAGAGTTGGCGCACCCAGGCGTCGTCGATGCCCTTGGCGACGCTGACCACGGCCAACGCATAGTCGTCCTTCAGCGACTCCTTGAGTGGCACGTGGACGCTGTTCATCAGCCGCCCGCCGACCGACATCACCCGTGAATCGGTCTCGCCGCCGTCGATGATGGCGTCCAACAGTTCGACGAAGTGGTCTGCCTCGATGGCGCGCTCGACCTCGGCGACCCACGCATCGACGGCGGTGCTATCGGCTGGCGGCGGATTAACACCACGCACGACTAGGTCCTCGTCGACGATGCCGACCAGGTCGGCCTCGGTATCAAGCGCGATTTCTTCCGCGAACGAGAAGAAGTTGTCGCGGACCTGTTGCAGGAACGATCGGTACTTCTGGTCCGACGTGATGGTGCTGACCAGCTTCAGGGTGGCGGCCCGTTCGGTCTCGAACTTGTCGCGGAACTGTTTCTGGGTCACTTCGAGCTGCTTGATGATGCGGGCCCGTTCGAAATCTGTGGTCTGGGTATTGGTGAGATACAGCGTGGCGCCGAGCAGCAGGGCGAGAATTCCGAAGAAGGCCGAGAAGATCTTTACGCGAAGGCCCATGGCGCCGCGTCCGGCCGTTACTTGACGATGGTGTCGACCGACAGCGTCGCGTCGGCGCGAACTTCCGCATCTGGCTCGACGGCAACGTCCCGCTCCAGGTATCCGAGCCGCCAGTACCAAAACAGCAGCCGGTAGAGGCCGGGATCGAGGTCCTTGAACAGGTAGTCGTCGCCGCTCGCTATGCGGCGGCTCCTCAGACCCGGCCGCACCAGCAGCGCCGCCACCAGCCGCTCGTTCTCGTCCGCCGCCAACTCCAGATCGCCGGCGATCTCGACCTTCATTTCACCGACGGCGCCGGGTGCGGTCGGCGGCAGTTCCTGGAAGGCGTCCGAATCGGGATCGGCGACGAAGAACGTCAACGGGCCGTCGGTTTGGTTGGTGATGCGGATGACGTCGCCGGTGGCCAGCGCCAGCGAGCGCCGCGAAAAGCCGACTGGACCCACCGTGAGTTCGTGGGTGGCCGGTGGCGTCGCCGGCCCGAGCAGGGCGACGTAGATTCCTTCCAGCTGCTCGTAATCGACCATTTCCGGAGTGTACTGGAAGCCGCCGCCGCCTTCGCCGGCCTCCTCGCGGATGTAGCCCCCGCCGCCACCCTGCTGGACTTTCTCGAGGAAATCCTTGTGCGAGCGCGCTTTCACCGTGCCGACGACGTTGCCCTTGCCCGGCGCCGTCGCCGGGGCTACGTCGTCCGGGTCTTCCCCGCGGTCCGCCGCCGCCGGCGTCGCCAGCACCGCGGCCGCCAACGCCGTCACGGCCGAAATGCGCCTGATCGTTCGTATCATGGCCTATTTGCGCTTTTTCCGGATGACCTGGAGGTTGACGTTGCCGGCGTCGGCGCCGGCGCCGGCGATCGCCACCTCGACCGGGTCGGCCGTATAGCGCCGGTGCGAAACGGCGGCGTTGACGCGCCATTTGCCGGCCGGCACGTCCTCGAGCGTGAACTCGCCGGGTTCGTCGAGAACCGCGAAGAACGGGCTGGGCAGGACGACGACGGTACCTTCCATGTTCTTGTGGACCGAACAGTAGTACTTGACGGTGCCGGGGTTCGGGAAGTCGATGGTCTTTTCGACCCCCTTGCTGACCAGGCCGATGTCGAACCGGCGCGTCTTGCTCAGCGAATAGACGTTGTGGTCGATCTCCTTGTCCTCGTCGTTGACGAAGGTCACCTTGCCGCCGGTGACGACGACGACGAGGCCGGGTTTGAAGACGCGGCCCTTCTGGGTGACGATCTTGGCCTCGGCCGCCTTCGCCGCTTCGGCCGACATCGGCTCCAGGAAGACGATGAGGTCGCGCAGCTTCTTGCCGCCGGCCACCGTCAACTCGCCACTCAGCGTCGCCGCTGGCGCCGAAGGCGCCACCAGGACGCCGGCCAGCGTGATCGCCGCCAGCGGCGGCCACGAACGCACTCCGTTCGGTTGTTGTTCCCTCGGCATCGACGCCCCCCGACGACACGTCCAAGGTTCATTCCCCGAGATTCCCAACGATTGTCGTTGTTATTGGGCCGCGCTTTAGCCACACCCCGGAGCCAGGCGGCCGTAAACATGATAATTTCAGCCCGTGTTCGCGTCAAATGGCCGCCCCGGCCAGTCGACGCGAGGCGACGTCAGGCCGCGTCCTCGCTATCGGCCGGCGCGCCGTCGATGCCGACGCAGCATTCCGACACCAGGAACTCGGCCAAGTCGTTGACGAGGTCGAAATTGGCGGTGCAGCGCAGCACCCGGCCTTCGCGTTGCTGTCTCAACAGCCCGGCCCGGACCAGATGGTTGATGTGGTGCGACAGGGTCGAGGCCGGCACCCCCAAGTGGCGCTGGATGTCGCCGACGGCGGCGCCGGTCTCGCCGGCTTTGACCAGGAAGCGGACGATGTGGAGCCGGGTGGCGTTGCCGAGTTCGGCCAGGCATTCGGCGGCGCTCAGAGTATCCATACGATAAAGAGTACGGAACAACGGGGTGGAAGCGCAATCGCAAAGGCCGATTTTCACTTTGATTCCGGGACGTGGCACTTTACCATTTTTGCCCTAACGGGCAGAGACGGAACCCATCCTGTCCACCGCCGAATTGAACGAATCCAGGGAGGGATTTATGAGCACCAAGGATCCGTCGGGGCCCCGCGTGGCTGCCATCGTCGGCCCTTACCTCAGCGGCAAGACGTCGCTGCTGGAGGCCATGCTGCATACGGCCGGCGCCGTCAACCGCAAGGGAACCGTCAAGGATTCCAACATGGTCGGCGACGGCACGCCGGAAGCCCGGGCGCGTCAGATGTCGACCGAAGTGAACGTCGCATCGGTCGAGTACCTGGGCGAGCGTTGGACCTTTCTCGACTGTCCCGGTTCCGTCGAACTGTCCCAGGAAAAGCAGAATGCCCTGATGGTCGCCGATGCCGCCGTCGTCGTCTGCGAATCGGACGCCGACAAGGCGCTGACCGTGGCCCCGGTCCTCAAGTTCCTCGACCGCCATCGGGTCCCGCACATGCTCTTCATCAACAAGATGGACGTTGCCGGCCACACGGTGAAGGCGACCCTCGACGCCCTGCAGGCGGTATCGTCCCGGCCTCTGGTTCTGCGCGAGATCCCAATCCGCGACGGCGACGACATCACCGGTCACGTCGACCTGGTCAGCGAGCGCGCTTTCGAGTGGCAGCCGGGCGAACCCTCGAAGCTGATCGAGATGCCGGACTCGATCCAGGACCGCGAGGCCGAAGCCCGCACCGAGATGCTCGAATCGCTGGCCGATTTCGACGATACCTTGCTCGAGAACCTGCTGGAAGACGTCATCCCGTCGACCGATGAGATTTACGCCAACATGACCAAGGACCTGCGGGAAAACCTCATCGTGCCGGTATTCTTCGGCTCGGCCGAAAAGGACAACGGCGTGCGCAGGCTCCTAAAGGCGCTGCGCCACGAAGCACCCGAGGCGGCGGCGACGGCCGAGCGCCGGGGCATCGACACCGGCGCCGGCACCTCGGCCCAGGTTTTCAAGACCGTGCACGCCGGCCACGCCGGCAAACTCAGTTTCGCCCGCGTCTGGTCGGGCGAGGTCAACGACGGCATGACCCTGAACGGCAGCCGGGTCAGCGGCCTCAACCACGCGCTCGGGCAAAAGTACGAGAAGATCGCCAAGGTTGAGGCCGGCGACATCGCGGCCCTGGGCCGCATGGAGGACGTCGCCACCGGCGCGCTGCTGACGGAATCGGGCGGCGACGGAAGCGATTGGCCGGAACCCCTGAAGCCGCTGTTCTCGTTGGCCATCCGCACCGAGCAGCACGGCGACGAGGTCAAGCTCTCGGGCGCGCTCTCGAAGCTGGTCGACGAGGACCCGTCGCTCGCCTACGAACCCAATCAGGACACCGGCGAGCTGTTGTTGTGGGGCCAGGGCGAGATGCACCTGCTGATCGCCATCGACAAGCTCAAGAACCGCAGCGGCCTTGAGGTCAGCTCGGCCCACCCGCAGGTGCCCTACAAGGAGACCATCCGCAAACCGACCTCGCAGCACGCGCGTCACAAGAAGCAGTCCGGCGGCCACGGCGAGTTCGGCGACGTCCACATCGACATCAAGCCGCTGCCGCGCGGTTCCGGGTTCGATTTCACCGACACCATCACCGGCGGCGTCGTCCCGAAACAGTACATTCCGGCCGTCGAGCACGGCATCAAGGAGTACATGGCCCGCGGGCCCCTCGGCTTTCCGGTGGTCGATATCGCGGTGACGCTCACCGACGGCCAGTTCCACGCCGTCGACAGCTCCGACATGGCGTTCAAGAAGGCGGCCGCCCAGGCCATGCGCGAAGGCATGCCGAACTGCGGCCCGGTGCTGCTGGAGCCGATCTTCCAGGTGCGGATCTCGCTGCCCAACGAGTTCACGTCGAAGATCCAGCGCCTGGTCAGTGGGCGGCGCGGCCAGATCCTCGGCTTCGACGGCAAGGACGGCTGGGAGGGCTGGGACGAGGTCTCGGTGCAGCTGCCGCAATCGGAGATGCACGACCTGATCATCGAGTTGCGCTCGATGACCTTGGGCGTCGGCACCTTCGAGTGGGAGTTCGACCACCTCCAGGAATTTTCCGGCAAGGAGGCCGACCGCGTCGTCGCCGACCGGGCGTCGGCGGACTCTTAACGCGCCGACAAGGGCCACGGCGGACCGATAAACGCCGATAAGGGCGGGGCCGGGACGGCGGAGGCCCCGCAGGCCGCCGCTCAGTAGTTGTCCCGAAACTGCACGCTGCCGCCGGCCCTGACCGGCGGGGCCGTGCACAGGGACGCCAACCTTCCCAGCAGTTCCCGAGCCCTCGGGGCGGCCGCATTCCAGTCGTCCTCGGTATCGTATTCGACGATGGTCACGGCCTTGCCGTCGCCGGTCTTGATCACCATGAACTGATAGATTCCCCGCAACTGGGCCAATTCGCCGGTGATCTCGCCGCAGAACGCGACCAGCTCCTGTTCCTTGGCGGGATCGTAGGCGACGTCTATGACACTGCTATACACCGGTTTTACCCTCCCTCGCTCGTCGATGCGCAAGGTCCAAGGCTAGAGCGGGTCACGTCGATATGGAAGCGGCTGAGATCGGTTTTTCGGCCTGCCGGCCAGGAGAGGAGGCGAAGGCGATGTGGGGCATCGGCGAGCCTCCTCGACGACGCCGGAAGGTC
>CAYFMP010000108.1:0-9611 GCA_964344215.1 uncultured Thalassospiraceae bacterium | reverse complement strand
TCGCTGCGCGAGCCGCTCCTTGCCAGGAGACCGGAGAGCGCGTCTCAGCGATTCCCTATCGACGTGAACCGCTCTAGCCGCGGCGCCCGCGATTGCGCCGTCGGGAAATCACCGTCCAACTGCCGAAACCGCCGAGCAGCGCGACCAGAACGCCGCCGCCGATCAGAACGGCGTCACCGTATCCGCCCGACATCTCGTCGAGTTCGGCCATGATCGTCTCCATGAAGGTCGGCGGTGGCGGCGGCGGCGGCTTGTAGCCGATCGGATAGCCCTTGCCGGGCGGCGGCTTGCGGTAGGCCTGCTGGTTGGGGCACAGGTTCTTGATCCTGCCCTCGTCGGCCAGGCGCAGGGTCGGCACCGAGACGATCGACTGGCGCCCGGGACCCGGGAAATAGTTGACCTGGATGTCGGCCAAGCCCTCGGACTTGAGGATGAAGCCGACGTCGTCGATGGTGCCGTCGTTGTTGTCGTCGAGGGTGAAGACGCGCGAAAGCCAGTACCATTTGCCCGAATACTGATGCAGGCCGGCCGGCCAATACCGGGTGAGGTCGCGTTCACACGCGCGTTCGCCCACGTCGCCGCCGGCCCTGACGCCGAGCTTGGCCGAGGCTTCGGCGGTGGCTTGCTCGGCGGCGGCCTGTTCGGCGGCCGCCGCGGCGGCGGCGGCCTCGGCGGCGGCCTGGGCGGCGGCTTGCTCGGCCGCCTTCTTGGCTCTCGCCTTGGCCTCGAGCTCGACGATGCGCCCGCCGGCCGACGGGTAGTCGGCGGCGTAGGCCGGCAGTTCGGTGACCTGCACGCAGAACTCGTCGGTACCGTCGAGTTCCAGCACCGCCGCCCCGTCGCCCAAGCGCCGCGCGCCGGGAATGACGAACAGGTGGCGGACCAGGTCGCTTTTCAGACTTTCGTTGGCGATCGCATAAAGGCGCTGGGCGACTCCGGTCATGTCGTAGGTGCGTTCCTTGACCGGGATCGGCGAGTGGTCCAACTCCAGCGTCACCGCCTCGGTAAACCGGGGCAACAGCCGGCACAGCTCGGCGATATGCCATTTCTGGCTGACCTGAACGAAGATGCTGAGCGCGCCGAGGGCCTTCTTGCCCTTCCCGGTCAGGATCGGAACCGGGAACGCCTTGATCTGCACCGTGAAGGCGGCGTGGTCGGCCCGCGCCGCCGATGCGGCGAGGCAGCACAGGATGGCAACCGCGGCGCATTTTCTGAGCAAGGAACCCCTCCTGATCCTTGGGCGGCTTAAACTCGCTGCCGGCGCGCCTGAACGTTATTGTATTCCGCCGCCAAAGCCAAGGAATATGGGAAATCGGGGTCGGCCGGGGATCGCCACCGGCCACGGAGGCGCGAGGAAGGCCGCCGGACGCGAGCCTGGCGGCCCCCCGCCGCTCGCCGCAGGCAGACTTACTTCTCGGGCAGGGTCTGCGCGAAGGCCAGGACGTCGGCCGCGTCCTGCATCGGGAAGGCGGCCAGCGACACCATCTCGACTCCCGGATGGCCGTGGCGAATCTTGGCGAAGACCTCCCATGGATTGGCGTTGGCCTCGGTGCCGATGAAGTTGGGGTCCTTCTCGTCTCCCCAGTTCAGGGCGGTCCCGGCGAAGCCGTGGCAGGCGGCACAGACGTTTTGGAAGATGCCCTTGCCGCGATCCGGGTTGCCGTTGACGTTGCCCTTGGCATCGACGTAGTAGGTGATGTCGTACTGTCCCTTTGACAGGAACGCCGACAGCCACTGCATGTAAGGCTTCGGGATCATGTCGTAGGTGTACTTGTGGGTGTCGTTCATGATGATCTTGTGGATCCTGTTCGGGTCCATGCCGATGACGCCGCGCACGCCCTTGATCCCGGTCTTGTAGGAGCCCGACCCGTACTTGCCGGCGGCGCCCAGGAAATCCCAGCCGTGGCACGACTTGCAGCGCCACGTCGTGCCGCCCTTCTTCTTGGTGTTGGACGCCGGCCACGCCGGATGCGTGGCGTCCGGCGCATCCTTGTCGAGCACGTTGATCCAATTGTCGTAGACGCGGCCACCGATGGCGACGACCCAAGGCTCGGACGCCGCGCTGGGATAACCGTAAACGTATTGGACTTCGTGCTCCTCCAGCTCGTGGCTGGTCCGCTTCGATTCTTGGGCCTTGGCGCCGGAAACGCCAAGCGCCAACGCGGCGACCGCGACGACGGCGCCGTTGACGACCTTGAGCAGTCCCTTCATTTGCTTCTCCCTTTCCCGCAAAGTCGTTGATTTCTATCGATTGACGACATTGAACGCCCGTGAATCCTAGTCTCCGTCGAATGCGCCGCGCCTTGACATTTGTTATGTCGAAGGGCGCGGGCGCGAACGCTCAGCATCTGAACGCGTCGGTGCCGTTGTTGGTGGTCGGGACTTCGCGGCGGGATGGTTCGCGCTCGGCGCTCAAGCCGACTCGATGGCCACGTCGGCCACCCACAAATAGCCGTCGGCGTCGACCAGGTAGGCCTCGCGGAGCCCGTGCGGCTTGTCCATGGCGCCGGCCAGCACCGTGTAGCCGGCCGCCCTGGCCCGCGCTTCCGCCGCGTCCGGGTCGCAGCCGTGCAGCCGCAATTCGACGCCGATGCCGCGCGCGATGTCGGGCCTGAGGCTGCCGGAAAGCTCGTGGTCGTCGTAGGTGTGATCGGCGTGCAGCATCAATCAGAACCACGCACCACAAACGCAGAATTCCGCGGTTTTTTGCGCTTCGTGCCTCTGGCAGGGGATAATCTATGCTGTTGTTTTACTTGATGAATTCTTGTCTGCTTACACGTATCTTACACGCATGACCGTCGTGTCGCTCGCTGCCCACAAGACTATTCTGTCACTTCCGGCCAAATTCGACATGGATTGAGTTCCGGGTAAAAAGCCCATACTTGATCGAATGGTTCTGCTCCGTGAGCCGCAATGTGTTCTCGTGCCACCAAGATTGAAGTCGAAACGTGTTTCTCTCCGTTTTGGTGCCATTCGAAATGATGGTCGGATAAGACTGTCCAAACCAGAAGCCAAAACTCTTTGTCACTTGGCTTCTCATAGTTTCGATCGATCTTGTGGGTAATCAATCTTGTTAGCGATTTTTCCTTCGCATCTTCATCAACGCCATAGATTTCATTCTTTGAGATATAAACCCAACTACTGAACCGTGAGTTCGGGTTTTTTAAATCCTCCTCTGTAGCTTCAACGAGATACTCACGCCATGCCAACTCCACCATTTCTAGGAGTACATCAGTCCCTCCATCGGTCGATGTGAGCAGAAAGTCATTATCACGCTCGGCAAGCCTAACTGGCTCGAAATGTCGATCACATCGACTGAGGCAGTCGACAAATCTTTCAACAATATTCCCTTCCTGACCTTCCTTGTCGTCGGGAAGTAAAGACATCCGCTTCTCGACCGAGCCGTCTTTTGAGAAAACAATATGACCGAATGGCTGTGTGGGTTTCCTCGCCATTGGATGATTTGCTGGTCTAACTCGCTCTTATTGGGACATCGGGTACCCATACGTACCCGTCAGCATCGACTAAGTAGGCTTCTCGCAGCCCGTGGGGCTTGTTCATCGCTCCCGCCAAGACATGGTAACCGTTGTCACGAGCAAGCTGCTCCGCCTTGTCCGGATCACAGCCATGCAAGCGCAGTTCGATCCCAATCCCACGCGCTAGGTCGGGACGTAGGCTGCCCGACAATTCGTGATCCAGGTAAGTGTGGTCAGCATGTAGCATCCAGCTCGCGCCATAGCCTTCCAGCACTGCAAAATCGAGGTCGCTGTATACGACTTTGGCTCCTAACACGTCTGTTTGAAAATCTAGTGCCGTGTCGATGTCGGAAACAAGCAGGTTGACGCTTAGCCCGGCAAGTGAACGACCGTACTCGTCGGCCGGCATCCAAGGCTCACCAGTACGTTTCTTCATTTCAGTACTTTGCCTCTACCAGCGAAAGTTTCGTTAGTCTCACGTTGAAACAAACTATGAACATTCTTTACACGTGGTTTACACGCGTCTTTCGACCTCATGCAAGCCATTGTAATAACACGGCAAATTCGTATTCTGTTTGTGCAGCATCCACTCGGCCCCGAAGCCCTTGAGCACGGCGAAATCGGGGTCGGCATAGATGACCTCGGCACCGAGCACGTCGGTTTGGAAGGCGAGCGCCCGGTCGACATCGACGACCAGCAGGTTGACGCCGAAGCCTTTCAACGAGCGCCCGTAGTCGTCGGCCGCCATCCAAGGATCGCCTTCGCGCAGTTTCATCGCTCCCTCCCTCGTCCGGATCTCATTTAAGCACCGGCCCGCGCCACCGTCACCCCCGGCGCGCGCCTCCGTCACCCCCTTGATAAGTGGGAGTCCGGCTTCGGTGATGGTTCCTGGATTCCGCCTACACGGGAAAGACGGAGATGTGCGGGCACAACGGAGGGTGCGGACATCATGCTTCGACGTTGCTCGGCATGAGGCCTTCTCCTATTCCTCGTCCTGAACAGCGAGTGCCGGCGAGCGTATCGAAGGATCGCGAGCCTCGGCCTTCGAAAGCCGCCTTCGGCGACGCTCCGGATGAGGTTCAGGCTAGAGTTAAAGCCGCATCGTCGGCTGAACCGACGGTTCGTGCCGAAGAATCGAAGGTGCTCCCCACAGTCCCACCAGCGCGGGACCGACGATGGCGTGGCGGGGCCTGCCCGTCTTGCTCAGATGTTCGAATCCGGGAAGCTCGCTTTCTTCTCGGCGATGAACGTCTGTAGTTCCTCGTCCTTGGCCTCGTCCAGCGCGGGCGCCTCGTAAGTCGCCAGCATCTCCTTGGCAAGCGCGTTGGCGCGATCGACCGCGCGCAAGCTTCCTTCCGCCTCCCACTGCTCGAAGGAATTGTTGTCGGCGATGGTCGAGCGGTAGAAGGCGGTCTCGAAGTTGGCCTGGGTGTGGGCGCAGCCCAAGTAGTGGTCGCCGGGCCCGACTTCGCGGATGGCGTCCATCGCCTGGCCGGCGTCGCTGAGGTCGTAGCCGGCGGCCAGGGTCTGCATCATGCCGAGCTGGTCGATGTCCATGACGAACTTCTCGTACGACGACACCAGCCCGCCTTCGAGCCAGCCGGCCCCGTGCAGCACGAAATTGACCCCGGCCAGCACCGTCGGCCAGATCGACTGGGCGCTCTCGTAAGCCGCCTGGGCGTCGGCGATCTTCGAAGTGCACAGCGAGCCGCCGGAGCGGAACGGCAGCTTCAGGCGCCGCGCCAACTGGGCGCCGGCCGCCAGCACCAGGGCCGGCTCCGGCGTGCCGAAGGTGGGCGCGCCCGATTGCATGGAAAGCGACGACGAGAACAGCCCGAAGATGACCGGCGTTCCGGGGCGTAGCAACTGGGTCAGTGCGATGCCGGCCATCGCTTCGGCCAGCGCCTGGGTCAGAGTACCGAGCACCGAGACCGGCGCCGTCGCGCCGGACATGATGAACGGCGTGATGATCACCGCCTGGTTGGCCGCCGCATAGACTTTCATGGCGCCGAGCATGGTCTCGTCGAACACCAACGGCGAATTGGCGTTGATCAGACTGGTGCAGACGGTGTTGGCGTCGACGAAGTCCTTGCCGAACAGGATCTCGCACATGGCAATCGTGTCCCGGGCCCTCTCGGGGTGCGTGACCGAGCCCATGAACGGTTTGTCGGAGTACTTCATGTGGGCGTAGACCATGTCGTAGTGGCGCTTGTTGACCGGCAGGTCGACCGGCTCGCAGACCGTGCCGCCGGAGTGGTGGAGGGCCGGCGCCATATAGGCCAGCTTCACGAAGTTCCGGAAATCCTCGATCGTCCCGTAGCGCCGGCCGCCGTCGAGATCGCGCACGAACGGCGGCCCGTAGACCGGCGCGAACACCGTGTGGTCGCCGCCGATCTGCACACTGCGGGCCGGGTTGCGGGCGTGCTGGGTGTATTCGGCGGGTGCCGTCCCGATCAGCTTGCGGGCCAGTCCCTTCGGAAAACGCACCCGCTCGCCCGTCACATCGGCGCCGGCCTCGCGGAACAGCTTCAACGCCTCTTCGTCGTCGCGGAACTCGACGCCGATCTCCTCGAGCACGGTCTCGGCGTTGCCCTCGATCAACTCGAGGCCTTCCTCTCCCAGCAACTCGATCGGCGGCATTTGCCGCTTGACGTAGGGGGGCGCCACAGCCTGGCTTTTTTCACGCCGGGCGCGGCGTGCCTCGCGTCCCCGGCGGCCGCCCCTGCCGGTGTCGTCCTTCATGTGCGTCGTCCTCCGCCCAAGGCTCGATCACCGGCAGTCTATCCCGCCCCGTTCCGCCGACTAACCCAGGCGCGTCCCATTGTAGCCCGCAGGCGTCGCGACAATCGCAAAAAAACACCCGAACCCCGGTCGATTTCACCCGCAGGGCGATGGCGAAAACGGAACAACGGGAGTCGTCGGACGGTAAGCCACGGAGCCGGCGCGGCGATACACAACGCGTCTAGGCATTGAGATCGAAGCGGATTGGCCGCAAGATCACGGCCAGGCGGCCGCAAACGGGCCGGCAAGGGAAATCACGGGGAGGCAGCGTCATGAAAAAGCAAGCGCGTGTCGTGGTTATCGGCGGTGGCGTCGCCGGCGTCGCGACCCTCCATCACCTCGCCAAGAAGGGCTGGACCGATGTCGTTCTGATCGAGCGCAAGGAACTGACGTCGGGCTCGACCTGGCATGCTGCCGGGCTGCTGCCGCTGTTCAACATGAGCTACAGCGTCGGCCAGGTCCACAAGTACTCGGTCGCCCTCTATCAGGGCCTCGAGGAAGAGACCGGCCAGGACGTCGGCTTCAAGAAGGTCAGCAACATCCGGCTCGCCATGAACCAGGACCGCATGGACGAGTACCACCAATACGCCGGGGTCGCCGCCACCATCGGCGTCGAGGTCAAGTTCATCACGCCCGACGAGGTCAAGGACCTGTGGCCGCTGTGCAACACGGACGGACTGGTCGGCGCCATCGTCCATCCGGAAGACGGCTACATCCAGCCGGCCGACGTCACCCAGGCGATGGCCACGGGCGCGCGCAACATGGGCGCCGAAATCTACCGCCAGACCTGCGTCACCGGCATCGAGCAGACGCCGTCGGGCGAATGGCTGGTCAAGACCGACAAAGGCGACGTCACCTGCGAGCACGTGGTGTCGGCGACCGGCAACTTCGCGCGCCAGACCGGCGCCATGGTCGGCCTCGACCTTCCGGTCATCCCGGTCCAGCACCAGTTCATCGTCACCGAGCCGCACCCGGAGATTCAGCAACGCCAGGCCGACGGTCTGCCGGAGATGGGTGTGCTCCGCGAGTCGGACGGGTCTTGGTACCTGCGCGAGGAAGCCGGCGGCTTCATTCTCGGCCCCTACGAAAAGGGCGCGCCGTGCTGCTACGTCGACGGCCCGCACGCCGATGCCGAGTATGAGCTGTTCCAGGAGGACCTGGAGCGCCTGGAGCCGCATATCGAGGCCGCCATCAACCGGGTGCCGGCGTTCGGCGAGGTCGGCGTCAAGGAAGTCTACAACGGCGCCATCTGCTACACGCCGGACGGCAACCCGATCATCGGTCCGGCCTGGGGCCTGCGCAACTTCTGGCTCAGCGAAGGCCACAGCTTCGGCATCACGGCGGCCGGCGGCGCCGGCTGGCAATTGGCCGAATGGATCGTCGAGGGTGAGCCGACCATCGACATGCTCGGTGTCGACGCCAGGCGTTACGGCGACTATGCCACCAAGGCCTACCTCCGGGTCAAGAACGAGGAAGCCTACGAGAACGTCTTCGTCATCCACTACCCGGACGAGGAGCGCCCGGCCGGCCGGCCGCTGCGCACGGCGCCGTGCTACGAGCGCATGAAGGAGCTGGGCGCCGTGTTCGGCCAGAAGTTCGGCTGGGAGCGCCCCAACTGGTTCGCGCCCGAAGGCACACCGCAGGAGGACGACTGGTCGTTCAGGCGCTCCAAGTGGTTCGAGCACATCGGCAACGAATGCCGCAACGTCGCCGACAACGTCGGCCTCTTGGACATGACGGCGTTCGCCAAGTGCCGGGTGTCGGGCCCGGGCGCCGAGGCCTTCCTCGATCAGCTCGTCGCCAATCGGCTGCCGAAGAGCGTCGGCCGGGTCAACCTGTGCCACGCCTTGAACGCCCGCGGCGGGGTGCATTCGGAATTCACCATCATGCGCGAGGCGGCCGACTCCTTCTACCTGGTCTCGGCCGGCGCCTTCCAGCGCCTCGATCACGACTGGTTGTGCAAGCACATGCCCGACGACCGCTCGGTCACCTTCGAGAACATCACCAACCAGTTGGGCGTCCTCGTCGTCGCCGGGCCGAAGGCGCGAGAGTTGATGCAGCGCGTCTCGGTGGCCGATTTCTCGAACGGGGCGTTTCCGTGGTTGTCGGCCCGCCACATCGAGGTCGGCTTGGCGCCGAGCCTGGCGGCCCGCATGAACTTCGTCGGCGAACTGGGCTGGGAGTTGCACCACCCGATCGAGTACCAGAACCACATCTTCGATGCGGTGATGGAGGCCGGCCGGGACCTCGGGATCAAGCCGTTCGGCATCCGCGCCATGGACAGCCTGCGCCTCGAGAAATCCTACCGGCTGGTCGGCACCGAGCTTTCCATCGAGTACGCGGCCTATGAATCGGGCCTCGATCGTTTCGTGCATCCCAACAAGGGCGACTTCATCGGCCGCGACGCCCTGGTCGAATGGCAGCAGAAGGGGTTCAGCTGGAAATTCGCGACGCTCGAGGTGGACGACGCCACCGACGCCGACGCGCTCGGCAACAACCCGATCTTCAAGGGCGGCGAGACGGTCGGCCGGGCGACCGGCGGCGGCTTCGGTTTTCGCATCGGCAAGTCGCTGGCGCTGGCCATGATCCGCCCCGAGCTGGCCGAGGCCGGCACCGAGTTGGAGATCGACATCCTCGGCACCGTCCACAAGGCCACCGTCGTCGAGGAGAGCCCGTACGACCCGACCAACGAGAGGCTGCGGGCCTGAACTGGTGGTTGCTCGGCGTCGGGGGGAGCGATTAACCGCAGCGCGAATTTCAGCGGCTTCGATTTTTTCCTTTGGGCCATGCATTATTCGCTTTTTCACGCCCAAAAACGGGTGTAGGAAGCTAAACGAGTGCCTTGCATAAAGGCGAATGTCGCGTTTCGGAAAGATCAAGTCCGGGGCGCGACAGCGGTGTTAAGGATTTGAGCTTACCTGGGGGTTTGGAAAACGCCTTCTTTCGGCCCCTCAACAGCGGTGGAGACGGGTGATGTCGGAACAGCATGAAGAAGATATCGTCCTTTCGGAACTGAATGACGAAGACCTCGTCGCGCAGATGCACGACGACCTCTACGACGGACTCGGCGAGGAGATCGTCGAAGCCACCAACATCCTGCTCGAACGCGGTTGGGCGCCCTACAAGGTCCTGACCGCGGCGCTGGTCGAGGGCATGCGGATCGTCGGCATCGATTTCCGCGACGGCATCCTGTTCGTGCCCGAAGTGCTGCTGGCCGCCAACGCCATGAAGGCGGGCATGGGCATCCTGAGGCCGCTGCTGGCCGAGACCGGAGCGCCGAAGATGGGCAAGATGGTGATCGGCACCGTCAAGGGCGACATCCACGACATCGGCAAGAACCTGGTCGGCATGATG
>CAYFMP010000107.1:0-10192 GCA_964344215.1 uncultured Thalassospiraceae bacterium | reverse complement strand
ATCGGAATGCGAAAATGGGCCCACACAGGTCAGTGTTAATGTCGGCTGGTATTAGGTGTTTTTTTTAGTTCACTGCGACGACCTAGTCGGGGTAGTGGGTCAGTTTGAAACTTCTTTCGCTTGACTATCGAGCAAATCCGGTAGACCAGCGATTTCCTCCAGCGACCAGACATGATCAGTAACGCCGGCCTCCATCGCAGGCGTAACGCGAAGGCTCTGATCGATGCGCCCGAAGTTGTAGTACATGAAGTGAAGCGCCACGGCATGGTGGTTCTTTCCCCTCGTCGGGATCAGGCTAGCCCTAGGTTGCAACTTCAACTATGCTTTCAGCCATGAGGTTAAGGTCGCGGGAACGTTTCTTCTTTCTTGAGCGCTCAAGGAAATTCCGCAAGACGGCACAAGGAAGACAACGGAAATTGCAGTTATGGGGCGTCTTACAAAGTGGGTGGCTCGGCACCTGGACTACTTTATTCTTGGGTACCTGTTCATGGCAACAGTTGCGGCATATCTTGCTCCTCCCGACGAACAAACAATTCGCGGATGGGCCTTCCTGTTGGCGGGCTTGGGTCTTTTGATACCAATAATACTCGTTACTCAGGTTCTTGAATTTGCGAGCCAATTACGCGGGGCAATGACACTGATCCCAGCGTCTGGGTTCTCAGTTATGTTATTCGCTAGCGTTTTTCAAACCTTTGGAATTCGCGATGGAAATGGCGACCCACTCAATCCAGATACATGGACGGCCGTATATTTTTCGATAGTCACTTGGACCACTCTTGGGTATGGAGATTTCTCGCCAAACAACGACACGCAGATTATCGCCGCCCTTGAGGCGGTTCTGGGGTATCTAGTAATGGCGTTGATTATTGGCTTTGCCGTAACGGCTATTCGTGATCGAGACCAAAAACGAGGCTAAAACATAGACAAGTAAGCACCCACCGTTGCCATGACAATCAGCAAAACATAAGCAACGACCCCAATCTCAACCTTTGTGGGTTTTTCTTTGTCGGTCGGGTGATAACCGGTATCCATGCCGTATATATAACCCAAACAATCAAAACCTGCCAGAAGTTCTCCTCTATTCAGCTAACTTCATTCTATTTCTCAAACTGACCCACTACCGGCAAATCGGAAATGAACTGGAGCACGAGCGCGGCGGCGCCGAAATCATACAGGTTGTTGTGGCCGCCGCTGGCCAGCCAATGGGCCCGTTTCGGTTCGACCGCCGCCGCGAACAGACGTCGGCCCAAGCGTGTCGGCACGGTGCCGTCGGGGTCGCCGTGGATGATCAACAGCGGCGTCTCGACGGCGGCGATTTTGTCGATCGAGCGGAACCTGTCGCGAACCAGGGTGCGAGCCGGAACGAAGGGGTAGTGGGCGGCGGCGGCGTCGCCCATGGAGGTGAACGGCGCTTCCAGGACGAGGCTGGCGATCGGTTGCCGCCGGGCCTCTTCGTAGGCCAATTGAACGGCAACGCCGCTGCCCAGGGATTCGCCGTAGAAGATCCACTCCTTCGGCCCAATCCCGATCGATCGCAAGTGCTCCAGGACCGCACGGCCGTCGGCGTATAGACCTCGTTCGGTCGGAGTCCCGGGGTTGCCGCCGTAACCGCGATATCCGACCAGAACCACCCCGAGACCGGCATCGAGGTAAGGCCGCACCTTGGAGCCGCGGCCGTCGATGGCGCCGGCGTTGCCCTGAAAATAAACCACCGTCGGCTTGCCGGCCTGGGATTTGCCGATCCACGACGTCAGCGTCAGGCCGTCCGCCGTCGTCGCCTCGAAAGCGGTCATCTCGGGGACGCCGCTTTCGGACGGCGAATAGAGCCCACCGGCCGGGTAGTACATGAGGTTGCGCTGGAACACGAACAGCACCCCGACCAGCGCTGCGTAGACCGCGAGCCCCGTCGCCAGAAAGCCGATCATGAAGCGAAGACCGGCAACCAGATAACTCGGCCGGCTCAGCCGAGGTGGTCCGAAACGACCTGCCAACGCCCATCGGCCAGTTGACAGGCAATGCCGTCGCCGGACTGGGTGCCGTCGCCGAAGGCCACCGAAGTCCGGTATTGGCGGCAGTACCGGCCGTCCCGGGCGAAGAACGAACGCACCGGACGGAAGATGCCCGAGTTCCCGGTCTCCGGGTTGCTCCAGCCGCTGATCTCGCCGTCGGAGGCTTCGGCCAGTCCGGTTTGCGCGGTGTTTTCGTAAAGCACCAGATCAGACGACACCAGGGCGCGGGTGGCGGCATAGCCGGTGGCGCCGCCGACGATGGCACCGCCGGCCGTATACAGCAGCTGCCCGAGCCCACCGCCGAACTGATAGCCGACGATGCCGCCGAGCGCGGCGCCGCCGGCCGCCCCGGCGGCTTCGACCATGTTGACGTTCGGAACCCTAGCGCAACCGGCGATCGACAGCGCCAGCACGATAACAGCAACTTTTCTCATTGCGCGATCCTCCTCTGGTCATATCCGCCAGGTTGCCCCGACGCCCCATACCCGGTCAGGTTCTCGTTCCCGATGCATGCGTAGACGGCGGCGACCGGCGCCACCAGCGGACAGGTTTGATAGGACTGTTTCCAGAACACGGCGGTCTTGCCGAAGCGCGCGCATTCGGCTCGGGCGAGCGCCGTCACCGTCGCCGGGTCGGTACCGTACTTGTTGTAGCAGACGGAAACCTCCGAGCGATCGGCAACGCCCCTGGCGAAGTCCTTCGATTGACGGTTCAGTTCACTGGGATTGTGGACGTAAGGCAGCGTGCCGGTACACCCGGCCACCACAAGAAGCGCCGTCAAACCGAAAAATCCCAATGATATCCGTGCCGTATACATTCTCTATCTATACCCCGATTGGCCCCTGCAAACAAACGCGCTGTGTCCGACCGAACCGAGGCGCAAGACAAAATCGTTAGAAATCAGACTCCAGCATGGTTAACGTCAATCCTCGTCCAAGGACATCAGGGCTGCGTTGCCGCCGGCTGCCGCGGTGTTGACGGAGAGCGTCCGTTCGACCCCGAAACGGTGCAGGTAGCGCGGGCCGCCGGCTTTCGGTCCGGTCCCGGACAGGCCCTCGCCGCCGAACGGCTGCACCCCGACCACGGCACCGATTATGTTGCGGTTGACGTAGGTGTTGCCGACCGCCAGGCGTTGATGGATGTAGGACTGGGTGGCATCGACACGGCTATGGATGCCGAGCGTCAAACCGTAGCCGGTGTCGGCGACGGCGCCGATGACGTCGTCGAGGCGGTCGGCGGCATAACGGACGACGTGCAGAATGGGGCCGAAGACCTCGCCTTCGAGGATGCCGATGCCGTCGATTTCGAAGGCGCGCGGCGCGAAGAAAGTGCCGCGCTCGGCCGCGGTCGGCAGCGCCGCCTGACACAGCAGTTTGCCTTCCCTGCCCATGCGCTCGGCATGGGCCTCCAGCATCGTCAGCGCGTCGTCGTCGATAACCGGTCCGACATCCGTCGCCAATAGCGCCGGATCGCCCACCGAAAGCTCCTCCGTTGCCCCGGCCAGCATGTCGATCAGCCGGTCGGCGATATCGGTTTGCACGAACAACACCCGGAGCGCCGAACAGCGTTGCCCGGCGCTTCGGAAGGCCGAGACAACGGCATCCTCGACGACCTGTTCGGGCAAGGCCGTCGAATCGACGATCATGGCGTTCTGGCCACCGGTTTCGGCAATAAGCGGAACGATCGGTCCAGAACGGGCGGCGAGCGCCCGGTTGATTGCTTTCGCGGTCTCGCCGGAACCGGTGAAAACGACGCCCGAGACCCGCGGGTCCTCGATCAGCGGCGCGCCGACGCCGGGACCGTCTCCAGGCAGCAGATGCAGGACGTCCGCCGGAACCCCCGCCCGCTGTAGAAGCTCGACCGCCAAAGCCGCGATCAACGGCGTCTGTTCGGCAGGTTTGGCGACGACCGCGTTGCCGGCGGCGAGCGCCGCCGAGACCTGGCCCAGGAAGATGGCCAGCGGGAAGTTCCAGGGGCTGATGCAGGCGAACACGCCGCGCCCGCGCATTTCGATCCGGTTGGCCTCGCCGGTCGGTCCGGGGAGTTGTTGCGGCGGACCGAAATCGGCCCGCGCCCGCATCGCGTAGTAGCGCAGGAAATCGACCGCTTCGCGTACCTCCGGCACGCCGTCGGTCAGCGTCTTTCCGGCCTCGCGTACGCACACCGCCAAGAGCTCGGGGGTATTTTCCTCCAACAGGTCGGCCGCCCGCTCCAACGCCGCCGCCCGTTCCTCGACCGCGGCACCGGCCCACGCCGGGGCCGCCGCCGCGGCCCGCGACAGCGCCTGTTCGATGGCTTCGGCCGTAGCCTCGCACACGGTGCCGATCCGGCTCGACCTGTCGGCCGGGTCGAGGACCGGTTTCGGGGCGCTGCCGCCGGCCTCGGGTGCCGCCTGCCACGGGCCGGCATGCCCGGCCATATCCGCCGCCAGTCCCCTCAGAACGGCGCCGTCGGAGAGGTCGAGGCCGGCCGAGTTGCGGCGTCCTTCCCCGAACAGATCGGCCGGCAACGGGATCTTCGGGTGCGGAATGTCCGTCAGCGCCGAGACCGCTTGGCAGGGATCGGCGACGATGTCTGCGACCGGCGCGTTTTCGTCGACGATGCGGTTGACGAAAGACGAATTCGAGCCGTTCTCGAGCAGGCGGCGCACCAGATAGGCGAGCAAATCCTCGTGCGAGCCGACCGGCGCGTAGATCCGGCAAGGCTTGGCGAGCCCATCCGGGTCGATCACTTGATCATAAAGGGTCTCGCCCATGCCGTGCAGGCGCTGGAACTCGTAGTCGGTACGCCGGCCGGCCATTTCGACGACGGCGGCCAGGGTATGGGCGTTGTGGGTGGCGAACTGCGGATAGAAAGCTTCCGGCGCGTCGAGGATCCGCCGGGCGCAGGCCAGAAAGGAAACGTCCGTCGACGCCTTGCGGGTGAACACCGAATAGCCGTCCAGGCCCTGCTCCTGGGCGCGTTTGATCTCGGCATCCCAATAAGCGCCCTTGACGACGCGGACTCTCAGCCTGCGCTTGTGGCGGCGGGCCAGGTCGGCCAGCCATTCGATCGCCGGGAAAGCGCGTTTCTGGTAGGTCTGCAAAGCAAGGCCGAGACCGTCCCACCCCTTCAAGGCCGGGTCGCCTGACACCGCCTCGATGACATCGAGCGAGATATCCAGCCGGTCGGCCTCCTCGGCGTCGACGCACAGCCCGATGCCGACGTCGCGGGCCTGTTTCGCCAGGTCCGTCAGACGCGGCGCCAGCTCGCCGAGCACGCGCTCCCTCTGAGCCAGTTCGCAGCGCGGGTGCAGGGCCGATAGCTTGAGAGATACGCCGGGACCGTCGACCGGTCCGCGCCCGGCAGCGGCCTTGCCGACGGCGGCGATGGCCTCCGAGTAAGCCTGCGTGTAGCGCTCGGCATCGGCCGCCGTCAGCGCCGATTCGCCGAGCATGTCGAAGGAATGCCGATAACCCCGTTTTTTGTCCTCGGCGGCCCGCTCCAGGGCTTCGCCGATGGTCCGACCCATGACGAATTGGCGGCCGATGATCTTCATGGCCTGGGTCATCGCCTGGCGGATGACGGGCTCGCCGCTCTTGGCGATCAGCCGCCTGACGAAGGCGCCGACATCGGCGACCTCGGCCGGGTCCATGTCGACGACCCTCCCGGTCAACATCAACGCCCAGGTCGAGGCGTTGACGAAAATCGACTCGCTGTGGCCCAGGTGGCCCTGCCAATCGGCGTCGCCGATCTTGTCGCGGATCAGCTTGTTGGCGGTGTCGGCGTCGGGCACCCGCAGCAAAGCCTCGGCCAGGCACATGAGGACAACGCCTTCCTGGTTGGAGAGCTCGTATTCGTGCATGAACGCATCGAGCCCGCCGGCGCCGCGGCCGCGGCGACGCATCTCCTCGACCAGATCGGCGGCCATCGCCTGGACGCGGGCGCTGGCGGCGGCGTCCATGGCCGCCTCTTCCAACAGCCGGCGCACCGTTTCGGCCTCGTCGGCCCGATGGGCGCGCTCGACGGCGGCGCGAAGTCCGTCCGGTTCGGGGAACTGTCCGACGAAGGTCACGTATGCACCTCGATTCCCATTCGGCGCGGGGAAGACCCCATTCCTTCAGCCTATGACTTTTTCTTGCGCTCTGCGAGAGTATTGGGCTTGCCGGCCCGAAACCGCTATAGGAAGCGACGGGCACCGGCTTGGGCAGGGAGGAATGGCATGAGCTCGCCGCTGATCGTCGGCATTTCGGGCGCCACCGGCGTCATCTACGGGATCGAGGCGCTGAAGGCCCTCAAGGACCTCGGCCGGCCGGCTCACCTGATCGTCAGCGACATGGGCCTGCGCACCCTCGGGCTGGAAACCGACCTCGGCTATGACGACCTCAAGGCGTTGGCCGAAAAGACCTACAGCAACAAGGACGTGGGCGCCGCCGTCGCCAGCGGTTCGTTCCCGTGCGCCGGCATGTTGATCGCGCCGTGCTCCATCAAGACGCTTTCGGGAATCGCCAACTCGTTCACCACCAACCTGCTGATCCGGGCCGCCGACGTCACGCTCAAGGAAAGACGCCCCCTGGTCCTGATGGTCCGCGAGACGCCGCTCCACAAAGGCCACTTGGACCTGATGGCGAGAGCCGCCGACATCGGCGCCGTCATCCACCCTCCAATGCCGGCGTTCTACCATCGGCCCGAGACCATCACCGATATCGTCCACCAGAGCATCGGCCGCGCCTTCGACCATCTCGGCGTCGAGCACGATCTGTTCGAACGCTGGTCGGGGGGTTAGACCGCCGTTCGGGCTTTGACCAAGGCGTCGCAAACCTCGCGAACGGCGCCTTTTCCGCCGTCCCGCGAGGTGACGATTTCGGCAACGCCGCGGACCTCTTCGCAGGCATCGGCAACGGCCACCGCTATCCCAACCTCGGCCATCAAGGCGAGATCATTGAGGTCGTCGCCGACATGGGCGGTCTCGGAAATGTCGATGCCGAGTTCTGCGCACAGCTCCTTCAAGGTCGCCAGCTTGTCCTTGACGCCGGTGAAAACGTGCTCGATGCCGAGCGTCTCGGCGCGGGCCGGAATGGTCCCGGCCATGCCGGCCGAGATGACGGCGACGGCGATCCCGGCTTCGAGGGCGCGGACGATGCCGACCCCATCCCTGACATTGTACTTGCGCTGCACCTCGCCGCCCGCCGTGTAGTACAGCCCGCCGTCGGTCAAAACTCCGTCGACGTCGAGGGACAGCAGCTTGACGCCGGAAAAATGGTCGGGATCAAGGTGTTCGGTCACGATGGCACGGCCTCGAGCTGAGGTTGGGGACAGTCGTCGGCCTTCCTAACATGCCGGGTCGATTCGATCAAAATCCGGTACGGCGGAAGCTTTCAGGGAATACATAAAATTTTACGCAAATTACCTGCTAAATACTTAAAAATAAAAGAATTGTCGTGAATAGTCTCGTATGCTACTTTGGCTTTGCGTATCGATATCCTGGAATTCTCCCCCGTGATGGCCGAGAACAGCGACAGCTTCGACTACGACGATTTCGAGGACGACGATTTTCACGATGGCGGAAGGTCGCGGGGACGTCGCGGCATCGCGACGCTGATCGCGCTGTGTGTGCTGGCGATGCTGGCGCTCGGCGCCTACATCGCGTTACGCCACAGCGACAACCGCGGCTTCGTCAAGGATTGGCGTGAAAACGAATCGCCTTATGGCTTGTTCAGCAAGAAGGACGGTCGCGCCAAGGCCGGCCGGCCGGCCGACTTCGAGATCGCCGGCGTCAGGTTCGGCATGACGCCGACCAAGGTCGGCCGCATCCATCCCAACCCGACCCGGACCTGGAAGGCCGGTGAGGAACGCCTGACCACGTTCCAGTTCGAGGGCGGCACCTACACGCTCAGGTTCCTACCGCCGGCGGCCGGCTCCCTGCTCTATCAGATCCATTACAACCAGGCCTTCCGGAGCATCGGCGAGGCCGAAGTGCTGGCGCCGCTGACCAGGAAATACGGCAAGCCGGCCAGCTCCGATTGCTCCGGCACACTCGATTATTCCGGCATCGAATGCCTGTTCAGATTCTGGCCTTCGGGCGGGTTGTCGCTCAAGGTCAAGACGCGGACGGTGGTCGGCGCGTCGGGCGCCAAACAGACCACAGTGACGCTGGTCGCCACCGACATCTACCTTCAATCGCGCCGCCCGAGAGCCTCGGCGGGGTCGGCCGGCAAATCTTCGGCGACACCCCCCAAATCCCCTTCGAAGACCGAAAAGCTGCCGTTCTGAGCTTAATCCTCACGGCGTAAGTTGTTCGTAAACACGGTGCGCCAACGTTTCCAGCTCGTCCCTGCCGAGCGCTCCCGAAAGGGCGTACCCGAAGGGGCCGTCAATCCAATAGATGACGGTGACGCCTTCGACCGAGTGGACCCGAAACGCCGTTTGGCGATTGCCGGTCTCGCCGGTCTTCACGTAAAGGGTCAATCGCTCGCCGCCATCCGTTTCGTACATGAACTGGGCCGCCGGTCCGGTGTCGCCGGGCAACAACCGCCCGCCAACGAGCGCGTATCCCTCGGCGCGCAAATCCGGTGTCCTTACCTCCCCGCCCAGTCTTTTCGACAGCCACCCGACCAAGTGATTCCGCTGTTCGACGCCGACTTCGACCGGATGGCGCACTTCCGCCGAATAGACGGCGTGCGCCACTACCGCCCGCTCGGCCAATGCCCGCGAAACACGCCCCGCTCCGGGGCCATCGCCCCACATCCACCAACCGCCGCCGACGCCGGCCAGCATCCCCAGCATGAGCCATGCGATGGAGGCGGCAAGCCGCGCCATCCCCTCTCTACGGGCGGGTTTTGGCTCGAGCAGGCGAGCCGGCACAGGTTCGTCGAGAACATCGGCATGAAGGGATTGCAATGCCGTATTGAGGCTGCGGTATCCGGCAACCCGCGCAACATCTTCGGGAGAGCCCGCCAAGTGCTGCTCGACCACGGCGCGGCGCTGCGGATCCAGCCGGCCATCGACATAGGCATGCAGGTCGTCGGCGGTCACGGCTTGGCCTTCACGGGTCGTCATTTTACCCTCCTCAGCGTTGGCGCGTCGTTCCCGTCCATCAGCGCCCGCAAGCGTTCGCGGCCCCGATGCAGCCGGGACATTACGGTCCCCACGGGTATGCCGAGGACGGAGGCGACTTCCCGATAGGTCATTTGCTCCATGCCGACAAGCAACAGGACTTCGCGTTGATCTTCGGGCAACGAGGCGACGCGCCGCGCGAGGTCGGCAACCTCGAGTCCGTTTTCCTGACCGGCGGCGACGGGCAAGGCCACGGCATCCGCGTCCGCATCCACTTCGACCATGACCGGCGATCGGTTGCGCCGGGTCGCCTGGTTGACGAAGACGTTGTGCATGATGGTGAACAGCCAAGCGCGCAAGTTGGTTCCGGGCCGGAACAGCCGCCACTTGCCGAGCGCCCTTTCGAGGCAATCCTGCACCAAGTCGTCGGCGCCTTCGGCGCTACCGAGCAAAGAGCGGGCATAACGCCGCAATCCGGGAATCTGGGCAACGATATCGGCGTCGTCGTACAAACCGGCTCCTGTGTGGGGTGTGGGGCCGCCCGGCCGCCGGATCGGAACCCGACGGCCGGACGATTATACTACATCCCGACGATCTTCAGGGCTTCCTGCAAGGCGGCGACGGACTCCTTGTGCTTGCCGGCCTTGTGCAACTTTTCGCCTTCGGCCCGAAGCGTCTTGGCCTTCGACAGCATCTCTCCGCCGGCCTTGGATTTGGCCAGGGCGGCGTCGAACTCCTTCATGATCTTCGGACACGAGCCGGCGAACGCCGGGGCGGCGAAGAGCATCAAGGCCAAGGCGGTCGCGGCAATGGCGGATTGTTTCAACATCGGTTTCTCTCCTGATCGGGTTGCAAACGGGCTTTGATCGAACGGCGTCGGTATCTCGCCGCCATACTCATGCAAACAGCCGCCAGTTCGAATTATTCCCGACGAGGGAAAGTTTTTTGTTTTTCGAATGGGGCGGCGGAGGAAAGTTTAAGCAAGCCGGCCATGATTTGCCGCCGAGGGTATCGTCTGCATTCGGGAGCAAGGCAAACCATGGTCAAGCGTCCTCGGGAACTCCGCGAATAGCCATGTAAGGGCGACTCCCTTCCTAGAGCGGGTCACGTTGATATGGAAGCGGCTGAGATCGGTTTTGCGGCCTGCC
>CAYFMP010000106.1:0-10418 GCA_964344215.1 uncultured Thalassospiraceae bacterium | reverse complement strand
TAGCTTGAATCACAAATCAGGCCTTTTGGGAATCCCAAATCTCAACAGACCCTAGGGCCGACCCGCCAAGTCGTCGAGGATCGGGTAGTCGGGCCGGTCGTCGCCGTGGCAGCGCTCGGTCAGGTGAACCAGCGTGCGGCGGATCGATTCGAGCTTGTCGATGCGGCGGCCGATGTCGTCGATCTGCTTCAGCGCGATGCGCTTGACGTCGGCGCTGGCCCGGCCCTTGTCGCGCCACAGCGCCAGCAGGTCGCGGATCTCGTCGATCGAGAAGCCCAGGTCGCGGGCGCGGTGCACGAAGGCCAGCGTATCGACGTGCGCCTCGGCGTAACGCCGGTAGCCGTCGTCCGGCGGTCAGGGTTGCGCCGCTCCAAACGGGAATGCCGATTTAAGAGAGGTCAAGGTCGTGCAGGAATACGGCGCGACCATGAACCAAGGGGCTTGCAGACGGGCAAAAAGAAAGGGAGGCGTCCGGCGCCTCCCTTTTTCGTGTTCCTCGATCGGGCTTCGAGCGCCCGCCGGAAAAAGCTCACGGCTTTTTAGGCGTTTCGTAGGGAACTTCCTTGTGCCACTCGATCCATTCGGTCTTGTAGCCGACGAAACCTTTATCGTTTTCCGGCTGCTGCTTCGTGGTGTAGTACTCGGTCTTGCCGTCAGGAACCGGGTCTTTAGCGTTGACGTTTCCCATATTTCAGTTCACCTGTTGTCGAAATTCAAACCGAGACGGTTCCCTGCAAAACTGCGAATCACCCGACCCCGGCATAAAGGGTTTCTCATATTCCAAAAATGGAATGTACAGCATGGCGCTACAGGATGAAAGCAGCTTTTTTGCGCGCCCCGTCGGCCTAGCCGGAAACGCAAGATCATGATCTCCGGCACCGGACAGCGCCGTATGCCGAGCGAAGGCGAGGGGGCGCCGATGGAGATCTCCCGCCCGGAAGTCATCGCAGTGCTCGGGGAAATACTACGATTCGATGAGTGAGTGACGCCTCTCCGGAGGGATACTGCCGCCAATCCAGGGTAGGGATTCCCTCGATTGTTTGAGCGTCGAGCAATCCGTTTGCAAGCTGGGAATTTTTAATATATATGATTATGCGAATATGACTGGCGCTCTTTCATATGCCAGCGAAACAACGAAATTCAATTGAAGGGGCGGTAAATGTTTGCCAGCAATCCATTCGCCGAACTTACAACACTGATACCGTTGAGCGTCATCCAGGCTTACGTCGTGTTGATGGCTATCCTTGTTGTCGGGGGCACCATTTTCGACATGATCCACAAGAAAAGCGCCAAGTACTTTTTTGCCAAGGCCAAAGCCGCCGAGGCCGCGCGCACGCGCGAAGTTGGCGGCGGCGAGAAGATCGGCATCGCCGTTCAGACCGCCATCGTCGACGTGGCGACATCCGGCGAGTTCTGCAATCCGAAGCGCCGCATCTCGCACCTGTTCACCATGTACGGGTTCATCCTGTTCCTCCTGACGACGATTCCCCTGGTGTTCGCGTATCCGACCAACGAAGCCCCGGCCATCGTCTCTCAGTTGTGGCACCTGGGCGCCGCCATGGTGATGTTCGGCGGTTACTGGTTCTGGTTCTTCATCCGCGTCGATGTCGCGGCCGAAGGCGTCCCTTGGTACCGCATCGTCAGGGCGGACTTGTTTATCCTTTCCCTGCTCGGAACCACGACCTTTGGGTTGCTGTGGTCCGTCGCGCAATCCCAAGGGGGCGGCGTCTGGACAAATCTTTTCCTGGGACTGTTCATCATCTCCGCCACGGTTCTGTTCGGCGGTGTGCCGTGGTCGAAGTTCGCCCACATGTTCTTCAAGCCGGCCGCCGCCTTCAACAAGCGCGTCATCAAGGCCGACGGCTCCATGGAAAACCTGCCCGAACTGGGCGAGCTGACGGATCCCGAATTGCAGAAAAGGTTTCCCGATATCCCGGAATACATGGGCAGCAACCCGCCCCACATGGGGCTCGGCATCAAGCGCGAGCAACCGCAGCACTACTAAACCAGATTTGAAAGGTTCTTTCTTAGTTAAGAAAGGAAACGAAGTATGCCTACTTTCGTCTATATGACACGATGCGACGGCTGCGGACACTGCGTTGATATCTGCCCGTCCGACATCATGCACATCGACAAGACCTACCGTCGTGCCTACAACATCGAACCGAGCATGTGCTGGGAGTGCTATTCCTGCGTGAAGGCCTGTCCGCAGAATGCCATCGATGTGCGCGGCTACGCCGACTTCGCGCCGCTCGGCCACAGCGTTCGCGTCGTCCGCGACGAGGAAAAAGGTGTCATTGCCTGGCGCATCAAGTTCCGCAACGGCAAGAAAGACCTGAACCTGCTGGCTCCGATCACCTCGAAGCCCTGGGGCACCGGCATCCCGCAATTGAAGAGTGGTCCGGCGCCGACCCAGGAACAGCGCGACAGCCAACTGCTGTACAGCGAGCCGAAATACGTCCGCATGGATGACGGCGGCTTGCATACCCTGGAATCCAACGGTCTTAAGATGAAGGAAGGGGTGTCCTACTAATGGCTTACAAAACAATCGTCGAAGACAATATCGACATCCTCGTCGCCGGCGCCGGCCTTGGTGGCACCGGCGCGGCTTTCGAAGCCCGTTTCTGGGGCCAGGACAAGAAGATCGTGATCGCCGAAAAGGCCAACATCGACCGTTCCGGCGCCGTCGCCCAGGGTCTGTACGCGATCAACTGCTACATGGGCACCCGGTTTGGCGAGAACAATCCGGAAGACCACGTGCGTTATGCCCGCATCGACTTGATGGGTATGCTGCGTGAAGACTTGGCGTTTGACATGGCCCGCCACGTCGACTCCACGGTCCACAACTTCGAAGATTGGGGCCTGCCGATCATGCGCGACAAGGAAAAGGGGTCCTACCTGCGCGAAGGCCGTTGGCAGATCATGATCCACGGTGAATCCTACAAGCCGATCGTGGCCGAAGCCGCGAAGAAGTCGGCCGACAAGGTCTATAACCGTATCTGCGTCACCCACCTGCTGATGGACGACGCCAAGGAAAACCGCGTCGCGGGTGCTGTCGGCTTCAACGTCCGCACCGGCGACTTCCACGTCTTCAAATCCAAGACCGTCGTTTGCGGCGCCGGCGGCGCTTCCAACATCTTCAAGCCGCGTTCCGTCGGCGAAGGCGCCGGTCGTGTGTGGTACGCACCGTGGTCTTCCGGTTCCGCTTACGCGTTGATGATCAACGCCGGCGCCAAGATGACCCAGATGGAAAACCGCATCGTTCTGGCCCGCTTCAAGGACGGTTACGGCCCGGTGGGCGCGTACTTCCTGCACCTCAAGACGTACACGCAGAACGCCTATGGCGAGGAGTACGAATCCAAATGGTTCCCCGAACTCCAGAAGATGGTCGGCAAGGAATACCTGGATCCGGAAGTTTCGCACCTCACCCACCGTCCGATCCCGACCTGTCTGCGTAACCACTGCATAATCCACGAAGTGAACGCCGGCCGCGGTCCGATCCACATGGTCACCATGCACTCGTTCCAGGACCCGCATCTGGAAGAGATCGGTTGGCACAACTTCTTAGGGATGACCGTCGGTCAGGCCGTTCTGTGGGCGGCCACGGACGTCGATCCGAAGAACGAGAACCCGGAACTGACCACCTCCGAACCGTACGTCATGGGTTCCCACGCGACGGGTAGCGGGGCGTGGTGCTCCGGTCCGGAAGACGTTTCTCCGCCTGAGTACTTCTGGGGTTACAACCGCATGACGACCGTCGAAGGCCTGTTCGGCGCCGGTGACGCGGTCGGCGGCACGCCGCACGCGTTCTCTTCCGGTTCCTTCACCGAAGGCCGCCTGGCCGCGAAGGCCGCTTGCAAGTACATCGACGACGGCAAGGCCGAAGGCATCCGCGTATCGGATGCGACCATCGCCACGCTGAAGGAAGAAGTCTACAAGCCGATGGAACACTACAAGGTCCACCGCAACGAGATCGTTGCCGGCACGGTCAACCCGAACTATCACAACCCGCGTCAGGCCCTCGACCGCCTGCAAAAGCTGATGGACGAGTACTGCGCTGGCGTGACGGTCAACTACATGACCAACGACAAGCTGCTGAGCATCGGTCTCAAGAAGCTCAAGATCATGGAAGAGGATCTCGAGAAGATCGCGGCCGAAGACCTCCACGAATTGCTGCGTGCCTGGGAAGTCAAGCACCGCCATCGTGCGTCCGAGAGCGTCATGCAGCACACCCTGTTCCGCAAGGAAACCCGTTGGCCGGGCTACTACTACCGCGGTGACGCCATGAAGGTGGACGACGAGAACTGGCACGTTCTCACCGTATCCCGCCGTGATCCGAAGACCGGCGAGTACACCATGGAGAAGGCGCCCCTGTATCACCTGGTTGATGTGGACGAAGCCGCCGCGGCCGAGTAACCTTCAAGACCCCCGGCGGGAGTTCGAAAAAAAAGGATCAGCATTCATATGTTGATCTTTTTTTTGCCCCCGCGGGATTTCCCTTCCGGTGTGACCGAGGATACAAATGAACATTATCGACCTCACGGACGATGAAATTCTGGCCGTTGCCGAACCGATGTGGACGGAGCTCGTCAGGGCTTCCAATGAAGGTGAATACGGAAAGTTCATCCGCAATTTCGACTACAGTCTGATCGAAGGCCTGAACGAAGTCGAAGTCGGAAAGCAATTCGCGAAAAGCGATCTGACCCGGAGCCTTTCCGAAGTCTACGACTATCTCGGCATCATTCGACGCGGCGAGCACGTGACGGTTCTCTATCGTGTCCGCAGCACGAAAAAAGAGGGCGAGTGGCTTGGCCGCTTGGTCCTCGGGTTTGACAAGCACGATGAGATCAAGATCTTCGGGGCGTCGATCTTCTGATCGTTTGGCGCGGATTCGATATGAGCGACACGATCCAGGACAACAAGTACGTCGAACTGACCTACCAGGTGATCGACAAAAAATCCGGCGGCGTCCTGGTTGCGGTCGAATTCCCGATCGGCTACGTGCACGGCGCCAACCATATCCTGGCGCCCTCGGTCACCGAGGAGCTGGTAGGGAAATCGGCCGGCGACGTCATCGAGGTGCCGTTCGATGGCGATCAGATCTACGGCCCCAGGGACGAGTCGTTGGTGTTCACCGATCGCATCGACAACGTTCCCGAGGAATACCGGGAAGTCGGCACCACCATCTTCGCGGAGAGCGAAAAGGGAGAGCCGCGTAGCTTCATCGTCACCAGGATCGACGACAAGACGCTGACGGTCGACGGCAACCATCCGCTGTGCGGCAGGAAAGTGATTTTCAAGCTGGAGGTCCTCACGGTCCGCGACGCAACCGACGAGGAGATCGAGGCCGGCGGGCCCGTCGGCGTCGAGCCGGATATCGATAAATCGTTGACGATACCCATTTGAGGAGCGCCGCCGGAGCCGACCATGTTGATCGCCCAGATATCCGACACCCACCTGAAAGCCGGAGATGACGAGGATCCCCGCTGGGAATCCCGCGAGAACGACCTTCGCGCCTGTGTGGCGGACATCCTGGAACTCGAGGAGCCCGTGGATTGCGTCCTGCACACGGGAGACATGGCGCAGTTCGGCCGGCCGGAGGATTACGCCCTGGTCTCGGACATCGTCGAGCCGTTTGCGCCGATTTTTCTTCCGGTGCCGGGAAACCGCGACAGCAGATCCGGTCTGGCGGCCGCCTTTCTCGGAGACCGCATGGACCGGCATCAGCCCTTCATCCTTTACGCCGTCGATGAATTTCCGGTCCGCCTGGTCGGGTTCGATACACTTTCCGCGGAAACCATGATGGGTGACCTCGATGAACCGAGGCTGGCCGCGCTCGACGAGATTCTGGCGGCCGAAGGCTCGAAACCGACCGCGCTTTTCATGCACCACGCGCCGTTCGACGTGCCCGGCGCCGAGGGGCGCTACAAATTCCCGTACGACCGCTCCGAAGCGGCGGACGCTTTCTGGAAGGTCGTCGGCCGTCATCCGAATGTCGTCCGCCTGTTTTGCGGCCATTCGCACCGGTTGGCCGAAACCACCGTAAACGGCGTCGTTTGCTCGACCATGCCAAGCGTCGCGACGGACCTGCACGTTGGCGAACTGCCCGATGAAGCCATCGGCAAAACCTTGTACATGCTGCATCGCTTCGATGAACGCTCGAATACGTTCGAAAGTTCCCTGCGGATCGTGCAGGGTGAGAAACCGTCCGTAAAGCCCTCCGTTCCGCAATTTTCCCAAGACGTCCGTCCCTGAGCCCGGCTCTCTGGGTGAAGCCTCATGCTGAAGAGCCCGCGTTTGCGCGGGCGTCTCGACGTACGGGGCGTCCCACTATCCTTCGACACGCTCGCTGGCGCTCGCTGCTCAGGATGGGGAGAGAAGGAGCGCCTCATGCTGAGCCTGTCGAAGTATCAGGCAGCCCCCGCTTGACCCCGATCAATGACTTGGCGCCCGTCCGGCTGGAAACTGCGGGCATGAACTCCTGGCAACGGAGGCTTGGCTGATGCCCATCATCGAATGGTCGGACGACTACAAGACCGGCAACCGCGACATCGACAAGGACCACTGGGGCCTGTTCGCGCTGATCAACGACCTCAACGACAAGGTCGCCGACGGCGTCGCGGAAACTTCCATCGCCGTCACCCTGGAGGCGCTCGCCGTCTACGTCGACGTCCATTTCGAGCGCGAAGAGGCGCTGATGGAGGCCTGCGGGTATGAAGGTCTGGCCGAGCACAAGATTTTGCACCGCCGCCTGGCTGACAAGGTCCGCGCCTACGAAGCGGCCTACCGCAACGACCCCACGACCTTCGATTACGCCGATTTCATCGGCTTCCTGGCGTACTGGCTGAAGAACCACATCCTGGTCTCCGACATGGACTACGTGCCGGCCATCCACGGCTCGGTCAGCGAGGCCCGCGGAAGCGGCGAGACGGGTTGAGCGTCGACCTCGCCGATCGCCGATCGAACGGGAGAAATCGACGGCATTTGCCCTTCACAAGCGCGTTCGATCCGTTACTCTAGATAGCCCAGCCCGAAACCGAATGTTAAGGAGGATCGGCGACAGATGCCTCTGGTCATGCGATTCGTTCTGGCCGCGGTGCTGCTGATGGCGGCCGCCGTCGCCGACGTTGGCGCCGCCGCCGAGCCCAGGGTGGCGCTGATCATCGGCAACGGCAACTACCCCAACATCGGGACGCTCGCCAATCCGCCGAACGACGCCCGGCTGATGGCCGACACCCTGCGCCGCCTGGGCTTCGACGTCATCGAGCGCATCGACGCCGACCAGAAGGCCATGAAGCGCGCCGTCAAGGCGTTCGGCGAGAAGCTGGAGAACGCCGGCAAGCAGGCGGTCGGGCTGTTCTATTACGCCGGCCACGGCGTCCAGGTGAACGGCACCAACTACATGATCCCGGTCAACGTCGAGATCGAGGACGAGGCCGACGTCGACATCGAGGCGGTCGCCGCCGACGCGGTGCAGGGCAACATGGCGTTCGCCGGCAACCGCCTCAACATCATCATCCTCGATGCCTGCCGCAACAATCCGTTCAAGCGCAGCTTCCGCTCGGCCGGCCGCGGGCTGGCCCGCATGGACGCCTCCAAGGGGACGCTGATCGCCTATGCCACATCGCCCGGCGACGTCGCCGCCGACGGCGGCGGCGCCAACAGCCCGTACACCGAAGCGCTGGCCCGCGCCATGTTGACCCCGGGGCTGACCGTCGAGCGCGTCTTTAAGGAGGTCCGCAATTCCGTCGTCGGCGTCACCGACGGTCGCCAGGTGCCGTGGGAGGCCTCTTCCCTGACCGGCGCCGATTTCTATTTCGCCGACGGCGCCGCCGAACCGGCCGCTCCGCCGCAACTGGCCGCGCTGCCGCCGCCGGCCGCCGCCCAGCCGGCCCTCGATGCGCGGCTGCAAAAGGAGGTGGCGGTGTGGAACGCCATCCAGGGCAGCGCCGACGTCGGCGACTTCGAGGCCTACTTGAGCGAATACGGCGACAAGGGCACGTTTTCCAAGATGGCCAAGGGCAAGATCCGCCGGCTGAAATCCGGGGCCGATGCCGCCGAGCGCTCGATCACCGGCAAGTCCGACCAGCAACTGGCGGCCGAAGCTCTGGTCCGGGCGCGGAAGATGATCGAGGAGCTCACCGACAACGCCGAGTTCCTGATGGAATCGGAACAGCTCAGCATCGCCGAGCGGGTCGCCAAGTTCCGAGGCCTGTTGGGCACCGTCGTCGACTTCAAGCCGATGGCCCGCTTCGTGCTGGGCTCCCACTACGAAGACGCCAGCCCCGAGCAGTGGGACAAGTTCTACGCCACCTACAAGGAGCTGTTTCTGTCGGGCTACGAGTTCACCGAGGCCGACAACTGGACCGGCGACTTCAAGGTCGAGAGCATCCGCGAATACGGCAAGGACACGCTGGTGACGATCTCGTTTCCGCGCCAATCGCAGGCGCCTTTCCGGGTCGGTTTTCGCATCCGCCGCCGCCCCGACAGCTTCTTCGGCTTCAAGATCATCGACGCCGTTACCGACAAACTCAGCCTTTTGGTCACCCAGCGCGACGATTTCGCCCCGATCCTCAAGAAGGACGGCATCGACGGCCTGGTGGCGACGCTCGAGAAGCGCTTCGGCAAGGCGGTCGAGGCGGTCGCCATCCCCGATTGAGGGATGCCAAACGTTGTGCCGAACCCCTCAAGGGCAAGCGTAATATCTAACGGCGGAGTGGTGTCAGGACGAGTATCCAAACCTAGACTGATTCACAAATGATTCAGGGTGTTATTACAACAAGTTATAAGAGATTTACACTTGCAAATAACTAGAGTTGGTTCTATATTTCTATTGGAGGCTTTGTGGCGCTTTCGGGCGTTGCATTGCCTTTTCTTCTTAGAATTCTTCAATTCGCTCACGACGAGTCCGAAGATCGGAGATGTGAGCGAAGCTCCAAATTACAAAACCAGGGTTGTCTCCTATCTCGCGCGTTGTCCGATAACGTAAGTGCGCGATTTGCTCCACGAATGGAGCCAACTCCTCACGCTTTGGTTTATTCATTTGGGGTGTTCGAAAACCCCATGAGACACAATAGGCAATTAGATCAGCGATTTGGATGCCAGTTGTAAGATCACTGTGTACAAAGAACGGTTCTGGCACGATTAGGCTGCTTCGCAATTGGCCCACAGCATGATCCCGAAAATAGCTATGCGCCTGTCCAATTAGGATATGGCTCTTGCTTTTTTCCAACTCGTCAAAAACGATGATACCCTGTTGTCTGGGCCTTAGATCATCCAAATAGTAGTAGAATCGCTCAAATAAGTATGCGTAATCCTTCCGAAGGCCATCTATTTGTTCAGTAGGAGGGGCATCCTTCTCAACTACGCTAGCAAAAGCCCGACATCTAAATCTCGTGCAAATTTCAAGTACCTCTCGAACAAAATTAATCTTTGCAAGCGCCAGGGCCTTAAAATGCTGGACGCTCGCTCGAACGCCATTGTCCAAGGCCTCTTTCGCAAGTATTGCGATATCGGTTTCGCTTACTTCCGCATTTAGTGCCGCGTGATGAAAAACTTTGCTCTTAAGGAGCTTCTTTCCCTTTAGCTCTCTCTCGCCTTCACTATAACGCCGGCCAAACCACTTCCATTCGGCTTCATGAATTGCATTTATCAAGCTCCATAGGTCTTCGTCTTCAACAGAGACTCCAGCCAGCACCTCATATGGAGAAGGGCCAGAATCATGACCGCTTTCGTCAATGAACAAGAACTGGGCCATGTGTTACGATAAATGCATTGATCGTAATTCACACTGAAATTCTACTCGCCTCTTCTTGGGGCCTATTCTATCGAACGATGGCCCGTTTCGTGCTGGGCTCCCACTACGAAGACGTCAGCCCCGAACAGTGGGACAAGTTCTACGCCACCTACAAGGAACTGTTTCTGTCGGGCTACGAGTTCACCGAGGCCGACAACTGGACCGGCGACTTCAAGGTCGAGAGCATCCGCGAATACGGCAAGGACACGCTGGTGACGATCTCGTTTCCGCGCCAATCGCAGGCGCCTTTCCGGGTCGGTTTTCGCATCCGCCGCCGCCCCGACAGCTTCTTCGGCTTCAAGATCATCGACGCCGTTACCGACAAACTCAGCCTTTTGGTCACCCAGCGCGACGATTTCGCCCCGATCCTCAAGAAGGACGGCATCGACGGCCTGGTGGCGACGCTCGAGAAGCGCTTCGGCAAGGCGGTCGAGGCGGTCGCCATCCCCGATTGAGGGGCCGGCGGACGGCGTCTAGCCGCCGAAGGACTATGTCGACGTCGCGCCCGTGATACCTAGAGCGGTTCACGTTGATATGGAATCGCTGAGACGCGCTCTCCGGTCTCCTGGCAAGGAGCGGCTCGTGCGGCGATGCGGGGCCATCGGAAGCGGGCCGCGACGCC
>CAYFMP010000105.1:0-10642 GCA_964344215.1 uncultured Thalassospiraceae bacterium | reverse complement strand
CCGATCCGTTCGGCGAGTTCGGCTTTATCATCGAAGGCCCGCAGATCATCGAAGGCGTCGTCACCGTCGAAGGCGACTTCACCGATCCCGCATTCACCCCGACCACCACCGAATTTGCGAAAACCCTGTTCGGCGGCTTCGGCAACGACACCCTGGAAGGCACCGAACTGAACGACCGCTTCGTCATGAACCAGACCGATAGCCAGCTCAACGGCACCGACCAGGTGTCCGGCTTCGGCGGCATCGACGAGATCGCCTTTCAGAGCCTGAGCGACTTCCAGGGCGTCTTCGACGCCGCCAACAATCAGATGTTCTATTCGACCAGCAGCGGCTCCTTCACAGGCACCATCACGCTGAACTCGATCGAGCAGATCTTCGCCGACAACGGCATCGAATCGAGCGTCCGCCTCGGTTTCAGCTCGTCGGACACGTCGGGCTTCGGCTACATCCTGGCCGGCACGGCGTCGGCCAATACCCTGACGACCGCCGGCGACGGCAACACCGCGACGACCGGCGGCGACCTCTCGTTCATCAACTCCAACCTCAGCATCACTCACGACATCGACGCCCAGGAATCGGGAAGCAACGTGATCGGATCGATCATCTTCGGCGGCGCCGGCAACGACACCGTCACCGGCTCGGTCGGCAGCGATCTGCTGTTCGGCGGTGCCGACGACGACACCATCGACGCCGGCGCCGGCGGCAACAGCGCCTTCGCCGGCGACGGCAACGACACCGTCAACGTCTCCGCGGCCTCCAGCCTCAACACCATCTCCGGCGGCGCCGGCAACGATACCGTCAGTTATTCGACAATCTCCGCGGACCAATCCTATTCGATCACGGCGGCATCGATAAGCGCGTCGCGCACGGGTGCATCGGATAGCATAACCGGTGTCGAAACGGTGGTCGGCGGAACCGGCAGCGATCAGTTCTCGATCACCAGCCAACCTACTTCCATCACTCTTTCGGCCGGAAGCGGCGGTGCGGGCGACGCCGTTACGGTCTCGGCGACGACCGGCGTGTCTTTTTCGATCTTGAACGCTTTTGAAACCGTTACCGGCGGCTCGGGCAACGACGCCCTGACGCTGGGCACGTCGGGCGCGTTCTCGTTGGCCAACACGGCGCTGACGGCGGTCGAGACCATTGCTTTCAACGCATCCGGCAATACCCTAACCGTCGATACCGCGGACATGGGCGACGTGACGACGATTACCGGCGGCGCCGGGGCCGACGTTCTGCAACTGGCGGATACGAGCACGGCGCTCAACCTGACCACCAACAGCGTCGCCTTCTCGAACTCGGTCGCCATTCAACTGGGGACCGGCAGCGACACCCTGACGATTTCCGGCACCCAGACCGACTCGGCGACCGAGATCACCGCCATCACCGGCGGATCCGGCACTTCGGATATTTTGACGCTCGGCACCTCGGGCGCGTTTTCGCTGACCAACACGGCGCTGACGGCGGTCGAACTCCTTGTCTTCAACGCGTCGGGCAATACGGTATCGGCGGACTCCGCCGATCTGGCGGCGTTGACGACGGTTACCGGCGGCGCCGGCATCGACATCATTCAGTCGACCGGCGCCCTCGATCTGTCCGGCACCAATCTCAGCAGCTTCACGTCGAGCGATGAAATCCGCATCGACACCGACAACAACGCCGCCGACACGACGCTGACCGTCGACTCGAGCACCAACCTCGGCAGCGCCACGCTGGTTGGCGGCACCACCGACGACGATGACATCCAGCTCGCGTCGGGCACCACCATCTCGTTCGCCAACAACACGCTGACCCGCCTCGGCATCGACGGCAGCGCGGCGGCCGACACCATCACCGGGTCGGCCGGCGCCGATTTCATTCTCGGTGGCGGCGGCGCGGACAATTTGACCGGTGGCTCCGGTGTTGATCGATTCGAATACGAAGCGACATCGGAATTCGGAGACACCATCACGGATTTCCTGGACGGCGGCGGCACCAGCGGCGCCGACACGATCGATTTTATTGCTTCCCTGGTCGGCGGAGCCTTGCGCGGCACCGGCGTGAGTTTCCAAACGGCCGCGGATATCACCGGAACGGCGCTCGGCACGAATACCGGATTGTTCGTGAACCAGACGGCGGAGGCCGACCTGTCAACGGCCACGGCCCTTACTCAGGCGAACACCGCGACCGGCGGGGCCAATCTCGACATTTTTTACCTGGTGCAGGGAAACGGGACCGACGCGGCATTGTTCCGAATATCGGAGACCAATAGCAGTAATGACGGCGTATTCGATACGGCGGAACTGGTTACCAACCTGAACGGCATCAGCACCGCCGACCTGTCAAGCCTGGATGCCACGTCATTTAATGATTTTACCTAGCGAATTCAGTCTCTCCCCACCGATTTGCATCTCCGCCAAAAGGTGAGCCGTGACCGACTACAGCTACGACCTCGTCGTCTGATCGAGGTCGATATGGTATAGTCGCGCGGTTCGACCGTTACCCCCGAAAACGGTCTGGGAGCCGTTGACTTGAGATGAGAGAGTTGTTCGCCCGCCTCGCCGCCCGTCCCGGCCTGACCGCCGAGATGGTCGCCGCCTCGTTCCTCGCCAACCTGTTGGCGCTGGCCTCGCCGCTATTCGTCATCCAGGTGCTGAATCGCTACGTGGCGCAAGGGGTCGACGCGACGCTGGCCACCCTGACCGCCGGCGTCGTCATCGCGATTCTGCTCGAGCTCGCGTTCCGCCAGATTCGCATGCGGCTGGCCGCCAACGTCAACGCGGCTTACGATCGCTCCGTCGCCGGCCTCGCCTTCGCCACCCTGACCGACACCAAGCAGGCGGCCATGGAGCAACTGCCGCCGGGCGCCAGGCAGGAGATGACGGCCGGCGCCGAGAAGATGCAGGCCGCCTATTCGGCCGCCAACATCAGCACCTTGCTCGACGTCCCGTTCGCGCTGTTGTTCGTCGGCGTTCTCTTTCTGCTCAACCCGACCATCGCCGCCATTGTCGCCGTATTCATCGGCCTCGCCTTCGTGGTTTCGATCCTTACCCTCGCCTCGCTGCGCGGACCGTCAAGGGAGCTGCAAAATACAGCCGCCCGGCGCAGCGGCCTGGTCGGCTCCGCCGTCTTGGCCGGCGATACCATCCGCGCTTTCAACGCCGGTTCGCTAATCCGCCGCCAGTGGCACGACGAGACCGGGCTGTTCCAGGGGCTGGCGCGCAAGATCGCCCAGCGCCAGGGTTTCGTGCAGACCCTCGGCACCACCGTTCAGGCATTGATGAGCACCGCGGTGATCGCCGTCGGCGCCTGGCTGGTGGTGCAGGGGCAGATGGACATCGGCGCCATGATCGGCGCCAACATCCTGGCGGCGCGGGCGTTGGGTCCGGTCGTCAAGCTGGCCATGCTGAACGAGGCGCTGGCCAAGGCCAACCAGGCGCGGGCCACTTTCCTCGAATTCGCCCGCCTGCCCCGCGAGCGCGTCGAGGGCTCGGCCTTGACCGAGTTCTCGGGTCGCATCGAGCTGCAGGACCTGGCGTTCGCTCATCCCGGCGCCAAGACGCCGTTGTTCGAATCGCTGAGCCTGGTGCTGGAACCGGGCAGCGTGCTGATCTTCGCCGGCTCCAACGGGGCCGGCAAGACCACCATGGCGCGGCTGTTCGCCGGCCTGATCGAGCCGTCGCGCGGCAAGATCCTGATCGACGGGGTCGACCTCGCCCAGGTGGCGCCGGAATGGTGGCGTAATCAGATTTCGTATCTTCCGCAGGAGCCGCGCTTCCTCAATGCCACCATCGCAGACAACCTGACGACGTCGAACCCGGATATCGACCCAGGCGAGTTGAACCGGCTGGTCGCCGCCGCCGGCCTCAAAGCGTTCATCGACCAGAGCGCCGAGGGGTTGGGAACGCCGGTCGTCAACAACGGCGCCAACCTGTCCTTGGGTATCCGTCGCCGGCTGGCGTTGGCCCGGGCGTTGGCCACCGATGGCCGGCTGATGGTCGTCGACGAGCCAACCGAAGGTCTGGATACCGAAGGCGCCCAGGCCGTCGTCGCCGCCATGAACGATTTCGTCAAGCGCGGCCACACGGTGCTGGCGTTCTCCCACGATCCGCAGATCCTCGAGGCCGCGCCCCATTACGTCGACCTCAACGCCAAGCCGGTCCCCAACCTGGTCCGCAAGCCGGTCGAGGTAACCGGCGACGGTGTCCAGACGGGCACCGCCAACCCGGCGAGGACGACCGCGCCATGAACGAGTCGATGCGGCAGACCGCGCCCGAGGCCGGCGAAGGCGAACGCCTGACGCATTTGTTCTTCCTGTTGTGCACGGCCCTGGTCGGGGCATTTGCGGCGTGGAGTTACATCGGCCAGCTCGACGTCGTCAGCTCGGCCGTCGGCGAGGTCATTCCCTCGACCCAGGTCAAGAGCGTCCAGCACCTGGAAGGCGGCATCGTCCGCGAAATCCTGGTCCGCGAGGGCGACCGCGTCGCCAAGGACCAGCCGTTGATCAGCCTGGAGCCGACCGCCAGCGGCGCCGACGTCGACGAGTTGCGCAGCCGCATCACGGCGCTGAAGGCCGACGTGGCGAGACTGCAGGCGGAAGCGACCGGCGCCGACGCGCCGGTCTTTCCGGCCGAACTGACGGCGAACCACGCCGATTTGGTGTCGGAGACGGTGGCCATGTTCAAGACCCGCAAGAACCGGATCGAGAACCAGCTCGCCGGCCAACGCCAGCAGATTTCCCAGCACCGCCAGGAGATGGCCGAGATATCGAGCCGCATCAAGAACAGCCGCGAACGCCTGAAGCTGCTCGACGAGCAGATCAGGATCAGCGAGGAGCTGATGAAGGATCAACTCACCAACCGCATGCAGCACCTCGATCTTCTGAAGGATGCGGCTGGGCTGAAAGGGCGCATCGCCGAGGACCAGTCGGCGCTGAGGCGGGCGCGAGCCGCCCACGACGGCGCCACCAACAAGCTCGAGGCGATCCGCCATTCGTTCCGCGAAAAGGTGCGCGAGGAGTTGGAGAAGAAACGCCGTTCCGTCGACGAGTTTTCGAGCCGGGTCCGCAAGTTCGAGGATTCGCTGCGCCGCACCGTGCTGCGGCGTCGTCAAGACGCTGCACGTGTTCACGGTCGGCGGTGTCGTCGGCCCCGGCGGCACCGTCGTCGACATCGTCCCGGCCGGCGACAGCCTGATCATCGAGGCCAAGCTGCCGCCGCAGGACATTGGTTACGTGTCGCCGGGCCAGACGGCGCTGGTGACGCTGGCGTCTCCCGACGCCATCCGCTTCGGCAATCTGGCGGGCAAAGTCGTTCACGTCAGCCCCGACACCATCGAGACCGCTGACGGCCTGCCCTATTACAAGGTTCGGATCGCCACCGAGCGCGACTATTTCGAGCGCCGGGAGCTGCGTTACCGCTTGGTGCCCGGCGTTCAGGTCATGGCCTCGATCCGCACCGGGCAACGCTCGGTGCTGGCCTATCTGACCGATCCGTTCCTGAGCTCGGCGCAGACCGCCATGCGCGAGAGGTAGCGTCCGGCCATGCGTCCCGCCGCCGCCGTCGTCCTCGCTCTCCTGTTGGCTGGAGGACCGACGGCCGGCCCCGGCACGGCCCAGGACCTGCCGACTCCCGTCGCCATCGAGGAAAGACCGGTCGACGAGGCCGAACCGCCGGCCATCGCGCCGGGCGCGCTGACCATCGACATCCCGGCTCCCGACGACGTCGTCCCCGGCACCTCAAATCCGGCCTTGACCGACGTCGAGTTCGTCCTCGGCGCCGGAATCCGGCTCAAACAACCATACATCGCCGAGGACCAGGCGCCGGAGGGCTGTATCGAGAAACCCGCCCAGGAGGTCCGCTACTGCGTCGACCCGGTCGACTGGCCCGAACCGCTGGCCGCGGCGCTCGGCCACGGAACGCCGCTTTACGCCGGCAGCCGGGCCATCATCCGCTACGATTCCGATATCGCCACCCAGGCCCACATCCTGTTTCCCTCGGGCTCCTTTATCGCCGTGGTCGAACACCTGCAGGAGCTCTACGGGCCGCCGACCGAACAGGAGATCATCTGGGTGCCGATGCTCGAAGCACCGAGGCTGGCCAACATCGCCGCCCGCTGGGTTTCGGAAGCAGCGGCGAGCGGTGCCAAGACCTACCTCGAGGTGCGCTCCTACGACAACGTCCGGCGATCCTACCCGGATATGAACCACGGCTTCGTCTGGCTGCACGGCGAAGGGGATCAGCCGGTCTTTCGCCATCTTTCGATGGTCGATCTCATGGTGTTGAGAAAACGCCATCTGAGCCTGTGGCCACTGTCGACGACGCCGTCGAATTGACCTGTTCTGCCTTTACCTGGCAACCAGAATAGCCAATATAGAAGGAGGTCGGCGCCCGATTCGACCGGACCAGGTTTGAGGAGACTCGCCATGTCTTGGCAACGAAAAATCCTACGCGTCGATCTCACCGCCGGCACTGCCGAGAGCGAGTCGCTGAACATGGAGTGGGCGGCGCAGTACCTGGGCCAGCGCGGCCTCGCCACCCGTTACCTGATGGACGGCATGGACCCGGCTGCCGATCCGCTGTCGCCGGAGAACCTGTTGATCTTCGCGACCGGGCCGCTGACCGGCACGGCGGCCTCGACCGGCGGGCGCTACTCCGTCGTCACCAAAGGGGCGCTGACCGGTGCCGTGGCGTGTTCCAATTCGGGCGGTTTCTTTGGGGCCGAGCTGAAGTTCGCCGGCTGGGACATGGTGATCGTCGGCGGCCGCGCCGAACACCCGGTCTATTTGATGATCGAGGACGACCATGTGGAGATCCTCGACGCCCGCGATTTCATCTGGGGCGAAACGGTGTGGGTAACCGAGGACCGAATCAGAGAACGCCACCAGGACCCGCGCATCCGTATCGCCTCGATCGGCGAGGCCGGCGAGAACCTGGTGCGTTTTGCCTGCGTCATGAACGACAAGGACCGTGCCGCCGGCCGCTCGGGCGTCGGCGCGGTGATGGGCTCGAAACAGCTCAAGGCCATCGCCGTGCGCGGCACCGTCGGCGTCACGGCCGACGACCTCGACGCCTTCATGGCGGCGGTCGAGGCCGCGCGCGCCAAACTCGACCCCAGCGATGACCGACAAGACCTGGCCGAGAACGGCACCATGCCGATGATGGACGTGACCAACGCCTATGGGTCGCTTCCGACCCGCAACTGCCGGGACGTTCAGTTCGAGGACATCGACAAGGTCAACGTCAAGGCCATGCAGACCAAACGCCGCTCCGACGGCCAAGCCAACCTGATCGCCAACAAGGCCTGTTTCGGCTGCACTATCGGTTGCGGTCGGGTCGCCAAGATCGATCCCACCCACTTCTCGATCAAGGGCAAGGACCGCTACCACGGCGCGCTCGGCGGCCTCGAGTACGAGTCCGGCTACGCCCTGGCGCCGATGGTCGGGGTCGACGACATCGAAGCGGCGACCTACGCCAGCGCGCTTTGCAACGAGCACGGCATGGACCCGATCTCGTTCGGCGCCAGCCTGGCGGCGGCCATGGAACTGTTCGAGGAGAAGGCCATTACCACCAAGGAGACGGGCGGCCTGCAGCTCAAGTTCGGCTCCGCCCAGGCCCTGGTCAAGGCTGTCGAGATGACCGGCACCGGCGAGGGGTTCGGCAACGACATCGGCCTCGGCTCGAAGCTGTTGTGCGAGAAATACGGCCGTCCCGAGTTCTCGATGACGGTCAAGGGCCAGGAGTTTCCGGGCTATGACGGCCGTGCCATGCAGGGAATGGCGCTGGCCTACGCGACCTCAAACCGCGGCGCTTGCCACCTCAGGGCCGATACCTACACCGACGATTTCGCCCATGTCCGAACCGAAGGCAAGGCCGCCATCGTCAAGGACTCGCAGGACGAAATGGCGGCCATCGATTCGACCGGGCTGTGCTGTTTCCCCGGCAGCGTCTGGGATCTGGAAGACTACGCGGCGCAGGTTGCCGGGGCCTGCGGGAGCGAATGGACCACGGAGCGCATGGTCGAAACCGGCGAGCGCATCTGGAATCTGGAGCGCCGGTTCAACCTGGCCGCCGGATTGACCGCCGCCGACGATACCCTGCCCGAACGCATCCTCAAGGACGCCGCCAAGAGTGGCGCCGGCAAGGGCCGGGTCGCCGAGCTCGACGCCATGCTTCCCGAGTATTACGAGCTGCGCGGTTGGGACGAGAACGGCGCGCCGCGCGGACAGACCCTGAAGCGCCTCGGCCTGGAATGAGGATCTCGGTCAGGCTGATCGCGCCGCGGGGCGGGATGCCGCCCGATTTCGACGCCGACGGCCGGGCCACCGTCGACCTCGACGACGGCGGCTCGCTGGCCGACCTGCTTGACGGCCTCGAGTTGCCGAACCGCGACATCTACATGACCCTGGTCAACGGCGAGTCCGTCGTTGCCGCCAATCGCGCCGCCTACGTCATGGCCGACGGTGACGAATTGACGCTGTTCCCGCCGCTGCAGGGCGGATAGCTGTCGGTCGCGAGCTACGCCTCGGCGAGAAACGCTTGGTAGTCGGCGGCCAAATCCTCGACCGCCGCCTCGACCAGGGCCTTGCCGATCTCGGCGCTGGCCAGCGACGGATCGGAACCGATGCGCCCGTCGGCGTAGCGGCGGCGGTAGTCCGACGAATCGTAGATCGGTCCGACCGGTGCTACGCGCGGCGACATCTTGGCGCCGCGCACTCGCTCGCTGTCCTCCGGGTGTGCGAAATAGGTGACCGCGACCTCGGACGCGCTGACGTGGCGGCCGTCGTCCTCGCCGATGCGTTCGTCGATGACCTGTCTTACCTTGTCGGTCATCCACCAGTTCCGGAGCACGCAGCGCAAGGGCGGCCGGTTGCCGTCGGCCGTGCGCAGGCTCGATTCGGCATAGACTTCCGAGAACGCCGCCGTCACCGTGGCGATATTGCCGCCGTGGCCGTTGACGAAGAAGAAGCGGTCGAACCCGTGCAGGGCCAGCGAGTTGACCATGTCGCAAATGACCGCGATCAGGGTCGAGGGTTTGAGAGTCATCGACCCCGGGAAGCCCAAGTGGTGCTGGGCCATGCCGACGTTAACGGTCGGCCCGACCATGATGCCCAGCTTGTCGCCGATGGCGTCGGCGACGACATCGGCGCAAATAGCGTCAGTGCCGATAAAGCCGACCGGGCCGTGCTGTTCCGTCGAGCCGATTGGCATGACGATGCCGGTCGAATCCTTAAGATAGGCCTCAACCTCGGGCCACGTCCGGGTATGCAAGCGCATGAGATATTCCCCCCGTTGTCGTCGTCGTTTTCTTTGTATGGTTCGGAGATTTCGGCCCCATATTCAAAGGACCTTGATTGAGGCCGGCGGCAATATAGATCACTCGAGGCCGGGAATTCCAGCGGAAACCTTGCAAGCGCCTGGCTTTTCGGGACTCGGCACGGCGTCCCTCCGGAATCAGGGGGCTCCTATCGGCCTGATGCCTGCGAAAAGTACGTAGCCGCCGGTTTATCTGCCCATGATCCAAATCAATGCGGCGGCCCGGCTGGTTTGCGATGATTTCCGCGCGGCAGGGGTTTCTTCCCCTCATCTCACCCCCAAGCGCCCCTGCCCGCTCCCTGTTGTAACTCGCCGGCTCGCCCCCCGGGCCGGCTTTCTTTTTGGGCCGGCCCGGGGACGCCGCGGTGATACACTTCGGACTCGCCGCCAGATGCCGAGGAGCCGACGTGACCGAGACTGCCGCCCCTTCTGTTCCGAGAATGCCTGTCGGCGATATCGTCGTCGTTTTCGATTTGGAGTGGACGTCGTGGCCGGGTTTTTACGAAAGCGACTGGACCCTGCCAGGCAAGTTCCGCGAGATCATCCAGATCGGCGCGGTTCGGCTGGACGCGCGCCGGGACTACAGAGAGACTGCGGCCCTCGATCTTCTGGTGCGGCCGGTCAGGAACTCCGTGCTCAGCGACTACATCACCGACCTGACCGGTATCACCCAAACCCGACTCGACGAAGAGGCCGTCGATTTCGCGATGGCGCTCTCCAAGTTCCGCGACTTTGTCGACGGTGCAAGTTACATCGCCGCGAACGGCACCGATTGGGTCGTCATAGATGAGAACTGCCGGCTGCACGGCCTGCCCTGCCCGCCGGTCTTGGCCGACGGTGTCAACCTGCATCCGATCCTGGCCCGGGCTATGGATACCGAGGACATCTTCGTCGAAAGTTCTCGATTGACGGACCGGCTCGGACTGCCGGCGACCGGGGCGGCCCACGACGGCCTCGCCGACGCCCGCGCCATTGCCGCCGTCATTCGCCACCTGAGGGCGGCTGGCCGGCTTGCGTGAATCGAACACGCCCTCCCGCCAAGCGATCCGACCGGCGGTGGCCAAAGTCTCTCTACACAACGGATACGAAAGCGTCATACCCGGCACACACTCATCGTCTAGGATCCCAAGAAATTCGGAACAGACGTAGTGCCGCCACTCCCGAAACGTGACGAAAACGACTGCGATAACGAACGGCATTGTGCCCGGCCGGTCGGAGATCCTCGACTACCAGCAGATTTTCGATGCCGGCGACGGCTGTATCATTGGAGGAATGTCGAAATCCGGCACCTTCACACATAGCGTGATTGCGGTTGGTCGCTCTCCGGGCCGACGATACGGGGTCGAGTT
>CAYFMP010000104.1:0-10919 GCA_964344215.1 uncultured Thalassospiraceae bacterium | reverse complement strand
CCGCCATCGTCGCCGTACAGCACGTCGTTGCCGGCGCCGCCGAGCATCTCGTCGCTGCCCTGGCCGCCGAACATAAGGTCGTCGCCGGCACCGCCGTCGAGGTAGTCGTCGAACGTGCCCGCGCCGGAGCCGCCGCCGGAGCCACCGCCCGAGCCGCCCCCCGAACCGCCATCGTCGCCGTACAGCACGTCGTTGCCGGCGCCGCCGAACAGGCGGTCGCTACCGGCCCCACCGGCCAGAAAATCGTCGCCTTCGCCACCGTCGAGGGTATCGTTCCCGCCGCCGCCGTAGAGCCTGTCGGCTCCGGCGCCGCCGCTCAGAATATCGTCTCCCTGACCGCCGTGAAGCTTGTCGTTGCCGGCGCCGCCGTCGAGGACATCGTCGCCATGGCCACCGTTCAGCTTGTCATCGCCATCGCCGCCCGAGAGCGTGTCGTTGCCCCTGCCGCCATTCAGTTTGTCGGAACCGGCGCCGCCGTTGAGGATGTCGTCGCCGCTGCTGCCCTTGAGTTTATCGGACCCCGAGCCGCCGTCGAGCGTATCGTCGCCACGGCCGCCGTTCAGCTTGTCGTCGCCATCGCCGCCGATCAGAATGTCGTCGCCGTCGCCGCCCTTTAGCTTGTCGTCGCCCGGACCGCTGACGACAACGTCGTCGCCACCACGTCCGTCAAGCCTATCGTCGCCGGAAGTGCCGATCAGAACATCGTCGAATTGTGTGCCCTTTACCTTGACACCCTTGCCGCCTTTCTTCGATCGCTTGCCAGCCATCGTATCTCTCCATCCCTCGATGAACGGTCACGGCGTGACCAGGAACGCGTTGATTCCCCTCGTGCTCCCGAAATAAGGCTTGCAATGAACGCTGTTGAACCGAAGGCCCGGCAGTCGTCTTTTCGGCAATAAACGGTGTTAGTCCCCAGCGGCGCTTCACACGCCGCTCCGCCGACTGAATCCATTTCGATTTGGATCTCGCGCATTAACTGACCAGCCTCTCAATCAGCATTCCGATTCCCGCCCTTCCTTCCCCAAGGAGTTTTGCGGGAACATTTACGAGTCTTACGAAAACCTTACTAATTTTATGGATTTTCCCATAGTGACGGATGCTACAAATCCTTCAGTTTCGCCGATTTCTCCATAACAACGAGTTGCTCTAATTTCTTCGTATCAAGGATGTATAAAACGTTTGATTTGCGTTGGATGATGCCTTCACCGGTCAGGCGGCTGAATATCCTCGCCACCGTTTCGCGGGTCACGCCGATCTCCCTCGACAGGGATTTCTGGGTCGGCACCGGATAGATCTCGTGGGGTCCCCCAGCGGAAGCCGGATTGGGCTTCGCCAAGCGTAGCAACTCGACGCAGATTCGCTGCTCGGCATCCAATACGCTGAGGTCGAGGATCCTGTCGTCGCTTGCCCGCACCACGCCGGCCAGCTTCCGTAGGACCGACAGCACGATCGGAGGATAGGTGGTTATCAGTTCGATGAACGCGTCTGCCGGCAAGCGCGCCGTGAGGCAGTCGGTCTTGGCGATGACCGTCGCCGAGCGGGGTTTTTGGTCGATGGCGGCAAGTTCGCCGAAGTAATCACCCTTCTGCAAGAGCGCGAAGGAGACAGCGCGTCCCGAATCGGAAAAACTGAGGACCTGGGCGACGCCGTCGAGCAGGAAGAACACTTCGTCGCCGTTCTGGCCGCGCTCGAGAATCGTCGCACCGGGGCGATAGTTATGCCACTCGCAGCTGCTTTCGCATTTTCTGAGCGTTTCCGGAGACAAGGACGAAAGAAGATTGATTGCGGAAAGTCGGCGTTCCGCAGCCGCTGGACCTCGTTGGATCCGTTCCCTCTGGCGTTCCCCCGTATCCGTGCCAGAGCGGTCCCTCTCCCCACCGCCTTCGGGATTGTCACTCGCCTGTACCATCACGGCACCTAACGCGAAATAACACTCGAAGCAGTGTCGTTCTTAGAAGGTACAATATATGTCAGGTTATTGTAAGACTCTTTCATCCGTGCACCGGAAATTGATTGCCGCCGGCGACGCTCAACTTCTTCTTTCTGTGTTCCGGCGGGGAATGGAGCCCCTGTCGCTTGAACTCGACTGGTCGCGAGTTGTGGTGTTCCCAGAACGGGATTCCCACTATTGAAAGCGGTTTCCAGATGGGTCAGCGCCAGCAAGAGCCGTATGTAGAGCAGCGTGACAAAGGCGAGAACACTGATGCCGAGTCCACCCCACTTCATCGCCGACATCAGCCATATCGGCATCGACAGGTCCCTCACCGAGCGGCGTGTTGATGGCTATCACCGACCCACTCGCCGCCACGCCGCAGGTGTTCCCGCACCGCCTGAGCGGATTTCTCGGCCAAGTCCAAGCAGGTCGCCACCGACGGTCCGTCCAGGTAGTTGCCGGTGACGAAGAGGCCCGGCTGATTGCGGCTGGCCTTCTTCAGTTTCGCCTCGCGGTCCCGATGGCCGATCTCGTACTGTGGCAATCCGACCGGCCAATGCCGGACCCGGGCGACCACGGGGTCGCCGCGGCTTCCGATCAACTCGGAGAGTTCGGTTCGGGCCAACTCGATGAGATCGTCTCCGGGAAGCCTTGCCAGATCGGGAGCGCGGACGCCGCCGACATATGCGGCGATGGCAACGCAGTCTTCCGGCGCCCGGCCGGGGAACATGGTCGAGCAGAACTGAGCGCCGTTCAGATGGCGACCCTGGTCCTGCGAAGTCAGGAAACCGAGGCCATCGAGCGGGTGTTCGACGGCGCCGCGTTCGAAGCCGAGAAACACGACCGCGACCGGCGGCGCGACGATGTCGCCGGCCGCGGTCGCGGCCGGATCGTCGAGTCCGTCGAGCAGTTGGGCGGCGACATGGGGTTGGGTGGCGATGACGACGGATCGGGCATGGAGGGCGCCTTCCGCTCCGGCTTCGATCCGAAACCCTCCCAGGCTGGGGCGTATGCGACGCACCGTAACGCCAGTGCGGATGCCGTCGCCGAGCCGCTCGGCCAGGGCGCGGGGCAGCGTGCCGATGCCGTCACGCCACGAGAACAGGCGGCTGCCCGGCATCTTCGCACCCTGCCGGTAGCGCTGGTACATGCCCAAGGAGACGGAGCCGAACTGGCGTTCGAGATCGACGAGTTTCGGAAAAACCGCCTCGACCGAAAGATCCGAGGCCCGGCCGGCATAGATTCCGGCCACCATGGGATCGATGACGCGATCGGCGAACTCCCGGCCGAAACGCCGTACACAGAACTCCCTGACCGTTTCCTCCTCGCCGTCCAAGCGGTGCGGCAGCATGAACTCCATCATCATCCGCAACCGCGCCGACGGAGACAGGTACGCGGACGTCAGGAAGCCGAAGGGACCGACCGAGATCGCCGTCAGCGCGTCGTCGGTGGCCAAGTAGCGCCGCTTGACGCCGTCGCCGAGGTCGCAGCGCACTTCGTCGAGCCCGAGTTCGCGCGAGACGGCGGCGGCGGCCGGCGACGCCGCGTTGACGGTGCTCGGTCCGTGTTCCATGAGGAAGCCGCCGAGACGTTCGCTATGGGCGTTGCCGCCGGCCCGGGCCTGCCGTTCCAGGACGGCAACACTGAAGCCGGCGCGCTTCATGCGGTAGGCCGTCGCCAGCCCGGAGATGCCGCCGCCGACGACCGCAACGTCCACTGTCATCGGTCCGCTCCGTACCCGGCCTCGCCTTCGGCGCCGTCCTTGCGGCGCTTGCCGCTGCCGCGGCCCTTGAACCGTTCACGCGCCAGGGCGCCAATCACCTCGGCGGTGACGGTGGAGCCGCCTTCGGCGCGCACCCGATCCTCGGCCCGTTTGCGGACGAAGCGACGGACGAACGACGGAATGCGCTGCAGCCACATCTCCGCCTCCTCCGTCCATTCCAAACCCGTTCCGGGGTCCGGCATCGGCTCGAGGACGGCGCCCCCTTGCGGTTGATAGTCGCAGAGGAAGTCCTCGCCCATCAGGTTGCCGTCGCGGGCCAACGGTCGCGCCCGGCAGCCGCCGCACAGTTTGGCGTACTCGCAAGCCCCGCAGCGCCCCTCCAGCTTCGGTTGGCGGAGCGCCTTGAACCCCGCCGCGTCGCGCCACAAGGTGGCGACATCGGTACGGCGGAGATCGCCGACCACTTCTTCCATATACGGACACGCCGTCGCCTCGCCCTCCGGCGTCACCCGGAAATAACGGGTTCCGGCAAGACAGCCGCCGGCCTCGTAGCCGTGCGCGGCGGTCACCGGCCAGGCCGGATCGAGTTCGAGGGCCATGCGCTTGAAATGCGGCGCGCACTTGGCGCGGACGATCAGGCCCTGCTCGTCGTGGGCGGCCTCGGTGACCCGCCGCAGCACCTTCTCGTAGGTTTCGGGCGAGATACCGGTGAACTTCTCGCCGCGCCCCGTGCATACCAGGAAAAATACGTTGAGGACGAAGGCCTTGGCCGATTTGGCAAAGCCGATCATGGCGTCGAGCTCGCCCGAGTTGTCTTCGGTCACCGAGAAGTGGATCTGGAACCGCACCTTGTTGCGGCGGCAGGCGTCGATGGCGTTCATCGCCTTCTGCCAGGACCCCGGCGCGCCGCGGAAGCGGTCGTGGTGCTCGGGATCCAGGGAATCGATGCTGATGCCGGCGCCCTGCAGCCCGGCGTCTTTCAGCGCCGCCAGGCGCTCGTCGTCGAGCAGCGTGCCGTTGGTGCCGATCACCGGCATCAATCCGAGCCCGGAGGCGTGCGCCACCAAATCGCAGAGGTCGCGCCTAAGGACCGGTTCGCCGCCGGTGAAGACGACCATGGTCTCGTCGCTCAAGGCGGCGATGCCGTCGATGATGTCCTTGACCTCGTCGGTCGAAAGCTCGTCGGCCGTCCCCTCGTCGCGGGTGCCGGCGTCGAGGTAACAGTGCGCGCAGCGCAGGTTGCAGCGCCGCGTCAGGTTGAGGGCGACCAGGAACGGCGGTGGTGGAGTCGTATCGGTGCTGGCTTCAGGCGCCATCACCATCACCCGCTTTCGGCACCTTCGTCGTGCGGCACCGGGCACATCGCCTTGCGGGCCTCGGCGATGGCTTCCTCGGCGAGTTCGAGGGTCACTTCCGCGAGTTTGCGTTCGCGGGCCAGATCCTCAATCTCGCCCTTCACCGGCTCGCGCACCATTTCCGGGACGCGGGCCAGCCGGGCCAAGGCGGCCGCTTCCCAGGCCGGTCCCTCGATCTCGCCCGTATCCAGAAACGGCCGGACATGGCGGACGGTGACGCGGGCCGAACCGTTGCGCCGGGCCTTCTTGATGGCGCGCAGGCGGATGCTGTCGGCGAGGGCGGCATCTGCCACCGTCTCCATCAGTTCCTCGGCCGCCGCGCTCCACTCGAGCTCCTCCTCGTCGCCGCCGCCGTCGGCGCCGAACCCGGGCATCGCCTTTTTCATGACCTCGTCGACGATGTCGGACGTGATGAAGGTATGGCCCTGCTTGTGGGCGGTGCGGATGACCATGCGCCTGGCCATGTCGCGGACGAACGACGGCGCCCTCGATATCTTGCGCTCGGCGTCGACGCTCCAGGCTACCGTCTCCTCGGCGACGACGTCCAAGGGCGGCATGTAGGTGGAGAGTGTCAGCCAGACGTTGCACTTGGCCGAGCGCAGCAGGTTTTCGGCGTTGCCGCCGATGTCCATCTCCTCATCGGCGTGGATGCCGGTCTTGCCGAGGACCAGGAGACTGGCGCCGACCTCGTCCAGGTAACTCGCAATGGCCATGAACGGCTTGCCGTCGAGCAGTTTCGTTGTCAGTCCGACCGACAGGTCGTCGGCTACGGTTTCGGCGACGTCGAGATGCGACTGATAGATCTTGGCGATGCCGTCGTCGATCAGTTCCTCGTGCAGCTTCTCCTGTTCCTTGAATCGGAACACCTTGCCGGCCTCCTCCGACAACACGCCGGCGATCTTGTGGAAGGCCACGTAGTGGTAATAGGGGTCGTAGGCGGCCACCGCATGAACCTCGGCGCCGGTCCGGGCGGCGATGTCGAGCGCCGTCATCAGGGCGCCGTAGGACATCTCGGAGCCGTCGACGCCGACCACGATAGGGCCGTCGCCGATGGAGCGCTCGGGGTCGCGGACGACGAAGGTATCGATCGGCGCGCGGCGCACGACCCGCTCGCAGACCGTTCCGATGACGCTGCCCGGCATGGCGCCAAGCCCGAGTGCGCCCAAGGCGAGGACGTCGAACTCGCCGGATCGGGCGGCGCGGGCGATCTCCGCGTAGTTCTTGCCTTCCGGGCTGAGGCGCCGGAATTCGATGCCCGCGCGTTCGCAGACCTCTTGGCCGGCGTCGTGGTAGCTGTCGGTGATGATGCCGAGACCGCGCCCGATCAGGTCGTCGTGGACCTCGCGCTGGTAGGTCATTTCCTGCTCGTCCCGGTAACGCTCCGGCAGGCCGCCTTCCATCATCTTGAAACGGCGGTCATGGAGCTCGGCGGCGTAGGCGTGGATACCGGTGACGACGCCATCGGCCGACTTCGCCAGGCGCGCCGATTCCTCGAGCGCCCGGTTGGCGTAATCGGAAGCATCCAAGGCGACAAGGATGCGGCCGAGCGGCGTCGGAGCCGAAAACTCAACTGTTTCCAACGATTTTTCTGCTGTCTGAGTTCCCATGCGTCTCTCCCGTTGGTCAGGTCTACCCGGCGGCCGGCAGCTCTGCCTTGATCTAGATCAAGTGGCGATTTCGGTGCCTGATGGCGCCGAGCCCGTACAGAAACAGCCCAAACGCGATCATCAGGACGTAGAGGCTGCTCAGTTCGAAACCGCCTCGCCACATCAACATGCTGTCCAAGCCGCCGAGGATGACGAGGACGACGCCGAACAACTTGAGGATCGAGCCCCGGCTGGTCTCGCCGCCATGGCTTGCCGCGTTCTCGGTCATGTCTCGCCGCTTCCTTCCGGCCGCGCCGCGCTGCGGCCCCACCAGACCAGTCCGCCGCCGACCAGCAGGGCAACGACGATGGCCGCGATCAACGGCCTCGTACCGGTCTGAGGAACCAGCAGCAACCAATACCAGGTGGTCAGCGTGTGCTTGGTGCCGGTTTCGGAGTTGGAGCCGTCCCAGTTGAAAAAGGCGATCGGGATGAAACGGCCTTCCTCGAACTGTAGGTCCGTATCCAGGTCCGCGGTCGTCAACGCCCGCTTCATGGCCACCCGCCAGGTGCCGTTTCGGTAGGCGCCCCGGGCCGAAAGGGCGGCGGCGTCACGCTGCTGTTGGCCGGCGATGCCGCGGGCGGTAAGAAGCGTCACGGTCTCGGACTTTTCCGTCGTGCCACTGCTCCAACGCCACAGGTTGACCGGTTTCGCCTCGCTGCCCAACAAGAAATAGGGCTTCTCCATGCCGGCCGTAATCTCGGTCGGAAACTGGACAGCGACGGCGTCCTCGCCTATCTCCGGATCGGCGATCTTTTCCGCCTCGGCATCGCCGGGAATGCTCTTGGTGCGATCGTCCCACTCGAGCAGCAGGCCGACCTCCTTGTCGCTGTAAAGCGCGCGCACGGTGATGGTGTCGTTGGCCGGCTTGAAGAACCTCTCCTTGCCGATGATCTGCGGGACCAGTGCGAACGTCGTCGGCGCCGCCTGTCCCCAAGCCGGATCGTCGGGCGATTCCGGCAAGTCGCCTTCTACCTTGGCGGCCTTGACGACGGTGTTCTCCGGCTTGACGGCTTTCTCGGTCCCGGCCAGCGAAGCGACGTAGTTGGCGACGTGCCAGCGGTCCTCGATGCTGAGCTTTTTCTTGCTCTTCGGATTGGCGAACGACGGCATCTGGGTGGTCGGAATGCCGACGGTGACGCGAGTAAAGATGTCCTTCGGGTCGTTGCTGGCGCGGAAGGTCCAGGGCTTGGTCAGGTTTCGGGGCCAGGTCCGATCGCCGTTGTCGTCCTTCAGCTTCTTGATGGCGTCGCCGCGGCCGTCCTCGCCATGGCATTCCGAACAGCGTTCGCCGTCGTGGAAGATCTTCTTGCCCATTTCGATGCTCTCGGCCGAAGACGCGACCTGGGTGCCATAGTCGATCTGATCGGTCGGCTTCTCCTCTTCGATCTCGGCGAAGACTTTGATGTGGTGGATGACGTCGCGGATGTCCTGTTCGGACAACACGTCTCCCCAGCCCGGCATCGCCGTCCCCGGCATGCCGTCGCGGATCATGCGGACGATGTCCGAGTCGTTGGCCATAGGGTCGTCGAAGCCGGTCGACTTGATCTTGAACTGGCCGAGCGTGAAATCCCTGGGCGGCGGGTTGAGGCGGTCGGCGGCCGGGCCCAGGCCGTCGCCCTCCTCGCCGTGGCACATCAGGCAACGTTGCACGTAGACGGCCTCGCCGTTTTCCGGGTTGACCTGCTGGGCCATCGCCGGCCCGCCGCCGGCCAGCAAGCCGACAAGCAATCCGGCGAACAACGCCGCGACCAGTCCTCTCGCTGTCTGTCCACCCAACATCACTCGTGCTCCCACGACCGCGGCCGGTGGCCCGTATAGTCGTAGAGGAACAGGATCACCTGCCAGATCTCTTCCTCGGTCAGGAAGTTCTGCCAAACGGGCATCGACGAAATCCACGGCGCCGCCTCCTTCGGCAGCCCCGGACCACCCGTCGCTATGCGCCAGAACAGATACGATTCCTGCAACTGGGCGATGGTTCCGATGTCCTGGAAATTGAGCGGCGTCGGGTTGAGTCCGGCCGCATACGGCCCTTTGCCGTCGAGCTTGTCGCCGTGACAGTACTGGCAGTTCTGGATATAGACCTTGGCGCCGGCGGCGACCAGTTCGCGGAACTTCTCCGGGTCTTCCTTTTCCAGCTTCCGGTACGGGTTCTCCAGTTTGAGCAGATTGACCCGCTCGCCGAATATCTTGGCCGTGGTCGGCGGCGCCGGGTGGATGGACCGCAATTCCACGGGCGCATCGAAACTCGGCTGCATATGCAAGTACGTACCGCCGCCGGCCAGCAACGGAACGACCACGAAAACGGCGTTGCGCAACAGCCGCTTGCTCGGATCATCGACCAGCGCCTTGATCGGCGCCACCAGTTCCCGGGTGTCGTCTTCGTCGAAGGTGAACACCATGAAGACGCCGGCGGCGACGAAGAACATATACATGGTGAGCACGCTACGGGGGATCACCGCATCGAGGGCGACGTCGAAAACGAGAATGAACGCGGCATAGACCCCGACCAGGACAAGGACGGCCTGCAGCAGTCTTGGTATCCTCATCGCCGCCCGGTCCTCATTTCAGCCCGGCCAGGTAGTCGATCAGCATTTCCAGCTCGACTGCGAACATCTGCTCGCCGTAGTCGACCGGCATCTGGTCCGGCTCGAAGCCGTCGACCACTTCGGCGTTGGGGTCGAGAATGGAGCGCCGGATGTGGACCGCATCGCGCTTGGCGCCGATGCTCGTCAGGTCGGGACCGACGTCGCCCTCCTCGTCGGCCACCTTGTGACAGGCCCCGCAGGCGAACTCGACCAGCACCTCCTCGGCGCTGCCCAGCGGCTCGCGCCCCTCGCCCTCATCTTCGGCGGCCTCGGTCGGCGCATCGGTAGGGATTTCGACCGTCACGTCGACCCCGCTCAGGTCCTGCAGGTAGGCGACGACGGCTTTGATCTCGGCATCGTTCAGCCCGATGCTACCGGCCGTCACGTTCGGCATCGGGCTCTCGGTGTCGTTGGTGCCTTTCTTGCCGAACCCGGCGACGACGAAGGCGGACGGCTCGATCAGGGATTCGACGAGGTAGTCCTCGACGCCCGTCGCCTCGCCCTTGTAGCGCGGATCGGCAAGCCGTTCGGGCACTACCTGAGCGGCCGAATTCAGCATCGGCGCCCGGCCCAGTTCGTTGTGGCAGAGCGTACAGGTCCCCTTGCCGGAGTAGATTCTTTCGCCAAGCGCCACGAACTGGTCCATGGTCATGGCGCCGAGATCGAGTTTTTCCTCGACCGGCGGCGGCGCCGGCTCGATCTGCGGTATCCCGAAGTTGGAATAGCCGGAAAAGAAGCCGACGGTCAGTAGCGTGAAGGCGACGACCATGAGGAACTGACGCATGGCTCGTCACTCCTTCCAGTAGCCGGACGGCAGCGTCCTGACGCCGCTGACCTGACTCAGCCAGAAGACGAAGATGACCATGGCCATGAAGATGACGGCCGCTACCGATACCACGTTGGCCGCGTAACCCAGCGTCGGCGTGAAGGCGTCGACGGAATTGTCGCGCATGATGTCGACCACGTGCCAGTGCTGGCGGATGCCGGAACGGATGTATCCCATCAGCCCCATCAACCAGGTGAAGGCGACGGCGAGCAGAAAGAGCGCGTACTGCGAGCGCCCCGGCACGCGACCCCAGCGCAGCGGCCCGACTTCCTCGGCGCGTCGGTACATCATCGAATCGAGCACGACGCTGGCGACGATGACGACCAGCGTGGTCAGCACCTGCGGGATCGAGGCGGCGACCTTGTAGACGGTGTTGGTGAAGTAGCCGTGGTAAACCCCGAGGAAGAATATATTGAGAATGCCGGCCGTGAACAGCGCCACCTGGGCGGCGTTGCCGGCCTTCACCCATGGCACCGTCGCCACCTTGTTGGCGCGCCGGTAGAACATGAAGCTGAGCGCCGTGAACAGGATCATCAGATTTACCGCCGTGTTCTTGGCCGGCATGATGCCAAGGGGGCCCAGGTACTTGTGGTGGGGGCCGCCCAAGGCCTTCAACTCCTCGTTGGTCAGGACCAGGGTATGCGGCGTGAACCAGACCAGGAAGGCGCCAATCAGAACGATGGCGATGTACTTGATGTACTTGGTGTAGCGCTTGGCGCCTTCGCTGCGTCCCATGCCACACCAGAGGTAATAGTTGGCCGACAGGAACAGGGTGCCGATGAGGACCGCCTGAATGATGAACAGCCAGGCGAAGATGCCGCCCATCAGGGTGATGCCCATCTGCTGGC
>CAYFMP010000103.1:0-11614 GCA_964344215.1 uncultured Thalassospiraceae bacterium | reverse complement strand
TCGCATCCTCTCCTGGCCGGCAGGCCGCAACACCGATCTCAGCCGCTTCCATATCGACGCGACCCGCTCTATACCTGACTTTCCAGCCAGGCCAGGCATTCGTCGACCGTCTCGACCTCGAGGCCGGGTGGGCGCGGCGGCCGCGCGATCAAGACGACGGGGATCGTCGCCTCCATGGCGGCGACGATCTTAGCCTCGGTGGCGTGGCCGCCCGAATGCTTGGCGAGGAGGCAATCGATACCGTGCCCGGCAATGAGCGCCCGTTCGGCCTCGAGGTCGAACGGCGGCCGGCCAGTGACGATTTCATAGTCTTCGAGCGGCAGCGGTTCTTCCGGCTGCTCGATGAGGCGGACCAGGAACCAAATCTTGTTCAGCTCGGCGAAAGCTTCCAGGCCACGTCGGCCGATGGTCAGGAAAACCCGCGTCGAGAATTTCGGCAACCGCTCGGCGGCCGCTTCCAGGCTGTCGACCTCCATCCACTTGCCGTGCGACGACAACCGCCACGGCGGCCGCACGACGACGATGCGCTGGGTCTCCGTCGTCAGGCAGGCGTCGTGGGCGTGGTCGGATATCTGTTCTGCGAAGGGGTGGGTGGCGTCGACGACGATGTCGATCTTCTCGGAGGTCAAATACTCGGCCAACCCGAGCGCGCCGCCGAAGCCGCCGACGCGGACGGCGCCCGGCAGCGGCGCCGCACCCGAGGTGCGCCCGGCCAGCGAGGTGATCACGTCGACGCGGCCGAACAACTCGAAATGCGCCCGCCCGGCGATCTCGCGGGCCTCCGCCGTGCCGCCGAGGATCAGGACTTTTCTAGGCACCGGCGTGACCGACCCGGCGACCTTCGCGGTCGAACACGCAGACCTCGACCTCGGTGCCGCCGGCTAGCGTCGCCAGCGTCGTTTCGCGGGCCCGACGGGCGACGGCGTCGGCCAACGGCACGCCCTCTTCGGCGGCCAGCGACCACGCTTCGAGGCCGCTGTTGGCGATGCCGATGCGTGCCGTCAGCTCCGGCCCGGCACCGCAATCGCCAGCCATTGCCGCCAGGGCCGTCATGTCGAGCTCGGAGCGTGACGAGTGGAGGTCGAGGTGGCCTTGCGCCAGCTTGGCCAGCTTGGCGAAGCCGCCGGCGATGGTCAGGCGCTCGACCGGATGGCGGCGCAGGTATTTCAAAAGCCCGCCGGCGAAATCGCCCATGTCGATCAGGGCCTGTTCCGGAAGCCCGTACAGCGCCTTGACGGCGCGTTCCGAGGTCGAGCCGGTGGCGGCGGCGATATGGGCCAGACCGGCGGCGCGGGCGACGTCGATGCCCTGGCGGATGGAGTGGATCCAGGACGCGCAGGAATACGGGATGACGATGCCGGTGGTGCCGAGGATCGACAGGCCGCCGACGATGCCGAGGCGCCCGTTCATGGTCCTGGCGGCCAGTTGCTCGCCGCCGGGGATGGAGACGGTGACGGCGACGTCGGCGTCGCCGCCAACAGCGCCGGCCAGGCCGGCGATGGCGCTGGCGATCATTTTCCGAGGACCGGGATTGATGGCCGGTTCACCGACGGCCAGCGGCAGCCCGGCCAGGGTCACCGTGCCGACGCCGTCGCCGGCCCGAAAGGTTATGCCCGATCCGGGTTCGCCCGGCGCCACCTCGACGACGATTTCGGCGCCATGGGTGACGTCGGGATCGTCGCCGGCGTCCTTGACGATGCCGGCGGTGGCGCGGCCTTCAGCCAACACGCGCCTGGACAGCGCGAAACTCGGTTCCTCGCCGCCGGGCAGCGTGATGGTCACCGGGTCGGGGAAGACGCCGGTTGCGAGCGCCCGGTAGGCCGCCGCCGCGGCGGCGGCGGCGCAGGCGCCGGTCGTCCATCCTTTGCGTAACTTGCCCTCTGGTTTACGGCCGGTCATCGGTCTAATGTAGCGCTTCCGGCCGGCGATGGTCATTTAAGAATCGAGCGGTGAGAGGACCGACGATGGCCAAGAAAGAAGACGGCGCCGTCGACGACCAAAGCGTCGACGACATCGAGAAAGAAGCGACAACGAGCGAATCCACCATCGCTTCGACGATCCGCAAGATCGCGGCCGTTATCCTCATGCTCGGCGTCCTCGTCATCGCCATCAACCTCATGCAGAAGCAGGCGCCGGTTCCCGAACAGGTTGCGACTCCCGCCATCGGCGGTCCGTTCACGCTGATCGACCAGAACGGCCGCACCGTCACCGACAAGGACCTGCTCGGCAACTTCGCGCTGATCTATTTCGGCTATACCTACTGTCCCGATATCTGTCAGGTCGCGTTGAGCGAGATGACGGCGGCGCTCGACATCCTCGGCCCCGAGGCGGCGCGCGTGCAGCCGGTCTTCATCACCGTCGACCCGGCCCGCGACACCGCGGAGCACCTCAAGGAATACGCCAGCTTCTTCCATCCCCGCCTGCTGGCGTTGACCGGCACGCCGGATCAGACGGCGGCGGCGGCCAAGGCCTACAAGGTGTACGCCGCCAAGGCCGAGCAGCACGATCACGCGCCCGGCACGCCGGTCGATCACCTGCACGAAGGCGACGACTACCTGATGGACCACACCTCGATCATCTATTTGATGGGGCCGGACGGCAAGCTCCGCTCCCATTTCGGCCACGGCACCGGGGCCGAGACCATCGCCCTCGAAATCATCGAACTGCTATGAGCCTGCCGCCGGCTCCGGCGGCCGCCAGCGGCCTGATCGTCGCCGCGCCGGCCTCGGGCAGCGGCAAGACACTGTTCACGCTCGGTCTGCTCCGCCGCTTGGCCGACACCGGCGTCGCCGTCGCTTCGGCCAAGGCCGGACCCGATTACATCGATCCGGCCTTTCACGCCCGCGCCACCGGCCGGGCCTGTTGGAACATGGACACTTGGGCGATGCGGCCGGACACGCTGGCCGCCATTCTCCGCGATCTGGGCGCCGCCGCCGATTTGGTAGTCTGCGAGGGGGTGATGGGGTTGTTCGACGGGGCGGCGGTGGGGCCCGGCGCAAACGCCGGCTCGACGGCCGATCTCGCCCGCATCACCGGTTGGCCGGTCGTCCTCGTCGTCGACGCCCGCGCTCAAGCCGCTTCCGCCGCCGCCGTCGTTCGGGGGTTTGCCACGCATGCCGACGACGTCACCATCGGCGGTGTCGTCTTCAACCGGGTCGGCGGCGACCGCCACGTCGACATCCTGGAACAGGCGATGAACGAGACGCTGCCGGAAATTCCGGTACTCGGTTGTCTGCCGGCGAGCGCCGATCTGGCCCTGCCGGACCGTCACCTGGGCCTCGTTCAGGCGGTCGAACACCCCGACTTGGAAAGCTTTTTCAGTACCGCCGCCGGCTTGATCGGCGAGCGCATCGACGTCGATGCGGTTCGTGCCCTGGCCGCTCCGGCCCGGTTCATCGATGCCGGGCCCGAACGCGCTCCGTTGTCGCCGTTGGGGAGCAGAATCGCCGTCGCCGACGATGCCGCCTTCGCGTTCGCCTATGCGCGGCTGCTCGACGGCTGGCGGGCGGCCGGCGCCGAGATCGTCCCGTTCTCGCCGTTGGCCGGCGACGGGCCGGATGCGGAAACCGACGCCGTTTACCTGCCGGGCGGCTATCCCGAACTGCACGCCGGCCGGCTCGCCGCGTGCGAGCCGTTCATCGAGGGCCTGCGCGCCGCTGCGGCACGGGACGCCGTCGTCTACGGGGAATGCGGCGGCTACATGATGCTGGGCGATGCGCTGACCGACGCCGACGGCAACCGCCACGCCATGGCCGGACTGTTGCCGCTGGAGACATCGTTCGCCGAACGCAGGCTGCACCTGGGCTACCGGCGGGCGGAACTGACAAGCGATTCGGCCCTGGGCGCGGCCGGCAGCGCCTATCGCGGCCACGAATTCCATTATGCCAGCATCGTCGCCGAAGCGGCCGAGTCGCCGCTGTTCCGGATCGCCGACGCCGAGGCGCGCGACCTCGGCGCCGCCGGTCTCCGGCGCGGCGCGGTGATGGGCTCGTTCGTTCATTTGATTGACGCCGAAGGGCCGGGCCTTTAGACGTTACCCATGTTTGGACGAAGCAGCGCCAAGACCCGGAACCCGCCGTTTTGGAAGCGGAAGTCGCTTGCCGAAATGACCCGCGCCGAGTGGGAATCGCTGTGTGACGGATGCGGGCGGTGTTGCCTGAACAAACTCGAAAACGAGACCACAGGGGAGATCTATTTCACCGATGTCGCCTGCCGGCTTCTCGACATGGCAAGCTGCCGTTGCGTCAGCTACGAGGATCGCAAGAGGTTTGTTCCCGACTGCCGCATCCTGACGCCGAGCAACATCGAAAGCCTGAGCTGGCTGCCGTCGACCTGCGGTTACCGCATCGTCAACGAAGGCGGCGAGTTGTATTGGTGGCACCCGCTGGTCTCCGGCGACCCGGAGACCGTCCACCGGGCCGGCATTTCGGTGCGTGGCCGGATCGTCTCGGAACGCGATACCGATGATCTGGAAAACCATGTCGTCGGTTGGCCCAAGTAAGGAGTAAAGACCCGTGACCGACCAGAACGAACTGTTTTCCGGCGTCCTCGCCGCCGCCCTGACACCGATCGACGCCGATCTGGTTCCCGACGATGCAATGATGGCGGCGCATTGCCGGTGGCTGCTCGATCACGGTTGCGACGGACTGGCCATCCTGGGGACGACCGGCGAAGCCAATTCGTTCAGCCTGCGGGAGCGCATCCGCATCATCGAGAGTCTCGTCGAAGCGGGAATTCCGGCGCCGACCCTGATGCCGGGAACCGGCAGCTGCGCGTTGAGCGATGCCGCCGTTCTCGCCGAGGTCGCCGTCAAGGCCGGCTCCGGCGGCGTTTTGATGTTGCCGCCCTTCTATTACAAGAACCCGTCGGATGACGGCCTTTTCGCCTATTATTCGGAGGTGATCCAGCGGGTCGGCGACGACCGCCTGCGCATCTACCTCTATCATTTCCCGCAGATGTCGGCGACGCCGATCAGCTATCGCCTGATCGAGCGGCTGTTGAACGACTATCCCGGCACCGTCGTCGGCATGAAGGACAGTTCCGGCGACCTCGACAACATGACCGGCGCCGTTAGGGAATTTCCCGGCTTCGTCGTCTTGAGCGGCGCCGACGACCTGCTGGTGCCGCTGCTCGAAGCCGGCGGCCACGGCTGCATCACCGCTTGCGCCAACGTCGGCTCGGAGCTGGCTGCCGCCGCCTACCGGGGCTTCACGAACGGCGACGACGTTTCCGCCCTGCACGACAAACTGGTCGGACTCAGAGAAACGGTCAGTCGGTTCCCGCTGTCGGCCGCCCTCAAGCAGTTGATGGCGCGCCATACCGGCAACGAGGCCTGGCTCAATATCCGGCCGCCCCTTGTCAATTTGAGCGAATCGCAGACCGCCGAGCTCTACGCCGGCTTCGACGGCCTCGGTTACGAATTGGCGCCGGCCGCCTGAACCGCACGGCCTATGGGCAAACCGTCGCTGTTGATCGAGACCCTGGACATCCTGGGCCGCCCTGTGCCGGTGACGTTCCGGCGCAATCGCCGGGCACGGCGCTTGATCTTGCGTATCGCCCCGGGCTGCGGGAAGGGGCCGGACGGGGTCGTCGTCACCCTGCCGGCGCGGGCGTCGGTTGGGGACGGCCGCGCCCTGGTCGGCGACAAGGCCGACTGGATCGCCGACCAGCTGGACGACCTGCCTCCCCACGTGCCGCTGGCCAACGGCTCAGTCATTCCGGTTCTCGGCGTCGACCACGCCATTCGCCATTGCCCCGGTGGCCGCCGCGGGGTATGGCGGGAGGATGGCGAAATCCGCGTCTCCGGCCGCGCCGAACACACACCCAGGCGCCTCGCCGACTGGCTCAAGCGAGAGGCCCGTCGGGAAATCGCCGGCCGGGTCCGCGACAAGGCGGCCGATTTGGGCAGGGAACCGGGACGAATCAGCTTGCGCGACACCCGCTCGCGGTGGGGGTCGTGCGCGCCGAACGGCAACCTGAGTTTCTGCTGGCGTCTTTTCCTGGCGCCCGAATTCGTGCTCGACTACGTCGTCGCCCACGAAGTGGCGCACCTCGAGGAACTGCACCACGGCCCGGCCTTCTGGCGCCTCGTTCAGCGCCTGACGCCGGCCAAGGAGGAAGCCCGGGCCTGGCTCCATCGGCACGGCGCGGCCCTGCATCGGATCGGATAAAGGTTTGGTAGAGAGAGGTTTTTTCGCTCTCGCCGATTGAATCGACCCGACTCCGGCTCTATCATTCTGCCACCATGACGGAAACCGGCACCCATCCCTGGCCCCTGACCCCGGACGGTGTTACCGACTGGGAAAGGGTGTTCGAGGATCCGGACACGGGCTTTATTCAATTGATCATGCAGGCGCATTCGCCGCAGGTGCTCAAGGAGTGCGCCACTGTCACCATTCAGCAACTGTTCATCCGCGAGGACGACGACAACAACGTAATGACCCTGATCATCAAGCTCAACAAGCTCCTCCCCGACGACGCCGACGCCAGCGATCAGGACGACATGCGCGACCAGGTCTGCGAACTGCTGCGCGACATCAAGAACGAGCGTATCCGCAAGGCCGCCGAATCGTTGGCCAAGGGCGAGGGCGAGAGGCGCTTTTCCGATGGCTGACCGATCCCGCGGCCGAACCGGCCGCGGCCCGACATAGAGACGGCGCATGAGCCACAGACAAACGACCCTCGCGATCGAAACCCGCGGCCAGGGATTGACGGAAATCACCGGTCAAGTCGCCGCTTGGCTGGCCGGACAGGACGTCTCCAGCGGCACGCTGACGGTGTTTTGCCGGCATACCAGCGCCTCGCTGACCATTCAGGAGAACGCCGACGCCGACGTCCAGCGCGACCTCGACACCTTCTTCAAGCGCCTGGTTCCCGAGGATTCGTCGTTGTACCGTCATACCTCCGAGGGCGTCGACGACATGCCGGCCCACATCAGGAGCGCCTTGACCGACGTGTCGCTGACCATTCCGGTCAGCGACGGCAGATTGACGCTCGGCACCTGGCAGGGAATCTACCTGTTCGAACACCGCATCCGCCCGCACCGCCGCCAGGTGGTCCTGCACCTGAGTGCGGGCTAGGGCGGTCGGGCGGCGGCAAGGACAACGGCCATGAAGTGGTGGGTGATCGCAGTCGCGGTCGGGCTGCCGGTGCTGGGCGTATTGGCACGACGCGCCTATCGCGACATCGATGGCCCGGCCAAACAGCGCTTCGAGAACGAAGTCAAGCCACGGCTGAAGCGGCTCGGTATGGTGGCGCTGTATGCGACCATGGTGCTGTGGGCGGTGGTCTGGTTCACGGCGCCGGACCATTACCGGAACGCGCTGTCGGAAACACTGCGCGGCCTCATCGAAGGCACCCCGGTTCCGGCCGAAGACGGGAAGACGGCGCCTTGAGGAAACAGAAGAAAAGCCGCCGCCCGCCGGCAGCGAGAAAGGCGCGCCGCAAGAAGCCTGCTGCCGCTGCGCGCAGACCCGCGACATCCAAGACCGCATCGCCACCGGCCATCGCCGCCACCCTCGGTCGAGCGGCCGCCGCGTTGCAGGGCGGCCGTCCGGCCGAAGCCCTGGCGCTGGCCCGCGGCGCGCTCGAAACCGAGCCCGACAATCCGGACGCTCTCAACCTGGCGGGTGTCGCCGTTTTTGAGCTGGGCGACCCCGATCACGCCCTATCCCTGCTGGAGACGGCGAGTGCCTTTCGGCCCGGTTTTGCCGAAGCGCTCAACAACACCGGCAATGTGCTCAGGGCGATGGGGCGGCTGGCCGACGCCGAGGCCGCCTACGGGCGTGCCCTCGAGGCCGATCCCGCATACCTGGACGGGCGGTTCAACCTGGGCATCGTGCTCGAAGCCATGGGCCGCATGGTCGATGCCGAAGCTGCCTATCGCCGCTGCGTGGCTGGCGATCCCCGGTTCGCACGTGCCCACTTCAATCTGGGCAACGTGCTCAAAGCCCTGGGCCGTCTCGAAGAGGCCGAGGCAACCTACCGAAAAGCCTTGGAACTGGCGCCCGGTATGGCCGAATCGCAGAGCAACCTGGGCACCGTCCTGCAGGAACAGGGACGGCTGATGGAGGCGGAAGCGGCGTTCGCCAGAGCCGCCGAGTTGGCGCCCGGGTTCGCCGAGGCGCACTACAACCTAGGAATCGTCGCTCAAGACACCGGGCGGTTCGAGGACGCCATTGCCGCCTATGGACGAGCCCTCGTGGCCGATCCGTCCCACGTCGGCGCCCAAGTCAACATCGGCTTCGCACTGAAACAACTGGGCCGACCGGACGACGCCGAGGCCGCCTGCCGCCGGGCCATGGAGATGGCGCCCGATTACGACAAGGTGGTTGTCAATCTCGGCGATCTGATGCTGGAGCGGGGCGAGCCGGCAGCGGCGGTCGAGGCCTGCAACGCATATCTGGCCGGCCATCCCGGCAACACCAGCGTGCTCGCCTTCAAGGCCATCGCGCTCAGCGAGGCCGGCGACGCCGCCGGCGCCGGCGAGTTGCTCGATTTCGAGCGCCTGCTTGAGCCGGTCCGCATCGCCGCCCCGCCCGGTTTCGACGATGTCGGGGTCTTCAACGACGCGCTCGCGGAGCATGTCCTGGCCCACCCCTCCCTGATCCATGCGCCGGCCAGCCATGCCACCCGCCACGGTCGCCATTCGGGCGAACTGCTTGGCGGGCCGGCCGCCGAGCCCGGCGGCGTCATGGCCGCCTTCGAAGCGATGGTGCGGGCTGCCGTCGAGGCCTACCGCGAATCCCACGCCATCGATCCCGGCCATCCGTTCCTGGCTCAGCGCCCCGAGCGGCTGGGCCTGAGCGCCTGGGGGGTGGCGATGGAATCGCAGGGCTACCAGCTCGCCCATATCCATCCGGCGGCCTGGCTGTCGGGCGTCTATTACCCGAGGCTTCCTGCCGTCGTCAGGGAGGACGACCCCGATCGCGCGGGATGGATCGAATTCGGCCGGCCGCCCGACGATTTCCACTGGCGGGTCGAGCCGCCGCTACGGCTGATCCGGCCCGAGCAAGGACTGATGGTGCTGTTCCCTTCCTATGTCTATCACCGCACCGTGCCGTTCGCCTCCGACGACTTGCGGATCAGCGTCGCCTTCGACGTGCTGGGGCTGGACGGGTGAGACGGGTCCGGCCTAAAAGGAACGTCGGCGGGAGAACGCCGAGGCGGAAAAGCGGGACGCCATGAAGCGAAAACACGGGTTCACCCTGATCGTCGTGGCGGCACTTGCCGTAACGTTCGTGGCCGGGCTGGCGGTGACGGAAACCATCGTCGGCGGCATCTATCGCGAGCGCGGCATCGATTTCGCCGACGTCCGCAAGCGCTACATCCAACTTCGCGAAAACACCCCCGGCAAGACCCTTGAAACCCATGTCCGCATCGACGGTAAGGACCGCAACATCTTGATGCGGGCCGACGACGACGGTTTTATCGAACCCTCGGCAGTTCACACAGATCCCGATCTCAAGCTGGTCTTTCTCGGCGGCTCCACCACCCAGAGCATCAACGTCGACGAAAAACTCCGCTTTCCCTACCTCGCCGGACGCAAGCTCGAAGCCCGCACCGGCAGGAAGGTCAACGCCTACAACGCGGCTTATCTCGGCAACAACTCGATGCACTCCAACAACATCCTGATCAACAAGGTCGTGCCGCTCGAACCCGACTTCGTGGTCATGATGCACAACGCCAACGACCTTTCGCTCCGGGCCAATTACTGGTCGGGAGGCGTTGACTACGAATACGGCCTGATCGGTCAGTTCAAGGAGTTGCCGGATGTGCCGCGCGACTTCAGCGGCCTGCTCAAGGCCTTCAAGAACGCAACCGTACCCTATACCTACAACCTGATCATGACGACACTCCGGCGTCTGGAAATCGAATACGCGCCGCAAAAGACGGCGCCGCTGATCGACCATCCCCGCCGCAAGACCGAAATCAGGCGCCTGGCCGAATACGGGTTGAGTCCGGAGGCGCGGGCGCTCGTCGACAACTTCTCGAAAAGCCTCGAGCTGTTCGTTTCCAGCGCCCGTATCTTCGGCATCGAACCGGTATTGATGACGCAGCCGACCAGCGGTACCGTCGTTCCGAGCCGGACCGAGATGTTCGCCAACGTCGGCGCCAGCTATCTCGACATGCACGCCGTCTTCAATCAGACGATCCGCGAAGTCGGGGAAACCAACCGGGTGATGACCATCGACCTGGAGAAGCTGTTCGACGCCGATCCGCGCCAGGCCGGGCTGTTCTACGATTACGTCCACTACAACGAGGAAGGTTCCGAAACCATCGCCGAACACATCGCCGACGCCTTCGCCCGGAGACTGATGTGAGCCGGCCGCCGCCGCAATCGGGAGCGGGCCGATGACGGCCGGGCCGCGCCGCTGGCTCCGCGTTCTGGCCTGGAACGCCGGCCTCTTGTTGGTCGGCCTGCTGATTGTCGAGGCGGTGTTCGGGTCGTGGTTCCGTTCGCCGCAGCTGTGGTCGCTGAGCATCTATCGCAACGTCGATTGGCGTCTGGACGTTTCCGACAAGTATCCGCGCGCCGAGCCGGTCCGCTACATCCGCGACTACTATGGGCTGCGCGGCACCTTCGGCGAGCCGGAAAACGCCGACCTCATGACCTTGGGCGGCAGCACCACGGACGAACGCTTCGTCGACCAGGGCGCGACCTGGCCCGACGTTCTGGGGGCGTGCCTTCGTGAGAAGGGTTACGAGGCCGACGTCGCCAACGCCGGCATCACCGGCCAATCGACCCGCGGCAACATCCGGAACTTCGAGATCTGGCTCAACCACATCGACGGCCTGGCGCCGAAGCTGGTCGTCGTCTATGCCGGCATCAACGAGCTCTACGTCGAAAGCGACGCCCAGTCCAAGATGGACGACGTCCGCACCTTCACCGAGGCCGTCACCCCGCACGACCCCTGGAAGAGCCTCCGCAAGTGGGCCCGGATGAACAGCGTCCTGCACGGCCTCTATCGCGTCGTCAAAGGCAACATAAAGGCGTGGCGGTCGGGCGTCGCGATCGCTCCGAAAGCCGAGTTCTTCGGGGCCGGGCACGAAGCGGGTAAACCGCGGATGCAGGACGAAACGGAAGCTCGCTACCGCAAACTCGCCGACCGGACGATCGTCATCGGTTCCGACGAGTACGAAAAACGAGTGTCCGAAGCTCGACAGGCCTACGCGACGCAGACGGCCGCGCTGGGCCGACGGCTGGACCGGCTGACCCGCGAGATCAAAGCGTTCGGGGCCGTGCCCGCCTACGTCACCAACCCGTGGGGCATCATCCGGATCGAGGACGGCGTCGTCAGCGGCGCCCTCGATCTATTCTTCAAGCAGAACGCCTATCTCGACGTCGTTCGCGCCCACTGCCGGGCCGAGCGCCTGAAGTGCGTCGACGTGGCGATGCAAATGAAGGTCGAGCCGGGCGATTTCTTCGACAGCGCCCACACCACCGAGAAGGGGTCCGCGAAAATCGGCCGGCTGATCTGCGAAGGCCTGATCCGGGCCGGCGACTTGCCACTGAAAAGGCGCCGCTAGAGCGGGTCACGTTGATATGGAAGCGGCTGAGATCGGTTTTGCGGCCTGCCGGCTAGGAGAGGATGCGAAGGCGATGTGGGGCATC
>CAYFMP010000102.1:0-11737 GCA_964344215.1 uncultured Thalassospiraceae bacterium | reverse complement strand
GAGACGCGCTCTCCGGTCTCCCGGCAAGGAGCGGTTCGCGCAGCGATGCGGGGCCATCGGAAACGGGCCGCGACGCCGTCCGGGGGGCCGGAGAACGCGCCCGCGGTCGGTTTTTCGACCTTCCGGCGTCGTCGAGGAGGCTCGCCGATGCACCACATCGCCTTCGCGTCCTCTCGTAGAGCAGATCATGTTTTGTCGGGATCGCCCGGGCGATCCGTCAAAGCATGTGAATCTGCTCTACATCATTGAAACCGATCGGATTCACACGTTTTGTCGTCGACACCTCGTGTTTCCGACAAAACGTGATCCGATCTAGCCGGCACGCCGTAAAACCGATCTCAGCCGCTTCCATATCGACATGACCCGCTCTAGCTTCGCTGAAATAGGCCTCGGGCCACCGCCCCTCACTCGAAATCCCCGGCTCCGCCACGCGTCTTCTTGAGCGCGCCGCGCTTCTTCTTGTCGTCGAGGCGTTTCTGTTTGGCGCCGCGAGACGGCTTTGTCGGTTTGCGCCGCTTCGGCGCGATCGCCGCCCGGCGGATCAACGCGACCAGGCGGTCGATGGCGTCGCGGCGGTTGCGCTCGCGGCTGCGGAAGCGCCGGGCCGTCAGCACGACGATGCCGGCCCGCGTCATCCGTCGGCCGGCGACGGCGGCGAGGCGACCGACCACGGCCTCGTCGAGGCTCGGGCTGGCGGCGGCGTCGAAGCGGATCTGGACGGCGGTCTCGACCTTGTCGACGTTCTGGCCGCCGGGGCCGGGGGCGCGGATGAAGCGCTCCTCGATCTCGTCCTCGGAGATAGCGATGTCGTCGGTGATCCGGATCATCGGCGCATGGTAGCGGAAGCATGCGGTTGGCGGTAGCTGGGGTCTGGTTTCGGGGCCATAGCGGAAGGCCCGCCCGTCTGATGGTCCGCTTTCGGACGGCAAGCAGACCCAGCGGATTATTACTCTCGATGTCCATTTCTAGCCGGAAGCACACATCAGGCCATTAGATCTGACTCTGTGGCTTTAACAGTTCCGGATGCTTCCCATATCTATTCAAAGTGAACCGATTCAAATTCTGAAACAGCCGTTATTGCTTTGACACCCCCGTAGTTTCTTCGCGCCCTGCACGGGAGAGAAGATGAGTGTGAGAAATTCAGCATTCCCGGTTATCGCCGCTCTCCTGCTCTCGTCCTGTCAGACGACCGTCAACAATCGGACATCGTTGGAGGGAACCTGGAAGTTCGCACTGGTCAACATTCCCAAAGAAATGACCACCGATGGATTAGGCTGTATCGGAACGTTCGCGAGTATGAAGAACAGAAGATGTCTGGAAAATATTTCCGGCGATCGAAAATTTCCACTGGTTCTATTTATGCACGGATGCGCAGGCCTCAGGGGTGGAAGCACAAACGCAATCTCGAGTATCCGATCCCTGGGCTACGCCGTCATCGCACCCAACTCCTTCGCGCGGCTGGGCAGACGATCGGACTGCACGCCGGTGGGAAGAAAGAGTTTCACGATGTCGCTCCGTGCGACCGAAATCGAATTTGCGCTAGAGCAGATTCCGAAACTCAAGTGGGTCGATTCGTCGCGCCTCGTCCTAGCGGGTTTCAGCGAAGGCGGGAATGCCGTAGCCGAATACGGCGGCGATGACGCATTTGTCGGCTATATCGTATTGGGTTGGGATTGTCGGCGTGGCCTTTACCCCTCCCGACCGGTTCTTGCCATTCAAGGAGCCAGAGACCCTATCGCCAAGGAAAGCGGTTGTGCCGTCGGTTTCAGGGATCACTCAGATTCGATCAACGTGCCCAAGGCGGGACACGATGTGAGTGGTTTTCCCCAAACTATGGCGGCGCTGCGGAAGTTTCTTACGGCTGTTGCACCGTTGAAATGAGCCGCGGCAATTTCTTGTTGGTTAGCCCCGGCTGCTGGACCCTGCAATCGAGCAACAGAGTTATTTCTAGCTTCTCAGTTTTGTTTCGAGCTGGTGCGTCAACGGCTCAAAAAGGAAACGTCCCAAATGCCGAATTACTGCCACACCGGATCTGAATTTAACCGCGAGCCTAGTTCCTTTGGCTGCTGGCCTACAAATGATGGTCATCTTGTCACCCGGGTAGATTTGAAAATACCAATCTCTTGCAGGCGGGTAGGATACGACCATTCTGAGTTCAACGTCATTTCGCTCGATAATCTTTCGCTTTCCTTGCTCGCGCCATTGATTGACATCCGAGCTGTTGGGCGGCTCTTCGACAATAGCCAACAATATTCGATAAACAGTGGCAGGCTCATGCTGCGTTAAAAAGGTGTACGTACCGGTCTCAGCGTTAAATTCATACCTCGGATCGGTCCGATCGAGAGGTAGCCTCCAGTCCGCCGCGATTCCGCAACCGAGGATCAAAACAATCGCAGCCGATCCGAAAAAGAATCCGAGGAAGTGCGGACGACTGATCTTCGGGATCATCTAGAGTAGGCCCATCGCCGTCAGGGTCTGACGAACCAGGGGCGCGGTCATGTTCTCGAAAATCTCTCTAAATACTTTCGCGTCGTCCGCAAAGAGCGCATGCATACCCGGGACCAATCCATGGTCTGCCTTTCTAACCCGCCCCAGCACCTTCCCAGATCGCGCATCGACGAGGCGCGCCAAAACCTGAACAATAAAGGTTGGTCGAGTATTCTCGGGATACTCAAAAAACTCGAAATGGAGGAGGCCTATCTCAAGCACGGCATCGGCCTCCGTCGCGACGCTGCCAAGCCGAGAATCGTCTGAATTGTACCAACCCCGTACCGGGCCATAGGTGTCGAAACGTCCGCGCTTTTCGCCTGAATAGAGTCTCAAGACGGGTGAAACCAGTTCGGTCCGGTAGGTTCCGCGTTCCTTGATCACGGCCGCCGCCCCACGGGCCAAGATCCGCGTCGGGCTCCAAGATTTACTCGCTTCCAGGGCGCGCGCATAGGCTTCGTACTGCTCGACTTCCTCGCGGGTGTCCTCCGACGCCGGGGTCGCAATCACGACCGCGCCGATCAGGAACCCCAACTCCCTCAACTCCCCGAACTCACCTGCCGTTTTCAAGGATTTTGCGAACGCGGTCGGAACGGTCAGGGGTGGCGGTTCGACCGCGCGAATGGCGATATGGTGGATCGACGAACGTCGCCCCAGATCGAGGACCTTTTCCGACGAAACACACCCAGAGACGATAACGACGGTCGCCATGCAGAGGGCGCGGATAAATCCTGATTCCATCTCTGCTGCCTCCTTTGGCACCCAACCTCCTGGACGCTTGGCCAGATTGATACGGACTGTTTTCTGCGCCCGACAGGTCGCGATGACGCTGAAAAGCATCGTATTCCCGCCTATATCGGGCGATAAATACATGTGGCCACTCGCCAACGAGCTATCAATCGGCCAGTGTTGACTAAACTGGAGCTCCCTTGACGGTCGGCAGCCGCGGGAACCCCCAATTCACATTGCATCCCCTTGGAACTCGGCGTGTCCGCTCCGAGTCAGGAGCGGGCTTCTGGTGCGGCCGTCGTCCGCGTCCGCTTCGCGAGGCAGAGGCGACAGCGCTTTGGGTGCCGCCAACCGCCGTCACATATTCGGATAGGTCGGGCCGCCGCCGCCTTCCGGCACCACCCAGTCGATGTTCTGGGTCGGGTCCTTGATGTCGCAGGTCTTGCAGTGCACGCAGTTCTGGGCGTTGATCTGCAGCTTTGGCCGACCCGCCTCCTCGACGAACTCGTAGACGCCGGCCGGGCAGAAGCGCTGCTCGGGGCCGTCGTAGTCGGCCAGGTTGACGGCGACCGGCACGTCGGCGTCCTTCAGGGTCAGGTGGACCGGCTGGCCCTCGGCGTGGTTGGTGCCGGACAGATAAACCGAGCTGTTGCGGTCGAAGGTGATCTCGCCGTCCGGTTTCGGGTACTCGATCCTCGGGCACTCGGAAGCCTTCCTGAGCGCCGTGTGATCCTCGTGGTGGCCGAAGGTCCAGGGAATGAGAAAGCCGAGCCCCAGGCAGTGCATCCACATGTCGAAGCCGGCATACAGCGTGCCGAGCCCGATGCCGAACTTGGCGAGTGCCGGCCTCGCGTTGCGCACCCGGTGCAGGTCCTTTCGCACCCACGACGATTGCAGGGCGGTCGGATAGGCACTCAGTTCGTCGCCGCCTTGGGAGCCGTCCTTGAGCCTGGCGAAGGCGGCCTCGGCCGCCAGCATGCCGCTCTTCATGGCGTTGTGGGTGCCCTTAATGCGCGGCACGTTGACGAAACCGGCCGAACACCCGATCAAGACGCCGCCGGGAAACACCAGTTTGGGGATCGATTGCAGGCCGCCCTCGTTGATCGCCCTGGCCCCGTAGGCGACGCGGCGGCCGCCTTCGAACAGCGGCCGAACGGCCGGGTGCGTCTTGTAGCGCTGCATCTCCTCGTACGGGTTCAGGTGCGGGTTCTCGTAGTCGAGGGCGACGACGAAGCCGATCGCCACCTGGCCGGCTTCCTGATGGTAGATGAAGCCGCCGCCGACGGTGTCGGTCAGCGGCCAGCCCTGGGTGTGGATGACGGTGCCGGGCGCATGCTTGTCGGGCGCGACCTCCCACAGCTCCTTGATGCCGATGGCGTAGGTCTGCGGCTCGACGCCGGCCTGGAGCTCGAATTTTTCCATCAGTTGCTTGGACAGGGACCCGCGCACCCCTTCGGCGAAGAAGGTGTAGGAGGCGTGCAATTCGACGCCTGGCTCGTGGTTGGGGCCGGGGTTGCCGTCCTTGTCCAGCCCCATGTCGCCGGTAGCGACGCCCATCACCGAACCGTCGTCCCGATACAGCACCTCGGCCGCCGCGAACCCGGGGTAGACCTCGACGCCGAGGGCCTCGGCCTGCTCGGCCAGCCACCGGGTCAGGTTGCCGAGACTCAACGTATAGCAGCCCTTGTTGCTCAACAGCGGCGGCATCAGCAGGTGCGGCAGCGAGCGCTTGGAGGTTTCGCTCAGCACCCAGTGGTGGTTGACGGTGACGGCCTCGCCGATCGGCGCGCCGCGCTCCTTCCAGTCGGGCAGCAACTCGTCCAAGGCGATCGGATCGACGACGGCGCCCGACAGGATGTGGGCGCCGACCTCGGCGCCTTTCTCGACGACGCAGACTGATATCTCGCGGCCGCCCTCGGCGGCCAGCTGCATGAGGCGGATGGCGGCCGACAGACCGGCCGGCCCGGCGCCGACGACGACGACGTCGAATTGCATGGACTCCCGTTCCATGGGTCCCTCCGGAGCTGTTGCCTGGGATGGCCCGAAAAAGCGCCGGGTTATAACACGGCGACGGGCCTAGGCGGTATCGAAATGCGACCCGCGCCATCGAAAAAACGACCGATCGGGTTGCACCGCTCCGATCGATCGGAAAATGGAGCAAATAATTCCGATCGACTTGAACCCGATCGGTTCAATTCGATCGGATATTGCTTTAGGGTGACGCATGCCCGATCCGCGTCATGCCCGCCAAATCCTCGACTGGCACCTCGCCGCCGGCGTCGACGAGACCATCGGCGAGACCGCCGTCGACCGGTTTGCGGCCGACGACGCCAAGACCGACCCGGCAAAGCCCAAAGCGGCAGCCGAACCGGTCGGTGCGGGACCCAACGAAATGGCCGATTCGCAGGCGCCGGCAACGGTGACGCCGCCGGCTCGAGCCGCGTCTGTCCCACCGGCTCAAGCCGCGCCTGTCCCACCGGCTCAAGCCTCTCTAATTCCACCGGCAACGGCCAACGGCGGCAACGAGGTTTCCGTCCATTCGGCGGTCGAGGCCGCCGCCGCCGCCGGCACCGTCGAGCAGTTGCGGACCGCCCTCGAGGCCTTCGAGGGCTGCGCGCTGAAGAAGACCGCCACCAATCTGGTGTTCACCGACGGCAACCCGGAGGCGCGCCTGATGTTCGTCGGCGAGGCGCCGGGCGCCGAGGAGGACCGTCAGGGGCTGCCCTTCGTCGGTCCCAGCGGCCGGCTGCTGGACAGGATGATCGCTTCCATCGGCATGGCCCGCAGCGATGTCCTGATCTCCAACACGGTATTCTGGCGGCCGCCCGGCAACCGCACGCCGACGCCGCAGGAGACCGCCGTCTGCATGCCGTTCGTCGAGCGCCTGATCGAACTGGTCGACCCCGACGTCCTGGTCACGCTGGGCGGCCCGGCCGCCAAGTCGGTGCTGGCCGAAACCCAGGGAGTGGGGCGGCTGCGCGGCCGATGGTTCACCTACGAAACGGCCCGCATGTCGCATCCCATCGACGCCACGCCGATGTTCCACCCGGCCTACCTGTTACGCTCGCCGGGCCAGAAGCGCGACACCTGGCGCGACCTGCTGGCGGTCAAGAAGCGCCTGGCCGAATAGGCCGTCGCCGCAGTGCGGTTCAGCATCTTGTAGGTATAGAGGCGCTTTTTCCCCAGATATGGGAGGAATTCGACGGGGGGCGGATGGTCCCCCGGTTGCCCCCCTGCCGCCGATAGGGTATAGAGGGGTGGGCTCTTGGGGGACTCAATTCTCAAACTTCATGCCATGAAACATCGTTCGGTTCTTGGATTGCTGCCGATTGCGGCCGCTGTGGGGGGATTCGCGCTGATTGCGGGGGCCGCCCGCGCCGACGACAGCGCACCCCTCAAGTCCTACGAGGTGGCCTCGGTGGCGCCGTCGGCGCGGACCGCCGCACCGACCCTGCCCGAGGTGCTGACGGAAAATGACGTCGCCCTCTACAAGCGCATCTTCGCGGTACAGGAACCGGGCGACTGGAGGACGGCCGACCGCCTCATCAAGCAGTTGAACGACCGCCTGCTGATGGGGCACGTGCTGGCCCAGCGCTACCTGCACCCGACCAAGTACCGCTCGCGCTACAAGGAACTGAAGGCGTGGATGGCCAAGTACGCCGACCATCCCGAGGCCCGGCGCATCTACAAGCTGGCGCTGCGCCGCAAGCCCAAGAACTGGCGCGCCCCGAAGGCGCCGGAGGCGGCGGCCCGGACGGCGGCAGCCGAGGCCTCGGCGCGCATCCGCATTCCGTCGAAACGCCTGAAGACGGCCGATCGCCGCCGGGTCCGGGCTTTGAAACGGCAGATCCGGCGGGCCCTGCGCCGCGGCCATACCCTGACCGCCAAACGCCTCATCCAGTCGAAGGAGCTACAGCGCCTGTTCAGCACCGCCGAATTCGACGAGGCCCGCTCCCGCTTGGGGCGCGGCTATTTCTCCGACGGCCGCGACGAGTGGGCGCTGAAGTGGGCCGGCCAGGCCGCCGACAGGTCGGGCAAGTACATCCCCGACGCCCATTGGACGGCCGGGCTGGCGGCGTGGCGGCTGGGACGCAAGGAGACCGCCGCTCACCATTTCGAGGAGGCGGCACGCTTGAGCGACGGCGCCGACTGGTTCCATTCGGCGGCCGCTTTCTGGGCCGCCCGCGCCCACTTGGTCGCACGCAATCCGGCCGCCGTAACGCCGTTGCTCGCCACGGCCGCCCGCCACGGCCGCACCTTCTACGGATTGCTGGCCAGGCGCGTGCTCGGCCTGCCGATAGAATTCCGCTGGACGATGCCGCCGATGCCGGACGATACGGTCGGCCGGTTGACCACGCGGCCGCGCGGCCGGCGCGCCATGGCGCTGCTCCAGGTCGGCCGCAACGGGCGCGCCGAGCGTGAGTTGAGAGAATTGGCCAAACGCGCCGACGAGTCGCTGGCCCACGGCATTCTGGCGCTGGCGGCGCGCGGCAACATGGCGTCGCTGGCGGTCCGCCTCGACCAGCGCCTGTATCCGGACGGCGGCGGCTTCGACGGCGCCGCCTACCCGGTGCCGCTGTGGACGCCGGCCGGCGGCTTCCGCGTCGATCGCGCCTTGATCTATGCGCTGATCCGCCAGGAATCGAAGTTCAATCCGAAAGCCAAGAGTTGGGCCGGAGCGCGCGGACTGATGCAGTTGATGCCGAGGACGGCGAGCTTCGTGGCCCGTGACAGGGGCTATCGCTGGGGCAAGCGGACCAAACTGTTCAAGCCCGAGGTCAACCTCGATCTCGGTCAGAAGTACATCGAGATTCTGCTCGACGACCAGAACATCAAGGGCGATCTGTTCCTGATGGCGGCGGCCTGGAACGGCGGCCCCGGCAACCTGCGCAAATGGCGGCGCCGCACCGACGACCTCGACGACCCGTTGTTCTTCATCGAGAGCATCCCGTCGCGCGAGACGCGGATCTTCATCGAACGGGTCCTTTCCAACCTGTGGATCTACCGCGACCGCTTGGGCCAGCCGTCGCCGTCCCTCGACGCCATTGCCGCCGGCGAGTGGCCGGTGTATACCGCCCTCGGTCAGGAAGAAATCGAGGAAGTGGCGGAAATCAATGGGACACGCGACCGCAACTGAGTTCGTGCCGATCAACGTCGCGGTGGCGACTGTTTCCGATACCCGCACGGCGGACGACGACCGCTCCGGCGACACCCTGGTCGAACGCATCGAAGCGGCCGGCCACGTCGTCGCCGCGCGGACCATCGTCGTCGACGAGGTCGACGACATCGCCGCCGTTTTCCAAGCCTGGATCGACGATCCGGCGATCGACGCGGTGATCTCGACCGGCGGCACCGGCGTGACCGGGCGCGACGTCACCCCGGAGGCGCTGGCCCGAGTTCAGGAGAAGGACGTCCCCGGTTTCGGCGAGCTGTTCCGCATGCTCAGCTTCCAAAAAATCAAGACCTCGACGATCCAGTCGCGGGCCGCCGCCGGCGTCGCCAACGGCACCTACCTGTTCGCCCTGCCGGGCTCGCCGGGTGCCTGCAAGGACGCCTGGGACGACATCCTCGTCCACCAGCTCGATATCCGCACCCGGCCCTGCAACTTCGTCGAGTTAATGCCGCGCCTGAAGGAGCATATGAGCTAGACTGGGGCTCCGGTGGTTGGCCGGTCGAGGTTCCAAGGAGTGCGGCCGTGGCGGGATCTCCCGACAGCGTTCTCTTCGATTTGGGTGGGGTGCTGTTCAGGTACTTCCCCGAGCGGCGCCTCGAACGCCTGGTCCGGACGACCGGTCTGGCCGGCGACATCATCCACGGCGAAATCTGGGCCAGCGACTACGACCAGACCTGTGAGCGCGGCGGTCTGAACGCCGCTCAGAGCCATGTCGAGTTCTGCCGCCGGCTCGATATCGAGATGTCGTATACAGACTTCGCCGCCGCCATGGCCGACGCCTTCGAGCCCGACGCCGACGTCGTCGGACTGGCCCGCCGCGTCGCCGCCGGCCACGACGTCGCCGTCCTCACCAACAACTGGGAAGTTGTCGAGGAGGCGCTGGTTGCCGACTATCCGGAGCTGACCGACGTGTTCGGACCGAACCTCTACTTCACGTGGCGGTTCAAGGCCCGCAAACCCGACCCGTTGGTATTCGAAACGGCGCTCGAACGCTGGGGCAAGCGCGTCGAGCAGGTGCTGTTCGTCGACGATTCGGAAAACAACGTCGCCGGCGCCGAAGCCTTCGGCCTCGAGGTCCACCACTTCACCGACGCCGTCGTCCTGGAGGCGGAACTTCGGGCGCGGGGCTTGATCTAGAAAACGGGCCGGGCCGGTCGTCGCCGACCGCCGAGGTGCCCCGGCAAATCGATGCTTTCTGCCGGCCCGGGAAAACCTCCGACCGACCCGATTGGCAAGACCGTTTTCGCGTGCTAGATACCCGTGGGGGATACGCACCAAACGTCGAACGGCCAACGCTCTCAGTCGCAAGAAGAGGGATCGCCATGGAGGATTACGCACCCCTAATCGCGGGCGTCTTCATCGCCATCGTCATCACCTACGCCGGACTCAAGTTACGGGCATCGCAGAAGAAGGAAGCGGCGAAGAAATCGAGGTTTGCCAGAAATGCGAAGAAGCGGGCCGAGGCGGCGAAATCGGTAGGAAAGATCCGCTGGGGCGACCAGTTCGTCGTCGACAACGGTGTTATCGACAGGGATCACATGACCTTGTTCAAGCTGATCAACGAATTCAACGACGGCATTCCCGATTTTCAGTCGCCCGATCAGATGGTCCCCCTCCTGGCATCTCTCACCAACTACACGCAAACCCACTTCCAGCGCGAAGAAAAGCTGCAAAGGATCTCGGGATTTCCGTTCCGCGACGATCACAAACAGGAACACGACGCCCTGATCGACAAGTTCAATGGCCTGAAACAGAAAGCCCTGCGGGCGGACGAAAACAATGTCACCGATGTTGCCGTTGAAATCGGGTCGTTCTTGCGCGAATGGCTGACGGGGCATGTGATCGAAAGCGACCTTCCCTTGAAGCCCTATGTCGAGCGCATGCGCGAACAAGCCAAGGGCATGCGTGAACTGGTTTGAGAAAACGAAAATATATGGGCCGTCGGCGATGACGCCGGTCGTCCGGGACGACCCCTCCGTTCGCCGGCCCGGCGAGCTATCCGGACCGTCTTTCCGGTCCGTCGAGAAAGTCCTTCTTGTGGCGTCGCCGGCTCGGGCCGGTGAAGTCCTTGGTAACGACGAACTCCCGAGGATGTAGTGCGATCACCTCGATGCGCTGGACGAGCTGGGCGATCGAGCAGGGTTTGACGACGATCTCGTTGACTCCGGCATCGCGCATCGCAGCGACGTCCGACGGACCGACGTTGCTTGTCACCATGATGATCGGGATTTGCCTGTTCGGGCTGGCCTCGTGGTGACGCAGGAAGCGGACGAACCTCAAGTCGTCATGAATGATCAGCAGGTCGGGATCGGCATCGCGGATTTGCGCCAAGGCCTCCTTCGGATCGGTCGTCGTCAGGACTTCCCGCATGCCGCCACCCTTCAACTCCCGGCTTATGACGTTGAGCCATTGCCGGTCCGGATCGAGGTGAAGAACGCTGAACGTTTTGACCTTGTCGGAGATAGTAGTCATCGGAGGATGATATCTAGACGTTTCCTTAACAATCATCACCCCCAATTATCATCATAACAAATTCTGATCATTGGCGACAGAATTTCGCTATCGCAGTCGGCTCCTCCCCATCAGCCCGGCCCGCGGTAGACTAAGAACTTCCGGCCCGGGCCGAACGCCAACGCTCCAGCGCCTCGGCGTCGTCGATGTCGGCAAGCTCGTCGAGGTAGGCGACGGTATGACCGGCCGGCAGGTTGGCCAGCGTGTCGGCGAGCGCGTGGCTGCTCGACCAGCGGACGCCGCCGAACACGTCTGGCAGGCGGGGGCGGCGTTTGAGGCCGATCAGCCAATAGCCGCCGTCGGCGGCCGGCCCGACCACGGCGTCATGCGCGCCCAACAGCCGGAAGGCCCGGGCCACGTCGGCCGCGCGAATGTCCGGGATGTCGGCGCCGACGATGACAACGGGACCGGGTGGCAGCGCCGCCATCACCCGTCCCATGCGCTGGCCGAGGTCGCCGGAGCCCTGGCTGATGCGCCAGTAGTCGGGCGGACACAGGGGATCGCCGAGAAACGCACCGTCGGGAGTGGCGGCGAGCCAGCACCGCCAGCGCCGGTCGTTTCCGAGCACCCGCAGCGTACGGGCCAGCGTGTGCCGGTAGAAGCGCCAGGCGTCGACCACGCCGATGCCGGCGGCGAGCCGCGTCTTGACGCGGCCCATGCGCGCTTCGCGGGCGAAGACGACAAGGTGATTGACGGGCCTCATCGGGGGCCGGCCTAGAGCGGTTCACGTTGATATGGAATCGCTGAGACGCGCTCTCCGGTCTCCCGGCAAGGAGCGGCTTGCGCAGCGATGCGGGGCCATCGGAAGCGGGCCGCGACGCCGTCCGGGGGGCCGGA
>CAYFMP010000101.1:0-11952 GCA_964344215.1 uncultured Thalassospiraceae bacterium | reverse complement strand
CCGGCAGGCCGCAACACCGATCTCAGCCGCTTCCATATCAACGTGACCCGCTCTAGGGAACGACGTCCTCGATTGCTCCTCTCGACGTCGGCCCGCCCCCGGCGAGAACGCTTCCTAGTTCAGAACGAAGCTTCTGATGCCGCTGAAGAGCACGTCCCAGGCCGGTTCGTGCTCGAGAATCGTGTGGTTGGCGCTCTCCAGCATCAGGAATTCCGAGTTCCCGATGCCGGCGGCGAGCCGGCGGCCCTCGTCGAGGGGGTGCACGCCGTCGTTGCGGGCATGAACGACCAACGTCGGCACCGCGACGCTCTCCAAATGACCGGCGACATCGAAACTATCGACGGCGGCGCGAATGTTGGCGGCGTTCTCCGGCGTCGTCGTCTGCCGCTGCAATTCCACCAGGGAATCGATCTGCTCGGTGGTGCCGTCCGGTATGTACATGGATGAGAACGCCTTCAGGAAAGGGCTGCCCTGCTTGCCCCAGCCATGACGGATCAACGTCAGCAAAGCCTCTCCTTGTTCCCGTTCCTCGACCGAACCCCTGACCAGCCGTCCCCGAACGTAGCCGCCGTGGAGGATCAAATGGCTGACGCGTTCCGGGTTGCGAACGGCATAGGCGATCGAAATCGGCGCGCCCTGCGAGGTTCCGTAGAGAGCGAACGTCTCCAGACCGGCCGCTTCGATAACGGCCTCGAGGTCCTCGACGAACCTCTCGAGGCTGAAATCCGTCGCCGACCAATCGGAAAGCCCGTTGCCGCGCTGGTCGTATCGGCTGACCCGAAAGCCTCTGCCGAGTTCGTCGAGAAACGGACGCCATACCGGACTGTGCCAATCGTGCTCCAGATGCGTAAGCCAGTGCCCCGCCCTGACCAGCGGAAAGCCCTCGCCCGTCGTCGCCAACGCAAGCCGCGTGCCGTCCTTCGAGGTGCAGAATCTCACTCTTTGACGAAGCGCGTTCGCGGCCGGCGTTTCGTCGGCGGCGACCGGCGCGGCTTGCTCGGCGTCCCGAGCGCCCGATCGGCCTCCGTCGTCCGTTTCCGGCGTACCCTCGTCAACGGGCTCGAGCTCCGCCACAAACCGAAAGCCGCGCCTCGGCATGGTGCGTATGACCGCCTGCGCCTCGCCACTATCGCCGATGGCGTGCCGGGCGGCGCTGATGCGGCTGCTGAGCGTGGCGTCGGAAACGATGCGCCCATCCCATACGGCGTAGATCAGGTCGTCCTTGGAAACGACCCGTTCGCGGTTTTCGATGAGAAACGCAAGCACACTGAAGACCTGCGGTTCGACGGCAATCTCCTCGTTCCCGCGTTTCAGCTGGAACGTCGCCGGATCGAGCGAGTAGCCTGCAAACCGGTAGATCATCGACGCCGCTCCGCGCAAACGTAGAAATTATGGATTTCTCGAAGAAAAATCAAGGCTTCCTCCAAGCACACGGCATTCTCGCCAATTAGGCTTCCCCTGTCACCTAAACGAAGGAGGAAGCGACATGCTCGAAGCAACCGAAGTTCGCAGACACGCCAACGGATCGATCGACGTTGCGCATTATGTCGGGATTGGCCGGCGCCTGCATGGGGAGGCCGTGAGAGAGGCCGGACGCGGTGCATTCGCCAGGTATCGCCAGGTTTCCGGAGCCGTCTTGAAACGTCTGCGCCGGACCCTGACGGCTTCCGAACGCTCCATCGGGCTCGTGCCCGCCGAATAAGGCGCGGCGCCGAACCGGCAAAACGCGATTGGCGGGGCCGACGGCCGCTTCAACCGGTCACCCCTTGATCCGCTCCGTGTTCGGATCGTAGAGCGCGCGGAAACGGATGTCGCAGGGCACCCGGCGGGCGGGTGGATCGCCGCCAATCGGATCACAGATCACGGACCATCTCACGCGCCGCGTTGTGGCCGGGCGCGCCGGTGACGCCGCCGCCCGGATGGGCGCCGGCCCCGCAGAGATAGAGCCCGCCAACGGGCATCCGGTAATCGGCGTGACCCAGCATCGGCCGCAGGCTGAACAGCTGGTTGAGGTCGAGGCAGCCGTGGAAGATGTCGCCGCCGGTCAGCCCGAACTCGCGCTCGAGGTCGAGCGGGCTCAGCACCTGGCGGCCGAGCACGGAGTCGCGGAAATTGGGGGCGAAAGCGTTGACGGTATCGAGCACCGCGTCGGCCGCTTCGTCGCGCGCCTCGTCCCACGAGCGGCCGCCCGGCAGGACGGGATTGAAATGCTGGCAGAACAGGCTGGCCACGTGCCGGCCTTCCGGCGCCAGGGTCGGATCGATGGTCGACGGAATCAGCATTTCGACGATGGGGCGGCGCGACCAGCCGAGTTCGACGGCGTCGCGATGCGCCTGTTCCATGTAGCCGATCGACGGCGCCAGGATGATTCCGGCGCCGTGGTGCTCGCCGGCCTCACGGCCCGGCAGGCAGGTGAAATCCGGCAGTTCGGCCAGCGCCACGTTCATGCGGAAGGTGCCGGAGCCATAGCGGCGGGTTTCGGCCAGCCGCCGCGTCGCCGCATCGAGGTGGCGGGCATCGAGCAGTTGCGTCAACAGCACGCTCGGCGTCACGTTGGCGGCGACGGCGCGGGCCCGTATCCGGCGTCCGTCCTCGAGCCGCACCCCGGCCGCCTGGCCGTTTTCGACAACGACCTCGGCGACCGGCGCGTTCGTCTCGATCTCGGCACCGGCGGCCTCGGCGGCCCGCGCCATCGCTTGGGTGAGCGCTCCCATGCCGCCGATGGCGTGGCCCCAGACGCCGGGACGCCCCATGATGTCGCCGAAGCAGTGGTGCAACAACACGTACGCCGTGCCCGGCGTATGCGGCCCGGCCATGGTGCCGACCACCGCGTCGAAGGCGATCAACGCGCGGACGGCGTCGTGGCGGAACCAGCGCCCGAGGAACTCGGCGGCGCTCAATACCATGATGTCGGCCAGCGCCGCCTGGTCGGCGGCCGGCAGTCGGCGGACCGGGCGGCTGGAGCGCCACGCCCGCCACATCTCGCGCCAGCCGCCGCCGGCGTTGGGTGGCGTTTCCAACACCAGGCCGCGCAGTACGGCGGCCAGCCTGTCCAGTGTCGCCTCGTAATCGGCGAGATTGTCGGCGTCTTCTTGCGAGAAGCGGGCGATCTCGGCCTTGAAGGCGGCCTGGTTGGACGGACGCTTGATGTAATCGCCGTTGTCCAGCGGCATGAAGTTGGAGAGCGGGCGCTCGACGAGCTGCAGCCCGAACTCCTTCAGGCGCAGGTCGTCGGCGACGCTGGCCGCCAGCAGGCCGACCGTGTAGGCGCAGACCGAGTTGCGAAAACCGGGGTGGAACTCCTCGGTGACGGCGGCGCCGCCGACCACGCCGCGGCGCTCGACCACCTTGACCGCAAGCCCGGCCTTGGCCAGGTAGGCGGCGCAGACCAGGCCGTTGTGGCCGGCCCCGATCACTACCGCGTCGTAGGCGCCGTCCACCCTCACCCCTTCACCCGCTCCATGTTCGGATCGTAGAGCGCGCCGAAGCGGATTTCGCAGGGCACCCGGCGGGCCGCCACCTCCAGCTCGTAGGCGCCGGATTCCAGGTAATCGCGGGTGACGCCCGTGTCGTTGCGGACGTAGCCGTAACCGATGTTCTTCTCCACCGTATAGCCCCAGCCGCCGCTCGACAGCCAGCCGACGCGCTCGTCGTTTCGGTACAGCGTCTCGCGGCCCAACAGCACGACGTCGGGGTCGTCGTTGGTGAAGCAACTGAGCACCTTGCCCGGCGGCCGGCCGGCCGCTTGCTGAATCGCCTCGCGGCCGAGGAACGGCGTGTTCGACTTGAGCTTGACCGCCCACGCCAGCCCGGCCTCGATCGGCGTGTAGTCAGGGCCGATGTCGGCGCCCCAGGCCCGATACCCCTTCTCCAGGCGCAGCGACTCGATGGCCCGGTAACCGGCGTTGGCGACGCCGAACTCCGCACCCGCCGCCATCAGGGCGTCGTAAACCAGCCCAGCCTCTCCGATCGGCAGGTGCAGCTCCCAACCGAGCTCGCCGACGTAGGTGATGCGCAGCGCCCGCACCCGGGCGCCCGCAACGGGGATGTCTCGGCAGGTGGCGAACGGGAAGGCGGCGTCGCCGACATCGGCATCGGTGACGGCCTGCAGCACGTCGCGCGCGCTGGGCCCCATCAGCGACAGGGTGGCGAGGTCCTCGGTCAGGTCGGATACCCTCACATCAAGTCCGTCGGGGATGTTGCGCTCGATCCAGGCCAGATCGTGGGTGCGAAAGCCGGTGCCGGTGACGACGTAATAGGCATCGTCGGCGATGCGGGCCACCGTCAGGTCGCATTCGATGCCGCCCTTCGCCCCCAGCAGTTGGCTGTAGGTGAGGCTGCCGACCGGCCTGGCGACGTTGCCGGCGCATACCCACGAAAGCGCCTGCTCGGCGTCCGGTCCCTCGACCATGAACTTGGCGAACGAGCTCTGGTCGAACACCGCCACCCGCTCGCGCACCGCCCGGTGCTCTTCACCGACGTGTTCGAACCAGTTCTGGCGGCCGAACGAATAGACGTCCCTGGCTTCGACGCCTTCCGGCGCGAACCAGTTGGGCCGCTCCCAGCCCATCTTCTCGCCGAAGCAGGCGCCGGCGGCGGCCAGCCGGTCGAAGATCGGCGAGCGCCGCAAGGGCCGGGCGCTCTCGTGCTCCTCGTTGGGCCAGGCCATGGCGTAATGCTTGCCGTAGAGCTCCAGGGTACGGGCGCGGACCCAGTCGGAGTCGGCATGATGGCCGCCGAAGCGGCGCACGTCGACCGGCCACAGGTCGAGGGGCGGCTCGTCGCCGACGATCCACTCGGCCAACGCCTTGCCGGCGCCGCCGGCCGACGCGATGCCGAAGGCGTTGAAGCCGCAACCGAGGAAGAAACCTCTGACGTCGGGTGCCTCGCCGAGGATGAAATTGCCGTCCGGCGTGAACGCCTCGGGGCCGTTGACCAGGTCCTTGACGCCGGCACTCTCCAGCGCCGGCACCCGGCCCAGTGCTTGCTCCATCAGGCTTTCGAAGTGGTCCCAGTCGGAATCCAACAGCGAGAAATTGAACCCTTCGGGGATGCCGCCGGTGGCCCACGGAATGGGGTCGAGTTCGTAGCCGCCCATGACCAGGCCGCCGACCTCTTCCTTGAAGTAGATCAGCCGATCGGGATCACGCATGGTCGGCAGGTCCTTCCCGACCCCGTCGATCGGTTCGGTGACGAGATACTGGTGCTGGACCGAGCAGACCGGCACGGCGACCCCGGCCAAGGCGCCGACCTCGCCGGCCCATTGGCCGGCGCAGTTGACGACGACCTCGGTGGCGATGTGCCCATGCGCCGTCGAAACGCCCTTAACCCGGCCGTCCACGACGTCGATGGCGGTGACCGGACAGTCTTCGACGATGCGTACGCCGCCCTGCCTGGCGCCAGCCGCCAGCGCCTGGGTGATGTCGGACGGGTTGGCCTGACCGTCGCTCGGCATGAAGGTGGCACCGACCAGATCGGAGCCGTCCATGATCGGCCACATATCGAGGGCCTCCTTCGGGCTCAACACGTGGGTCTCGAGGCCAAAGCTGCGCGCCGTCGTCGCCTGGCGCTCCAACTCCTCCATGCGCTCGGCGTTGCAGGCCAGCCTGAGGCACCCGCTCATCTTCCACCCGGTCGCCTGGCCGGTCTCGGCCTCGAGGCGGTCGTAGAGTTCGACGCTGTATTTCAGGAGCTGGGTGACGTTGGCGTTGGAGCGCAGCTGACCGACCAGGCCGGCGGCGTGGAAGGTCGAGCCGCTGGTCAGCTTGGCGCGCTCGACGACGACGACCTCACTCCAGCCGAGCCGGGCCAGGTGGTAGGCCACCGAACAGCCGACGATGCCGCCGCCGATGACGACGGCCCGGGCCTGGGTCGGGAATTCCGCCATCGCCTTCCTCAGCCTTCCCGGAACTCGGCGAACGACCGCTCGAACCGCGCCAGGTTCTCGGCCGTATAGGCCTCGTAGTCGAAATCGATATCGAGATGGATCTCCGAGACCATGCTCCACATGGCCTCGCGCAGGTGCGAGGCGCAGGTCATCGCCTCGAACCGCCGCCAGAGGCCGTCGTCGGCCGGTTTTTCGAAATAGGCCTCGAGCAGGCCGCGGGCCTGGGCGTCGGACAGTTCGCTGTTGGAAACGACGTTGCAGAGGTCGAACAACGGGCTGCCGTAGCCGCCGTATTCCCAATCGACCAGCCACAGCCGCTCGCCGTCGTCGATGAAGTTGGCGGCCAGCAGGTCGTTGTGGGTGAAGACCAGCTCGACCGGCCCGATCACCGCTTCCAGCGCCTCGCCCGCCGCCAACAGCCTCGGCAGTTCGCCGACCATGCGGCTGTCGCCGTCTTCCAGCGTGTGGGCGTAGTCGCGGAAGATGTGGAAGACCCAGAACAGCGGCGGCGTGCCGCGGAAGTGCCGCGGCATCTCGCGGTGCACCTGTTTGACCAGGTCGAGGATACGCGCCAGGTTGTCGGGCCGGCGCACGTCTTCCGCGCCGTAGGTCCGGCCGTCGACGAAGCGCAGGACCAGGGCGCCCGGCTCGGCATGCACCAACTCCGGCGAGATGCCGGCGGCGAAGGCGGCGCGGCTGCAAGCGATCTCGTTGCGCCTGAGCACGCCGTGGACCGGGATGTCGTCGCCGATGCGGACCACGAATTTGCTGTCGCCGTCCTCAACCGTGAAATTGTGATTCGAGATGCCGCCGCCAAGCGCCACCGGCTCGACCGGGCCGCTCCAGAACGCAAGGTTTCCGGCCTTTTCAAGGGCTTGGTCGGCGCTCATTGGTTTCCCCTCCCTATTCCAGTCCGAGTTCGGCCTTGCGGCGCCGGCTCCAGGCCCCGATCAGTCGATCGGCGATGATGGCGATGACGGCAACGCAGATGCCGGCGGTCAGGCCACGACCGGTATCGGCCTTGGTCAGCGCGATGTAGACCTCCTGGCCGAGCTCGCGGGTGCCGACCAGTGCGGTGATGACCAGCATGCTCAAGGCCATCATGATGGTCTGGTTGAGCCCGAGCATGATTTCGGGCAGCGCCAGCGGCAGCTGCACCTTCCACAGGATCTGCCGGCGCGTGCATCCGGCCACCACCGCCGCCTCGATCAGGTGGTGCGGGACGCTGCGGATGCCGTGGTCGGTGTAACGGACGGCCGGCGCCAGCGCATAGGCGATGACCGCCAGCATGGCCGCGAAGTCGCCGACCCGGAACAGCATTACCACCGGCATCAGGTAGACGAAGCTGGGCAGCGTCTGCAAGGTGTCGATGGTGACCTGGACGACCCGGTGCAGGCGTTCGTTGCGGGCGGCGGCGACGCCGATCGGGATGCCGATCAGGCTGGCGATGACGACAGACAGGCCGCACAGGTAGACCGTCACCATGGCCTTCGGCCACAGCCCGACGACGGCGATGAACAGCGCCAGCGAGCCGGCCAACAGCGCCAGCCGCCAACCGCCGAGCTGGGCGCCGGCCAGCGCCGCGAAACCGACCACGGCGATCCACGGCAGCCCGAGCAGGAAGCGCTTGATGGGGATCATGACGTTGAGCAGCAGGAAGTTCTTGAAGGCGTCGAGTTCCTCGAAGAAGTTGACGTTGATCCACTTGACGACGTCGCCCCAGAAGGCGCCGGTCGTCACCTGCCAGGATTCCGGATAGGTCTGTAGCCAGGTTGCCGCCAGGCCGACAGTCCAGGTCGCCGCCATCAGTCCGAGCGCCGTGATCAAATAGGGGTGGCGGGCCCACAGGCCGGCCGGCTCGCGGCCGTGGACCGGCGGCGGCCGGGTCGCGAACGACTGGCTCAGACGGTCGAGGGCGATGGCCAGGAGCGTGATCGCCAGGCCGGCCTCGATGCCCTCGCCGATCTTCAGGCGCCTGAGCGCGTTGAGGACGTCGAAGCCGAGACCGCCGGCGCCGATCATCGAGGCGATGATGACCATGTTCAAGGACAGCATCACCACCTGATTGACGCCCACCATCAGGGTCGACTTGGCCGATGGCAGCTGTACCTTCCACAGCAACTGCCGCGGCGAGCAGCCGGCCATGCGGCCGAATTCCATGACCTCGTCGGGCACCTGGCGCAGCGCCAGCATGGTGACGCGGACCATCGGCGGCATCGCGTAGATGATGGTGGCGATCATCGCCGCCACCGGTCCGAACCCGAACAGGATCAGGACCGGCACCAGGTAGGCGAACACCGGCACCGTCTGCATGAGGTCGAGGATCGGGATCAGCACCATCTCGAAGCGCCTCGAGCGGAACCCCTGGATGCCGAGGACGAGCCCGCCCAACACCCCGAACGGCACCGAGATGACGATCGACGACAGCGTCACCATGGCGCTGTCCCACTGGCCGAACACGGCGAGATAAAGAAAACACCCCCCTACCAACAGCGCCAGGCCGCGGCCGCCGGCGTACATCCCCATCAGGACGACGCCGCCGATGACGGCGATCCACGACAGCCGCGGAAAGACCTCGATGGCGTCGCTGCCCTGGCCTTTCAGGAACCCGGTCGACAGCAGGCTTTTGACCAGCCAGTAGGGCTGCTCGATGATCCAGGCCAGAAAACGGGTGAACTCGCGGAACGTGAACAGGCCGAGGTCGAAGTCGTCCATCAGCCAGGCCATGAATTCGCTGATCCAGAAACGCAACGGCACGATGCCGGCGCGCGGGTACTTGAAGGCCCAGGGCAAGGCGTCTTTAAGGAAATACAGCGCGACCGCGGCCGCCAGCGCCGCTCCCCAGGCGACCAACCAGGGATTGAGGCGGGCCTGGCGGCGGCCGACGACAAGAGCGGCGACGCTCATGGCTCCTGGTCTTTCCCGAGCAGCACCTGCAACACGGCGTCCGCCGTCAACTGGCCGACGACTTCGCCGTCGCCATCGACGACGGCGTAAGGTTTGGCGGCGCCGGTCACCTCGGCGGCCAGGGTCTCGATCCGGGTCGCGGCTTCGATGCGGCCGGCGAAGTCGGCCGCATCGATCGGCCCCATGACGGCGGCGGCCGACAGCACCTTGGCGCGCGGGATGTCGCGGGTGAACTCGGCGACGTACTCGGTGGCCGGATGCAGGACCAGTTGTTCGGGCGTGCCGATCTGGATGATCTCGCCGTCCTTCATGATGGCGATGCGGTCGGCCAGGCGGATGGCCTCGTCGAAATCGTGGGTGATGAAGACGATGGTCTTCCTGAGCACGTTTTGCAGGCGTAGGAACTCGTCCTGCATCTCGCGGCGGATCAGCGGATCGAGGGCCGAGAACGGCTCGTCCAGAAACCAGATTTCGGGTTCGACACAGAGCGAGCGGGCGATGCCGACCCGCTGCTGCTGGCCGCCCGACAGTTCGCGCGGGAAATAGGACTCGCGGCCGCGCAAGCCGACCAGTTCGATGACCTCCATGGCGCGGGCCTGGCGGGCCCTGCGGTCGATACCCTGAACCTCGAGCGGGAAGGCGACGTTGCCGAGCACGCTCAGGTGCGGCAGCAGCGCGAAATGCTGGAACACCATGCCCATCTTGTGGCGGCGGTGTTCGATCATGTCGGAGTCGCTGGCTTTGAGCAGGTCGTCGCCCTCGAACAGGATCTCGCCGGCGGTCGGCTCGACGAGGCGGGTCATGCACCGGACGATGGTCGACTTGCCCGAGCCGGACAGCCCCATGATGACGAAGATCTCGCCCTCGCGGACCTCGAGGTTGGCGTCGCGCACCGCCCCGATCAGCCCGGCCCCGGCCAGTTGATCGATGGTGGGAGCGAAGTCGTGAGCGACGAGAAAGGCCTTCGGGTCGTTACCGAACACTTTCCATACCCCCTTGCACCCCAGTTTGACGGGCTTGGGGTCGGTCGCCGATGAGTCGGGCACGGCGGTCTCTTCGGCGGACATGGCCTCCTCCGGTCTCAATCCCAGACGGAGAACGATATCGGATTAAGCGGGGAAGGAACAGGCGGCCGCCCAGAATTTGCCGGTCGCCCGTCCCTATCAGTCGACGTTATTTGATCCAGGCCTGCCAGCGGCTCTTGTTCTTGTTCATCCAGTCGGCGACAACGGCGTCGAGCTTCTCGCCGTCGAGGTCGATACGGCCGATCATCGAGCCCATCTCGGCGTTGTCGACCTTAAAGTTGCGGACCGCCTTGTAGGCGCCCGGCCACTTCTTCTCGCCGTCCTTCCAGCCGACCTTCTTGATCCAGCCGAACGGCTTGCCGCAGTCGTACTTCATGTTGGGGTTGGAGCCCCACTTCGGGTCGTTGTAGCAGGCATCCGTGTAGATCGGGAACTCGACCCACTCGCCCTTGTACTTGGAAACCGCCCAATGCGGCGCATACACCCACAGCAGGATCGGCGCCTTGCGCTGGATGGCCGATTCGAGCTCGGCGAACAGGGCGGCGTCGGTGCCGGCGTGAACGACCTCGTAATCGAGGTCCAGCGCCTCGACCCGCTCGTCGTCGTAGCCGCCCCAGGTGACGGGTCCGCCGAGGTAGCGGCCCTTGGGCGCGGTTTCCGGCGTCGAGAAGGCCTCGGCGCACTTGTTGAGCGCCTTCCAGTCCGGCAGTCCCGGGCATTTATCCTTCATATAGAGCGGATACCACCACTCCTCCTTGGCATCCATGCCGGTCTCGCCGAGATCGACGGTCTTGCCGGTCTTCAAGGACGCCTCCATGGCGTCCTTGCCGGTGGTCTCCCACATCTCCATGGCGATGTGCAGGTCGCCGGCCTGCAGGCCGGCGAACTGGGCGATGTAGTCGGCCTGTACGTATTCGATGTTGTAGCCGGCCTTCTTCAGGACCTCGCCCATGATGTGAGTGGTGACGTACTGCCCGGTCCAGTCGTGGATGGTCAACTTGATCGGGTCCTTCGATTCGACATCGGCCTGAACCGGCATCGCCGCCGCCGCCATCAACGCCGCCCCGCCAAGAGCGGCCGTGACGGCCCGCTTGAGATTTCGCATGCTGATCTTCCTCCCTGATCTCGGCACCGGGCCCGAAACCGCTTGAGCCCTGGCCTCTTCATTCCCCTGAATGATTCTGCAAGGCGATGGACCGAGTCAATGAAAAACCACATGATTTGTGGAATTTTGTTGTTTTCTTTTCAAATAATGTTGATTTTGTGGTTTTCTGATGTGGAATTTACGATGATCGGTCTTCGGGTTTTCTGATCGGCTTGAACATGCACCAGACCAAACGGCAATCCGACATCATGCGCGCCGTCCGCCGCCACGGCTCGTGCGCGATCGCCGCCCTGGCCGACCAATTCGCCGTTTCCGAGGAGACCATCCGGCGCGACGTCAAGCCGTTGGTGTCGGAAGGCTTGGTCATCAAGGTGCACGGCGGCATCGTCGTACCCGACCGCCTCAGCGAACCGCCGCTGCAGCGCCGCATGCAGGAGCAGATGGACGAGAAGCAACGCATCGCCAAGGCGGTGGCGAAGCGGATCAGTGACGGCGATTCGTTGATGATGGATACCGGCAGCACCACCTGTTACGTGGCGCAGGCGCTCACCGAGCATTCCAAACTTCATGTCGTCACCAATTCGGTCGAGATCGCCCGCACCCTGGCCACTCGGAACGGCAACCGCGTTTACATGGCCGGCGGCGAGTTGCGCGGCGACGACGGCGCCGCCTTCGGCACCGACGCGATCGGTTTCGTCGGCCAGTTCGAGGTTCGCTACGCGGTGCTGTCGATCGGCGCCATCGACGCCGCCAAGGGATTGATGGATTTCCATCTTTGCGAAGGAGAATTCTCGAAGGCCGTCATCGGGCAGGCCGAGCACGTCATCGTCGCCGCCGACCACTCGAAATTCGGCCGCAACGGCCTGATCAAAGTGTGCGACCCGGAAACCGTCGATATCCTGGTCACCAGCGCCGTGCCGCCGGACGAAATCCGGCGGCAATTCGAGGCCGGCGACGCCGAGATCGAGATCGTCTAGAGCAGATCATGTTTTGTCGGAATCGCCCGGGCGATCCGTCAAAGCATGTGA
>CAYFMP010000100.1:8130-12020 GCA_964344215.1 uncultured Thalassospiraceae bacterium | reverse complement strand
CGGCGACAAAGGGCTCGGAAACCTTGACCAACAACACCGCAATCAGACAAATGTCCGGAAAGGTCGCCCACAGAAGACGGGACCGGCGGGCCTTTTGTTTCCGTCCTGGACAAGAAACCTGGGATTCCGACCGTCCTGCATCTGGTTTCCCGTTTCCGGGAACTTGGCCTAGTATCGTTCGTTGCAATCGCCTCGGAGATGCGCTGTGGTCCTCGTTCCGTCCGCTCCCGAACCGACCGGCAAGATCCCGCCGCAGGACTGGATCACCTCGGCCTCCACCCGGACCGTCGTTGCTGCTCTGCAGGCGCGCGGCACGGAAGTGCGGTTCGTCGGCGGCTGTGTCCGTGACGCCGTCGCCAAGCGGCCGGTCGGCGACGTTGACATCGCCACGCCGGACCCGCCGGAAACCGTTTTGGAACTGCTTGCCGAGGCCGGCGTCCAGGCTGTTCCGACCGGCATCGAGCACGGCACGGTGAGCGCCTTCCTTGACGACGACAAGTTCGAGATCACGACGCTCAGGCGCGACCTCGAGACCGACGGCCGCCATGCCCGCGTCGCCTTCACCGACGACTGGGTGGAAGACGCCGCCCGGCGCGATTTCACCATCAATACCCTGTCGGCGACGCCGGATGGCGACGTCTACGATCCCTACGACGGTATCCCGGACCTGGCCCACGGCGTCGTTCGTTTCATCGGTCGGGCCGAGCAGCGCATAGACGAGGATGTTCTGCGAATCCTGCGGTTCTTCCGCTTTCACGGCGCCTACGGCCGGCCGCCACCCGACCGTGACGCGTTGGCCGCCTGCCGGGCCAAGGCGGGGCGGCTCACCGAGTTGTCGGGCGAACGCCTTCGCGATGAGTTCAAGCGCATCCTGTTGGTACCGGACCCGGCCGAGATCGCTGTTCTCATGCGCGGTGAGAAGGTGTTCGACGTCATTCTGCCGGAAGTCGACGACATCAACCGACTGCGCATGCTGAACTGGCTTGAAACCCGCGCCGTGGTTATCGACTCGGTCGGACCTCAGCCGATTCGGCGGTTGGCGGCGCTGATCGACGTCGATGCGGCGGGCGCCGCGATCGTCGCCGAGCGCTTCAGACTGTCGAACGCCGAGCGCGACCGGCTCGTCACCGCTTGTTCGCCACCCATCGAGATCGATCCGGACATGGGGGAGGCGGCGGAAATGCGGGCCCTTCGCAAGCTCGGCCCCGACACCGTGCGAGATCTCGTATTGCTGGCCTGGGCCGGCGAGCTGTCGTTGACGCCGCGCCTGCCCAGCGAGCGCACCAAGGGCTGGATCGCCATGCTCGAATCGGCCGAGGAATGGGTGGCGCCGACGTTCCCGCTGAACGGCGCCGACGTCACGGCGCTCGGCGTCGCCGAAGGGCCCCGTGTCGGAGCCCTGTTGACGCGGGTCGAGGATTGGTGGGAAAACGGCCGCTACAGGGCGACCCGCCAGCAATGCCTGGACCGCCTGTTGAAGGCCGTAGAGGAGGAGAAATGACCGCGCTCCGTATCTGTTTCGTCGGCGACAGCTTGATTGTCGGCACCAACGACGACGCCTACCTCGGTTGGCCCGGGCGCCTCGGCGTCTACGAAACCGAGGCCGGCCACGATGTTACGCTCTACAACCTCGGCGTCCGCGCCGATACTTCGGAGATGATCGCGACCCGCTGGCGCGCCGAATGCGAAGCGCGGTTGCCCGACGTTCATCCGGGTGCCCTGGTGTTCTCCTTCGGCGTCAACGACATGGCCATTCTCGACGACGAGATCCGGGTGCCGATGGAGAAGTCGCTGCAGATCGCCAGGTCCATGATGGAGGAGGCGGCGGCCTGGAAACCGACCCTGTGGATCGGCCCGCAGCCAGTCGACGACGGCCAGCAGCCCTATCAATCCGGCCCCGACATCGCCTTTCATTTCGCCTCGTCGCGCACCGCCGAGTTGAGCGACGCTTACGCCGAACTCGCCGTCGAACTCGGCATTCCCTATCTGGACCTGTTCACCCCGACTGGGCGGGCTTCTTCGGACCCGGCGACGGAGTCCACCCGATTTCGGCCGGCTACTCGATGATCGCCGAGCGGGTCGCCGGCTGGGAGGCGTGGCGGGCCTGGTTCGAGGGATGAGGGGTGCGGGCGCTAGAGCACTATCCGATCAAATACCAAATAGTGCTTTAGTGGGCCTTGACCAGGGTGGCACCGTCCCAGGCGGCTTGCAGGATATGGAAGGCCCTTTCGTCGACATGCAGGCAAGCGAGCCCGGTCTCTCTGCCGTCCGCCGACACCCGGGTGACACGGGCGTGGATATCGACCGGCTTCGGCTTCGCCTTGCCCAAGCCGATGGCCTCTACGCGGACCAGGGCGCCCGGCGTCAGGTCGTCGACCTGCCCTTTTAACGCAAAACCGCCAAAGCTCCAGTTGACGACCCGGAACGATCCGCTTGCGATCACCACCGTCAGCCTGGGGCGCGCTCTGCGTTCATGTTGGCGCCGTTCTTCCATAGGCAAACCCTTTGATTTCAAAGACTTCTTTAACATATCCCGGAGCGTTTCTCAAACGCAGCAAGGCGATTGGCGGTTGCCGGCCTAGCCCGCCCGGCCGTAAGCTGAGGCCGATGCGATTGAGCTCCGACCAGCTTTCCGAAATCGAGGAGAACGGCTTCCTCGTCCTGCCCGGCCTGTTCTCGGCCGAGGAAGTGGCCGTACTCAGGACCGAGTTGCCGGCCCTGTTCGCCGAAGACACCGAGGCCAACGTGATCGAGAAATCGAGCGGCGTGGTGCGCACCGCCATGGGCCTGCATACTCGTAACGACGTTTATGCCAAGCTGGTCCGCCATCCGCGTCTGGTCGAGCCGGCCATGCAACTGCGCGGACCCGAGCTCTACGTCCAGCAGGTCAAGGTCAACGTCAAGGCGGCCTTCACCGGCGAGGTCTGGCAGTGGCATTACGACTTCGCCACCCATCACGGCGAGGACGGCGTGCCCGAGCCGCTGGCTCTGAACCTGCATGTTTTCCTCGACGACGTTTCGCAGTTCAACGGGCCGCTCTACTTCATCCCGGGCTCGCACAAGTACGGCTCAGCGCCGGCCCGTCTCGATACCGAGACCACCAGCTATCCGCTGTGGGTGGTCGACCCCGACACGGTCTCGGAACTGGCCGCCAGACACGGTCTGGTGGCGGCGACCGGCGAAGCCGGGACCGGCCTGATCTTCTTCGACGACCTGGTGCACGGCTCGCCTTCCAACATGTCGCCGTGGGACCGGGCTATTTTTTCGCTAATTCTCAACCCCGTCGCCAACGCCATGACGGCGAAACGTCGGCCCGACTACAAGCACCACCGGGATTTCTCGACCGTTCAGCCGCTGACCGACGACTGTTTGCTGGCTTGATCCCGATCGGCCGTGCTTGGACACGGCCTCCGACCGGCTCAGCATGAGGTTGGCGAATTGAAAAAAGGCCTCACCCTGAGCCCGTCGAAGGGCGAGACCTGTTACCCTACTCGACCTGGCTGACGTCGCGGACGGCACCCCTGGACGCGCTGGTCGCCAACGCCGCGTAGGCGCGCAGCGCCTGGCTGACGGCGCGCTCGCGGGATTTCGGCTTCCACGCCTTGCCGTTGCCGGCCTCCATGCGCTTACGCCGGGCCGTCAGCTTGGCCTCGTCGACGGAGAGGTTGAGGGAGCGGGCGTCGATGTCGATGTCGATGGTATCGCCCTCCTCGATCAGGCCGATGGCGCCGCCTTCGGCGGCTTCCGGCGAAACGTGGCCGATCGACAGCCCCGACGAGCCGCCGGAAAAGCGCCCGTCGGTGATCAGCGCGCAATCCTTATCGAGCCCGACCGATTTGATGTAGCTGGTCGGATACAGCATCTCCTGCATGCCGGGACCGCCCTTCGGG
>CAYFMP010000100.1:0-8120 GCA_964344215.1 uncultured Thalassospiraceae bacterium | reverse complement strand
TCGCGGAGTTCCGGGTTGAACAGATCGCCCGAGCCGCCGGAAAAAATGACCCGTGCTTGGGGATGACGCCGGGCCAGATCGGCCCCGACCGTCAGGCGTTCGACCGCGCCGCCGATTTCGACGGTCTTGCGCTGGGAACTCAACATCGGGCTGATGCCGCCGCCGAGGATGCGGGCGATGGCTTCCTCCTGGCTCTCGCAGATGACGGCCGGGCCTGAAAATTTCCGCATGGCGGCGTCGACCCCGGCCGTCTTGACGACGCAGCCGTCGAGGGCCAGGTTGCCGTAGAGGACCGCAAGCCCGCCGTCGGCCGAATAGGCGTGCTCGACGTCGCGGATGCAGCCCGCCTCGCGGTCGAGGTCGAGGGCGTTGTAGCGCTTCGATTGCGAGAAGGCCTCGGTGGTCGGCACGTTGCCGGGTGCGGCCATATAGAACTTGTGGACCTCCTCGTCTTGCGCGCGGCGCACGTCGAGGGCATCGATCGCCTGGCCGACGGATGCTGAGTGAACGGTCGGGTTGGAGCGGTCGATGAGACCGGCCCGGTCGAGCTCGCCCATGATGCCGAAGATGCCGCCGGCCCGGTGGAAGTCCTCCATGTGGAAGAGAGAAGTCGAGGGCGACAGCTTCGAGAGGTGAGGAACCTTTCGGCTCAGCGCGTCGATCACCGAGATGTCGAAATCGACGCCGCCCTCCTGGGCCATCGCCAGCAGGTGCAGGATGGTGTTGGTCGAGCCGCCCATGGCGATATCGACGGTCATGGCGTTCTCGAAGCCACGGCGCCCGCCGATGACGCGGGGCAGCACGGTTTCGTCGTCTTCGTCGTAGTAGCGCTTGGTGTTGTCGACGATGCGCCGCCCGGCCTCCAAGAACAGTTCCTCGCGGTCGGCGTGGGTCGCCAGCAAGGAACCGTTGCCGGGCAGCGCCAGGCCGATGGCTTCGGCCAGGCAGTTCATGGAGTTGGCGGTGAACATACCGGAGCACGAGCCGCAGGTCGGACAGGCCGAGCGCTCGTAGGCGGCGGCCGTCTCGTCCGACACGTTGGGGTCGGCCGCCTGCACCATGGCGTCGATCAGGTCGGCCTTCCTGTCCTCGCCGTCGACGGTTATCTTGCCGGCCTCCATCGGTCCGCCGGAGACCATGACGGTCGGGATGTTGAGGCGAAGCGTCGCCATCAGCATGCCCGGCGTGATCTTGTCGCAATTGGAGATGCAGACCAGCGCGTCGGCGCAATGGGCGTTGACCATGTATTCGACCGCGTCGGCGATCAACTCGCGCGAGGGCAGCGAATAGAGCATGCCTTCGTGGCCCATGGCGATGCCGTCGTCGACAGCGATGGTATTGAACTCCTTGGCCACCCCGCCGGCCGCCTCGATCTCACGCGCCACCAGTTGTCCCAAATCCTTCAGATGCACGTGGCCGGGCACGAACTGGGTGAACGAGTTGGCGACCGCGATGATCGGCTTTCCGAAATCGTCGTCGGTCATCCCCGTCGCCCGCCACAGGCCGCGGGCGCCGGCCGTGTTGCGGCCGTGGGTGGAGGTTTTGGAACGGTATTCGGGCATGACGGAACTCCCAAGGGTGGTCGATCGGTCGACGGGACGCCAAAACGCTCGGGCGGGCGTCGCCGAAGCGGCAAAATATCCGAACCCGCCCGGCCTTGCCAGCCCTTCAGAGGTTGGTTTCCGGGTAGGCCTCGCCCCATTTCTTCAGTGATTTGAGCACCGGGCCCAGGGCCTTGCCTTTGTCGGTCAGCGCGTAGGCGTCACGCGGCGGGTGGCGGGAATAGGGACGGCGGGCGATGACGCCTTCGTCCTCGAGGCGCTTCAGGCGAGCCGACAGCGTGTTGGGGGAAACGCCCTCGAGGCTGATTTCGAAGTCGCGGTAGCGGCGCGGCCCGAACAGGAACAGATCGCGCAGGACGAGTAGCGACCAGCGCTCGCCGATCACGTCGAGGGCGCGGGCGACCGGGCAGTCTTGGCCGTAGGTGCGGGTCATGGCAACATCATAAACCAGTTGTTATTTTTTTCATAGTGACTATTATTAAAATAGTTTAAAACAACACATATTCAGGGAGACCCGATCGATGCCCGCCCTCACCGTCACGCCGCTCTTCGCGGCGCTGCTTGCATTCCTCTATCTGTTCCTATCGGCCACCATCGTCCGCGGCCGCTATCGGTACGCGATACCGCTGGGCGACGGCGGCAACGCCGAGTTCCAACGAAAAATACGCGCCCACGGCAATTTCGCCGAATACGCGCCCCTGGCGCTGGTGCTGATGGCGCTGGCCGAGATCGGCGGCACCGACGTCCGTGTGCTCTACGGCACCGGCACGCTGCTGCTGGCCGGCCGGCTGGTCCACGCCTAGTGCTTCCTGTTCACCAAGCGCAACCTGAAGGCCCGCGTCGCCGGCATGGCGATGACTTTCTTCTCGATCGCCGCCGGCGCGGTGAGTTGTCTGTGGACTGGTTGGCCGGCCTAGCCCGTCCCCGCTTACTTACTCCGCCGCGTCGGCGCCGGAGGCCTGTTTGTGCTCCTCCGAGACGTAGGGGCCGACGGCGAACTCGCATTCGACGGTGACGGCGTTGGTGGTGCCGACGGCTTCGCGGCCGGCCGGCTGACAGGGTCCGGCTTCCGGGTAGTCGAGCACCCAGCGCAGCCGCCTGACCACGAAGCCGGCGGTGCCCGACTGGCCGGGCCTGGCCACCGACACCCAGTCGCCGACCTGGGGGACGGCGGGAACGTCGAAAGGTAGCGTGTGGTCTCCCTCGCTTTCGTCTTCGGGACCGAACAGGAAATGCACTCTCATGGCGGAGTCCTCCTTAATATCGATCGGTCGCGTCGACCGCCTCAAATAGTCTCCGGGACCATCTCGATGGCGCCGCAGGGGCATTCCTCGGCGCAGACGCCGCAGCCCTTGCAGTAGTCGTATTTGAACTCGAAGCGCTTGCCCGGCCCCAGCTTGAGCACCGCGTTGTCCGGGCAGACGCCGTAGCAGTTGTCGCATTCGAAGCAGTTGCCGCAACTCAGGCAACGCCGCGCCTCGAACAGGGCGTTGTCCTCGGTCAGGCCTTTCAGGACCTCGTCGAAGCTGGTCTGGCGCCGCACCAGTTCCAATTCCGGCTGGACGATGGCCGGCGCGTCCTCGTAATACCAAGTATTCAGGTTCTCGAAGCGGGCCAGCTCGGGACGGTCGGGGTGGCGGTAGACCTCGCCGCGCAGGTAAGCGTCGATGCTGCGCGCGGCTGCCTTGCCGTGGCCAACGGCGACGGTGACCGTGCGCTCGGCCGGCACCATGTCGCCACCGGCGAACAGGCCGCTCCGTCCCGTCATCATGTTGAGGTCGACGGCGACGACGCCGTCACGGGCGATAGAGACCTCCGGTACGCGCTCCAGAAACTCGGTGTCGACGTCCTGGCCGAGAGCGAGGATCAGGGTGTCGGCCTCCAGTTCCTCGAACTCGCCGGTCGGCTGCGGCCGCCCGTCGTCGTCGATCACCATCTTCTCGACCGTGAAGGTGGTCTCGTCGATCTGCTTGATGGTGCGGAGCCAGTGGATCATCACCCCCTCTTCCTCGGCCTCGTCGGCCTCGAAGTCGTGGGCCGGCATCTCCTTGCGCGAACGCCGATAGACGATCATCGATTCGTCGACGCCCAAGCGCTTGGCGGTGCGGGCCACGTCCATCGCCGTGTTGCCGCCGCCGTAGACGATGACGCGTCGGCCCAATTGCGGCGGCTCGGCGCCGGTCTCCATGTCGCGCAGCACGCTGACGGCGTCGAGGATCCTGCCGGCCGCGTGGGCCGGGATGTCGATGCGCTTTGCGAGATGCGCACCAACGGCGACGAAGACGGCGTCGAAACCTTCCTTCTCGAAGGCCGCCTCGATGTCGTCGACCTTGGCGTTCAATTGAAGTTCGACGCCCATGTCGAGAATGCGCTGGATCTCGGCGTCGAGCACGTCGCGCGGCAGCCGGTACTTGGGGATGCCGAAACGCATCATGCCGCCGGCCATCGGCCCGGCCTCGCGGATGGTGACGGCGTGGCCCAAGCGGATCAGGTGGTAAGCGGCGGCGAGGCCGCTCGGGCCGGCACCGACGACCAGCACCCGCTTGTCCGACGGAAGCGCGTCGTAGAGCGGCTTCCAGCCCTCCTCCCAGGCCTTGCGGCCGAGAAAGCGCTCGATTGCGTGAATGCCGACCGATTCGTCGAGCCGGCCGCGGTTGCAGGCGTCCTCGCACGGGTGATAGCAGACCCGGCCCATGACGCCGGGCATCGGGTTGTCCTCCATCAGCACCTGCCAGGCCGTTTCGTAGTCGCCCTCCTCCGCATGCAGAAGCCACTTCTGGACGTTCTCGCCGGCTGGACAGGCGTCGTTGCAGGGCGGCATCCGATCGACGTAGTTGGGGCGCTCGGTGCGCCACGAGCCGGTCCGGTTGGCGAGGCTGGTGCCGGCGTCCAAGGTGATGGCGAACGGCAGATCGCTCATGTCTCGTCCTCCGCCTCGCACAGGCCGAATTCCTCGATGTTGTCGTCGGCTATGCGCTGCAGGGCGGCGAGGCGCCCGTCGGTCTCGGCGCCGCCCTTGAACAGATGCGCGAAGCGTTTCTGGGGCTTTAGGTAATCGACGACCGGCACCCGCCGGCGGATTTTCTTGACCGAGACGACCCGTCCGTATTCCGCCTCGATCAGCGGGAAAAGACCGCTCTCGACGGCGAGGCGGGCGAGCCGGATGGTGTCGCAAGCCGCCGCCCCCCAACCCAGCGGGCACGGCACCATGATGTGGATGTAGCGCGAGCCCGAGAACGACATCGCCTTGACCACCTTGGCCTCGAGGTCGTGGAGGTCGGCAACGCCGGCCGTCGCCACGTAGGGAATACCGTGCGCCATGGCGATCTTCGGCAGGTTCTTGCCGGTTCCGAAGACATTGCCGGGCTCGTCGCCGAGCGCCGGCGTGGTCGCGGTGCGGGCAGCCGGCGGCGTCGCGCTGGAGCGCTGTACGCCGGTGTTCATATAGGCCTCGTTGTCGTAGCAGATGTAGAGCACGTCGTCGTTGCGCTCGAACATTCCCGAAAGGCAGCCGAAGCCGATGTCCGTGGTGCCGCCGTCGCCGCCTTGCGCCACCACCTTGACGTCGGTGCGACCCTTGATCCGCATGGCGGCGGCGATGCCGGTGGCGACCGCCGGCGCGTTACCGAACAGCGAGTGCAGCCACGGCACCTGCCACGAGGTCTCCGGATAGGGCGTCGTGAACACTTCCAGGCAACCGGTCGCGTTGACGGCGATCAGCTTGCCGGCGGCGGCGCGCATGGCGGCGTCGAGCGCGTAGCGCGCACCCAGTGCCTCGCCGCAACCCTGACACGCCCGGTGCCCCGAGGTGATGGCGTTGGAACGTTCCATGCTGGCCTGCACAGTGCGCTTGGCGTCGTCGAGCAGGCGGTTGCCGACCGTGTGGGTGCCGGTCTGGTAGAACTTGACGCGCTGGACGGCGGTGTCGGTCATCAGCCGGTTCTCCGGCGTTGCGGCATCGCCGCGCCGCGCGCCTTGAGGATGTTCTCGGCGGTCGGTCCGGAGCGCCGGGTGGCGCGAGCGCGGACGATCTCGTGCTCGACGGCGGCATGGTCGAGGTCGAGGAACTGGACGTCCGGCAGGCGGTCGTCGGCCGCCGCCTCGAACACCGCGCGCAGCGACGGCATGGTGATGGCGCGGCCGCCCAAGCCGGCGATTACGGTGGAGACCGGCGTCGTCATGCCGCGCAGCGCCATGCGGACGTTGGAGGCGACGACGCCGCCCAAGCCGACGGCCAGGCTTTTCTCGACGACAACGACGTGCTTGGTGTCGCTCAGGGCCTCGCGCAGTTCGTCCAAGGGGAACGGACGGAACGAACAGACGCTGACCGAGCCGATCGATGCCCCGTCGTCGCGCATGGAGTCGACCACCTCCTTGATGGTGCCGCTGACCGAACCGAGGGCGACGACGACGACCTCGGCACCGTCGGTCCGGTAGGGGTGCAGGAGGCCGCCGCTGTCGCGGCCGAACACCTCGCCGAAGACGCCGGCGATCTCGGGTATCAGGCGTAGCGCCTGCAGTTGCTTGTCGTGGGCCAGGTAGCGCACCTCCATGAAGGCGTCGGGACCGACCATGGCGCCGATCGAATAGGGATCGTCCGGGTCGAGCACTTGGACTGGCTCGTAGGGCGGCAGAAAGGCGTCGACTTCGGCTTGCGTCGGGATGTCGACGCGCTCGTAGGCATGGGTCAGGATAAAGCCGTCGACGCAGACCATGACCGGGCAGCTCAACTCCTCGGCCAAGCGGAACGCCTGGATATGGAGGTCGGCGGCTTCCTGGTTGGTCTCGGCATAGAGCTGAATCCACCCGGAATCGCGCATCGACATGCTGTCGGAATGATCGTTCCAGATGTTGATGGGGGCGCCGATGGCCCGGTTGCCGATGGTCATGACGATGGGCAGGCCAAGGCCGGCGGCGTTGTAGACCGCCTCGCCCATGAACAGCAGCCCCTGGCTGGCCGTCGCCGTATAGCTGCGCGCACCGGCCGCCGACGCCCCGATGGCGACGCTCAAGGCCGCGAACTCCGATTCGACGTTGATGAACTCGCAATTGGCCAGTTGGCCGTTTTTTACCAGCGCGCCGACGCCCTCGACGATGTGGGTCTGCGGAGTGATCGGATAGGCGCAGACGATCTCCGGGCGGCTGAGCGCGACGGCCTCGGCGACCGCTTGCGATCCCTCGATCTGCTTCAGCATAACGCCGCTCCTTCCCTTCTCACGCGATTTCGACCGCCTGAAAGGCCTCGCGGGCGGCGGCGGCGTTGGCCTCGCCGACGTCGCCCGGGAACTTGTCGGCGATGGCCGCTTCCACAGATTCCAGGTGCAGGGTACCGGTCACCGCCGCGAAGCCGCCGAGCAGCGGCGCGTTGGGGACCGGCCGCTTGACGTGCTTGAGGGCCAGTTCGGTGGCGCCGAGGGCGCACACATGGCCTTCGGGAAATGTCTTCGTGAAGCCGGAAATACTCAACTCCTCGAGGCTCTGAGTCGAGTTGATCAGGATATAGCCGGCAGGTTCAAGGCCATCGAACACGTCGACGGAGTGCAACAGCGTCGGATCCTGGATGATGACGGCGTCGGGCTGCTGGATCGGCTCGCGCAGGCGGATCTCGCGGTCGTCGATGCGGCAGAACGACACCACCGGTGCTCCGGTGCGCTCCGAGCCGAAGCTGGGGAAGGCCTGCGCGTGGCGACCTTCGCGGAAGGCCGCCGCCGACAACATCTCGGCCGCCGTCACCACGCCCTGGCCGCCTCTGCCGTGAATTCGAACCTGAAAGATGTCGCCTCCGGGGGCCCTGCCCTTGTCCTAAGAATACCCAGGTTTGCGGTGGTCGCGCCGTCCGGCCCGAGGCCGAAGACGGCCGTTCATCGCCACCGACTTCGACTCTAGCCTCGTGCCCCGGCGCATTCTTTGATTTGGGTCAACCATGGGCGGCGTTGTCGGCACCGGCGTCTAGGCCTGGTCGGATTCCCGTGTATACTGCTTCTGACCCTCGTGGACACGATAGCGCCGGAGGAGGTTTCCGTGACTTTCGCTAGAACGCTCGGACATACGGCCCTGTTGAGCGGTCTGTTGCTGACGGGATTGCCATCGGCGCTTGCCCAGCAGGAAAGCCCGGCGGCTATGGTCGAGGCCATCGACGGCGCGCCCGGCGCCGGTGTCGGTTTTCTCGATTACGTCTATCCCGGCAAGATCATCAAGCTGGGCGGCGAGGGCCGTCTGGTCCTGTCCTATTTCGGCACCTGCCTGACAGAAACCATCGTCGGCGGCACGGTCACCGTGGCCCAGGGCGCCAGCGAGCTGGACGGCGGCGAGATCAACACCAAGAAAACGCCCTGTGTCGGCGCCGAAATCGTCGTCACCGAGGAGACCAGCGAGCCGGGCGCCACCGTCAGCCGCGTCACACCGTTCGACGGCCAGAACTGGGCCGAATGGACGATCAAGACGCAGACGCCGATCTTCAAGTGGCCGGCGACGATCGGCGAGGGGACGGCGACGGTCACGTTCCTGGACATGGATTTCGACCCGCCGCGAGTCGTCTGGCAGGGTAAAACGGAGGCC
>CAYFMP010000099.1:0-12025 GCA_964344215.1 uncultured Thalassospiraceae bacterium | reverse complement strand
TCATAACGGATTATAAGGTCTTGGCGGTACCCCTTCGTGAATCTTTCGGGCTAGCGCCCTGTCGTTGATTTCCACCGATGGCGGTTCGAGATCGACGGCGGCGGCCTGCTTCGGCTCGGGTTCCGGTGCCGGTTGAGGCGGCGGTGCGACGGTTGTCGGGACCGGCTCGAGCTCGGGTTCGGGCGGCGGGGCCAGCGGTTCGGCCGCCGGCTCCGGCGCCGCTTCGACGATCGGCATCGGTCCGACATGATCGGCAACCATCCGCAGAATGTTAGGAGCGGCGTCCGAGACCACCAGGTTGACGGCCTCGGCCGCCCCCTTCCTCCACATTTCCCGATCGACGACGATCTCTTGGACGTATTCGGCGACGGCAGTGCCGTACGGCGTCAGCAGTTCCCAGGTGACGATCAGCCACATCACCGATCCTCGGTCCTCGATCCTGACGATGCGGCCGGCGATAGTCGGCCCTTTGTCGTTGGGCCGGGCGGCAAGGATCGCCGGTTGCAGCGTATCGCGCAGCGACGCTGCGACGGCGTCGGCGAGAACGATGCTCGACGGCCCCTCCAGGCCGGAAACGGGAACCACGAAGATGAGGTTGGCGGAATCGATCATTGGCGCCGGCTCGACTTCGGCGCTCGGTGGCGGGGTCGGCTTACTCGCCGTCGAAATGCACCCGCCGAGTCCCTGCACAACCAGGAGCGCCAGCAGCAGACTGCCCACACGACGTTGCATCTTTCCCCACCCCGAAGGCACCGCCCGGCGGCGCACGACACCCTCCGCTGTCAAGCGGCGACGGTGAGTCGTGCGAGCAGCCAGCCCCATCAACGGCGCAATTTCCATTCGTTCGAAAAATGTACCAGCATGGCCTGCAAATTTCATCGAAAAGGGTCTCTTCAACCGGGCGGCGGCGGGGCGCGGCCCGGAAGCCTTGGCAACCGCGGGTCTGGAGGGGGTTCGGGCAGGGGCAGGTCGACCCCTGCGGGTCCGAACGGCAGGTTCGTTTTCAGGATGCGGGGGTGCGTTCCACCCGAATCGGCCGCATCCGACGCGGCGTCGACGATGTCCCGAATACCGCCGACGGCGGCAGCCGCCACCAACGCCGCCAGGTTTCCCCAGCGCCGGTCGAAAGTTCCGACCGGCACCGTATTGGCCTGGGCGGCGCGGCCGATCTCGTTGCCGGCCGGCGTGCGCACGACCCACACGATCTCGACCCGCTGGCCGGCGCCGCGAGGCGGGCTAAGGCGAACCGAGCCGTCGAGAACATAACGGGCTTTCGTCTTTTCGGAGACGACGTCGGTGCCGGCCCCGGCCAGCGCGATCCTGATAGCGCGGGTCAGTGCAACGTCGCCGTCACCGGGCGCGCCGTCGATCGGCTTGACCCACAGGCCGGTGGCGGTGGCGGTCCGGACGGGTTTGAGGGTCGGATCGTCGGCCTGAACGAGGGCGGCGATGGCGGTCGCCGATGCCTCGCCGACCTCGCGCACCACCTTCGGCGATCCGTAGTCCCACTCCCAGTTGGTTGCCGTTACTCCTTGGCTGTGAATTCCGACCCGGTTGCCGGAACGGTCGAGCAGGGTCCAATGGACCTGCACCACGTAAGGCACCTCGGGCGAGACGTTGCGCACCGCTTCGCCCTTCAGGACATAATGGGTCGGCCGGCGCTTGCCGGTGAAAGCCGGCACCTCGAGCTTGCCGAGCTCCCTGGCCACCGAATCGGCCAGCAGCCTCGCCATCGGCACTGGCGGCCCCTCGACCTCGTCGACCCAGACGCCGCCCTGCACACCCTCTTCGACCAACGGGTTGGGCGGGGTCGCGTAGGTGCGCTTGAAGGGACGCGGCAAATCGCCGCAGGCGGCGACGACGGCCGCCAGGCACGCTATCGACAGGAACCTCGGGAATCGACCGGGCATGGCTTCAGGTTATCACACAGGTCGCCAGCACCCCCAGCAGCACGAACGCCAACAGGATGAAGACGTGTGGCACCTACTTGACCACCAGTTCCAGCGGCGACCGCGACAGCCGCTCGCGACCGTCTTTCGTCACCAGCACGGTTTCACCCAGGGTCATGGCCAGTCCGGCGTCGGAATCGAACAGAATCATGTGGCAGAAGATCACCATGTTCGGTTCGATCGTCGCCGGATTGCCGTGATACATCATCGGCCAGTCCATCCAGTTGGGGGAATACGTCGTGCCGAGGCCGTAGCCGCAGGCGTTGAGGCGATTCCGGCTCATGCCGGCAGCGTCCATGACGCGGGCGTGGGCGTCGAACGGATCGCCGAAGGTGTTGCCCGGCCTAATCGCCTCTTTGACCGCGTCCAAGGCCTCGGCGGCGACGTCGAACATGGCCCGCTGCGCCGTTGGCGGCTCGCCGATGACAAAGGTCCGCATCATGGCGGCGTGGTAGTGGCGATAGGCGCCGGCCCATTCGAGCGTCAACTGGTCGCGGGCGTCGAGATCGCGCCGCCCGGTGTAATAGCGGCACAACAGCGCGTCGCGCCCCGAGCCGATGATGTATTCGTTGCCCGGATAGTCGCCGCCGCCGCTAAACACCGCACCCTGCATGGCGGCCAGGATATCGCCTTCGAAGGCGCCGGCCACGGTCAGCTCGAGTGCCGCGTCGTAGGCGTCGTCGGCCAGTTCGGCAGCGCGTCGCACGAAAGCGATCTCGGCCGGGCTTTTGACGGCGCGCAGGCGGTTGACCAGGTCGGAGGCGTCGGTCGTCCGGCAGAACCCGTCGAGCGCGGCGGCCAGCCGCTGGCCGTTGCGGGCCGTCAGGCCGTAGGCTTCCCATTCGACGCCGAGCACCGCCCCGCGGCCGCCGTGTTCATCGAGGATGTCGCACAACTCGTCGGCCGGCGACGCGTCCGGCCGATCGACCCAGATGCGGATATCCTCGACCACCGAGGTATGGCGGGCCTGGCGCAGGTCGGGAGCGCGGGTCAGCAGGGTCATGGCGCCGTCGGCGCCGAGATAGAGGCACTGGAAGAAGACGTAGCCGAAGGTGTCGTAGCCGGTCAGATAGAACATGCTCTCCTGGCGGAACATCAACAGCCCGTCGAGTCCGGCCTCGGCCATGGCGGCGCAGGCGCGAGCTCGGCGCTCGGCCAGTTCGCCCTCGCTGAAATGGATGGCCATCTTCCTGCCCCCTATCCGTCGAGCGCGATGGCCGACAGCCCCCGCCCGTAGTCGTCCTCGCCGCGCTGCGTGGCGCGGCGATAGCTGAAGAAACGCCTATCGTCGGCGCAGGTGTCGCAGTCCAGCACCTCGACCGCCTCGAGGCCAAGGCCGCGGACCCGGTCGGCGACGTATCCGGACAGGTCGAACATGAAATGGTCGGGTCGCCCGGCAGCGATGAAATAGCCGGCGTTGGCCGGGTCGGCGGCGGCAAAGGCGGCCTCGAACTCGGGCCCGACCTCATAAGACCCTTGCGCGATGCATGGGCCGACGGCGGCGACGATCCGCTCGGGCCGCGCGCCGAGGCCGGTCATCGCCTCGACGGTAGCCTCGACGATGCCATCCTTGGCGCCGCGCCAGCCGGCGTGGGCGGCGCCGATGACGCCGGCCTCCTCGTCAGCCAACAGCACCGGCGCGCAATCGGCGGTCAGCACGCCCAAAGCGATGCCGGGGCGGTCGGTGACCAACCCGTCGGCCCGGGGCCGCGCCTGCAAGGGCCACGGCTCGTCGACGGCGACGGCGGCGGCCGAGTGGACTTGGTGAACGGTGGTCAGGTTGTCGGCCTCAAGGTCGAAGACTCGCATGGCGCGGGAGCGGTTCTCGCGCACCCGCTCGGCGTCGTCGCCCGACCCGAAACCGCAGTTGAGCGAAGCGAACAGGCCGTCGCTGACGCCGCCCTGGCGTGTGAAGAAGGCGTGGTGGATGCGTCCCGATCCGTTCAGAACCTGAGATTTCAGCATGGCCGGATTATCGGGCCATTCGCCGCCGTTTGCAAAGCGGGAGCGCCTACCCGTCAACCGAAACCGGGCGGCCTGCCGAGCCCCGGCCCGGCCACCGCCAGGACCTTGAACAGCCTGCCCATCTCCTCGGCGCCGGTCAGGCGGCGGTAGGCGCTGCGCACCGCTTCCGCCTGTTCGGGGCGGGCGCCGGCGATCAGCGTCTCGGCCCGCGCCCCGATGCTCATGGCGGCCAGAAACCTGCCCTGCTCGACCGGGCCGTGGACGACGGCGCCTGCTTTGCGGGCGACCTCGGCCAGCGCCGCGAAATCGACATGGGTAGTGAGGTCGGCGTCGCCCGGATCGGCCAGAACGTCGGCATAGGCGTGGTCCTTGACCGCCTGCACGGTATCGCCGGCGGCGCTTTCCGCGTGGCCGTAATCGACGACCAGCGCCGCGCCCGAATGCCGGCCCAACCGCTCGGCCAGCACCTCCATCACCGACCAGCAGGCCGGCGAGGCCTCGGCGATGCTGCCGTCGGCGGCGTCGACGACGCTCGGCGCCAACGGCGGCTCTTCGACCGGCTCGGCCGCCAGCACGAAGCGAAAAGCCTCACCGTCGGCGTCAACGTCGACAAGCCGTTCGCGCCAACCGTCCGCCGTCTTCTCGAACTGGTAGACCGGCAGGGCATCGAAGAACTCGTTGGCGAGCAGCAACGTCGGTCCCGGCGGCACGTCTTCGAGGCGGGCGTACCAGGCCGGGCCGTAGTCGGCCAGCGTCTTTTCCTGAATCCTGCGCAAGGCCGGGCTGGTCTCGACCAAATGCACGGAGGCCGCCTCGACGAACCCTTCGACCGCCGCCGCGGCGCGCAGCGCATCGCTCATCAGGGTGCCGCGGCCCGGCCCCAGTTCGGCGACGATGACGGGCGCGGGCTGGCCCAAGGCCTTCCAACGGACGGCGCACCACAGGCCCAGCAACTCGCCGAACATCTGCGAGATTTCCGGCGCCGTGATGAAGTCGCCGCCGCGACCCAACGGGTCGTCCCGCATGTAATAACCGTGTTCCGGATGAGCCAACGCCTCTTCCATGTAGTCGGCGACCGACAACGGCCCTTCCTCGGCGATGCGGCGCTTGAGATGGGCAGCCAGCTCGTTCACGGCGCGCGCGTCCGTTCAATCGGCCGGCTTGGCCCTGACGATCAGAACAAGCCCGACCACCAGCATCGGCACCGACAGCCACTGCCCCATGGTGGTGCCGAACGTGAGAAACCCGAGATGCACGTCGGGCTGGCGGAACAACTCGGCGAGAGTACGGAACAGGCCGTAGCCAGCCAGAAACGCCCCGGTCAGCAGTCCGGCCCGGCGGCGCACGCCGTTAATCCGCCATAGCACCATCAGCACCGCGAACAGCAGCGCCCCTTCCAATGCCGCCTCGTAGAGCTGGCTCGGGTGGCGTGGCGACGGCCCGCCGCGCGGGAACACCATCGCCCACGGCACGTCGGCGATGCGCCCAAACAGTTCGCCGTTGATGAAGTTGGCGATGCGGCCGAAGAACAGGCCGATGGGTGCGGCGCAGGCCAGCATGTCGCCGAACGGCAGCGCCGCGATGCGGCGGCGACGGACGAAGATCAGTCCGGCAACGACGACGCCGAGGAAGCCGCCGTGAAAGGACATGCCGCCCTTCCAGATGGCGAAGATGGTGGCCGGATTGTTGAGGAAGAATTGCGGCTGGTAGAAGACCACGTAGCCAATGCGGCCGCCCAAGACGACGCCGATGGTCGCCCACACCAGGAAATCGTCGATTGCGGCTTCGTCGACGTCGGCCGGCGAGGTGCGGGCGAGCCGCCGCAGCAACTGCCAGCCCAGCACCAGGCCGGCGATGTAGGCGAGCGCATACCAGCGGATGACGACGGGGCCGAATTCGAACAGCACCGGATCGATGGTCGGAAAAGGGATGGCGAGCGGCATCAGCGGTAAGGGTCGTCGGCGTCGAGAAAACCTTTGACGTATTTCTCGACACCGTCCTCGAGCGCCGTCATCGGCCTGTCGTAGCCGGCGGCGCGCAGGCGCTCCATGCGGGCTTCCGTGAAGTACTGGTATTTGTCGCGGATGTCTTCGGGCGTATCGACGTACTCGATCTTGGCGTTTTGGCCGAGGGAGGCGTAGACGGCGCCGGCCAAGTCGGCGAAGCTGCGTGCCTTGCCGGTGCCGCAGTTGTAGAGCCCGTTCACCGAATCGTTCTCCAACAGCCACACGACGATATCGACGCAGTCGTCGACCCAGATGAAATCACGCAGCTGGCCGCCGTCCGCGTAGTCCGGGTGGTGCGACTTGAACAGCCGGGCCGCACCGCCGTCACGGGCGACCGGGAAGATCTGAGCAACGACGCTCTGCATGCGGCCCTTGTGGTACTCGTTGGGGCCGAACACGTTGAAGAACTTGAGGCCGGCCCACTGCGGCGGGGCCGCCTCGCCGTCGACCACCATCCGCGCCACCCGGCGATCGAACAAGTGCTTGGACCAACCGTACGGGTTGAGGGGCCTGAGCGCGGCCAGCGCTTCAACGGAGCCGTCGTCGTCGAAGCCGTGCGAACCGTCGCCGTAGGTGGCAGCCGAGGATGCGTAGATGTAGCGTGTGCCGCGCTCGGCGCACCACTTCCAGAGGTCGAGCGACAGCTGGAAGTTGTTCTCCATGATCAGGTCGACGTCGGTCTCGGTGGTCGACGAGATGGCGCCCATGTGGATGATGGCCTCGATGTCGTCGGGAGTCGATTCAAGAAAATCCGCGATCCCCTCGGGTTCGACGATATCGGCCAGTTCGCGCTTGGCGAGGTTACGCCACTTGGCCTGGTCGCCCATGCGGTCGATGACGACGACCGGGCCGAGGCCGCGTTGCTCGAGCGCCCAGACGATGTTGGAGCCGATGAAGCCGGCGCCGCCGGTGATCACGTACATTCGCGAAGCTCCGCTCAATACTTGCGCTCTTATAGGCACCGGAACCGTACCCTGCAAGCGGCGGCAGCCAGTCGGCGGCGGTTGCGCGGACTCCGGGCCGGGCTCATAATGAACCGAAGTCGATAGCCCGATGCGGGAAGGAATTTAACAGCCATGCAAACGACCAACCGCCTCCTTGACGATCTGGCCCGTGTCGCCAACGGCGCGGTCTCGACCATGGTCGGACTGAAGGGCGAGATCGAAACCCTGGTCCGCCAGCAGATCGAACGTTTTCTGGCCGACGCCGACATGGTGCCGAGAGACGAGTTCGACGCCGTCAAAGCGGTCGCCCAGCGGGCCCGCAGCGAGCAGGAAAACCTGGAGAAACGGGTTGCCGCTCTCGAGAAGAAACTCGGCATCAAGCCGGCCGCCAAGGCGAAGGCCCGCAAACCGGCCGCCAAGGCCAGGACGGCCGCGAAACCGAAGGCAAAGAAGCCGGCCAGAACCCACACCGCGGACAAGAAGCGAACCTCGAAACGCTGAGCGGCAAACGGATGAAAGTCACCGTCGTCGGGGCTGGCATCATGGGCCTGTCGGTGGCCTGGGCGGTGAGCCGCGCCGGCCACGAGGTTACCGTATTCGACCAGGGTCCGGTTCCCAACCCCTTGGGCTCGTCGGTCGACCAGCATCGAATGACGCGGCTGTTCTACGGCGATTTGCCTGAATACGGGCCGATGATGGACGAAGCCCTGCGGTCCTACGAGACCATGTGGGCCGACCTCGGCGAAAGTTACTATCTCGATATCGGCGTGCTCGGCCTGTCGACCGGCGGCGGAGACTGGACCGAGCTATCGCGTCTGCAGATGGAACGCGACAGCCGTGCCATGCAGGTCCTGGAGGCGGACGAGGTGCGACGGCGCTATCCGTTCCTGGCCGCCCCCGACATCCAATACGGAGTCTACACGGCGGAAGGCGGCGTTCTGCTGGCGGCGCCGTTGGTCGAAGCCCTGGCCCGCCGCTTGGGTGCCGCGGTCAAACCTCAGACCCGAGTCACCGACCTCGATCCGATGGCGGCGGAAGTCACGCTTTCCGATGGCGAACGCGTCGCTGCCGACAGGTTGGTGGTGGCGACCGGACCATGGACCGGCGGTCTACTGCCCGAGTTGGCCGGGCGCGTCGCCTCCAACCGCCAGGTCGTGGTTTACTTGCGGCCGCCCGAGCGCTGGCGAATGGCCTGGGAGGAGGCGCCGGCCCTGGTCGATCTCGGCGGCGAGGATGAGTTGTACGCGTTCCCGCCGGTTTCCGGCACCGACATCAAAGTCGGCTATTCGCACTACAGGAGGCCCGGCGAGCCCGACGATGAACGCGATGTGGAACCCGGCGAACCGCCCATCATTCTCGACCGTTTCCGCCCCCATTTCGCCGATTTCGACGGCTACGAGGTGACCGACGCCAAGACCTGTTGCTATACCATGACCGTGGACCGTCGCTTCATCGTCGAGGCCCTGAGCGAGCGTACATTCGCGCTCAGCGCCTGCTCCGGTCACGGCTTCAAGTTCGCCGCCGCCCTCGGACTACGAACCGCCGAAGCCGTCCTCGGCAATTCCCCTTCCGATGCGATCGGCGTGTGGGCGGCAGGCGGCGCTATCTGAGCCGACGACGGCTTATCCACAGAAAAGTCGGTCCGGGAACGAGTTCTTTCTTGCACCCGAGTCCTGCATGGGGCAGGCTATAGGTTGTATAGACCGGGCAAGGTTCCACAACATCTAGCCTATTACGCTGAATGTTGTGGTTTCTCCCCATCCGGTCCGCACTTCGCACTTGGCGGCAAGCTTAAGGAGGAGCGGGCATGACAGGTCTCAGTGTTTCACGGGACTTCCTTCACGACCACCCCCTGGACATCGTCGAGCAAGTGGTCGAGGTCAATGAGTGGCTGTTCGACCGGCGTAGCGAAAAGGAAATGGCCGTCCAGGTTCCCGGAACCTGGTGCGACTACAGCCTCTATTTCGCCTGGAACGAGGAGATGGGAGCCCTGCATTTCACCTGCGCCTTCGATATGCGGGTGACGGCGGAGCAAAAGGCCCGGGTCCACGAACTGCTGGCCCTGGTCAACGAGAAAATGTGGCTCGGCCATTTCGGCGTCTGGAGCGACGAGGGGCTGCCGCTGTTCCGCAATACGTTGCCGTTGAGGGGCGTACGCGGTCCGACCGTCGAACAGATGGAAGACTTGGTCGAGACGGCAATTATCGAATGCGAACGTTTTTATCCGGCTTTTCAGCACGTGATCTGGGGCGGCAAGGAGGCCGAGGAGGCAATTGCCGCCGCCATGATCGACACCATCGGCGAGGCGTGAACGCGGGCCCCGATCACGGCTTGGGCCGGAGGCGCGAATGACTTCACCGCTGGTCCTCGTCGGGTGCGGCAAGATGGGAGGCGCCTTGCTGGCCGGATGGCTGGATCGCGGCGTCGAGGCGGACGGCGTTCATGTCGTCGAGCCCAATCCGGACCTTGCCGCCTCGCTTCGCAAATCTCCGGGCCTCAATGTCATCTCCGAGGCGGCGGACCTGCCGGTCAATCTGGCGCCGGCCGTCGTCGTCCTCGCTGTAAAACCGCAGACCATGGACGAGGCCATGCCCAGCTTGGCCCGGTTCACCAGCCCCAACACCGTCTTCCTGTCGATTGCCGCCGGCAAACCGATCGCCTACTTCGAGGACCGGCTGGCCGGCGAGGCGGCGATCGTCCGTTCCATGCCCAATACGCCGGCTGCCGTCGGTCGTGGCATCACCGTCGCCTGCGCCAACGCCAACGTTACCGACGACCAGGTTCGGACCTGCGACGATTTGTTGCGGGCGGTCGGCGAAGTCGCCTGGGTCGAAGAAGAGGGGCTGCTCGACGCGGTGACGGCGTTGTCCGGAGGTGGGCCGGCCTATGTCTTCCTGCTCGTCGAGGTCATGACGGAAGCCGGGATCGCGGCCGGGTTGCCCGCAGGCCTTGCGGCCCGCCTGGCCCGGGTGACGGTGGCCGGGGCCGGCGAACTGCTTCACCAGGCATCCGAACCTCCCAAGGTTCTGCGCAATAACGTCACCAGTCCGGGCGGCACCACGGCCGAGGCGCTGAAGGTGCTGATGGCCGAAGACGGATGGCAGCCTCTGATGACGCGGGCGATCGCGGCGGCGACGGCGCGTTCGAGGGAATTGGCCGACTGAAGGCGGGAACCGACACGATCAGTTGCGGTGCCCCGGTGACGCCTCTCGCACCCGTGCGATCTGGCGCTCGACGGATATTTCCTTGAACGATGTAATCTCCAGGTCGCGGTCCTCGAAGACGTCCTCGCCGGGGTGTTGTTGGCGCCACGCCGCCACTTTTTCGTCGCGCTCGTGAATCAACGCTTCGATTTCCGGTCGGAACAGTCGGACCATGTTGGTGATCCATAGATTGGTCGCCCACGACGGCCGCGCCATGTCCATGTCGAAAGCGTCCAGCATCGCGATGACGTTGGTAGCGGCGTACCAGGTGTCGGCGGTGACCCAACGGTTGGTGGTGAAAAGCCCGATTGGAAAGCCCTTGTTGTCCATGGAGATGGCGATCAAATGGCTCAGGGTATCCTTGCGCTCGTCCATGAACGGGGCGTGCGATTGCTCGACCGGTTTCAATCCGGCGGGCATGCCTGCTTCCCGCAGGAACGTGTGGAAGTGTCCGTGTTCGCTCTCGCGATGGGCGTGGTAGTAGTATTGCGAGTGGGTTTCCTGATCGTAGGCGTCTCCCTTCGGGTAGTGGTCCAATTCATAGAAAGTCCCCTCGTCGCGCAGAACTTCCCCAACCACGTTGGTATCGCTTTTTTGGAGCACGCGGTAACACTCCACGACCACGTCGCCGGCCGCGGCCATGCTGTCCAGGCGTTCGGCGGATATGCTATCCAGGTTGATGTCTGATTTAGTCATTCTATTCAGAGTATCAGAAATCCGTGCCCCGTCCAAATTTCCTCCCTTGTCCAAATCGTAGATTCCACGAGCGGTTGGCGGGACCGGATGAACCATCGAACCCGGTCGAATTGGCCCGGTTCGATGGAATGCTCTACAATGATAAACGTCCTCGACAGCGCAGCCGGGGGAAGCTTCCGTGGTCAAGAAACCCAAGAAGACAGCCAAGAAAGCCGCCGACCCGGCCGAAGCCGTAATTGCGGCGGCACTCGGCTTGGCCGCCGAACGCGGCTGGCGATCGTTGTCGATGACCGATATCGCCACCGCCGCCGGCCTGTCCCTCGGCGAAACCCTGCGCGTGTTCCCGTCGAAGACGGCGCTGTTGAACGGATTGATCCGCCGCACCGATGACCGGGTGCTGGCCGGCACGGCAGGCGGCGACGAAGGCGAATCGGCCCGAGACCGGCTGTTCGATGTCCTCATGCGCCGCTTCGATGCACTCGTTCCCTACAAGGCCGGGCTTTGCCGCGTCGTCCGCGACACCGCCTGCGATCCTCTCGCCATGCTGTGCCATCTGCCGCGGCTCGGCTGCTCCATGGCGCTGATGCTGGAAGCCGCCGGCATCGGCTCGACCGGTCCGGAGGGTATGCTTCGAACCAAGGGCCTGATAGTGGTCTACGCCAACGCGTTCCGGGTGTGGCTGGCCGACGACAGCCCCGACATGGCTAAGACCATGGCCGCTCTGGACAACGGCCTGCGACGCGCCGAAAGGTTGGCGGAATTGTGTTGGGGCCGGCGCCGCGCCGGACCGGACGGCGAAGACGAAATCCAGACGTCCGAGGCCTGAAGTTCCAGACCATTTCAACTGACGAGGAACCCGATGACCATCGAGTACGAGGATTTTCAGCGCGTCGACATCCGCGTCGGCACCATCACTCGGGTCGAGACCTTTCCCGAGGCGCATAAGCCGGCCCTCAAGCTGTGGGTCGATTTCGGTCCGGAGGTTGGCGAAAAGAAAACCTCGGCGCAGATTACCCGGCACTACGAGGCGAACCGCCTGATCGGCCGCCAAGTGGCGGCTGTCGTCAATTTTGCGCCTAAGCAGATCGGCAAGTTCATGTCCGAAGCGCTGGTTCTGGGCTTTCCCGACGAAGACGGCGAAGTGGTGATGATCGGCCCAGACCGGCCGGTGCCGGACGGCGGCAGGCTCTACTAGAGCGGGTCACGTCGATATGGAAGCGGCTGAGATCGGTTTTGCGGCCTGCCGGCGAGGAGAGGATGCG
>CAYFMP010000098.1:0-12202 GCA_964344215.1 uncultured Thalassospiraceae bacterium | reverse complement strand
AATACAAAATATGGGAATCCCGTTTCGAGTCACCATCAATGTCGCCTGGTATAATACACGGCCGAGCTTCTGAGATCGACCATTAACCGTGACGAGGATTATTGATCCAAACAGCGTTAAAACAAAATGAAGAATCGTCGCGGCTGCGTAGTCCAATTGGGAATAGAGAAACTGCTGGGTATGGTTGTAGTGGAACGTCGAATCAAAAGCTGTTCCTCGATATAAAAACGTGTCGAACGATGTCGGCAGAAGGATCAAACTCACTACGGCAAAACTGAACGCGAGGGGGTTTTTGGTCGTTAAGTCCATCAGAAAGGGTTCTCAATCGTTACCGAGGAGAAACAATTTGGACATTGCATTGGTGGGTAGAATTATTGATTTTAACCCATACAGAAAACAATATGAAGAATTTGTCCACCCACCAATAAGTCAGCAATATCATAGTCTTTGCGAATGAGCCGAGAGATCGTCCGCTTCGAGTCGGGAGTAGATGTGCTGCCATCTCAGATCGGATGCCTGTATTCTTTTCACAAGCCATGGAAGTTCGCCACTGGTCTTATGGTCGCCTTTTTCCTGTCTACTGGCTGATAGGCTACGGGTCAGAACAGAACTATTTTGTCACTCTATTATGTCGTCCTAAGACGGTTCTCAATAATCAAGGGGCCAGCCGTTACCAGCCAACCCCTTGATCTGTTTGGTAGGCGCTACAGGAATCGAACCTGTGACCCACTGATTAAAAGTCAGTTGCTCTACCAACTGAGCTAAGCGCCCGCAGGTGAAAACGCCGGGAACATAAGGAGGCGGCTCGGGGCGGTCAATGGTTTATCGAGGTCCGGCCCGCCTCATTTCCCGCCGTTGATCTCGGCCACCCGCTCGACCAGCCGGTCGCGCACCCGGGGCGAGACGAAATGGCCGATATCGCCGCCCAACCGGCCGATCTCCTTGACGAAACGCGACGCGATGAACTGATGGCGGTCCGACGCCATCAGGAACACCGTCTCCACGTCCGGGTTGAGGCGGCCGTTCATGCCGGCCATCTGGAACTCGTACTCGAAATCGGAAACGGCGCGGAGGCCGCGGACGATCATCGAGGCCTCGACCTCGCCGACGAAATCCATCAGCAGGTTGTCGAACGGGGTGACCACGATCTCCTTGCCGTCGGTGCCGTCCAGCGCCTCGACCTCGGCCTCGAGCATGGCGACCCGCTCGTCGAGCTCGAACATCGGTTCCTTGCCGGCGTTGACAGCGACGGCGATGACCAAACGGTCGACCAGCTTGGCGGCGCGGCCGATGATGTCGATGTGGCCGTTGGTGACCGGGTCGAACGTGCCCGGGTAGACGGCGGTTCTGAAGCTCATGCCCCCTCTCCCTCCTCGGCCGGCGGTTCGTCCCCGGCCCCGGCTTCGGCTTCCGGGCCGGCGTCGGCCTCCTCGTCGCTGTTTTCCTCGATGTCGATGCCCTCGTCGCCGGCCTCCTCGCCGCCGTTTTCGACGTCGCGCATATGGCTGACCGAAACGACGCGCTCGCCCTCGGCCGTACTGAACACGGTGACGCCGCGGCTGGAGCGGCCGACCGTGCTGATCTGGTCGACCGGACAGCGGATGATTTGGCCGCCGTCCGAGACCAGGACCAACTGGTCGGCGTCGGCCACCGTGAAGGCGGCGACGATCGCCGTCGATTTTTTCTTGCCGCGCGAGACGTCGATGCCGGCGATCCCCTGCCCACCGCGCCCGGCGATGCGGTATTCGTAGGCCGACGAGCGCTTGCCCATGCCGTCTTCGGTGACGGTCAGGATGAATTCCTCCTCGGCCATCATCCCGATGAAATCCGGTTCGTCGAGTTTGGCGGCGAGTTCCTCGTCGCGCACTTTGTCGTCCGCCTTGTCCGTGTAGTCGCTGCCTTTCAGGCGCCGGGCTGCGTTGCGGGAGAGCAGATAGGCGTCGCGATCCTCGATGCTGACCTCGACGTGGCGCAGCATCGACATCGAGATGACCCGATCACTCTTGGCCAGCTTCATGCCCCTGACGCCGGTCGAGGTGCGGCCCGAGAATACCCGCACCGCCGTCACAGGGAAGCGGATCACCTTGCCGCCGGCCGCCGACAGCAGGACGTCGTCGCCTTCCGTGCAGGTGCTGACGCCGACCAACTGGTCGCCTTCATTGAGCTTCATGGCGATTTTGCCGTTGGCCATGACGTTGGTGAAATCGGACAGGCGGTTGCGACGCACACCGCCGGAAGCGGTGGCGAACATGACGAACAACTCGCCCCAGCTGTCCTCGTCCTCGGGCAGCGGCATCAACGTGGTGATGGTTTCGCCCTCGTCCAGCGGCAGAATGTTGATCAACGCCTTGCCGCGGGCCTGCGGTGTGCCGATCGGCAGTTTGTAGACCTTGAGCTTGTAGACCATGCCGGTCGAAGAGAAGAACAACACCGGCGTGTGGGTGTTGACGACGAAGACCTGGCTGACGAAGTCTTCCTCGCGGGTCGCCATGCCGGCCCGGCCCTTGCCGCCACGGCGCTGCGCACGGTAGGTCGACAGCGGAACGCGCTTGACGTAGCCGGTGTTGGTGACGGTGACGACCATGTCCTCGCGCTGGATCAGGTCCTCGATATCGTGCTCGAATTCGTCCTCTTCGAGCGAAGTGCGGCGGTCGTCGGCAAATTGCTCGCGCATCTCGATCAACTCGGCGCGCAGTAATCCATAAAGCTTGTCGCGCGAGGCCAGAATCTGCAGGTACTCCTCGATCTCCACGCCCAGCGCTTTCAGGTCTTCGCCGATCTTGTCGCGCTCCAGCCCAGTCAATCTGTGCAGACGCAACTCGAGGATTGCTTTGGCCTGGGCCTCGGAAAGCCGGTACTTGCCGTCGACCACGGCGCGACCCGGTTCGTCGAGGAGCGCGATCATCGGCTCGACGGCGGTCGCCGGCCACGCCTTCGCCATCAGTTGCTCGCGTGCCGTGGCGGCGTCCTTGGCGGCGCGGATCAGGGCGATCACCTCGTCGATGTTGGCCACCGCGACGGCCAGACCGGCCAACACATGGGCGCGTTCGCGGGCCTTGCCGAGCTTGAACACCGTGCGCCGCCGGATCACTTCCTCGCGGAAGGCGACGAAGGCAGCGATGATGTCCTTCAGGTTCATTACCTGCGGCTGGCCGTGGTTGAGGGCCAGCATATTGACGCCGAAGCTGGTCTGCAGCGGCGTGAACCTGAACAACTGGGCGAGCACAACCTCGGGCTCGGCGTCGCGCTTCAACTCAACGACGACCCGTACCCCGTCGCGGTCCGATTCGTCGCGCAGGTCCGAAATTCCCTCGATCTTCTTGTCGCGCACGACCTCGGCCATGATTTCGATCATCCGCGACTTGTTGACCTGGTAGGGAACCTCGTGGACGATGATGGCGTTGCGGTCCTTGCGGATCTCCTCGAAGGTGGTGCGCCCCCGCATGACCACCGAGCCGCGGCCCGTATGGTAGGCCGACAGGATGCCTTGACGGCCCAGGATCAAGCCGCCGGTCGGAAAGTCCGGCCCCTTGACGTGGGCTTCGATGAGTTGGTCGATGGTGATGTCCGGGTCGTCGATATAGGCACAGCAGGCGTCGATCACTTCGCCCAGGTTGTGGGGTGGAATGTTGGTCGCCATGCCGACGGCGATACCGCCGGCGCCGTTGACCAGGAGATTGGGAAAACCGGCCGGCAAGACGACCGGTTCTTCGATCGATTCGTCATAGTTGGGCTGGAAGTCGACCGTTTCCTTGTCGATGTCCTCGAGCAGCGAATGAGCCGAGCGGGCCAAGCGGGCCTCCGTATAGCGCATGGCCGCCGCCCGGTCGCCGTCCATCGAGCCGAAGTTGCCCTGACCGTCGATCAATGTCAGACGCATCGAGAAGTCCTGCGCCATGCGGACCATGGCGTCGTAAATCGCCTGGTCGCCGTGCGGGTGGTATTTGCCCATGACGTCGCCGACGATGCGGGCCGATTTGCGGTAGGGCTTGTTGTACTCGTAACCGTTTTCCTTCATCGAATAGAGGATTCGGCGGTGCACCGGCTTCAATCCGTCGCGCACGTCGGGCAGTGCCCGGCTGACGATGACGCTCATCGCGTAATCGAGATACGAAGACTTCATTTCGTCTTCGATGGCGATCGGCGTGATGTCGGAATCGGGGGCTTCGGCGGGCGGCGAATCGGAGGGAGTTGTCAAAACGTTTTCCAGAATAACATCAAAGAGTTAAAGCTAACTCTTAATAAGCTGCCCGAGCTTACTCCCGGACCCGTAAATCTACCATCTTTCGGCCCCCCGCACAACACATGCGGCCCAACTCAAGTCATTGAAAAACAAGCTATTCCGCCGGCCGACGGCGCCCGTGGGCGAGCCCGTACCAAGCCACCGCGGCGAACGCCACGAAAGTCGGCAGCGCCATGCCCAGATTGACCGCCTGCCAGCCCAAGGCGTCGTGCAGCGCACCCGACGAGAAGCTGGCCACGGTGACCGTTCCGAACACCAGGAAATCGTTGAACGCCTGCACCTTGGCCCGCTCTTCCGGGTGGTAGGCCTCGGTCACCAGTGTGGTACCTCCGACGAACATGAAGTTCCACCCCAATCCAAGCAGGACCAGCCCGACCCAGAAGTTCTCGAAGGCGATGCCGGACAGGTTGGTCGCCATGGCGGCGGCGTTCAGCAGACAACCGGCGACGATGACGCGCAGGACCCCGAACCTCTGGATCAAATGGCCGGTGACGAAACTCGGCGCGAACATGGCAAGCGCGTGCCATTGGATGACGGTCGCCGTGTCGGTGAACGCGAAGCCGCAGAAAGTCATGGCCAAGGGCGTCGCCGTCATGACCAGCAACATCATGCCATAACCGATCATCGCCGATAGCACGGCGACGACGAAAACCGGCTGTCGGGCGATCGTCAGCACCGGCCGTCCGGCCCGCGATATGCCGCTTGCCGATGGTTTCGGGATGTGCAGCGCCTGCAGGAGCGCAACGGCGGCGAAGCTGAGGCCGATGATCGCCGCATAGCCGCCCATGAAGGTGTAGGGCACAAACAGATCGGACGTCCATTTGGCCAGTTGCGGCCCGGCCACGGCGGCGACGACGCCACCCGCCATGACGTAGGAAATGGCCCGCGACCTATAGGCCGGTCCGGCCGTGTCGGCGGCGGCGAAGCGGTAGTATTGCCAGAACGCGTTGTGTATGCCGACCGGCAGGCTGGCCCAGCAGAACAGCCAGAAATCCCCGGCGTATATGGCGTAAGCGGCGATCGCGGCGCCTCCGGCTCCGGTCAACTGGCCGAGCGTGAAGCCGACCCGCCGCCCGACCCGGCCCATGAACAGCGAGGCCGGGATGGTCGACGCCATGGTGGCGGCGAAGGTCAACGCCAGCGGTAGCGTCGCCAGGCTCTTGTCGTCGGCCAGCATCTGACCAGCCAGCGCCGAAACGGTCATGATCAGGCCAACGCCGGTCATGGCGAGGGCCTGCGCCGCCGCCAGGACGAGGACGTTTCTCCGGGCGTACGGGGACTGGCCGGCGGCTCCGCCCGCCGCGCTCGCCGCGCTCGCCTCGCTCATCGCTCTGCCGGTGCCTCCGAAACCAAAGCGTTCGATCTAATTCGGAATCGAGTCTCCCTAGAACGGGATTTCGTCGTCGAGATCGCCGCCCCCGCCGCCTCCGCCAGTGGCTCCGCCGGTATCGGGACCGCCCCAGTCGGGGCTGTCGCCGCCGCCTCCGGGGGCGCCGCCACCGCGGCTGTCGAGCATGGTCAACGTCGAGTTGAAGCGTTGCAGCACGACTTCGGTGGTGTACTTCTCGACACCGTCGTTGCCGGTCCACTTGCGGGTCTGAAGCTGGCCTTCCAGATAGACCTTGGAGCCCTTCTTTATGTACTGCTCGGCGATATCGGCCAGTTTCTCGTCGAAGATCACGACCCGGTGCCACTCGGTCTTTTCGCGGCGCTCGCCGGTCTGGCGGTCCTTCCATGATTCGGAAGTCGCGACCGACATGTTGACGATCTTGCTGCCCGATTGCGCGTAGCGGACCTCGGGATCTCGCCCAAGATTGCCGACCAGAATGACCTTGTTGACTGAACCTGACATGAAGCCCCTCCCAAGAAGTTGCCGGACTCTACAACCATCGGGCGGCCGGGGCCAGACTCAAACGCCGCCCGCTCGGCGCCGGGCGGATGGCCGCCTTCGACCGGATTTCGGGCGCCTCCGCGCCGATGATACGTTCGGCCGGGAACTGCACGAATACCCGCGTTCCCCACTCTTTCTCGCTCTCCGATTCACGCATTCCGCCGTGCGCCTCGGTCAGCGCCCGGGTCTATTCGAAATCAGCCGCTTCGAGCGCTTCGGCCATGACGTTGAAGGATTGCCGTAGCTCTGAAAGTCCGTTGGGGGCGGCGCCGGAAGCGGCCGAGACTCGATCCAGGGACCAGCTTGACGCACGTCAATGAAGGCGGCGGGACTCGGTGGTACTGTTGCAACGATGGCCCGGACGAGACCGGACCTTGACCCCGAAAATCAGGAGGTCGAGCCATGTTCAAGAAGATACTCGTCGCCACCGACGGCTCCGAACACGCTTCCAAGGCGGTCGACTTGGCCGTCGATCTGGCTAACAAATACGACGCCCATCTGACCGTCATGCATGTCCTCATGCATGGCGAACCCTCCGAGGAACTCGTCCATATGGCCGAGATCGAGCACTTGGTGCCGGCGATGACAACCAACATGCCGGCCGTAGCCAACATGCCGGCCAGCATGGCCGCCGTCGCCCATGAGGCGCAGCGCATCGAGATTTCGGCGCAAATGATGGAGTCGCTCGCCGAGACCATTATCTCGCGGGCCGAGCGGGTCGCCAAGGACGCCGGCGTACTCAAAGTCGAAACGATGGTCGAGGACGGCGATGCGGCCGGCCGCATCCTGGCGACAGCGGCCAGGCAAGGCTGCGACCTGATCGTGCTGGGCACGCGTGGACTGGGCAATCTGAAGGGGCTGTTGATGGGCAGCGTTTCGCAGAAGGTCAGCCATCTCTCCGACTGCACTTGCATCGCCGTCAAGTAGGATGGGCGCCGGTCAGGAAAGAGCGCCGCGGGAGCGCTCTCCGGCGGCGCCAGTTTCGTCGTTCGAGAAGATGTTATGACGCAGGCGTCGTAGGAACCAATCCCATGGCGTAGGCCACGACGAACAGTACAACGATGGCACCGACGATGCCGGCTGTCCAAATATAGGTCTTCTTGTCGTCCTGAGTCATTCTCGCCTCCAATCCGGTTGCCGCGCGGCAAAAAGCGTTAGAGGCGCCTCTCGTTCGAATCAGATTGTAGCAGATTCCGCTGTATCAAGCGAATTTGCCGCCGAAATGGCGGCGAAACCCGCTCGTCAACGCCTAAAAACCGGGGCGAATGCCTTTACGGCGGCGGCGAAGCCATATATCTCTGGATGTTTCGAAAAGCCCTCTATTCGGCGCGGAATGTTCATGCAGAAAATCCACGTGCGCGGCGCGCGCGAACATAATCTCCAGAACGTCGACGTGGAAATCCCGCGCGACTCGTTTATCGTAATCACCGGCCTTTCCGGGTCGGGCAAGTCGTCGCTCGCCTTCGACACCATTTACGCCGAAGGCCAGCGCCGCTACGTGGAATCGCTGTCGGCCTACGCCCGCCAGTTCCTCGAATTGATGCAGAAACCCGACGTCGACACCATCGAGGGGCTGTCGCCGGCGATTTCCATCGAGCAGAAGACCACGTCGCGCAATCCGCGCTCGACCGTCGGCACAGTGACCGAGATCTACGACTACATGCGTCTGTTGTTCGCCCGCGTCGGCGTCCCCCATTCGCCGGCCACCGGCCTTCCCATCGAGAGCCAAACGGTCAGCCAGATGGTCGATAGGGTAATGGCCATGAACGAAGGCACCCGCCTCTACCTGCTCGGCCCTATCGTCCGCGGCCGCAAGGGCGAGTACCGAAAAGAGATCGCCGAGCTCGCCAAGCGCGGGTTCCAGCGGGTCCGCATCGACGGCGAGCTCTACGACATCGAGGACGCGCCTACTCTCGACAAGAAATACAAGCACGACATCGAAGTGGTCGTCGACCGCCTGGTTGTCCGCGACGGCATCCAGACGCGGCTCGCCGATTCGCTGGAGACGGCCTTGAACCTGGCCGACGGCATCGCCTACGTCGATGACGCCGACGCGCTCCACGGCGACGCCGACGCGACCGCGAGCCCTAAGAAAACCAAAGCCAAGGACGGCGGCATCAAGGACAACGTGCCGGACGGCCGCACCGTGTTCTCGGCCAAGTTCGCCTGTCCGGTGTCGGGCTTCACCATCGACGAGATCGAGCCCCGGCTGTTCTCGTTCAACAACCCGTTCGGGGCGTGCTCGGCCTGCGACGGGCTCGGCACCGAGATGTACTTCGACCCCGAACTGGTGGTTCCCAACGAGAGCCTGTCGCTGGCTCAAGGGGCGCTGTCGCCGTGGGCCAACTCGTCGTCGAAGTACTACGGCCAGACGCTGGACAGCCTGGCCCAGCACTTCGGTTTCGACCTGACGATGGCCTGGAGCAAGCTCGCCAAGGCGATTCGCCGGATGATCCTGTTCGGCTCGGGAAGCGAGCCCGTCACCATGCGCTATCACGACGGCAACAAGGCCTACGACATCACCAAGCCGTTCGAGGGCGTCATCCCCAACATGGAGCGGCGTTGGCGCGAAACCGACTCGTCGTGGGTGCGCGACGAGCTGTCGCGTTACCAGACCGTCACCCAATGCTCCGAGTGCGGGGGTCACCGCCTGAAAGCGGAAGCGCTGGCCGTCAAGATTGCCGGCCTGCACATATCCGAAGTGACGGCGATGTCGATCGACCAGGCCCACGGCTGGTTCGCCGGCCTCGACAAGGGCCTGACCAAGCAACGCCGCGAAATCGCCCGGCGCATCCTGCGCGAGATCAACGAGCGCCTCGGCTTCCTGAAGAACGTCGGGCTCGAGTACCTGACCCTGAGCCGGGCGTCGGGTACCCTTTCCGGCGGCGAGAGCCAACGCATCCGGCTGGCTTCGCAGATCGGGTCTGGGCTGACCGGCGTTCTCTACGTCCTCGACGAGCCGTCGATCGGGCTGCACCAGCGCGACAACGAGAGGCTCCTGGAAACCCTGAAGCGGCTGCGCGACCTCGGCAACACCGTCATCGTCGTCGAGCACGACGAGGAGGCCATCCGCAGCGCCGACCACGTCGTCGACATGGGACCCGGCGCCGGCATCCACGGCGGCCGCGTCGTCGCCGACGGCGAACCGGAGCAGGTGATGGCGGCGCCGGCCAGCCTGACCGGCCAGTACCTGACCGGGTTCAAGCAGATCGAGGTGCCTCCTCTGCGCCGCCCCCGTCAACCGGGCCACCAGTTGATGGTCCGCGGGGCGCGGGCCAACAACCTGCTCGGCCTCAACGTCGAATTCCCGCTCTCCACCTTCACCTGCATCACCGGCGTGTCGGGTGGCGGCAAGTCGAGCCTCGTCGTCGAGACGCTCTACAAGGCCCTGGCCCGCCGCCTGCACGGCGCCCGCCTGCATCCCGGCGATCACGACGGCATCGACGGGCTGGAGCTGATCGACAAGGTGGTCGACATCGACCAATCGCCGATCGGCCGCACGCCGCGCTCCAACCCGGCCACCTACACCGGCGCCTTCACGCCGATCCGCGACTGGTTCGCCGGCCTGCCCGAGGCCAAGACGCGGGGCTACAAGCCGGGCCGGTTCTCGTTCAACGTCAAGGGCGGGCGCTGCGAGGCCTGCCAGGGCGACGGCGTCATCAAGATCGAGATGCACTTCCTGCCCGACGTCTACGTGCAGTGCGACGTCTGCAAGGGCTCGCGTTACAACCGCGAGACCCTGGAGATCCACTTCCGCGGTAAATCCATCGCCGACGTCCTTGACATGACCGTCGAGGAGGCGGCCGATTTCTTCAAGGCGGTGCCGTCGATCCGCGACAAGATGCGGACTCTGGAACGCGTCGGGCTGGGTTACATCCACTTAGGGCAGCAGGCGACAACGCTGTCCGGCGGCGAGGCGCAGCGCGTCAAGCTGGCCAAGGAGTTGTCGCGCCGGGCCACCGGCAAGACGCTCTATATCCTCGACGAGCCGACCACCGGGCTGCACTTCGAGGACGTCAAGAAGCTCCTCGAAGTGCTGCACGCCCTGGTCGAGCACGGCAACACGGTGATCGTCATCGAGCACAACCTGGAAGTCATCAAGACCGCCGATTGGATCATCGATCTGGGACCCGAGGGCGGCGTCAAGGGCGGCCGCCTAGTCGCCGAGGGCACGCCGGAAGAGGTCGCCGCCGTCAAGGACAGCTTCACCGGCCGGTACCTGGGCGCCCCGCTCGGCCTCAAGAAGCCGAAACGCAAGAAGAGCGCTTAGATCCAAAGTTCCAAAACGTTCTAAATCAAGTTAGTCTATTGGCGTTGGATAGGGCCTAATCTTTTGCGGATTCCGCGTGATTGTGTCTGGAATATTACCATGCTGCGAGACGAGATACTGGACAAGCTTCGGGCCGACAAGGCGACGCTTGATGGCTTTGGCGTCAAGGCCATTGGTGTGTTCGGCTCCGTGGCGCGCGGCGAAGCCGACGAAAAAAGCGACATCGATATCGTGATCGATTTCCGAGAAGGAGAAGTCCCGAGTCTGGTTGGGATGGTCCGCCTCCAAGACCACCTGCAAGAGCTGTTGGGTTCCGCCGTGGATATCGCCAGCTCCAATTCCATGAATTCCCGTCTCAATCGAACCGTGGAGCGCGAGGCGGTATATGCCTAGAGACTGGCGGTTGCGAGTCGCCGATATCCTGGATTCCATCGACCGTACGGATAAGTACGTGGCCGGCATGGAATACGCCGAATTCGCCGCGGACACGCGCACGCAGGACGCCGTCCTTCACAATCTCTACATCGTCGGTGAAGCCGCCACGCATTTACCCGATGAATTCACGTCCCTGCATCCACAAATTCCATGGCCGGAAATTCAGAAGTTCCGAAACTTCCTGGCGCACGGCTATTTCAATATGGAAGTCGAAACGATCTGGAAGACCGTGATCGAAGATCTCCCGCCGTTGAAGGCTGTCTTGTTCGATTTCGAAAGCGAATGACCATCGTCAATGACCAACACCGGGTTATCGGTGATCGTCATCGAGCACAACCTGGAAGTCATCAAGACCGCCGATTGGATTATCGACAGGGGTATCAAGGACGTGACCGCCGTCAAGGACAACTTCACCGGCCAGTACCTCTCGGCCCCGCTCGGCCTCAAGAAGCCGAAACGCAAGAAGAGCGCGTGAGAGGGGCGCCACCATGAGCAAGGACGACGGCGCCACAAGCCCCGATCAACTGAGCTTCCTGCTGGCGTCGCTGAAGGAGGCGCAGGATTCGGTGCGGTCCTACGACACCAAGGCGCAGATCGTCGGTGTCGGTTATATCTTCGCCATCGGAATCGTCACCCAGTTCGGCTCGCGAGTGCCGAACCAGCCGGAGATGAACCTGATGGCCATCATTCTGGCCTGGGCACTGTTTATCCTTCCCATCGTCCTGTTCGGCGCGGTTCTCTATCCGACCCGCAAGATGGCCCCGAAACTGGGCGAACGCTCGGCCGACGCCAAGCGCACCTATTATCTCAATCTCGAGCGGTTCGCCGACGTCGACACCTACCTGGCCGCGCTCGAAGCCAGCGACGTCAAGACCGAACTGGCCTACGAGATGATGAAGACGGCTGGCCTGCGCGACATTAAGCGACGCCGCTTCCTGCGCGCGCTGTTCCTGGCCGGAGCCAGCTTCATTGTCCTGTTCCTCGGTCAGATCCTGCGGGCGGAGGGATACTTGACCCTCTGAACGATCGGCCGATACTGCCGGTATCGGGAGATGCCTCCGCCATGAGCCCCGCCGAAAGATTCGATACCGCGTCGCAGATTTTCGACGCCACCCGCCAGCCGTTGGGGGCCGAGATCGTCGCCGGCCGGCTGGCCGGCTGCGGCAAGCCGTTGAACGAAACCCGCCTGTTGGATGCCGGCTGTGGCACTGGTCTTTATTCCGAGGCCCTGGTTTCCGAGGTCGGCGAGATCGACGCCCTCGACCTCAGCACCGGCATGCTGGCGGTCGCCCACAGAAAGCTTTCGGAGGAAGCCCTGCAGGGACGGGTCCGTTTCCACCACGGCGACATCGAGGCCCTGCCG
>CAYFMP010000097.1:0-12207 GCA_964344215.1 uncultured Thalassospiraceae bacterium | reverse complement strand
CCTCGGTGACGCGCTCCTTGGTGGCGCCGCCGCCGACGTCGAGGAAGTTGGCGGGGTCGCCGCCTTTCAGCTTGATGATGTCCATGGTCGCCATCGCCAGCCCGGCGCCGTTGACCATGCAGCCGATCGAGCCATCTAGCTTGATGTAGTTGAGCTCGTGCTTGGCGGCCTCCAGCTCGGCCGGGTCTTCCTCGTTCTCGTCGCGCATGTCCTCGACGTCCTTGTGGCGGAACAGCGCGTTGTCGTCGAAGTTGACCTTGGCGTCCAAAGCGATGACGTCGCCGGACCCGGTGACGACCAGCGGGTTGATCTCGACCAGCGAACAGTCGAGCTCGGTGAAGGCCTTGTAAAGCGCCATCATGAAACGGATCGCCGAGCGTACCTGATCGCCTTCGAGTTCGAGGCCGTAGGCCAGCTTGCGGGCATGATACGGCAGCATACCGGTGGCCGGGTCGATGGAAACCTTGAGGATCTTCTCCGGCGTCGCCTCGGCGACTTCCTCGATCTCCATGCCGCCTTCGGTCGACGCCATCATGGTCAGGCGCGAGGTCTCGCGGTCGAGGAGCATGCCGAGATAGAGCTCGCGGGCGATGTCGCAGCCTTCCTCGATGTAGATGCGCTTGACCTGTTTGCCGGCCTCTCCCGTCTGCTTGGTGACGAGGACGTGGCCGAGCATCTGGCGGACGTTCTCGCGCACTTCGTCGACCGACTCGACGACGCGCACCCCGCCGCTGCCGTTCGGATCGTCCTTGAAACGCCCGGCGCCGCGGCCGCCGGCGTGGATCTGCGATTTGACGACGAAGACGTCGCCGCCCAGTTCCTGGGCCTGGGTGACGGCTTCGTCGACGGTGAAGGCGACGCCGCCCCTCGGCACCGGAACGCCGTATTTGGCGAGCAGTTGCTTGCCCTGGTACTCGTGAATGTTCATGGGTTCTCCTCGGGTCCGATTGACGTTCGGGTCCGGTCTTCCCGTCCGGACCTATTGCTTTTTGACGGCTGTCTTCCGGGCGGCGGACCGGCGCGCCGCCGGTTTCCTCTTCGGCGCCGTCTTCTTGGCCGACTTTCCGCGGGCGGCGGGTTTGGCCGCCTTGGCTTTTTTCGCCTTCGCCCTGACCGGCGCCGCGCGCTTGGCGGCGGTCGCTTTCTTCATCAAACGCTCGGTCAGCCGGACCAGCCCGCGCACCGCCTTGACCGACGCCCTGAACATGGCTTTCTCGTCGTCGTCGAGCTTGATCTCGACGACACGCTCGACGCCGCGGCCGCCGATCACGCACGGAACGCCGACGTACATGTCCTTGACCCCGTATTCGCCGCGCAGATAGGCGGCGCACGGCAACACCCGGCGCTTGTCCTTGAGGTAGGCATCGGCCATCTCGATGGCCGACGAGGCCGGCGCATAGAAGGCCGACCCGGTCTTCAACAGCGCCACGATCTCGCCGCCGCCCATGCGGGTGCGTTGGACGATGGCGTCGAGGCGTTTCTGGGTCGTCCACTTCAACTTGACGAGGTCGGGCAGCGGAATGCCGGCGACCGTCGAGTAGCGGACCAGCGGCACCATCGTGTCGCCGTGGCCGCCGAGCACGAAGGCGGTGACGTCCTCGACCGAGACCTTGAATTCCTCGGCCAGGAAATAGCGGAACCGTGCCGAATCGAGAACGCCGGCCATGCCGACGACCCGGCGGTGCGGCAGCCCGCAGGCGTCGCGCAGCACCTTGACCATGGCGTCCAAGGGGTTGGTGATACAGATGACGAAGGCGCCCGGGCAGTTTTCCTTGATGCCGGCGCCGACGCTCTGCATGACCGAGGTGTTGATGCCGATCAGGTCGTCGCGGCTCATTCCCGGCTTACGGGCGACACCGGCGGTGACGATGACGACGTCGGCGCCGCGGATGGCGGAATAGGACTTGGCGCCCTTGAGCTTTGCATCGAAGCCCTCGATCGGCGACGATTCGGCGATATCCAGGGCCTTGCCCTGCGGTATGCCGTCGACGATGTCGAACAGAACGACGTCGCCGAGTTCCTTGAGGCCGGCCAGATGGGCGAGCGTGCCGCCGATGTTGCCGGCGCCGACCAGTGCGATTTTGTTGCGAGCCATGATTTCTGCCTACTATGGTATGCCTAAAACGTCGGCTCCGCATCCCCCCCGGCGGCGAAAACCGGCTTCTGTCGTACTCTCATTTCGATTGCCGGGCAAGGGTTTCGCGGAAAAAACCCGGGTTTGACGGACCGATCGGTCCATAATTAATGGGAAAACTCGGCCGGTCGGGCGGCCCGCTTCCTATCCGTCCCTCAGGTCCCAGCCGATATCGACCGACGGTGCCGATTGGGTGATGGCGCCGACCGAGATGTAATCGACGCCGGTTTCGGCGATGGCGCGGATGGTCTCCAGCGTGACGCCGCCGGATGCCTCCAGGGGAACGCGGCCGCCGACGATGTCGACGGCGCTGCGTAGCGTTTGCGGCGGCATGTTGTCGAGCAGCAAGCGGTCGGCGCCCGCCGCCAGCGCCTCCTCGACCTGCTCGATGGTGTCGCATTCGACCTGGACGCGGTCGAGCCCGGCCCGCTTGGCAAGCCCGACGGCCTCGCCGACGCCGTCGGCGGCGGCGATGTGGTTGTCCTTGATCAACACCCCGTCGTCGAGGCGCATGCGGTGGTTGGTGCCACCGCCGGCCCGCACCGCGTACTTCGACAGCGCCCGCAGACCCGGCACCGTCTTGCGGGTGTCGAGCAGCACGGCGCCGGTGCCGTCGATGGCGTCGACGTAGGCACGGGTGATGGTGGCGATGCCGGACAGGAACTGGACCATGTTCAGCGCCGTGCGCTCGGCCGTCAGCAGGCCCTCGGCCGGGCCTTCGATACGGGCCATGACGGTGCCGGCCCCGACCCGGCTGCCGTCGGCGGCAAGCACGCTGACTTTGGCGTCGGCGGCGAGGCGGGCCAGGATCTCGACGAGGGCCGGCATGCCGGCCGCCACCAGGTCCTGGCGGGCCACCATGTCGACCTCGAGCCGGGCGTCGGCGGGGCAGGTCGCCTGCGTCGTCAGGTCGCCGCGGCCGACGTCTTCGGCCAGCGCCGCATCGATCGCGGCGGCCAGTTCGGCCGGGTCGAGGGTGAGGTCGGGCACCGGATTATTCGGCGGCCTGGATCGCCGGTCCCGGAGCGGAAGTCGGGGTCGGGCGGGCCGGCGGCGACATCTCCAACATCTTCTCGAGCGGCTTGAGCGCGCGGCGCCTAAGGTCGTCGGGCATCTCGACCCGGGGCGCCTCGTTGAGCATCGCCAGGTAGGTCTTCTCCAGGGTATTCATGGCCATGTATGGGCACTGGGCGCAGGCGCAGGTGCCGTCCGATCCGGGAGCCGGAATGAACACCTTGTCGGGCGCCGCCTTGGTCATCTGGTGGATGATGTGCAGCTCGGTGGCGATGATGAACTCGCGGGCCTCGGAAGCGAGCACGAAGTCGAGGATCGAGCGGGTCGAACCGATGTGGTCGGCCTGGCCGAGAATGCCGTCGTGGCATTCCGGGTGGGCGGCCAACAGGGCGTTCGGGTGAGCCTCCTTGAGCAGCGCCGTCTCCTCGGTCGAGAACCGTTCGTGGACCACGCACGAGCCGTCCCACAGCACCATGTCGCGCTCGATGCCGCGGGCGAGATAGGCGCCCAGGTGCTTGTCGGGCGCGAACAGGATCGGCTTATCGGCGGGAATCTGCTCGATGATGTATTCGGCGTTGGAAGACGTGACGATGATGTCGGACAACCCTTTGACCTCGGCCGAACAGTTGATGTAGGTGATGGCGACGTGGTCCGGGTGGGCGGCGCGAAACTCGGCGAAGTCGTCGGCCTGGCAGTCCTCTTCCAGCGTGCAGCCGGCCTCGGCGTCGGGCAGGACGACGGTTTTCTCGGGGCTCAGGATCTTGGCGACCTCGGCCATGAAGCGGACCCCGCAAAATACGATCATGTCGGCGTCGGTGGCCGCCGCCGCCCGCGACAGGTCGAGCGAATCGCCGACGTGGTCGGCCAGGTCCTGAAGCGCGCCGTCCTGGTAGTAGTGAGCCAGGATAACGGCGTTCTTTTCGCGCCGCAGCCGCTCGAGGCCTGCCGCCGCGTCGAAGTCGGGGCCGAGATCTGTAAGGGCTGTGGCGCCGTCGCCGGGAAGGATAACGGTCTCCATCGAAACTCCTGACGTTCGGTGAAAGGTCGCGCCTTCACTCCGGTTGCGCGGGGCTACCCCTTAATATATCCGCCGACGGTCCGCCGACAACCCCCTGAAATCGGGCGGACTTTGCTACCGGCGCCGGTTCACGCCCGGGGCCCGTAGTCTCGAACTCAAATGCCCCACCGCTTTCACGGGAGGCGTGTTCCGGTGAAAAAGCCCGAATACGTTTAGGACGTATAGGGCGTTTCGTTAGGAGACCCCTTGAGCTCTGCTGATCATTTGATCTACTTCCTCTAACGCAACCATGGCGGCTTCTTTAGAAACGTGGGGCTTGAGATTACAAACCTCGTTTGTCCTGTCGTCGACGGAAGCAGTAGTTCCCATCTCTTTTGTAACCATGAGACCAGTCGAAAGCCTTTCGAGATCGGCAACGTTCTTGCTTCTTAGCGATTCTGCAACAAACTTGATCTTCTTTTCGTACTTACTCACGGTCTTCGAAAAACGCTTCTCTAGGTTAGTCCCTTGTTCAGAGGGCTCCATCGTCGGACCATATGGATATGGTTGTGCAACCAGAATCATCAGACCGTCAGCACGCATTTCTGTTAGAGCCTTACTTAAGTCAAAAGAAAACGGCCCATGTTTGTAGAGGAAGAACTCAAACTCAGTTGGGACTCCGTTTAACTCTTGAAGAAAGTAAGATGATTTTTGAATGTGGGTCTCACCACACCAACTTCCTCGGGACCGCAGTTCACTAGCAAGGCGGCAAATAATTGCAGCTCTCTCCAATCTTTTCATGTTTCGTCCTCCTCTTTGGGGCGAATAATTTCGTCCCTCTTAGAGTCCAGCCAGTCGCTCGCGCGCTTGTGTAGGCCGGGCTCCACAAAAACATACTCAAATTTTGCTATGGGAAGCTGTCGGAGCGTTTCTGATAGTGAAATTGAAGACGCAATTCGACCATCATTCATCAAAACTGGAAACTCGACCGCACTGCTCTTCTGAGAATAGCGGTCACTTCTAACATTCTCGCTTCCGAACTCCGCTTCGGCTGCTTCAAATATCTCATTACCAGCTTCCGGATTGATTTTGACGTCGGAAGGATCGCGTGCATAGAGCTCTCGATAATGCCTCCGGTCTATTATTCTATTTGCATGCTGGTGGCCCGATGCATTTTGGTCTCGGTAGGCAGCAAGTATTCCGGACCATACTTCGTTATCGGTTAGACTAAGGTGGCCGTCGACGTCTGTGGGGAACTTGCCATCCGCAAGCCAACCTTCCAAGAAGTCTTTCAAATGGATATCGTAGATTCGTCGAATTGGATGAAAATAGACTTGGCAATACATAAAATATCGCGCAAGGAGTAGTGCCTCCGCCGTATGAATTCCACCAACTTGTACACCAAGGGTTGGCTCGCGGTCAGCAGCTTCTGCTTCGCTTGGGCTCGACGGCAATATTCGAATCGTGTCGATTAGACGATAATGATCGAACCTGCCGTAGGGTACTCCGCAGTGGAGAGAATCACGCAAGAGATAATCAATGCGATCTACACCGAAAGCGTCACCAACAATAATCTCGGAAAGGATCGCTTCCCAATTAGAAAACTTGTGATCGCTATCTGTATTCGGTCCAATGGCTAGTTTGGCGACATCTTCGGCTCGTAATGGAGGTGTCATACTTTGCCAAATTTGCTGCATCTCGTCAGACAGTATGATCTCGCGAGAAATATCTTCATGCGTGTGTTCGCTTGGTAGCAGTTCTTTTTCCGCTGCATGAGAGAACGGCAGATGGCCAAGGTCGTGACATAGAGCAGCCATGCGCAACACTCGGCGCCAATACACTTTTTTATCAGAATGTGAAATCTCTGGGAGAAGGTGCCGTATTTCATCTGAGACGTTTGCCTCATTCGCGACCACGTCGAAAACACGGCCCGCCAACTCCATTACACCAAGTGAATGCTCAAATCTCTTGTGTGAGGCACCCGGATAGACAAGAGACGAGAGTGCTAGTTGATGAATGTGCCGTAACCTTTGAAAAGCTCGGCTGTCGACGACACGACGCTCGTCGGAGTCAAGTCGAACAAAGACATGAACAGGATCCCTAAATTCGTGAATATGCTTCATTCTAACCGGCAAGCTCGAACATTAATCGAACAAATATAGAATATTATGAGAATTATTTGAAGCAGAGATTTAACAATACAGCATAATGTATATTGATCCAATAATAATTCAATATATTGTAGGTCTCGCGGGACATGCGCCGCTGAGTTGATAGGTTCTCACGCCCTAAAACCGTGCGCCAGCGCCATGTAGTCGGGCGACTGCATCTCGATCAGGCGCGACACCGTGCGTTCGAACTCGAACGCACCGTCGCCTTCGGTGTAAAGATCGTTCGGCACTGTCTCCGCCGAGCAGATGAAGTTGACCTTGGCCTCATAGAGGGTATCGATCAGGGTGACGAACCGTTTGGCTTGGTCGCGCCGCTCCGGCCCAAGTTTCGGGATGTCCCTGAGAATGACCGTGTGAAAACACTCGGCCACGGCCAGATAATCGGCTGGCCCCAGCGGCTGCTCGCAGAGTTCCTCGAACGACGACAGGGCGACGCCCTCGGCCGCCTTCGAGATCAGGAACTCGCGGCCCTGCACGCTCATGGTCCGCGCCACCGGTTCGCCGCCCAGCGTCAGGTCGTGGAAATCGTCGTCGAGCTTGGCGTCGGCATCGCTTCCCGTGGGCGTGATGAAGACGTCCATGGCGCGCATTTTCTCCAAGCGATAATCGGTGCCGGCGTCAAGCTCGAGAACGTCGAACGTGCCCTCGATCATGTCGATAAACGGCAGGAACAGCTCGCGCTGCAGCCCATCCTTGTAGAGGTCCGAGGGTTTGCGGTTGGACGTGGTGACGACGACGATGCCGCGCCGAAAGAGCGCTTCGAAGAGCCGCCCCAGGATCATCGCATCGGCGATGTCGGTGACGTGAAGCTCGTCGAAACAGAGCAGCCAGGCCTTGTCGACGATGACCTTGGCCAGCGCCTCGACGGGGTCGGTTTTCTCCGCCACCCGACCCACCTTCTGCGCTTCGCGGAACGAATGGACGCGTTTGTGGACCTCCTGCATGAAAGCGTGGAAGTGCACGTGCTGGCGGTCACCAACGGACGAGTTCTGATGGAACAGGTCCATCAGCATCGATTTGCCGCGCCCCACCCCGCCCCACATGTAGACCCCTTTCGGCGTCGGGCGTTTGCTTTTGGAAAGGCTAAGCCGGGCGCGCCAGCCCGATTTGCCCATCTGTCCGCCGTATCCGTCGAGTTCGTCGTGCAGGGTCTGTAGCCTGTCGACGGCGGCCTGCTGGTACGGGTCCGGTCTGATATCGCCCGATTGCAGGAGCGCCCGGTACGGCTCGAGAGGGCCTCTCCCCGCCACCGAACCTCTCCTAACGGCCGCCGGTGACCGGCAGGACGGCGCCGGTTGTATAGCCGCTGGCCTCCGACAACAGCCAACAGACGGCTTCGGCGACCTCGTCGGCGGAACCGCCGCGGCCCATGGGAACGCGGTCACTCAGCTCGGCGACGCGGTCGGGGCGGCCGCCGGCGGCGTGGATCTCGGTTTCGATCAGGCCGGGACTGACGGCATTGACGCGGATGCCCTCGGCCGCCACCTCGCGGGCGAGGCCGATGGTCAGGACGTCGGTGGCGCCCTTGGTGGCGGCGTAGTGGACGTATTCGCCGGGGCTGCCGATCCAGGACGCGGCCGACGACACGTTGACGATGACGCCGCCGTCGCCGCCATGGGCCGTCGACATCCGCCTGACCGCCTCGCGGGCGCAGAAAAAATAACCCAGCACGTTAACGTCGACGACGCGCCTGAGCGTCGCCGTCTCCAACTCGTCGACGCGACTGAAGGCGCCGGTCAGGCCGGCGTTGTTGACGAGCCCGCTCAGCCGCCCGAGTTCGGCGCCGACGGCCTTGAACATGGCACCGACCTGCGTTTCGTCGGCAGTGTCGGCCCGATACGTCATGGCGACGCCGCCGGCGTTGCGGATGTCCTCGGCCACCGCCTCGGCCCTGTCGGCCGCGTTCAGGTAATTGATGCAAACAGCGAAACCCATGCCGGCCGCCTGGCGGGCGACGGCGGCGCCGATGCCGCGGCTGGCGCCGGTGACGACGAGAACCCCGCTCATGCGCTCTTCGCCTCGGTCCGTCCGTCCGCCGGCCGCAACTGCTGTTCCATCCGGCGGCGCGCCCGGTAGGCGACCGACTCGGCGACATCGTCGCCGACGGTGACGTCGGCCCAGGTAACGGCCGTCCCTGCGGCGACCGGATTGAGCAGCGTCAGGCCATGGGCGAGGCCGATCGGAACGGCGCCCAAGGCCAGCGCATCGCCGGCCACCATCAGCCGTCCCCACACCGTATAGCCGCCCTCGCCGTCGAGCACCTCGCCGGCCTTGAGATCGCGCTTGGCGGTGGCGGCGACGTCGGCCCTAAAACCGGTCGCCGCGCCCGTCGCCGCGCCGCGCAGGGCGGCCTGGGCGACGCTGATGCCGAGCTCGAGACCGATCAGGTGATAAGGCCGCCACAATGCCGAATAGCGCCCCGACGCGTCGGTAATCAGCCCATAGTCGGCGAAACAGCGTTCGACATAATCGCTGCCCGCCTCGAACACCACGTAGACCCCCCAGCGCAGATCGTCGTCGAGGTCGCGGCCGTCACGGCCGCGGCTCGAGATGACCTCGACCTGGCCCTTGTGATGGAGCACGCCGCCCTCGGTTTCCGGGATCAGGGTGCGGGCCAGTTCGCCGGTGCCGACGGCGGGAAACGACAGACCGGCCGGCGCCGGGGTCAGGCCGGTGGCGTTGGCGACGGCGGCCATCTCGATCCCCGACTTGGTGCCGTCGAGGAACGAGTTGAACATCTTGGCGTTCATGCCGCTCCTCCCGGCGCGTTCGGCGGAAAGCCCGTAGTGGTCCCACACCGTATCCGGGGTCGAAGCATGGAACTGCGGCATGTAGAGCGTCCCCTTGCCGGCCGCCACCACCTCGAATCCGGCCGCCCGCGCCCAATCCACCTGTTCACAGATCAGCGCCGGCTGGTCACCGTAGGCGAGGCTGTAAACGACACCGGCGCGGCGCGCTTCCTCGGCCAACAGCGGCCCGACCAAGACGTCGGCTTCGACGTTGACCATAACGATGTGGCGGCCGCGCTCGATGGCGGCGAGGGCGAAAGCAACGCCAGCTTCGGGCACGCCGGTCGCCTCGATGACGACGTCGAGGCCACCGGCCCCGATCAGCCGCATGGCGTCGTCGGTGACGAAGGTCGTGCCTTGGGCGAGGGCCTTGGCGGCCGAGGTGGCGGCCACCCGCTCGGCCGACCAGCCGGTCGTGCTGAGCGCCTGGCGGGCCCGCTCGACCGACAGGTCGGCGACGCCGAGCACGTGCAGTCCCGGCGTCGTCCGGGCCTGGGCCAGGAACATGGAGCCGAACTTGCCGGCGCCGATGAGGGCGACGCGGACCGGCCTGCCGGTCTCGGCACGAGCCCGCAGAAGCGAATACAGGTTCATGGTTTCCTTCATAAGGCAAAACGCCGGAGAAGCCAAAGCGTGCTTCGGTACGGTTGCGTCGGAGCGGGCAAGGCTTATGCTGAGGCGATGAGCGACGCGATCCTGGATAACGAGATGACGGTCCGCCTCGGCGCCTTTTTCGGTATCATGGCGGTGATGGTGGTCTGGGAGCTGGTTCGTCCCAGGCGTCCCCTGAGCCAGACCCGGGCCCTGCGCTGGACCTCGAATCTTGGCATCGTCGCTCTCAATACGGGCGTCGTCCGGCTGCTGTTTCCGGTGCTGCCGGTCGGCGTCGCCCTGGTTGCCGCCGATCGCGGCTGGGGCCTGCTCAACATGGCCGGAATGTCGGGCTGGCCGGCGGCGATGGCCGCCGTCGTCCTGCTCGACTTCGCCATCTACGTCCAGCATGTGATGTTCCACCACGTGCCGGTGCTGTGGCGGCTGCACCGCATGCATCACGCCGACCTCGATTTCGATTTCACGACCGGCGCCCGCTTCCACCCGATCGAGATCGTCCTTTCGATCCTCGTCAAGATGGCGGTCATCGCCGCCATCGGGGCGCCGGCGGCCGGTGTCATCATCTTCGAGGTGCTGCTCAACGGCACCGCCATGTTCAACCACGGCAACGTCGCCCTGCCGAGGCCCATCGATAGGGTGCTACGCTGGCTGGTGGTGACGCCGGACATGCACCGCGTGCATCACTCCGTCGTCCGGACCGAGACCGACAGCAACTTCGGCTTCAACCTGCCGTGGTGGGACCGCCTGTTCGGCACCTACCGCGACCAGCCCGAGGCCGGCCACGCCGGCATGACCATCGGCTTGCCGGTGTTCCGCGAAACCGCGGCGCTCTATCTGCACCGGATGCTGTTGCAACCGTTCGAGACGCCGGCCCCGCCGGCGCCGGCGGACGAGGCCGACTAACTCAAGCGTTTCTCCATCTCGGCGGCGACCGCCGCGGCCGTCGCATCGACCAGGCCCCTCAAGCCGTCGATGGCGCCGCGCACGTCCTCGGGTTTACGGTTCTGGCTCATCTTGAACTTGCCCTGCATGCGCTCGATCGGCATCTCGAAGGCGACGATGCCTTTCAGCATGCCGCGCATAATCCTTTCGTCCATCCGGTCGAGCGTCCAGTTGCCGGTGGCGGCGCTCTCGTTGTCGGCCGCCAGGCGCTCCAGCACGGCGATCACTTTTTGCGGCTCGTCGATGACGCGGGGTCGGCCGTAAGCGTGGACGGCGGCGTAGTTCCAGGTCGGCACCATGTTGTCGGAGGCGTACCAGTTGGGGGAGATGTAGGCGTGCGGACCGGAGAATATGCAGAGCGCTTCCGTATCGCCATCGAACGTCCGCCAATGGCCGTTGGCGCGAGCCACATGCCCCAACAACCGGCCGTGCTCGCCGGCCTCGGTGTCGAGGACGAGGGGAAGGTGGGTGGCCTCGGGCGCTCCGCCCGCGGCCGTGACCAGCGCTGCGAAGCTGGCTTGACGGATCAGGCCGTGGAGGGTTTGCCTATCCTCCTCGGCGAAAGACTTGGGTACGTACATGGCTGCGTTCTCCGTCGTCGGGCCGCGCAGGCCGGGGTCTTATCGTCTAAGAACCGAGACGATCCTTAGACGCGAATAAGCCCCTAAATATTTGAAATAGAGGGCGATTCACGTTTCAAATCGATCCAATTTGAAACGATCGCACTCTATGTTAGAAACGCCCAACCATAAAGGTCCGCATGAAAAATAGACTGCGGTCCATTTGCCAGCCACGGGAGGAAACCTTGGACGAAGAAACCTTCAACATGCAGGTGCGCAAGTTCCTGAAAAACGTCGGAGTCACCTCGCAGCGCGAGATCGAGGCGGCCGTGCGCGCCGCCATTGGGGACGGCCGCTTGAGCGGCGACGAGACGGTCAAGGCGCGCGTCACCCTCAGTATCGAGCAACTCGGCCTTACGACCGACATCGACGGCGAAATCGAGCTTGGCTGAAGGGGCCGGTGGGCTCGCCTAACTCCGCTTGAACAGAGCTTCCTTGATCTTGCCGATGGCCTGGCCCGGGTTGAGGCTTTTCGGGCAGGTGTTGGTGCAGTTCATGATGGTGTGACAGCGGTACAGCCGGAACGGGTCGTTCAACGCATCCAAGCGCTTTCCGGTCGCCTCGTCGCGGGAATCGGCGATCCAGCGATACGACTGCAGGAGAATGGCCGGGCCCATGTAGCCGCGCTCGCCGTTCCACCAGTAACTCGGGCAGCTGGTCTGGCAGCAGAAGCACAGGATGCACTCCCACAGGCCGTCCAGCTTCTCGCGCTCCTCGGGGCTTTGCAGGCGCTCGCCGGTCGGCGGCGGGGTGTCGGCCTGCAGCCACGGTTCGATCGACTTGTACTGGGCGTAAGGTACGGTCAGGTCCGGCACCAGATCCTTGACGACCGGCAGGTGCGGCAGCGGGTAGATCTTGACGTCGCCCCGGATGTCCTCGATCGGCTTGGTGCAGGCCAGCGTGTTGGTGCCGTCGATGTTGAAGGCGC
>CAYFMP010000096.1:0-12225 GCA_964344215.1 uncultured Thalassospiraceae bacterium | reverse complement strand
TCGGAATGCGAAAATGGGCCCACACAGGTCAGTGTTAATGTCGGCTGGTATTAGTACGTGAAGCGGGCTCTTCTCGATAAATGCGGTGAGACGGTTCTCGACCGTCTGCATATGGCCGTTAAGAATACGTTGGACATCCTCAAGGAGCGGTATGCTCGAGGAGAGAATTGAATCGCGATCGGTTCGAGAGAACACGACGTGACATCGAACGGCAGGCCACCTTAAGAAAGGTGAGGAGAGCATCTTAGAGTGACCTCAGTGGACCTTAATTGTCCCAGACGGCGGATCCAAAAGACTGATAATCGACGGGAGGTTGACTGGGCCACGACTCGAGTTTTGGTTGCGGTCATGTTCCTTGCCCTAGGTGATAGCGTACGAACCTTTGTCTTCATGGAACTTTTCAACTTCGTCGACTCGGCCCTGATCTTTGTTCTCTTCGACGCTCGTTCTGATCGGCAGGCTGACGGTAAAGGTGGTTCCTTTGCCATGTGCGCTTTCCACACAGATATGGCCGTCATGCATTTCGACCAATTCCTTCACAAGATTGAGGCCGATCCCAGTACCGGCGATCCCCGTTGAAGTCGTCGCACGGAAGTACCGTTCGAACAACTTCGGGATCTCGTTTTCGGGGATGCCGAGTCCGTGATCGCGTACAGAGATAACCGCATGATCGTGTTCGCACCGACCCCTAACCTCGACCTCGGTCGCTCCAGGCGAATACTTGATCGCGTTGGATACGAGGTTGGTAAACACTTGATCAAGAAGTTTAGGGTCGCCCCAGTAAGGTAGAGCGAGGCTGTCGACGTCAGTGGTGATCGCGTGTTCTTTCGATATCTCCTGGTGCCGTTGGCAGACCTCCGTCACCAAAGCGGCAAGGTCAATCCTCTGGCTCTCCATCTCGATCTTACCGGCATCCAAGCGGGCAATGCTGAGCACACTCTCGATCAAATCAGTCATGCGTTGTACGGCGCTCCTGATCTTGGCTACCCGTGGTTTCAGGTCTTCTGGAGTCAGCTTCCCCTTCCGTCGTTCGATCCGCTGTGCCGCACCATCGATAATCGCGAGCGGTGTTCGGAACTCGTGCGAGACCAAGGCGACGAATTCGCGTTGGAGTGTGTTGTTTTTCTGTTCCTGTTCCAGCGCCCGTTCGAGTTGTTCGGCCTGGCGGTCAATCTCGGCCGTCCGCTCGACGACCATCGTCTCCAGATGGTTGCGGTAGACCTCCAGCTCGTTTTCGGCTTTCCTCTTTTCCGTGACGTCACGGCCGACGCCTCGGTAACCCGTGAAACTTCCCTCAGCGTTGAAAACGGGCCGGCCGCTGATCGACCAGTGCCGTTCGTTTCCCTTTGGCGTCATGAATAGGTAGTGAAAATCCTTGATTGCTCTGTGCGCGGCCAGATCCTCTGTGTACAGGAGCCATTTGTCGTGATCGGTATCGGCCCAGCCGAGATCCTGCTGGGTCTTGCCCAGAAACTGTTTCGGTGACGCGCCTTCACTGACCTGCTCGAAAGAACTCGAAAGGAAGCTCAAGCGCAGATCGGCATCCATCTCCCAGAACCAGTCCGAAGCGCAATCGGCAAAATCTTTGAACCGTTGTTCGCTTTCCTCGAGGGCTTTGCGGTTGCTTTCGAGGGAGGCAACCTTCTCCCTAAAGGCAAGTCCATAGGCCATCAAGACTTCCATGAGGACTGGAGACGCCCAATCTTCATTGTCGGGTATCTTTGCACGGTCGGTAGTGGTATTGAGGGCGCCAAGGGCGTCTTCGTGCAGGGTTCCGATTTCCTCGACGGGCACTCCCTGTTCCACTAGGCTCCGGCCCAGATCATGAGCTGCCAGCAGTTCCTTCTCGCCATGCTTCTCCAGGAACTGCATAAGAATCTCGGAATATTCCGATTTCAAGTCTTCCGGAACCATCAAGGGGCCTCGTATCGAAAGATCAACACCGCGGCATCGTCCGTACCACGCCGCCAGTCGTGCAGGACCATTTCGGCCAACCGCCTGGGATCGGCCAGGCCGGTGCGGTCGTAGCGCCCAAGCGCGATGTCGGATTTCAGGCCGTCGGTGTACATGACAACCGGGTTGCCCGGCCAAAGGCGTACCTCTTCGATGGCCAGACGCTGATACCCAGCACCGACGATGCCGTCGCTGTTGCGAAGGAGGTTGGCGCCCGCCCTTCCGGTGGCGATACGAACGTTGCCGATGCCGCCGCAGGTGAGGGTGCCGGAGAGGGCCGCGTCGGCGGCTTTCTCCGCTTCCGCACCGTGGCCCAGGCTATCGGCAACACAGAGCACGAGCTTGCCGTCCCGTTCCCAATAACCGCACGCATCTCCGCATTCCCTGGCATCGTTAGAGGCCCGCTCGGCGATTCTAATCCGTACCACTGAAGATACTTTTCATATGAAATGTCTCATTCTCGTTGTTCATGACCCGGTTCACGAGACGCGGTCATCTCCGGGGTAAGCTACCCTTCCTCCTGTTCGGCCGTTGTCCCTTGCCGCTGACCGCACCATGCCGATCTTGACCCGCGTGTGGCCGGGTTCCGAGACGATTTCGAACTCGTGCACCAGGCGTTTGGTACCGGGCAGGCCGGCGCCGAGGCCGCCGCCGGCGGTGAAGCCGTCCTCCATCGCCGTATCAATGTCGGGGATGCCCGGCCCGTGATCCTCGACGATTACGATGATCTTCGTCATGTTCGGGAGAGCCTCGCTGGCGATCTCGCATTCGCCTTCGCCGGCATAGCGCAAGATGTTCCTCGTCAACTCGGAAATCGCCGTCGCCAGACGCGTCTGATCGGCGGTGCTGAACCCGAGCGCCTTGGCCAATTCCCGGCCGGCCGAGCGGGCGGCGACAACGTCTGGTTCCTTGACGACCGAAACTCGGGTCACGTCCCTCATTCCACCTCCTCGTCTTCCGTATCCATCCGCCGAACGATCATGCGCTCGACCCGGTCCATGGCCTGGTCGAGGTTGAGGGCGCTTTCGACGCCGACCAGCGGCAAAAGCACGATGCCGTCCCAGACCTGGATCACAGGGGTCGACAGCTCCAATAGAACCTGGCTTTGTTGTGCGATCAGGTCTTCCGCCCGTTTGCGCTCGGTCATGTCGCGGCCGATGCCGACGAACTTGCGTTGCTTGCCGATCCGCATCCCGGAGACCGCAAGGTCGAACGGGAAAACCGTACCGCCCTTGCGGTGGCTGTCCACTTCGCGGCCGATGCCGATGATCTTGGCTTTGCCCGATTTCAGATAGTTGGCGAGATAGCCGTCGTGCTCTTCGTTGCAGGGCGCCGGCATCAGGGTCTTAACGTTCTTACCGACCACCTGCTTCATCTTGGTGATTTCGAGCCCGGAAATCCCTGTAAGTTGGATATCCATCAGAATCAGGTCCGGTTTCTTATCATGGGCAATGCTGACGACATTCTGATCGTCCACCGTTTGTAAGGTGTTAAATCCGTGAGCCTGTAACAGGTCGCCGAACAATTTCATGTTGAGGTCGTTGTCCTCGACGATCAGGAACGTTTTCGGCATCCCGAGTCTTGATCTTTCTGACGGTGAAGCGGCTTTCGCTCATGGTTCGATTAAGGAGCGCCGCTGGGCAGCGTCACCGTGACAGTCGTTCCTTTGTCGACCTTGCTTTTGATGGAAAGCTCACCTTCGTGAAGATCCACCAACGACTTCGTGATTGCCAACCCGAGACCGGTTCCTTCCTGGGCCTTATGGGGGTCGGTCTCGACCCTAAAAAAGGGTTCGGTCAGACTGGGGATCTTATCGGGCGGGATGCCTTTCCCTGTATCCCTTACTTCAATGAAGTGAGACCCATTTGACGCCGCCACTTTGAAAGAGACTCGTCCTCTTTCTGGAGTGAACTTGACCGCATTGGAGAGCAGGTTAAGTAGGATTTGCTTGAGCGCTTTCACATCCGCGTGAATTGGCGGTAGGTTCTCGGGTATCTCGACCGCGTAGTTAACGCCCTTAGAGCCAGTGTCCTTGATGATAAAGCGGGAACATTCCTCAGCGATCTGCTTCATCTCCAAACTCTTCTTTTCAAGTGAGTGCCGGCCGGCTTCGATCGCAGAGAGGTCGAGGATTTCACTGACCAAATGCAGAAGGTGCTCACTGCTGGACTGGATGTCGGCCGCATATTCTTTGTATTTCTCCGAACCAAGCGCACCGAAGTATTGCCCTTCGATCATTTCTGAAAACCCGTTGATGGCGTTCAAGGGCGTTCTTAGTTCGTGGCTCATGGTAGCGAGAAACTCGGATTTCGCTTGGTTTGCCTCCTCGGCCTGAACTAAGGCGCGGTCGCGTTCTTCCTCAGCCTGCACGTGCTGGGTGATGTCGGTTGCTGAACCGCGGTAGCCTTTGAACATGCCGTCGGCGCCGAAGACCGGTGTTCCACTAATGGACCAGTGCATGACGTGTCCGTTTTGATCCTTTGTACTGTAGTGGAAGTTCCGAAACGGTTTGCGCGCTAGTAAGGTATCCCGGTGTCGCTTCCAATTTTCATCCGCGTCCGGATCACCCCCGGCTCCCTCCCATTGCGTCTTGCCTAAGAGTTCCTTGGGATCAAGCCAATAATCCCAATCGTTCGGGCCCGTGATATCGGTAAAGCACAGGTTCTCGTCCATCTCCCAAAACCGATCCGAGGACACTGAGGCGATATCTTTAAATCTGGTTTCATTGTCCTTGATTGCCTCTGCGGCTCGGGTTCGTTCGATCACGCGCCCCAGCTGGGTTCCAATCTGAGCCAGAACCTTCAGAATTTCTCCATCCGAAGATATTGCATTCTCGGAATAGAACTCGATCACGGCGGTGACTTCCTTGCCGATTACCACCGGCGAGGCGAGACATGTCTTGACGCCAATGTTGGCACTGACCTTAGCGCGAGAAAAATCGGCATCTTTGGTGACGTCCACGACCCACTCGGGCCGACCGCTCTCCCACACCCGGCCCGGCAATCCTTTGCCGAAGGTAAATTCGGTCTCTTCAGTAACGCGGCGGAAGACCTCGAATCGCGCCGTGTCGGCCAAGTGCCAAATGTTGGCTGTTTTTAGGCGATCGGCGGTCTCGTCAAGGAGGTATGCGTGCCCTACGGGCCAGCCGATGAATTCGCAAACCTCGTCGAGGCAAACCTGCAGCGCGTCCTCAATGACTTGCGCCTCGTTCGCCGCCGTCGTGACTTTGTGCAACAGACTCAAAATCGCCGAATGCCTGGCCAATGCCATTTCCGTTTGCCTGCGCTCGAGCTCAACCGCAGCGCGGATAGCAAAGATTTGTAGAAGGTCGATGGCCTTCTCTGGATCAATGAGCGGGTTTCGGCTCATTGCAGCCATGACGCCGAGAGGTTCTTCCTCGGCGCTGAATAGTGGCATGCCGACGTAGCTATCCACTCCCATCGTCCTGAGCAGGGCGTTTTCAGGGAACGCTGTCTGGACATCGTGGTCGTAAACGCATGCGGTTTTATTAACTACGTTTTCACATGGAGTGCCTGTAAGGTCGTATTCGAAATTCTCAGCCTGCTTGCCATCGGCGAAAAACGAGGTGGTGCGGAGCGACGACTTCTCCTCGTCCAAAAGTTCGCCGATGTATGCGTAATCGACGTCCAGGACCTGTGCCACGGCTTCGGTCAATTGATCAAACAGTTTGTCGCCCGTGACCGACGAGACGGTTTCGGCGAGAGTCCGTAGATTTCGCTCCGCCTGCTTGCGTTCGCTGATCTCCCTTTCCAACAGGGAAACAGCCTCCAGACGGCGTCCAACCTGAGAGGCAATAATCACCAGTACGATGGTTGCCACCGTGATCAGAGAGATCAAGACTGCTAGAAACCAGATATTAAGCGTAACGACTTCTGTCCCTGGAGTCTTTGCGGGGAAAAACCGGACAGCTGTCATGGCCGTGTAATGCATGGCGGCAATCGCCGAACCCATGATCAGGGCACTGACAATTCTCGTCCAATTCAGAAAGATTTCCGAGTTTCTGTCGTTGGCCAGATGTTTGACGTTAAGGGCGAAAGTCGCCAGCAGGATGGCGGCGGCGATCGAGGCAACGAATAGGACCGGATCATAACGCATGACCGCGTCCAACCGCATGGCCGCCATGCCAGTATAGTGCATTACACCAATACCAGCCCCCACGAAGATTCCGCCTAGAACCAGCTCCCGCTTTTTCAGCTTCGCGCGAGCCAGGATGTAGAGCATCATGCCGCCGGCGAAAACGGCGGGGACCACGGATAAGAGCGATACCAATAAGTTGTAACCAATATTGAGCGGCAGGCTGAAGGCCAACATTCCGACGAAATGCATGGCCCAAACACTGGCGCCCATTGCCGTAGCGCCGGTCGCCAACCACATGGCTTTCAGGAAACGTCTTTCCGTCGCTCGTATTCGATCCCCGAGTTCAATGGTGGCAAATGAACCAAAGTAAGCGATCAATAGGGAAAGAGCCACCAAGACCGGATCGTAGGTGCCGCCGATTGCGGCACCCAGATCAGTGTGCCCATCGAGAAAATCTAGGAACAGTATATCCAAGAACCCCTTCCCTACGAACCATTATCGGCTTTTCCCAGTGGAAGAGCCGACAAGCTGGTTCTTTCTCTAATTCCGAACCTTTTCTCGATCTAAACGGTAGTGTTCCGCTGTTAACGTTGGATGATCAGATTGCAGTTGTTACGTCGTTTTTTGTGAAGATTTGTAATTTCGACATCCGGCCCAAATCGAACGCGGTATCGGGTGAAATCAGCTTTTTCGTGGCACCAAATTCGGAAACCATCTGATTCCAGTTCGCTCTGCTGCCGTTCGATGAACGGCGGCTCTACAGAACGAGAAATTGGTTTCAAGTGGAATTACGTGCCGTTGATCTTCGAAGATTTCGGACTTCTAGCGACCACAGTTAATTGTCCTTTGTGGATGGCTTCCGCGTTGCAAGGACTTTTTGATGCTTTGGCGGCGTGGTTGGGTGCGGTCTTGTGTCCGGCCTGGTGATGCGGTGATTGGTGCCGCTGGCCTTGATGGTTTTCGCGGACCGGGCCCCATTCTGATTAGCGGGCTCGTGCGCCCTGGACATTCAGCGGGCTGTTCCCATCCCCGGTCTGACCGGTTCGCCACCACTTTGCGTCGTCCTCGCAAGGATTAGAGCAATATCCGATTGGCTTGAACCAGTCAGGCTCAAGCTAATCGGATTTTACTTGCTCTATTTTTCAATGAATTAAAGCGGTGTAATCCGATCGGATCGAACCGTTCACCGATTCCAACCGACCGGAAGCCGCTCTAGAAAGTTTCAGCCGTATCCAGCGATCGACATGTCATGCCGCCGCCGTTGAAGGTTGAGGCGCGCGGTAGACTTCATCCCGGGTCATGACGACCCAGGCGAGGCGCGCGGTTTTGTCGGCCATGACGACGGCGACCAGCTTAGGCGGCTTTCTCTGTAATAGGCCACTAGCCCAGGGATCAACGTCCGGGTGTCAGCGGGCCCAACGAAGCCGTGACATCATGCCGTTGACCAGCGGGCGGAGAAGATAGCGGTCGCCCATCTTGGAGATACGCCCCAAGCGCTCTTTGCTGCCGCTCGCCCGTCATCCCCCGGCCCTCCCAAGACTCACCGGGAGAACCGAATCAAGATTTCAAAACTCAGGCAAAAGCGTACGTTCGACGATTACAATTCTTTACAAAAATTGTTCGTACGGAAACACGTGACGTTCTGTTCGTTTTTATGATGAATTCCCATCAGGGACCAATCCCCTAGGATCAAGTCATTGGGATCGAGTGTGAGCTCCTGATACGATCTTCGATGATCGAAAGGAAATTGATGCGTGCCTGACACCAAGGGAAGCTATTTGAATCGGTTATTGAGCATTTCCGTCATCGTCCTTTTGGGTACCCTGACGAGCCTTATCGGGCCTTCCACGGGAATTGCCCAACAAGGCGATCCGCCCCCGATCGTCGTTTTCGGCGACAAGAACCTCCCGCCCTATGAGTTCCTCGAAGGCGACACGCCTCGTGGCGCCAACGTAGATCTATGGACTGCTATCGGAAGAACTCTAAAGCGCCCGATAGAAATTCGACTGATGAAGTGGTCCGAGGCTCAGAAGCTCGTTCTCAAGGGCAAAGGACACGCCCTCACCCTCATGGCGGTAAACGAGGAACGGAAAAAGCTTTACGACTTCTCTGTAGGTACGCTGCCGGTAACGTTCTCCTATTTCGTAAAAACCGACCAATCGGAGAACTTCTCGACCACCTCCCTGGAGGGGAGGAAAATCGGCGTCACCAAAGGCGGGTACCCCATCCAATGGTTAAGAAAAAGCCACCCTGAAGCCGAATTGGTCATAGTGGAAAACCACCTCGACGGATTCAGAAAACTGCTGCAAGGAAAAATCACCGCCGTCGCTCTTGTCACCTGGCCCGGTTACTACACATTGCGTTCAAACGACATCACAAGCATACGGGCCGTCTCACCCCCGTTCGCCGAGAAGGTTGTGGGTATTCCTGTTCCGAGGGGAAACCCAGGGCTTGTCGAAGAACTCAATCAGGCCATTCAGGGACTAAGGCAAAACGGCGAGCTTGAGCGGGTCATCGACAAATGGTCGGGAAAGAAAGTCATCCTGCTTGAACGGCAACAGGTTTGGCTCATCTCTGCAACAAGCATTCTCACGATATTGTTGCTGTTGTTGGGCGTTATTTTCCTTTTTTTCATGAAGTCGAGGAAGGAAACCGTTCGGCATTCGGTAGCGCTTCAGAAGGAAATTGAAGAGCGCAAAGGGTACGAAATGGCTCTGCGCTCGGCTCATGATGAAATGGAATTAAGAATCATGGAGCGCACCCATGCGCTTACCGAGGAAATCACTGAGCGCAAGGCAATCGAGAAGGCGCTTGAGGAAGGCAGACAACGCCTAAAGGACTATGCGGAAGTGTCTTCGGACTGGTTTTGGGAGATGGATGCAGATTTGCGGTTTTCTTCATTCTCGGGGCGATCTCCAATCGTCGAGCGCCTACTGTCGGACGCCATCGGAAAGACCACATGGGAATTCCGTGGGATCGATCCGGATACAGATCCCCGTTGGCAAGAACATCGAGCCGAGCTTGAGTCACATAGCCCATTCCGCGATTTCGTTTACTCCGTTTCAGACCCGGAAGGTCATGTACGCTGGTGGCAGGTCAGTGGGCTTCCGGTCTTTGGCGATGGCGGATCGTTCCAGGGCTATCGCGGTTCGGGCAGCGACATCACCGCACGCAAGAAAGGGGAAGAGGCAGTGCGCGTTTCCGAGGCGCGGTTACAGGGCATATTGGACATTGCGCCCGAAGTAGTCATTGTGATTGACGGCGACCACAACATCCGGCTCTTCAATCGGGAAGCGGAACGCGTCTTTGGGTATACCGCTGAAGAGATGATCGGGCAGTCCCTCGACCCACTTCTGCCCCCTGATCTCCGTGATACGCACGCGGAGCACCTCGTGAGGTTCGCATCAGCACCCGAGGACTATCAACTGATGTCCGAGCAAGGCGATATCGCTGGCGTTCGAAAGGATGGCAGCACGTTTCCCGCAACTGCTTCCGTATCGAAATCCCAGCTCGGCGACGAACAGATCTTCGTAGTCGCCTTGCAGGATATCACCGAGCGTAAACAAGCCGAGCAGGCCCTTCGTGAAAGCGAACGGGACTACCGCACCTTGTTTGACAATGCCTTGGTCGGAATCGGCCGCACACGCATAGCGGATGGCGAGGTTCTGCTGGCAAACCATCAGCTCGCCAAGATGTTTGGGTACGAGATCCCAGCCGATTTCATGGAGGAATTCGTGTTCACCGAGCACTACGTCGACTCCAGTGACCGGGAACAACTGATCCGTCTACATGAGCAAGCTCCTGGCGAGTTGGTTGAGGTCGATTTCACGACACGGGAAAAGAAGACTATCACCGTGCTTACGCATGCGCAGGTGAATCGGGGGGCCGGTACGATCGATCTCGTTCTGATCGATGTGAGTCATCAGAAGAAAATCGAAGAGAAACTGCGTGGAGGCCAGAGACTCAAGGATATCGGTCAATTGACGGGCGGCGTGGCGCACGAGTTCAACAACCTGCTTCAGGTCCTCTCCGGCGGACTGGAGCTCCTTGAGCTCGATATCGGCGATTCGGAGGAACTGGCGGAGCGGATCCAGGGACTTCTCCGGACCGTCGCCAGGGGCAAGGCCCTGACGGGTCCGCTTCTCTCCTATGTCGGCAAGCAGCAACTGACGCCGGAGATCGTGGAACTCAGCGAGTTGGCGGTGAGGACCTCCAAGCTGCTGCGTCCGATGCTCGGCGAGACCATCGCAATAGGTATCGAGATAAAGGAGCAGCTTTGGCCGATCGAGGTCGACCCCAAGCAGTTGGAGACGGCGCTCATCAACCTCGCCATCAACGCCCGCGACTCCATGCCGGATGGCGGCCAGATCGTCTTCGAACTGGAAAATGCTCGGGTGGATGAAAACTTCGCCGAATCCCATTCGTATGATGTCCAGACTGGCGACTACGTGAGGCTGGCCGTACGCGACAATGGTACAGGCATACCGGCGAATGTGATCGAACACGTTTTCGATCCCTTCTTCACGACCAAGGAGATCGGTAAGGGTACGGGGTTGGGGCTCAGCATGGTTTACGGTTTGGTCCGGCGCCAGTCAGGAGGAATCGTCGACGTTGAGAGCGCCGACGGCGAGGGGACGACGATCAGTCTCTACTTCCCCCGCGCATTCGAAGCCGAAGACCGGAGCCACGAGACCGTCGAGAAGATGGTGCCGCCGAACGGAACGGATTACGTTCTGCTCGTCGAAGACGACCCCGACGTCCGCATCATGGTGGTCCGGATGCTGCGGAGGCTGGGCTACGTTGTCCTCGAAGCGAAAACGGCGGCCGAGGCCATAGGTCTTCTGGATACAGTCATCTTGCCCGATCTCTTGTTGGCTGACGTGGTCATGCCCGGCGGTATGTTCGGGAGCGAGTTGGCGCAGGCGATCAGCGAGGCAAGTCCCCGCACCAAGACCATCCTGATGTCGGGGTATTCCGGCCACGAACTAACGCAGAAGACTGCGCTCAACGATGATATCCCGCTGTTGAACAAGCCCTTCACGCAGGTCGAGTTGGCGCACGCAATTCGAAAAACGCTTGGTGGTGTGACGTAATCGGTCCCTTTCCTTCGTTCGCTATATGCAGTTCCATACAGTGTAGTAGTCAGATGTCCGCTTGGCATTGTCGCATTGGCTCGGGTGGCGACGTGTTGTGTAATTCCATAGGTTGATTTCAGACTTCGGCAGCAACATCCATTCGCGCAAGTAATGCTTCTGCTCGGAACTTTCGCATCATGCCCGGTGATACGAGGTGGCGCTGGATATTGAAGGGGTTGTGGATCAATGAGAACGTCGAGGGAAATTCCTGTGCCGAGGCCGGTGACTTGAACCGCTGCTGTTTTCGTTCCTGTCTTCGTGTCGGCTGATGAGAGTTCTCAGCCCGGCTGTTCAGTCGTTTCCCTCGAACGTGTTGAGCGTTCGGAACGACTTCGCGAATTGCCGCTGCCGAGGGACGCCATTTGTCAGTGACAATGATTGACGGCACGGTTCCATGTTTCTTCATCGGCCTATGGAAGAGTTTAACAGCGGCAGCTTAATCCCGTTTCGGCTGAAGCAGGACATCCAACGCTTCACTCTCTGCGTCGACCGCCCGCCAGTGATACCTTTGTTCTCCACCGATCTTCACGAAGACTTCGTCCATGTGCCAGACTGAGTAAGGCTTGCGGCGCGTCTGCCGCTCAATCGATTGGCATAGGAACGGCCGAACTTGGTCGTCCAGCGTCGGATGGTTTCGTAAGAAACATCGACACCACGCTCTGCTAGTCTCGTTCACGTTTTGACGGAAGCGTATCCGGCATATGTGAAATAGTTTTCGCATTCGTTTTCCTTGAAGGTATCGACGAGGTGTCCGACCTGTCTCCAGGCGTCCTCGATGTTTCGTCTCTGGGCGATGTGCATCCAGTGTTTGACCTTGGCGAAGGCCTGTTCGATGGGATTGAGGTCGGGTGAATAAGGTGGCAGGAACCATAGGCGAGCGTCGGCGGCGTTGATGGCGTCGCGGACGGCCTTGGACTTGTGGCTGCCGAGATTGTCCATGATGACGATGTCGCCGGGCTTGAGGGTTCGGACCAGTTGCTGTTCGACTTATACCAGCCGACATTAACACTGACCTGTGTGGGCCCATTTTCGCATTCCG
>CAYFMP010000095.1:0-12560 GCA_964344215.1 uncultured Thalassospiraceae bacterium | reverse complement strand
GCCAGGAGACCGGAGAGCGCGTCTCAGCGATTCCATATCAACGTGAACCGCTCTAACGCCGACTTGGCGATTTTCCTCGGGAGCGATCACACGGGTTGCGAGTTCGGTAATGCTTTGTCAGTTGCAGGTACCCCGGTCACTTCGCTCAAGAACATGTGGAAGAGCTCGCGTTCCGTCGTGATATCCAGCTTGAAATACAAGCGATGGCGATGGTTTCGGACAGTTCCGGCGCTAATCTCCAGTTCCTTGGCGATCAAAGCGTTCGGATATCCGCGAAGAACCAGTTCAACGATGTCACGCTCCCTGGAGGTTAGGGTGTATCTGTCGCCGAAGTTCTGCAAGATCGTCTCAAAACTCTCGACGATATAACCGGGGCCACGTTTTTCGATGATGCAGATCTTTCCTTCAGGTGCGATCGCAAAGTTACCGGTTAGGCGCTCCCAATGCAGGACCCGGTCCTGGTCGAGAGAGACTATTCCCGTAGACCGATTCTTATGAATGAACTTCGACAGCGGAGTGGAAAACTCAGCTGCGGCATTCTCCCACTCGCGATTGCACCAGACCTGTTTGTTTTCCTTGTCGAGAACCATTACCGCCTGCTCGTTCTCGTCCGCGGCATTGCTGGCGTCTCTGGAGAACGCCGGAGCAAAGATCTTCTCGACATGCGATTGGTGCAGCCCTTCGAGCATAGGAAGCAACAATTCCATCTGCTTGACCTCATCGTCATTGAATAAATGGCTCGACCGGTCGATGCATAGCGCGATGCAGATACGTCCAGGCGCCTTCATCAGGATCGCGAGTTCATCGAAAATGATGGCAGAACGAAAAATCTCGTCGAAATATGTGTTGTCAACGTCCCCCGAACGCAAACTACTCAAGGTGACAACGCCTCTCATGAATCCCGAATGCGCGAGTCTGAGGAGTGGGTCAAGCCGGTAGAGTCCACTGTTATAGATCTCGATGGCTTCGTCCGTCATGGCGTTGTTGACTATGAAATCCGGCACCGCGTATCGGGCATAACGGACGACAAGATAGCGCTCGCTACCCAATATCTGGGCCGGCAAGGCGACAAGCTTTCCGTAGAAATCCTCCTGCCCGGTGGAGCGCGCTATTTCTCCAACGGACGTGAAGAATGCGGATGAATTGATCTCCATTACGGCGCCTACGATTCCTTAGCTTATGGCCAGGCCGATCACGGTCGCCACTCAGACCACTTAATCACCGGCTCCAAGGCCGCACCGATCTGCAGTATTTTTCTGTCATCATATCGGTTTCCGACAATCTGCAGCCCGGTCGGCAGCCCATCCGCAGAGAACCCGGATGGGACGCTCAGTGCCGGGCATTGAGCGACGTTGTTGAAGGGACAAGTCATGTCCAGTCCATAATAACGCCCAAATTCGTCATCGGCGTCGAAATCACTGTCGTCCCGTCCCACTTCAGGCGCCGGCAATGCCATTGTCGGACAGATCAACGCATCGAAGGTCTCGAACAGTTGGGCGAGTTCCCGCCATTGCTCGGTTCGTTCGAACTCGAGGCGCTTGAACGAGACGGCGTCCATTCGGTCGCCGGTCTCCATCAGCCTAAGCAGGGCCGGATCCATTCTCGACGCGTACTCGTCGCGGACATTCCCGAAGCAGGCCGCGAGAAACACGGCCCAATAGGCGAACCAAGCATCAACGACATCACGCGTCCAGGCCAGATCGATTTTCTCAACGGTTGCACCGAGGTCCCGCAAAATCTCGGCTGCGCCTAATGTGTTCTTCTCGACGTCCGCGTGCACAGCGAAGAAGCCGAGGTCGATAGAAAGGGCCAGCTTCCTTCCTTTCAGCGAATCCGATTTGAGTTCGGAGTACGACGGCACCTCCTGCAAGGATTGGATATCACGATCGCTCGGCCCTTGGGTCGCCGTGAGGAACAGCGCCGCGTCGTCAATTGTCCGGGCGAGAGGGCCGAAATGGGAGATCGAATCAAACGTTGTCGGCAAGATATCCATTGGCACGCGACCGAGGCTCGGTTTCATTCCCACGACGCCGGTCAATGCCGCCGGAATGCGCACCGACCCGCCCATATCGGTTCCCTCCGCCAACGGAACGCATCTCGTCGCCACGGCGACCGCCGAACCGCCAGAAGATCCACCGCTGGTTCGGGATGGATTCCACGGGTTTCGGGTAATTCCCCACAAAGGACTTTCAGTGAAACTGGAGAAGGCGAACTCCGGGGTCGTCGTCTTGCCAACGACGATTGCGCCGGCCGATTTCAGGCGCTTGACGATCACCGGGTCGTCATCGGGAATCCAATTCTCGAACGCGAACGACCCCCGGGTGGTGCGCTTCCCGGCCAGCGGGGTGAAATCCTTTATCGCGATAGGAACCCCGTGCAGAAGGCCGAGGCGCCGGTCCGAGGTCACGGCCTTCTCCGCTTCCCGGGCCTGTTCCAGGGCTTCTTCCGCGTAGATCGCGCAAAACGGGTTAAGGTCGCTTTGGACCGACGCCATGCGATCGAGTGTCGCTTCAATGACCTCGACGGGCGAGATCTTGCGGTCGGCTATCTCTCTCGATAACACCGTCGCCGAATGTTCAAGTTCGAGGTCAGCGACCATTCCGAACTCAGGCCTTGAACCATTTCGACCCGCGTTCGCGAAACTGAATGATCCCGTTCGGCATGAACAGGATCGCGAGGACGATGCAAACGCCTAGGGCCAGGAGCCGAAACTGTCCGGCGTCCCGGAGGATCTCGTTGCCGACGGTAATGAGAAATGCCCCCAAGATAACCCCGGGGAAACGGCCGAGCCCGCCGACGGACAGCATCAGCATCACCATAAGGAACAGCTCGTTTCCCAGGATCTTCGGCGTCACCACGCCGAGGTACTGCCCGTACAGGCCACCGGCGATTCCGGTGATGAACGCCGAGATCGTAAAAGCGATCAGCTTGTATTTGTAGTCGTTGACGCCGAGCGATTTCGCGAAATCCTCGGAATCCCTCAAGGTGATGAACGCTTTTCCGAGTTTTCCCGGAATGATGACGAAATACACAACATAAACGGCAATACCGGAGGTGATCAGGGTCAGGAAGTACCACGGCATCTTGTCGATCGTGTGGATGGTGTAACCGAACAGTTCCATGGGCGGGATGCCCATCAGGCCGGTCGAGCCACCGGTACCGAAGGCCCTTCCCTGACTGATCACCGAAGGTAGAGCCAAATGTACGGCGAACGTGAACAATGCCACGTACTCGCCGCGCAATCGAAGGCACGGCAGACCGATCAGCAGCCCGATCAATCCGACCGCCAGACCGCCGAGAACAAGAGAAACCGTAGGGGGCACGCCCAGGCTGATGGAAAGCATTCCCGTCGCATAGGCACCGGCCGCGAAGAATACGAGCTGGGCGAAGTTGAATATGCCGACATACCCGAGAACGAGATCCCAGCCGATGACCACGATGCTCCAGATGAAGAACAAGATAAGCGTATGATAGATGTAACTCTCGCCCAGGAAAAAACCGAGCACGGCGAGCGCGGCCATCCCAAACCAGAAGTATGTTCTATCCGTCATTGAGACAATCCCCTCATTTCGCCCAGACGCCGAGAAGTCCCTGGGGTCGGAACATCAACACCACCAGCAGGGTCAGCAACCAGACCGGCATCGTCCAGGTGGCGCCGATTTCGAAGATCACGAAGGCCTCGATTATGCCGAGGATGAAGGCCGAATAGAGCACGCCACGGGTGCTGCCGAGACCGCCGAACACGACGATCACAAAGGCCTTGAGAAACGGTGGCCAACCGCCCAACGGCGAGATCAGATAAACGGGCGCCAACATGACGCCGGCCACGCCCGCCAGAACGATGGAGAGACCGAATGTATAGCTGAACACCTGATTGACATTGATGCCGACCATTGAGGCCCCATCCATGTCCTGGGCGACCGCGCGCATGGCGTTGCCCATTCGGGTTCGGTGAAGAAAGAGTTCCAGACAGACGACGATGCAGATCGCGGCGAAGAAAATCAAAATCGTCTGGTAAGAGAACGCTAGGCCCGATACCGACACGGCCCCTTCGACGAACGGCGGCAGAAGTTTGTCCTCGGGGCCGAACACGATGAGGTTGAAGTTGTCGAGCATGAAGGCCAGCCCCAAGGTGACCATCATGGTCGTCATCTTCCAGTTCGTGCCCCAGCGAAGTGGACGGATGATGACGCGCTCGAACACAACGCCGAGCAGGAACAGCAGTGGGATCAGGATGACGAAGGTTACCGTGTAGTTGAAACCGAGATGACCGACCGAGAGAACCCAGGCAAGATAGGCGCCAACCATGAAGAATGACCCATGGGCGAAGTTGAGCACCCTGGCGGTTCCATAAACGAGGGAGAGGCCGAGCGCGAATACGCAATAAACGGCGCCCTGCGCGATGCCACTGATGAGAACCTCGAGGTACTGCATAACCGCTAAGTCCCCTCGACCGGTTGGTCGAGCAGGATGTCCTCGCCGACGATCTCACCCTCCTCGAGCCGGTAGACCCGGTTTATGAAACGCTCCAACTGGGCGAGGTTCTGTTCCACCAACAGGATGGTGATGCCCATGGAGTTGACGCGCCGGATGGTCTCCAGCATGTCCTGGACCAGATTGGGAGCCAAGCCGAACGAGGGCTCGTCGATCGCCATGAACTTCGAGGCCGACATCAGGCCACGGCCGAGGGCGAGCATCTGTGCTTCGCCGCCACTCAACGTCTTGGCCATCTGGCCTCGACGTTCCTCGAGGCGCGGATAGAGATCAAAAACGAGCTCCAGGTTCCTGTTTTTCTCTTTTTGGGCCTGCGGCAGATAGGCACCGAGCGAAAGGTTCTCCTGAACGGTCATATCGAGGAACAGGTGGCGTTCCTCGGCGACATAGACCATGCCCCTGTCGACGAGCGTCGGTGCTCCCAGATTATTGATGTTCTCGCCGTCGAAAATGATCTCTCCGGATCTCACCGGGATAAGCCCACAGATCGCCTTCAGCAACGTGCTCTTGCCATGGCCGTTGGCACCAACGAGGCCGACGGCCTCTCCGGGTCTGACGGACATGGAAACCGAATGGAGAACATGGAAGTCGTCGTAGAAAACGTTGACGTGCTCCAGCTCAAGCATCGAACTCAGTCCCCAAATAGACCTCGATGACGTGTTCGTCCTTGACGACGACTTCCGGCGAATCGAGACAGATACAACCGCCGAAATGTATAACCATGAGCCGGTCCGAGAGCTCCGACAGCGCCCTGATCTTGTGTTCGACGACGACGAAGGTGACGTCCGTTCGATCGTGGAGCTGCGAAATCAACTCGACAAAGGTCTGAATCTCTTCGGAATTCAAGCCGGCAAGGGGCTCGTCCATGAAGACGATTTCCGGCTGCGTCGCCAATACGGAAGCGAGCATCGTCATCTTTCGGGTTATCAGATCGACTTTTCCCGCCGGCTCGTTGCGATGGCTGGCGAGACCCGAGGTCTCAAGGAGTTCATCGACGAGATGGCGTGGGCTCTTCGCCGAGACATGGCCGAAAGTCATGCCGATCTCAATGTTCTCCTCGATGCTCATGGAGGAAAAGACTTGAGGGATCTGAAACGTGCGGCCGACACCCTTGTGGCACATCTTGTAAGGGGCCAGCCCTTCGACGCTTTCGCTTCGAAAGTAGATGCGCCCCGACGTCGGCGGCAAGACGCCGCTGCAAACGTTCAGCAGCGTGCTCTTGCCGGCTCCGTTTGGTCCCGCGATACCGAAAATCTCGTTGCGCCGAAGATCGAACGACAGGTCATTGAGGGCAACGAGGGCGCCAAACCGTTTGGTAAGGTTCTCGACGGAGAAAAAGGGGGTGCCGGAAACGTCGCTCGTTGCCTGGTCTTGCGAGAAGGAACCGTTCACAACGGGCGTCGCTTCCGACACAGATCTTCCCCATCCAGTCTTGCTATTTCATCCAGGGAGGTGTGATAAAGCTAGCTTCCACTTTCGTGCCAACCATGATTTGCTTCATTTGCGAGCCCTGTGCCTGCAAGAGATGTGCAGGCACGGTATCGTCGCCGGCATTGACGAAGTGCTCGTTGTTGAACTTGAACGTCCCGGTAATCCCCTCGTAAGAATCGCCGAGAAGTCCCTTCTTGATGGCTGCATAGTTCTTGACCGATCCGGCTTTCTCAACGTTCGTCGCCCACATCATGAGTTCGTCATAGATCTGCGCGGCGATCGAAAACGGCGGTTCCTCGTTGTATTCTTTCTGCCAAGCCGTCTTGAACGCCTTGCCCTTTGCGTTCGGCCGATGCGCCGAAAGCGTCATGCCGAGAACGCCATTCGCTTTGCCACGGCGAACGATCTCGCCGAATGCCGGTACGCTGACGGTATACCCGGCGTACAACAAGGCATTCTTCGGCGGATTGTTCTGGAACTGATCGATGAACGTGTTGACGGCGGCCGGATCGAGCAACTCGAAATAGATCAGAGACGGGTCTGCTTCCCTCAACTTGCTGATGATGCCGCTCCATTGTTTGGACTCGTAGGGAACTTCTTCGCTCATCACGACCTTCCAGCCGCGGGCCTCGGCCGCTTGGCGGGCTCCTTTGGTCGTGTTGAGCTCCCAGTCATAGGGACCATGAATGATGGCGAGGTTCTTGTTGGGGAACTTGTGATCAAGGGACATCATCTGCTCGAACGTGATCCGCCCGTAGTTCACGTCCAAGTCGGACCCCATGAAGATGTTCGAGCATTTCATCCGGGTCCGCAACTCCACGACGTTCGACGTCGCATCATTGTGGATGTAGGGCAGATCATAAGGGCAGAAGGCCGGAATATCCGGACCCATGCCGCCGTAACCGTTGATCAAGACGTCGACCTTCTCTTTTTCGACCAGGTTCGTCGCGGCCGCTTGCAGTTTGTCGGGGGTCAAATCGCCGATATCAAAGACCTCGAGATTCAACCTCGTTCCAAGCAGCCCGCCTTTTCGATTGAGTTCCGCGATGGCAAGCTTAAGCCCTTTCTCCATCGCAACACCGTCGCTGGAAAAGGGTCCCGTTACCGGGATGGGGGCCCCGACGCGTATCGTTTCGGCGCTGACGTAACCCGACAACGGCGCCGTCCCAAGGATAATTCCCGCGACACCGAGAATTGTTAAGAGTGATCTTCTCATCGATAACAGTTTCATGACCTTTGCCTCCATATTTCAAGAGCTCGAGGACGAATTAGTCGTTCACGGCTTCAGTTTTGATCGTTTCAGTGTCTCCAATCTCCTCCGAATCAACATCCTGTTGGGCGACCACTGCCTCGGGCTCGCTTAGTGATTGAGCTATTACCAAAACAAGTGGGGAACCGGTGTGATCTCCTCCACGCCATCCTTCGTTACGATGTAATTGGTCTCGAATACCGCCGTTCCGGCTTCCTCATCGGTGAAGAAACCCTCGACGCTGGCAACCATGTTCTCTTCGAAGCAGTCGTCGTCACTGCACAAGCGGGGCTCGATATAGGGGGCTTCCCACATGCAGCCGTTACTGTGGCCGTAATACGGCCAATTGGTCTTCAGGGCTTCGGAGTAGTATCCAGCCTTCTTCGAGAGGTCGTCGCCCATCTGGCCGACGTCCTTCACCTTCGCGCCCGGCTTGATCGCATCCATCAGGCTATGCATCGTGTCGACGAGACATTCGACGAGACGCCGCTGAGCCGCTGTCGGGTTGCCGCCGCATACCGCCGTTCGTCCTGGATCGAGCCAGTAGCCCTTCAAGATCGGCCCGTAGATAAACCCATGGACTATGTCCCCTTCCTGTGGCGCAAGCGTGCTGAAGCCGGTCAGAGGATCGCTTTCCAGATACTGACTGGTATCGCCGTGCGATATTGCGATGCGGTGCCAGGCCCCACCGCCCTCGAGTAGGGTTCCCCCGGCAACGGCGGCGGCGGCGGCTTCCGTCTTTCCCGAAATGAGAGCTTCCATCATTCGGGAATGGGCCCGGGTCACCAGCTCTCCGGCTTCCCGGAAGAGTGCGAGTTCACGGGCGCTCTTTATTTTCCGCACGTCACGGATGAGATCGTCTTCGGGAATCCATTCGATACCGGGCGTTTGGCTTTCCAATTGCAGCCAGTATTTCATCGGCAAACAGTCGGTGTTGACGATCGCCACGCGGCCCTGAATCCCTCTTCCTTTCACGGCATCGGCGAGGCCTTTGATGGGGTCGTACAGGCCCTGGAAGCGGTCCGTGGCGATTGTCTCGAAACGGGGTTCGGACTCGTCGGTGATGAGCTCCGGAACCTGACCTCTTTGAAGGATGACCGCGCAATAGGAACGCCCGTTCCACAAGATCGTGTCCGGCTCCTGGCCGGAATGGGTCGAAAAGAAGTTGGTTAGGAAAAGAACGTCGCCGGCACGCTCGTATACGCCCGAGGTCTTTCCCCAGACGACCGCGACCTCGTGGCCTTTCTCTTTCATGTAGGCGTAGACCCGGTTCCACCGGTCCTCGTATTCTTCCAAGGGAAACGGCCGGAATCGACTGCTGGTTCCCAGGACCTCTCTTCGAATCTTTGACGTTTCTTCAAGACCGTGTGGCATTTCCGTGTGACCTCAGAAAAAAATGACGAGACCTGCCTTCATCGCTGGCTGAATGATCGTGGAATTCCTTTCGACAGACAATCGTGACGCCAGTTACCCCCAATCAAGGGCTTTGGTGGCCGGGGTTCCCGAGGCCTTGTCGGCACCCTCGGCGGATCCCGTGGTGTCTCTAGTCACCATTGCCGCTGGAGACGGTGGCCAACATGATGCTCCGACTGATGATCATCGGATTTAGGAGCGACGAAGATGAGCCACATACAGACGTCCGCCATCACCGAAACCGCCATCTCCGGCTTGCTACATGCGGGTGCCCTCGGCACCTTCATGCGGCTCCCGTTAGTCGATGTGAACCAAGACGCCCTCACGGAGATGGAGATAACGGCTGCGGTCTTGGGCTTTCCGTGGGATTCAACCTGCATCAGCCGGACCGGGACGAATTACGGTCCGAAGGCGATCCGCGAGGCCAGTGAACAGTTCACGTTTTTCAGTGCGTCGACGGAGGTCAACCTAAGAGACCATTACAAGATGGCCGACTGCGGCGATGTCCCTGTGCTTCCGGGAAACAGCGTGCGGACGATGGACCGCGCCCAATCGCGTGTCGCCGAAATACTTTCCGCCGGCGCCATTCCCGTGACGATTGGCGGCGACCATTCGATCACCATTCCCTGCGTACGTGCGTTCGCCGAGCATTACGACAATCCCGGCCTCGTTCTCGTCGACGCCCATCTGGATACCGCCTACGACATGGACGGCGACCTGCTCAACCATTGCTGCCCGATTACGCGTGCCGTCGACGCCGGATTCGATCCCGGGAGAATCGCCATTGTCGCCCCCAGCGGATGGATGAACGTCAAATCGGAATTGGATTACATCCGCGATAAGGGTATCACCCTATTCACGATCGACGATGTCATCGAAGAGGGGGCGATTACGATTGCCAAAAAAGCAGCCGCTATCGCCTCGGACGGAACGGATAGCGTCTACCTGACCGTAGACATCGACGCCGTCGACGCGGCCTACGCGCCGGGAACCGGCGTCCCCACGCCCGGAGGGTTGACCTCGAGGGAAGTCCTCCAGATCGTCGGTGAAATAGGAAAAACCGGCATCGGTGGAATGGACCTTGTCGAGGTCTCGCCGGCGTGGGATCACGATGGCATCACCAGCCGTCTGGCTTGCCGCATCATTCTCGACACCCTGCAGGCGAACGCAATACGATAGGCTGCCGGCAGGGTTCGGGGTTCAACTGGGCGTCGTCGATCCAGCGGCGATGCAACGGAATCGGTGGCCACCGATTGGCCGTCTCTAGAGCAGATCATGTTTTGTCGGAATCGCCCGGGCGATCCGTCGAAGCATGTGAATCCGCTCTACATCGTTGAAACCGATCGGATTCACACGTTTTGTCGTCGACACCTCGTGTTTCCGACAAAACGTGATCCGATCTAGCGGGCCATCCTTGTCTGGTGATGTTGGGCCACGGAGCCGAAACGGGTTGCGGGCTGTGACCGCGTACGGCCGCAACCTGCGGTGAGTCGGACGGGATTGGTTCCTGCCCAGGCTGCCTCGCAGGACGTCCAGGACGGCCAGATGGTGACGCCAGTCCCTCGTCCTCGACCCCCTATGTAACCGTCGTCACAATTGTATGGCGGTGCGGTTCCCATGATTATTGATGTCTTACACAATTGTATTTTGGCGTCTTTTTAATATTTCCCTTAGACGGGGAACGCGACCAATCAAAAGAATAAGCACCAAAATACGAGGTAAGTATCCAGGGTGGAAATCAACCCCCGGCTTCTTTTTTTTGGCACTGGCGGGGTTCTTTTCATCCCGGAAAACAGTAGATAGGAGGCTTTACAATGAGAGGTTACGAAGGAATTCGAGGAAACCCGATCGTCAACAAAGGACGTTCACGATGGCTGTTATTGGCGGCGGCCGCTTCATTCTGCCTGGCCGCGCCGGAAACGAAGGCGCAGGCCGATTCACCGAAACTCGTCGTCGCGATCACCGTCGACGGTCTGCGTGGCGACATGCTCCCGCGCTTCAAGGACCGCTTCGGACCCGACGGATTTCGGTATCTGATGGACAAAGGCGTCAACTACACGAAGGCCCATTTCCAGCAAAGCAACACGATCACCGCGGTAGGACACGCCACTCTGTTCACAGGTGGACATCCGCCCCAACACGGAATCGCGTCCAATGTTTGGTTCGACAGTACTTCCGGAAAACGGATCTACTGCGTCGGCGACGACACGGAAAAAATGATCGGCAGCGACAAGGCGGGGCCATCTCCCCGAAACCTGTTGTCGAGCACGATCGGGGACGAGTTGGTCCTCGCATCGGGACAGAAATCGCGGGTCTTCAGCGTATCCATCAAGGACCGTGGCGCGGTCATCGGTGGCGGGTTCCAGGGCAAGGCCTATTGGTACAGTAAGGGCACCGGCGATTTCGTTTCGAGCACCTACTATTTCAAGGACTACCCGGACTGGGTGAAAGCGTGGAATGCCGCGAAACATGCGGATCAATACAAGAACCAGCCGTGGCAGCTCATGTACGACAAGGCGTCCTATGTTTACGGCGACGCCGACGACCGACCGTCGGAAGTCTCCTATGGGGAATTGGGACGGACCTTCCCGCATAGCATGAAGACCGAGAAGCCTGCGACTTTCTACAAGAGCCTTCGCGTCGTTCCCTATGGCGATACGCTTACCGTGAACTTCGCCATCGAACTGATGAAGCACGAAGAGCTTGGCGACCGCGGCGCCACCGACATGTTGGCGATCAGCCTGTCGGCCAACGACTACATCGGTCACTATTTCGGGCCGGATAGCTTGGAAGCCGAGGACAACCTTCTCCATCTCGATAAGACCCTCGGTCGCCTTTTCGCCTATATCGACGAGAAGGTGGGATTGGATAAGACCCTGATCTTCCTCTCATCGGACCACGGTGTCGATGATGTGCCGGAACATAAGCATGCGTTGGGCTTTCCGGCCGGACGCCATGACGAGAAGAAATTCGTCGCTTCATTGAATTCCGCGTTGCAAGCGAAGTTCGGCAGCAAAGAAGATTTCATCCAAACCTTCATCGAGCCCTACATCTATCTCAAGGGCGAGACGGTGGCGAAGCTTGGCCTCGACCGAGAGGCGGTGGAAGATACGCTTGCGGATGCGTTGCTGAACACCAATGGCATCGCGATGGCTTGGACTCGTCACGACTTGACGACCGGGAACATCCCGAGCAACTCCATCACGCGGAAGGTTCAACGAGCCTTTCACCCGGATCGCTCCGGCGACGTCTACGTCATCCAGAACCAGTTCTGGTATCTGTCGGAGTGGGGGGCGCAACTCGCGTCTTCCCATGGCACTCCGTATACCTACGACACCCACGTGCCGATCCTGTTTGCAGGTCCGGGGATACTGCCCCAGACGGTGAACCGTCCGGTCGCGCCCTCGGATATCGCGCCGACGGTCGCGGTTTACCTGAACACCAATCTCCCGTCGGGCGCTATCGGCGTTCCGCTCAATGAAGTGTTGGGTGAGACATTCGAACAAGCCCAGGCAAATTAGTCCGAGTTCAACCGGCGACTTCCGGGGGGCGAGATATCGCCCCTCGGAAGTATCGCGATTCCACGATCACGATCTCTGCGTCGGCGCCGTGCTTATCATTTCCCCGAGAGGTTTTTTCGACCTAGCCGATGACGGCTACAGCGGTTCACGTCGATATGGAACCGCCGAGACGCGCTCTCCGGTCTCCTGGCAAGGAGCGGTTCGCGTAGCGATGCGGGGCCATCGGAAGCGGGCCGCGACGCCGTCCGGGGGGCCGGAGAACGCGCCCGCGGTCGGTTTTTCGGCCTTCCGGCGTCGTCGAGGAGGCTCGCCGATGCCCCACATCGCCTTCGCATCCCCTCCTGGCCGGCAGGCCGCAACACCGATCTCAGCCGCTTCCATATCAACGTGACCCGCTCTAATACCAGGCGACATTGATGGTGACTCGAAACGGGATTCCCATATTTTGTATT
>CAYFMP010000094.1:9994-12686 GCA_964344215.1 uncultured Thalassospiraceae bacterium | reverse complement strand
CCGGCAGGCCGCAAAACCGATCTCAGCCGCTTCCATATCGACGTGACCCGCTCTACACCACCGGCAGGTCGTCGGCGATCTCGGCGGTCAGGCCGGAATCGTAATCGGCGTCCGGTTCGAAGGCGTCCAAGGCATCGGCCCGCGCCTTGCCGCCCTCGAACAAGCCGATGTGATAGACGGCGTCGCCTTCGTTGACGACCGGGATCGTGGCGTGGCCGACGACGACGCCCGAGAAGCGCGAGCGCACCTCGACCTCGTTTTCCCCGAACGGGTCGGAGATGGCGCCCAAAAGCTCCCCTTCCTGAACGGTATGGCCCAAGGGCACGACGGCCCGGAACATGCCGCTGATGGGGGCGCGCTCCCAACGGCTGTCGCCGATCAGCAGCGGTCGGGCGGGGCGATTGCGACGCGACGGCGCCAGCATGCCGAGGTGCCGCATCACCCGGACGATGCCCTTGACCCCGGCCCGGATGCTGGTTTCGTCGAAACGCAGGGCCTCGCCGGCCTCGTAGACGATGACGCGCACACCCTGCGTCTGCGCCTGCTCGCGCAGGCTTCCCCGGCGGACCTCGGCGTTGATCGTCAACGGCACGCCGAAGGCCTCGGCCATGGCGCGGGTCTCGTCGTCGTCGAGGTCGGCGCGGATCTGCGGGAAATTGGTGCGGTTGATGGCGCCGGTATGGAGATCGATGCCGTGGGTGGCGGGGGCAACGATTTCGTTGAGGAACAGGTGCGCCAGCCGGGCTGCCAGCGAGCCCTTCGGCGAGCCGGGGAAGCTGCGGTTGAGGTCGCGGCGGTCCGGCGAATAGCGCGATTGCGCCAGGAATCCGAAGACGTTGACGATGGGAACGGCGAGCAGCGTGCCGCTGAGACGTTTGAGGCCGCCCAACTGCAGGAGCCGGCGGATGATCTCGACGCCGGCGACCTCGTCGCCGTGCAGGGCGGCGCACACGAACAGCGTCGGCCCGGCCTTGCGGCCGTGGACGATCTGCACCGGCATCGACATCGGCACGTGCACGGACAGGTCCATGATAGGCAAATCGACCGTCGCCCGGCCGCCGGGCTCGACCTCGTGGTTGCCTAGGCGAAACGGTTTCCTGGCCACCTCATCCCTTCCCGCGGGTCTTGGTCTTGTGGGGCTTGGCGTTCTTTTCGATGAACTCGACGATGCGCCCGGCAACGTCGATGTCGGTGGCGTCCTCCATGCCCTCGAGGCCGGGCGACGAGTTGACTTCCATGATGACCGGGCCGTGGTTGGAGCGCAGCATGTCGACGCCGCAGACGTTGAGGCCGAGTACCTTGGCGGCGCGTACTGCCGTCGAGCGCTCCTCCGGCGTGATCTTGATCTTCTTGGCGGTGCCGCCGCGGTGCAGGTTGGACCGGAACTCGCCTTCCGGACCCTGGCGTTTCATGGAAGCGATGACCTTGCCGCCGACGACCAGACAGCGGATGTCGGCGCCGTCGGCCTCGCGGATGAATTCCTGAACCAGGATATCGACCTTGGCGCCGCGGAACGCCTGGATCACGCTTTTCGCCGAATCGTGGGTTTCGCCGAGGACGACGCCGACCCCTTGAGTACCCTCCAGCAGCTTGACGACGACCGGAGCGCCGCCGACCATCTCGATCAGCTCGTCGGCGCGGCGGGTGTCGTGGGCGAAAGTGGTGACCGGAAGGCCGAGCCCGTGACGCGACAGGATCTGAAGGGAGCGCAGCTTGTCGCGCGAGCGCACGATGGCCACCGATTCGTTCAGCGTCCACACCCCCATCATCTCGAACTGCCGAACGACGGCGGCGCCGTAGGACGTGACGGAGGCGCCGATGCGCGGAATGACGGCATCGACCCCTTTGACCGGCACCCCTTGGTAGAACACCTGCGGGCGGTGCGAGGCGATGTTCATGTAACACCGGGTGGTGTTGATGATCTCGATTTCGTGGCCGCGCTCTCCGGCCGCCTCGACCAGCCGCTTATGCGAATAGAGGTCCGGGTTGCGGGCCAGCATGACGATTTTCATTTTCTCCCCCCTTTCGAACCAGTCCCGACGGGCCGTCGCCGCTTGAGTGGTTTCTTGGCGGGTCTTTTCGTCCGCCGCTTCTTCTTTCCCAGCAGAAACGAATGGTCCGGGTCGAGCAACAGCTTATGGCGCATGGCGGTGCGCCCGATCAACAGCCTGTATCCCATCTCGTTGCGTTCGGTCAGGCTGAGGTCGATCGGCCAAGCCTCGCCGCCGACCGCCAGCATGGTGCTGATGATGAAACGTTTCTGACGCCGTCCGCCCGGGTTGGTGACGGTCCTAACGTCGGCCACCGTTTCGTCGCAGGCGACCTCGCCGGCATCGTCCCTCTGGTTGGGGTGGATGGTGAAACGCACCCGAAGCTCGCCGTCGCGGTAATAGCTCTCGATGCCGAAGGCGTGCAGCGCCGAGGTGCGCGCGCCGCTGTCGAGCTTCGCCTTTATCAGTTCGACGCCGAGGGCGGGCAGTCCGACCCACTCGCGCCAGCCAGCGGTTCGCCGGGTTTCATCCTTCATCGGGGAATATTGCCAAATTGCCGGTGCGGCGGCGATTGAAATCTAGGCGCGGCGACGTCGGCGCCGGCATGGACGCCGGATTCAGTGCAGGGTGACCGGCTCGAGGTCGTTCTGGACGATCGACGCCGCGGCCTTCGGGGGACGAAGCAGTGCCCGCAGCGACAC
>CAYFMP010000094.1:0-9984 GCA_964344215.1 uncultured Thalassospiraceae bacterium | reverse complement strand
TCATAGGTGGCGGCCTGTGCCAGCGGTTGGCCGTCGGCGGCGTGGATGGTGTAGATCACGGCCTTGCCGACACGGGTCGGTTTGACGTAGGCGATCTGATCGACGCCCCATTGGGCGAAGTCCTGTGCCGGCATCTGCTGGAGCCGGGCGGCCAGGGCGCTGATGTGTTTTTCGTTGTCTGTCATGGTCGAAACTCCTTATTCCCCGGCGGCGCCACTGTTTGCGTGAGGCGACCCGCCCTAGCCGAGGATTTCCCTGCTCAATCGGGCTGGACGTCGATGGTTTCCGGCTTCTTCGCAGCCTTGGCGCTCTCGATCTTGATGCTGCGGACCTCGGGTTCGGAAACCGGGCGCTCCAGGTCGATGTGCAGGAGGCCGTTGTCCATTTCCGCCCGCTTGATCTCGATACCCTCCGCCAACACGAAGGCGCGCTGGAACTGGCGGGCGGCGATGCCGCGGTGCAGATAGACGCGGTCGACATCGTCGTCCGCTTGCTGGCCGCGGATGACAAGCTGGTTGTCCTCGACGGTGACACCGAGGTCGGCGACGGAAAACCCGGCCACCGCCAGCGTGATCCGGAGATGGTTGTCGCCGGTCTGTTCGATGTTGTAGGGCGGGTAGCCCTCGGCCGACGCCTTCGAGGCGCGGTCCAACATGCGTTCGAAATGATCGAAGCCAAGCAGCAGCGGAGAGTTGAAGACGGACATACGGGACATCGGCGTGCTCCTCTTGATGGCGTTGAGCGAGTACGATCGTGTTGGGCCCGCTTTGCGCGCGGCACCCGGCTCGCCGCCGCGCAGGCGCGACGAGCCTCTACCTAGAATGTGTGTCGCCGCGGCCTTCTGTCAATACCGGCGGCGGCCTGTGACGGCGCCGACAAACAATTATGAACCCTAAGAAGAGCCGAAGTTGTTATAATTCGCCGGCCGCCCGGACGCCCCGGGAAGGGAGGCAGCATGACCCATTGGATTCGATTCGAATCCGGTCAGGGAGCCGGATTCGGCGCTCTTGAGGACGGTCTGATCTCCGTTCACGAAGGCGATATGTACACCTCGCCGGCCGCCACCGGCGAAACCCTGGACCTCGATGCGGTCACCGTTCTGCCGCCGACCGAGCCGACCAAGATGGTGGCGTTGTGGAACAACTTCCATGCGCTTGCCGCCAAACTGGAGTTGCCGGCGCCTTCGCACCCGCTTTACTTCCTGAAAGCCGCCAATTCCTACCTGGCGAGCGGCCGGACGATCCGCCGGCCGCCGGCCTACGACGGCAAGGTCGTCTACGAGGGCGAGCTCGGCATCGTCATCGGCCGCACCGCCAGCGGCATCGCCGAATCGGAAGCGGACGACCATATTTTCGGCTATACCTGCATTAACGACGTCACCGCCGTCGAGCTGCTGAAGGCTGATCCGACCTTCGACCACTGGGTCCGGGCCAAGAGCTTCGACACCTTCGGAGTGTTCGGTCCGGTGGTGGCGACCGGCCTCGACCCCGACGGACTCGTCGTCAAGACGGTGCTCAACGGCGACGAGCGCCAGAACTACCCGATCAGCGACATGATCATCCCGCCCAGGCGCATCGTCAGCCTGCTGTCGGCCGATATGACGCTCGAGCCCGGCGACGTCATCTGCTGCGGCACCTCGGTCGGGGTCGGCTCCATGAAGGAGCCCCGCAACACCATCGACATCACCATCGAAGGAATCGGAACGCTCAGCAACGTGTTCGAGCAATAAGCGCCGGGGCCGCGGCATCGCCGCCGGCCCGGCTCACCAGTTGGAGGGAACAACATGAAAATCTGCGTAGTCGGAGCCGGTGCCATCGGCGGCCTGATGGGCGCCAAACTGGCTCTCGCCGGCGAACAGGTCACGGTCGTCGATCAGGGCGCTCATCTGGAGGCCATCAGGAAAAACGGCCTGAAGCTGATCTGGGAGGACGGCACCGAATACATAGCCGCCGTCGCCGGCGCCACCAACAGCGTCGAGGAGGCCGGCCCCCACGACCTGGTCATCCTGGCCCTGAAGGCGCACTACCTGGAGGAAGTCGCCCGCCAGACGCCGGCGCTGATCGGCGACGACACCATGATCGTCACCGTCCAGAACGGCATCCCGTGGTGGTACTTCCACAAGCACGGCGGCCCGTTCGACGGCCGCCGCCTGGAAACGCTCGATCCCGACGGTACGCTGTCGAAGCACATCGATGCGGACCGCATCGTCGGCTGCGTCGTCTATCCGGCAGCAACCGTTCCCGAGCCCGGCGTCATCCGTCACGTCGAGGGCGACCGCTTCCCGATCGGCGAGTTGGACGGCACCGAGACGGCGCGCGCGCAGTTGCTTCTCGATACCCTGGTCAACGCCGGTTTCCGCTCCCGCATCCTCGACGACATCCGCTCGGAAATCTGGCTCAAGGCTTGGGGCAACATGTCGTTCAATCCGATCAGCGCGCTCACCCATGCGACCCTCGAGGACATCTGCCAGTTTACGGAGACCCGCAAGCTGGCGGCGGCAATGATGGCCGAGGCGCAGGTCATCGCTGAGAAGTTGGACATCACCTTCCGCCATACCATCGAGAAACGGATCGCCGGGGCAGAAAGCGTCGGCGCCCACAAGACCTCGATGCTACAGGACGTCGAGGCCGGGCGCTCGCTGGAGACCGAGGCGCTGATCGGGGCCATTCTCGAATTGGGCAAGTTGACCGGAACCGAAGCGCCGTCGATCGCAGCGGTCTACGCCTGCATCAAGCTGTTGAACAAGGTGATGTTGCTGGAAGGGGCCGGTGTCCGGGTCAGCAACGCCGCCTGATCAAGGCTCCGGCGCCAACAAGGAGTGGCCGGCCCCGGCCCGCCGCCTCAGCCACGATACGGCCTCGTAGCGCTCATCGCCGCTCGAACGCTTGAGACGGTCGAGGGTTTCGACGACCCGTTCGGGCCCGATCGAATCGCCCCAGGCCAGCGGGCCCTGCGGGTAGCCCAGGCCCTTGATGACGGCGCGGTCGATATCAGCCGCCGCCACCCGGCCTTCGCCGGCGACCAGGCAACCGAGATTGACGATCGTCGCCAGGATCGGTTCGGCCACCGTCCCGGGGTCGGCTTCCGTTTCGTTTGGCCCGGCCTCGGCGGCGATCGCTTCGCCGTTTTCGTAGACGTAGAAGCCGCGGCCGGTCTTGCGGCCGAACAATCCGTCCTCGAACCGGCGGCGCAGCCACTGGGGAGGACGGAAGCGCGGATCGCCGCCGCTGCCCTCGTAGATTCGCAAGCTGGCCGGGTAGGTGACGTCGAGCCCGGTCAGGTCCATTAGCTCGAACGGCCCCATCCGGAACCCGGCTTCCTCGCGCATGATGCGGTCGACGGCGGCCGGTGAGGCGATCCCGTCCTCGGCCATCTTCGCCGCCTCCAGGACGTAAGCGCGTCCGACCCGGTTGACGACGAACCCGGCGACGTCGGAAACGACCAACGGCCAGCGCCCAAAACGCCGGGCGAGAGAGCAGACGGTTTTGGTCACGGCCGCCGCCGTGCGGTCGCCGCCGGCCACTTCGGCCAGTTCCATCAGCGGCACCGGATTGAAGAAATGGCAGGCGGCGGCTCGTTCGGGGCGGGCCATATCGGCGGCGATTTCGGTGACCGTCAGCGACGACGTGTTGGTGACAAGCAGGGCGTCGGGATCGACATGCGCCTCCAGGTCGGTGAACAGACGCCGCTTGACGCCCAAGTCCTCGCCGACCGCTTCGAAGATGGCGGCGCAGCCGGCCAGACCTTCGACGCCGTCGGCGATTTCGAGGCGGGCGATGGCGGCGGCCGCCGCTCGGCCATTCATGCGGCCCTTGTCGGCGGCCCGGTTCAGCATGGCGGCGACGAAATCCCGGGCCTTGGCGGCGGCGCCCGGCGCGATGTCGACCAGCCGCACCGCGCAACCGCCTGCCGCCGCCACCTGGGCGATGCCACGGCCCATGACACCGGCGCCGGCGATGCCGATCGAAAGGCCGGGGCGGGTCGGGTCGAGAGTCACCGGTTATCCTTCGCACGAAATAGGCGCATCGCCGCCAGCTTAGCATCCCGCTGGGCCGGCGCCAGCGTCCGCGACGATTCGTCGCTGGTCATAAGCGCGGAAAAGCGTCGGCTGCCTGACGCCGTCGCAGTGCGTTTCGGCCGGCGTTCCGGGAGGCGCCGAGTTTGCCAGGCAAACGCCGGGACGGCCACCCGCTCGCGTTGAAAAGCGTCGAATCATTACAATGTGGGAAAACCCGCGGTTTATGATTATGGTGCCGCGCGCGCGTCCGGCGCGCGTTGCACGAAACGGCAAGGGATCGGTCGGAAACATGACGGATAGCGCGGAAATAACTGTCGACGAGAACGACTCGCCGAGCGTCGCGACGTTCATACTTCAAGCCCTGGAATCCATGGACCAGGGCATCAGCCTGTTCGACAAGGAGTTACGGTTGGTCGCCTTCAATAGGCGTTTCGAGGAACTGTTCGACTATCCGCCGGAACTTCTGGCGCCCGGTACGCCGCTCGAGGACTTCGTTCGGTTCAACGCCGACAGCGGCGAATACGGCGGCGGGGCAGGGGATGAAGAAATCCGGCGGCGCGTCGACGACGCCGGAAAGAGCGAATCCCGGCTGTACGAGCGGACGCTCCCGGACGGCACGATCGTCGAGGTGCGCCGCGATCCGCTGCCAGGCGGCGGGCTAATCTTCGCCTACAGGGACATCACCGAGCGTAAGGAGATGGAAATTGCGCTGGCCAAGAGCGAGGAACAGAACCGCGCCATCCTGGAGAGCGCCGCCGAGGGGATCATCACCATCGACGAAACGGGTATCGTTCTCACCTTCAATCCGGCCGCCGAGGGGCTGTTCGGCTATGCCGCCGGCGAGATCATCGGCAACAGCGTCAACCTGCTGATGCCGAAAGCGGATGCCGACAGGCACGACGGCTACCTGCAGCGCTACCTGACGACCGGCGACGCCAAGGTCGTCGGCATCGGGACACGCGACGTGATAGCTCAGCGCAAGGATGGCACCGAGTTCCCGATCGGTCTCAACGTCAGCGAATTCACGGAGGCGAGTGAGCGCCGGTTTATCGGCACCATCCGCGACATCACCAGGCATAAGCAGGCGGAAGCGGCGTTGCTGGCCAGCGAGGAGCGCCTGAAGATCCAGGTCGCCGAACTCATGGACAGGGAGGAGCGCCTGGAAACGCAAGGCGCCGAGCTGGTCGGCATCGCCGAGGATCTGGCCCTGGCCCAGGCCGAACTCGAGAGGCTCAACCAGGAAAAGGACAAGTTCTTCTCGATCATCGCCCATGACCTGAAGAGCCCGTTCAACACGCTGCTCGGATTTTCCGAGATGCTGTCGGTTCAGGCCGAGGTCCTGGAGAAGGACAAAGTGGCGGAATACGCGGCGTTGCTGCACGAATCGGCGAGCCAGGTGTTCCGGCTGCTCGAGAACCTGCTCGAATGGGCGCGTTTGCAGCGCGGTCACGTCGACTTCGCGCCGGAGCCGACCAACTTGAAGGAAATCGTCGAGACCAACCTGTCTCTGTTCGGTCCGGTCGCCGCCGGCAAGGACATCGAGCTCGTCGGCGCCGACAATCCAGACCTCGTCGCTCTCTGCGACCGCCCGATGACCGACACCATCATTCGCAACCTGATCAACAACGCCATCAAGTTCACCGACGAAGGCGGTACCATCGCGGTCTCGTTGGCCGAGGACGGCGATCGGGTCAGCGTCGCCGTCACCGACGACGGCATCGGCATGGCGCCGGAAAAGATCGCCCGGTTGTTCAGGTTGGACGAGAAGACGACGACCAAGGGCACCGGTGGCGAAATCGGCACCGGTCTCGGCCTCCATTTGTGCCAGGAACTGGTTGAACGCCAAGGCGGCGTAATCACCGTCGACAGCGCCGCGGGCGAGGGCTCCACCTTCAGTTTCACCCTGCCGGCTGCGTCTTGAGACCGGGCCGGGGACAAAAGCGATTTTCAGGCCGCCATTCTGGGCAGGCTAGCGAAGCGGTCCAGGTTCGGGCAGAACGTCGCGTTGGAGCGGGTATGCACTTCGCACTGGCGCCGCACGGGGCAGGTTCGGCAGGCGACGACGGCTTTTCTGACCAGCGGCGCGGCGACCTCGCAACTCACCTTCAGGTCGATGCCGAGGTGATCGGCCATCTTCGATAGCGGTGCCGGAATGGCAAAAGATTCTCTCTTGGCCATGGCCGTGCTCCTTGTTGCCTTTGAAGCTATTATTTTAGCGGAGGCTGAGCTTTTCTTCATTGACCCGGGTCACAGATTGATACGGATCAAGAGCAACGGCGGGCTCGGCGGCGTCCGAATCGGGGCCGGTTGATAGCGCCGGAAGGCGGGTTTAAGCTTGAAACCGCGGGTCGAAAGACAACACCGCGAATCGCACAACCCGATTTCCGGAGAGGGTGACGTGAAGGTTCTTCAGCCGGAAACTTCGTTCGCGAGGACGTTCGGCGCGGCCGCTATCGTCGCAGCGGCCTGTTTCGCCGCCGTGCCGGCCGCCGCCGAATCGGCCAGGGAGGCCGACGAGGCCGGCGCCGAACCGGACCGCGTGATAACGGCCGACGAAGCCAAGGAAATCACCGACGAGGCCGAGGAAACCGGGTTCGTGGCGCCACCGCGCACGATCAGCGACATCACCGCCATCCTCGAGCAACAGAAACAGACCGGCACCGAACGGACCCGCAAGCTCGAAGCGAAGGCCGACGCCGAGCGCCCCGACACCAAGAAGCGCGGCAAGCTGATAAAGTTCTACCTGAAGCGCGGCGAGGCGGCCCGCAAGCTGGGCCGCGACAAGCAGGCTCTCGACGACCTTCGCGAATCGCTGCGGATCATGGAGACCGCCAAGCCCGGCAACAAACTGAAGCGCCAGGTCTACGAACGGCTAGCCTTGACCGAGACCGACGCCGGTTTCTTCAAGGAAGCGACCGAGCACATAAAGATGTCGATCGAGATCAAATCGACCCCCTTCAACCATCGTAGCCTAGTTCAGATCTTGATTCAGGCCGGCGCCCTGGAGGCCGCCGAACAGGCCTTTAGGCGAGGCAAGGCAGCGCTGAACCGGCGCGGCGGCGGCGGTGGAGACCCTGAAAAGATGGCGCGGCGCGAGATCGAACTGGCCCGCATGGAGTTCCAGTTGCACCGGGCCGAGGGTCGCTGGCGCCGGGCCGAACGGACACTCCGCTACATTATCGGCAAGGCGCCGGAAGCCTATAAGAACAACAAGGGCAGCCCGTCGTTCCTGCCGCAACAGAAACGCCTGCTGGCCATCAACCTGCTGAGGCAACGCCGCCTGGTCGAGGCCGAGGTGACGGCCCGCGAGGCGCTGCTCGAAGCCCTCGACAAGCTCGGCCGCAATAGCGCCAACAGTGCCGACATCGCTCGCGTCTTGGCCAGCGTCCTGCACGCGCAAGGCCGCGATGAGGAAGCCGAAACCCTGATCCTGGCCGTCCTCGACATGTTCGAGCGGGCAGGTATTCCGAAGAGCTCGCAGAAGTACAGCCGCGCCCGGCGGACGCTGATCGACGTGCTGGTCGCCGGCGAGGATTGGGAGGGTGCCGTCGAGCAGATCGACCTGGCCCGCGAGGCCATGAAAGAGGTGCCGAAGGCCTTCGAAAAGATCTTCCTGCGCCACCAGGGCGCCGTCGTCGCGTTGCTGCAGACCGGTCGCGCCGAGGAAGCGCTCGAAGTGGCGCGAGCGGCCTACGAGCACCAGCGCGCTTTCCTCGGCGACGACCACAAGAAATCGGCCAACTGGGCGGCGCTGGTGGCGCTGGCCGAGGCGGGCCTCGGCCGCAACGAAGGCGCCTTGAAGCGGTTTCAACAGGCCGTTCCGGTCATTCTCGCCCACGCCCGCAAGTCGGCCAGCGTCAGCGACGAGGAAGGCGCCAAGGAGAATAGGACGGCGATGGTGCTCGAGGGCTACGTCGGCGTCTTGGCCGCCAGCCGCGGCACCGAGCTGGAGAAGGCGGCCGGCCTCGACGCCGCCGCCGAGGCCTTCCGCCTGGCCGAGACGATCCGATCGAGGGCCGTGCAACGCTCGCTGGCCGCTTCCGCCGCGCGGGCGGCGGCGCGCGATCCGGGGCTGGCCGACCTGGTGCGCGGCGAACAGGACGCCGCCAAGCGGATCAGCGTCCTCTACAATACTTTGGCCGACGTGCTGTCGTTCCCGACCGACCAGCAGGACCCGGCCCGGGTCGAATCACTGCGCGCCAAGATCGACAAGCTCAGGGCCGCGCGCACCGCCCTGATGGAGGGGATCGAGAACGACTTTCCGCAATACGCCCAGATGATCAACCCGAAACCGGCCACCATCGAGGACGCGCGTCGGGACCTGCGCGCCGGCGAGGCGCTGATCTCGACCCTGGTCGGGCGCCGCGGCACCTACGTGTGGGCGGTGCCGTTCGAGGGCCAACCGGCCTTCGCCGCTTCCGAACTGAACGCCGAGGACATGGCCGAGGAGGTCGCCATCCTGCGCGCCGCCCTCGACCCCAAGGCCCAGTCGCTGGGTGAGATACCGGATTTCGAAGTGGACATAGCGTTCGGGCTCTACGAGGAGCTGCTGGAACCGGTCAAGGACGGTTGGAAGGACGCCGAGAGCCTGTTGGTGGTGGCCCACGGGCCGCTCGGATACCTGCCGTTCGCGGTGTTGCCGACGGCGGCGGCGGCGCTGCGGCCGGCCGCCGAGGTACTGTTCGCCAACCACCAGGGCGTACCGTGGCTGGCCCGCACCCATGCCGTCACGGTGCTGCCGTCGGTGGCGTCGCTGAAGACCCTTCGCAGCCTGCCGCCGCCGGCCGCCGAACGGCGCGCCTTCGCCGGTTTCGGGGATCCCTTCTTCAGCGCCGACCAGGCCCAAAAGGCGGCCGAAGCCGGTTCCGAACCGGTCGAGACGGCGGCGCTGGCCAGCCGCAGCGTCAACACCCGCGGCCGCGCCGTCAAACTGCGCGCCGCGCCTCGGACGGGCGGGCTCGACGACGCAGGGCTGGGCGCGCTGCCGCGGCTGCCGGACACGTCGGCCGAGATCAACAGCATGGCCGTAGCGCTCAGGGCCGACCCGACGACCGACGTCTTCCTCGGCGCGCGGGCCAACGAATCGGCGGTCAAGACGACCAAGCTGTCGGGCTACCGGGTGATTGCATTCGCCACCCACGGCCTCATTCCCGGCGACCTCAACGGCCTCGTGCAACCGGCGCTCGCCTTGTCGGCGCCGGGCGTCGCCGAAGTCGAGGGCGACGGCCTGCTGACCATGGAGGAGATCATGGGGCTGCGCCTCGATGCCGACTGGGTGGTGCTGTCGGCCTGCAACACCGGCAGCGGCGAAGGCGCCGGGGCGGAGGCCGTGTCGGGACTGGGCAGCGCCTTCTTCTACGCCGGCACCCGGGCGCTGCTGGTCAGCAACTGGCCGGTCGAGACGACGTCGGCGCGGATTCTGACGACAGATATTTTCCGCCGTCAGGCCGACAACCCGATCATGACCCGGGCCGAGGCGCTGCGCCAGGCCATGGTGGCGTTGATGGACGGCGCCGGTTACCAGGACCCGAAGACGGGCAAGACCGTGTTCTCGTACGCCCATCCGCTGTTCTGGGCGCCGTTCAGCCTGATCGGCGATGGCGGCGGGCCGGCGTCCTGAGAGGTGAAGGAGAGCGAGACATGGCGGATGAACCGAAGGACAGGCGCGACAACGCCGACCGCCGCGCCGAAGATCGCCGCCAAGCCGACAGGCGTATCGAAGAGCGCCGTACGGCGGAGCGCCGGGGCACCGAAACCCAGGTCGACTGGGACGGCATCGAGCGCCGCCAGTCGGAGCGTCGCGCCCACTACCGGCGCGTGCTCGAACGCCGCCAGGAAGAACGGCGCCAAGCGGAACGGCGGAAAATCGACCAGATCATCGACGACAGCTGGCCACTGCCCGACGATCAATCCTAGAGCGGGTCACGTTGATATGGAAGCGGCTGAGATCGGTGTTGCGGCCTGCC
>CAYFMP010000093.1:4347-12709 GCA_964344215.1 uncultured Thalassospiraceae bacterium | reverse complement strand
TCGGAAACCTTGACCAACAACACCGCAATCAGACAAATGTCAAAGAGCACCGGCCGCCAACCGGCCGATGCCGGACAGGCGACAAATCACACGTATACGACAAACAAGGAATAAAGTCAAGCAAAAAAAGAGAACATACGGGCTATTTTCTCACCCGAACCTCCGCCGCCGGGGCCGGCTCCCGGGCCCGGTTCCGACGCCCCCTCAACCGCCTCCCGCCACTTGCAGCTTGCCGGCAACGCCGTGTCTGTCGATCAGTTCGGCGACCAGGCCGCTGTCCTTGGCATCCGCGATGAACCGCTCGACGAAGGCCTTCAGGACGGTGTTCGCGGGCTTGGTGCCGATGGCCTGGCGGACCGTCGTGTAGTTGCCGTCCAAAACCCGCGAGCCCGGCAGCTTTTCGGCGTTATCCTCGAGCGCCGGAACCAGCCCGGCCAAGGCATCGAGCTGCTCGGAAGCGAACAGCTCGAAGGCGCCGGCCAGCCCTTTGGCGCGGCGCAGTTCCGCATGTTTCAACGTGCGGCTCAGGTAGAGATCGTAAGCGGCCCGCTCCGACACCGCGATCCGCACGCCGGGCTTGTCGACGTCGTCGATCGAGCGCAGCGGCGAGCCCTCGGGCACCAGGTAGGTCGCCTCGATCTCGACGTAAGCCTCGCAGAAGGCAATCTTCTCGGCCCGCTTCGGCTCGACGGCGATCAAGCCGATGTCCCATTCGTCGCGCTCGACCGCATCGGCGACCTCACCCGGCGTCGCGAAGGTCACGTAGGAGACGGCGACGCCAAGTCGCTCGGCGAGCGCCGCCGCCACGTCGGGCGCGACGCCTTGGGGATCGCCGGTCGGGCTCGTACCCGTCACCAACAGTATGTTGCCGAGGTTGATACCGACCCGCAGCGTGTCGGGAACGGTGAGCTCGGATAGGGCGTCCGCGGTCACGGCCGGTCTCCTGGTCGAGGGCGAAGGAACGAGTGGCACGATGACGATGCGCGATCGGCCGGCCGAAATCAACGGTTCCTACGGGGTCGCCCGGAGAGCGCTGCAATGTCGTGAGTGGTTTCAAAGGGCGATCCCGCCGTTGGATACGTCTCTTCATCGGTGGTCGCGGTCTTTTTGACCGTCGGCGGCGTCGAACCGGCTGGTGCCCACAACAACCACGGCAATCAAGCCCCCCAGTGCATCTCCTCCTCGATCATCCCCCCGGCCCCGCGTAATATCCAACAACGGAACGATTTCGGGACACGCGGTTGTCTCCGCTCATATCCCGAAGCCCGTATTCATCGAATTCGCAAGTGGGGTGGTATCGGTCGACCTGGTCTAACCGATAAGGAACATCAGGGCGACTACGGCGCTCCAGACGCCGATGCCACTGACGAAAATCCTGCTGATCGATTCCATTTCCGGCACCTTCATCATCATGGGCGCGAGGTTAGCATCGTCATCGGGGGATCGTCAGTGATAGCAGTCACCATATCGGGTTATGACCCGACGAGGGATGGCGGACCCCGCAGCGAGCGTCTCGAAAGCTCAGTCGCGTCGTCACCGCCCTGTAACGAACCGGCCCCAGAGTCTCCACCTGTGAATACGCTGATTCCCAGGGAGGACCTCGAAATGAACTCGAACAGATCGCCAAAGGCATGTCTTTGTACGACCGGCGAGGCCGGCCTCCGGGAGGTGCTCGACGATCCAATAACCCGGCTGTTGATGGAGCGGGACGGCGTCGAGGTTGACGGTCTGGTCGATTTCCTGTCCCGCACGCGCAAACGCATCCTCGCCGAACGCTGGTGCCGCGCCGACCGAGGTCGGTTCCGTCACCCTCGGCGAGGAATGGATCGGGGGCGTTTCGAGAGCGAGTTCGCGCCTACTGGGCGCGCGATGGCGGGCGGGCCGTTGACACCCCGATTTCCCGTCGCCCGCCGCCGCAGGATTGACGATCCGCCATCAATTCTGCTCTTCGGCGAACGAAAAAAAGCCGCCCCCGGTCGGGAGCGGCTTCTTTCGTTTGATGTTCCGGTCGGGCTCTGGATCGGATCACGTTTTGTCGGAAACACGAGGTGTCGACGACAAAACGTGTGAATCCGATCGGTTTCAATGATGTAGAGCGGATTCACATGCTTTGACGGATCGCCCGGGCGATCCGTCAAAACATGATCTGCCCTAGGACAGCTCGCCCTCGACGACCGTCAGGCCGAGCGATTCCCAGCCCTGCATGCCGTTGCGATAGTAACGGATCTTGGCGGCGGGATAGCCCTCGCGCAGCATCGCCCGAATGGCCGTCGGCGACTGTCCGCACCACAAGCCGTTGCAGAACAACAATACGGTTTTCGCCTTGGCGCAATCCCACTTGTCGCCGTTCTTGGCGCATCCGAGTTCGCCGAGCCGGGTAGCGATCTGCGTGTAGGGGATGTTCTTGGCGCCTGGAATGGTGCCGCGCACGTGCCATTCGACGGTTCGCGCGTCGATAATCATGCCCTTCTTCTCGGCCATGAATTGAATGACTTCCAGTTCGCCGACCGTCTCGACGCCGGGCGCCACCTGCAGCGGCTGCACGCAGAACGGTGGGCATTTGCGGGAAGTCTTGGCGAACGCCGGGTTGATGGTGTTCTTGGGGTCCTGGTTGCGCTTGATCTCGACCGGCCCGTCCGGCGTCTGCACGGTGATCGACATGATATCCTTGGTGATCCGCACGTTTTCGGCGGACGCCACCGCGGGAACCATCAACAGTCCCAAGGCCAAAACTAGAATCTTCCTCATCACTTCGTCTCCCTTTGTGAGTTGGGTTAAAAAAACCGGGCACTCCGCCCGAAAACAGGTAAGGTCCGGAATGCCGGCTTCCCCGGGTTTTCAGCAATCGTCGTCGTCGCTGTCGGCGGCCGTGTCCTCCTTCGGCTTCTCGGTGTCCTTCGGCTTCTTGGCGTCCGTGGCCTCGGCAAGCTCGACCGGCCCGGCGGAAACCCACGGCGTCGCAGCCGCGGGACCGGGACCGGCGTCGGCGAAGACCGGCGATACGAGCAACGCGGCGGCTGCGAGGGTCAGGGTGGTTGCGAGAGCTTTCATTCCCTGGTCATGCCTCCAATTCATCGTTTCCATCATTCGACAAACAGAAAAGACGGCTATTCGTCTTCGTTGCCCGAGGCGTCGTGATAGCATCCTAAGTGATTGAAAAAAATAAATTCTTTTAGTGTTTTTTTGGAACGATCTACACGGCTTCGCGTCGGTAATCGGCCGCAATTACAGGTCGGCTCCGGTTGTGGATTAGTTTTACACTATTCCTATGTTGTTTTCAGGGGAAGGGGCGCGGTCTCATGCCGCCGCCCGCGAGTGGCGTAAACCGGGCCTTGCCGGACGGCCGGCCCGGCCTGTTCTTTCTACCCCATGTCGCGGAACCGTCGCGCTTGTCGGCGCTCACGTCCCATCCGCCCGGTACGGCTTATTAAGCGGGCTCGACCTTTTCGAGGAAATCGATCCAGTGTTCGGGCAGACCGTGGGCGCGCGCGCCTTCCCTGAGAAGCGTGATGTAGCGGAGCGACGGCCGGCCGTCGGTCTCGTTGCCGTCGGCGATGTAGGTAACGGCATCGATCCGATTGCCGTCGCTATCCCCGGCCGCCACCGTCAACGGACGGTATCGCCAGCCGGGGACTCCCTCGCTGGCGTTCAGCCGGACCAGGTCGCGGCGGCCGATCCGGTAGAGGACGCCCCACACCTCCGCGTCGGCGGCCGGCGCGATGTTGGCCGGCGCCGCCCTGCCCTTCGGCCTGCCTTCGAGGTTGAAACGCAGGCGGTAGCCGGCGATCCGCCCGGCCCGCCATTCGTCGGGCCGCATGCCGCGGCGTTGGCGGAAGGCGCTGTCGTGCATGTTGGCGCCATAGGCGAAATACCACACCGGATCGCCGGGGCGGCCCTCGAGGGTCAGTCCCCAGGCCCGATACCATAGCCGGGCCAGCGGCCAGACGCGGACCGCGATCGGCACCCAAACCCGTTTCAACGCGCGCCCGACGCTACGCCACACCGGAGCTCTCCAGCTTCGCCATACGTCCATAGAGGGAAAGTTGCAGGACGGCGACCAGGGCGGCGACGGCGAAGACGACGGACAGCGACACCGCATCGATTATCGCCGCTCCGAGCAGCGGCATCAGCGCGGCGGGCGAGGCGAGCGCGTTGAAATAGGCGGAATAGGCGGGACGGCGGTCGTCCGGCGAAATCTCCATGAGATAACCGAGGTAGCCGATCGTCATGCCGTTGACGAGCGCGCCGATGAAGACGAACAGTACGGCGAAGGCGAGCAGGATCGTCGGTTGCGCGAGGTCGGCGACGACGACGAACAGCGCCAGCGTGCCCAACGGCGGCACCAGACGGAGTCCGCCGACCGCCCGCAACAAGGCAAGCTTCCCGAAGCGGTCGCCGATGCCGCCCCACATCGCGTTGGACGCCAGCGAACCCGCGGTCTGCGCGCCCAGCAGTATGCCGACTTCCTTCACGCCCAGGCCGAAGTCGATCGCGGCTACCACGTAGAACGGCAGCGCCATCAGCGTCGCGCCGCCCAGCCACTGCGTGTAGAGAAACAATCGAAACCGGGCGTCCGAGCGCAGGACCGACAACCCGTCTTCGAGAAACCGACGGAAGTTGGCGGCGACGGCTTCTCTTTTCGGCGGCGTTGGCGGCTCGCCGGCCGAAACGAAACTGAACGACGACAGGAACATCAATCCGGACGCCAGCGCGAAGATCAGGGCGTAGGCCGTCACCGGCGTCTCGGTGGCGAGCAGCCGGTGGATGACGGCGGCGACGCCGAGGGCCAGCACCCCGCCGCCGAAAAAGCGCCAGGCCAGCATCCGGCTCCGCGCGCCCGACGGGATCGAGCGGCCGACGATGTCGTTGTAGGGAACGGCGACGATGCCGCTGACGAAGGCATAGAGCGTCCACAGCGCGAGGAACCCGCCGGCGATCCAAACGCTTGCGGAACCGCCGACAATCGCGAACAGCAAGGCGATCAGGGCCAGGCAACCGGCCCGCCCGAAGGCACCGACGACATAGAAGGGCATGCGGCGTTCGACACGTTGCGCCAGAAAACCGACGACGACCTGCGGCAGCAGCCAGCCGAGCCGAAGCACGGCACTGGCCGTGCCGACGGCGTAAGCGCTGCCGGTCAGGTGATGGACCAGGCCGGCCACCACCGTCGCCGAATCGACCGCCGCCGACCCCGCCTGGAACAAGGCGCCGGCAGCGGAAATCTTCCAAAAAGCGGCGCCGCCCGCCTTCTCACGGCCGGTCGCCGCGACAGCCGGCGGAACGTCAGGCGGCGGCATCGGCTGTCGCTTTGGCGGTATGAGCTTGTCTGATATCGACGCCGCTACGCCACAGGAACATCAGGCCGAGCCCGACCATCAGGACGACGGACAGGACGTGGTTGAACAGGATCATCGCCAGCGCCTGCTCGTCGGGCACGCCGAGCAGCATCAGCGCGAACCCCGATCCGATAATGAAGCCGCCGGGCACCCGGACGAAACGGGCCAGCACCAGCGCGAAGCCCGCGAAAACCATGAGAAAAAGGTAATCGAAGGGGGAGAGAACGACACCGACCGCCAGCCCCGCCCACAGGAAATGCGTGGCGGCGATGATCTTCATGAAGATGCTGGCCGACACCGCGCCGATCTGGCGGCGGCGCTGACGGGGCCAGACGATGCCGTCGCGGATCGCCGAGCGCAGTCCTTCGAGGCGCGCGCCGCCCCTCTCGGCCAGCCAGTCGATGCACCGACTCAGCCATACGTCGGAACGGCCCAGCGGCGAACGGCCGACGAACAGGGCAAGGAGCAGCCCGGCGAACAGCAGCAGGTTCAAGGCGCCGGCCACGGCGAGACCGGTCCTGACGTCGCCCTCGACTTCCGGGATCTGGCCGGCGGCGGCGACGAAGGCGGCGATCAGCGCGAACACGATGCCGTCGAGAAAGCGCTCGATGGCCGTCGTCGTCAGCACGCTGGCCCACCGCAACCCCTCCAGCCGCGCAATCAGCCACGACCGCACCAGTGGGCTAACGCCGAGAGGTATGAGGACGGCGACGCCGTAGCCGGCCAGGATCGCGCCGAACAGCCGCAGGCTCGAAATCGGCTTCAGGTCGTAAACGATTTGCCGCCATTTCCAGCCGCGGGTCAGTTGCTCGAGCAAGATGGTGCCGGCCAGGACGAGAAGCCAAACCGGCTGGGCCGCCGACACGGCGGACAGAAACCGCTCGAAATCGAGGTCCCGGTAGAGCCAGAATACCGCGGCGACCGCCAGTGCCGCGCCCACCGTCGGGAGCACCCAGCGTATCAGGGTGGCGTAAAGGTCTCGGCTCGGGTTTGATCTCGGGTCCGTCATTCCATCGATCTCGAACGAGGGAAACGGGTTCTCAGTGTGGCGCACCGGATTTGCAAAGAGAAGCACCATTCACGTAAAGGTGATCCGGGCCGGCGAAGCGCGTTCCCTACCCCTTGTCGCGGAGCAGCCGCGCTTTCTGCCGCTCCCAGTCGCGGCGCTTGACGGTTTCGCGCTTGTCGTGGCGGCGTTTGCCTTCGGCCACCGCCAGTTCGACCTTGGCGATGCCGCGCGGGTTGAAGTAGAGGCTCAGGGGAACCAGGGTCATGCCCTTCTTCTGGACGGCGTCGATCAGTTTACCGATCTCGCGTCTGTGCAGCAGCAGCTTCCTCGGGCCGCGCGGCTCGTGACGGGAGAACCCCGAAGAGGAATATTCCGGAATGAAGGCGTTCTGCAGGTAGATCTCGCCGTCCTTTTCCGACGCATAAGCCTCGCCGATGCTGGCCCGGCCCTCGCGCAGGGACTTGACCTCGGTGCCCTTGAGAACGATGCCGGCCTCGATCTTTTCGAGGATGTGGTAGTCGCGCCGGGCCTTGCGGTTCTGGGCCGCCAGGACGCCGGGCGATTTCTTCCTTTTTTGGGCCATCGTCCGGCGGCCTTCCGAACCGATCAGTTGAGCAGGCCGGCCCCGACCATGGCGTCCTTGACCTTGGCCTTGCTCTCCTCGGCGATGTCGACGATCGGCAGGCGGGCCTCGGGCGAGCACTTGCCCAAGAGGCTGGCGGCGTACTTGACCGGTCCCGGGCTGGTCTCGCAGAACAGCGCCGAATGCAGCGGCATCAGCCGGTCCTGCAAGCCCAAACAGGTGTCGATGTCGCCTTCCCGCCAGGCCCGCTGCATGTCCGAGCACTGCCGGGGCGCGACGTTGGCGGTCACCGAAATGCACCCATCTCCGCCGCCGGCCAGGAACGGTACCGCCGTCCCGTCTTCGCCGGAAAGCTGGCAGAACTCGCCGTCGATGGCGAGCCGCGTCACCATCGGCCGGGTCAGGTCCTGGGTCGCGTCCTTGACGCCGATGATATTGGGCAGGTCGGCCAGGCGCGACATGGTGTCGACCGACATGTCGACGATGCTGCGGCCGGGGATGTTGTAGATGACGATCGGCAGGTCGACGGAATCGTGGATCGCCTTGTAATGCTGATAGAGGCCTTCCTGGGTCGGCTTGTTGTAATAGGGCGTCACCACCAGGGCGGCGGCGGCACCGGCTTTCTCGGCGTGTTCGGTCAGTTGAATGGCCTCGGCGGTCGAGTTCGATCCGGTGCCGGCGATGACCGGCACGCGGCCGTCCGCCACCTCGATGCACAGTTCGGTGACGTGCATATGCTCCTCGTGCGACAGCGTCGGCGATTCGCCCGTCGTCCCGCACGGCACGACGCCATCCGAGCCCTCGCTGATCTGCCAATCGACGAACGAGCGAAAGCTCTCTTCGTCGACCTTCCCGTCCTTCATCGGCGTGATCAGGGCGGGGATAGACCCCTTGAACATTGTTGTCTCCCTTAGGCTTGCCCGATTTCGCCGCGACCATACTCCCAAGCCCGCCCGTCGGCAAGCGGTCCGCACCGCCGAGACCGCGCCTCACAAATCGAACCGGCCTTAACTTGTCGTAAATTCTCATGCGCTTTAAAGTCATAACCGTTCTGGGAGACATCGGATGAACCGGCCTACGGTGATTCAGACGAGGGGGATCGTGTTCGCGGGCGTGGTCGCGGCGCTCGCCTCGATGCAGCCGGCCGCCGCCGAGCAGCTCTCCGAGGCCGACGCCATGTGGACCCGCAACGCGCTTAAGGCTCTCGACGCCTCCAATTGGAAGATGGCCCGGCGTTTCGAGCGGCGGCTGAAGAGCCCGCTGGCGCGCCAGGTGGTCGAGTGGTCGCTGCTGACGGTGCCGAGTCCGGGCGTCGAGTTCCGCCGCGTCGCCGATTTCATGCGCGACCACCCCGAATGGCCCCTTCAGGCGCGCCTGCAAAGGCGGGCCGAGGAAGCGATGCCGGCCGACATGCCGGCGGCCGCGGTGCTGGCC
>CAYFMP010000093.1:3975-4311 GCA_964344215.1 uncultured Thalassospiraceae bacterium | reverse complement strand
GAGCGGTTACGGCCTGGCCCGCCTCGGCGCCGCCTTGCTGGAGGACGGCGATCGGGAGAAGGGCCGCAATGTCCTGCGCCGGGCCTGGATCGAGGGCAACTTCACCAAGGTCCGCGAGCGCGCCTTCTACAAACGCTTCCGGAAACTGTTGACCCGCGAGGACCATCTGGCCCGTCTCGACCGCCTGTTGTGGGCGGGCCGCACCTGGCCGGTCCGCCGTATGCTGTGGAAGGTGAACGCCGATTACCGGGCGCTCGGTCTGGCCCGGATATCGTTGAGACGCTCGACCGGCAACGTCGATACCTTGATCTCGAAGGTGCCGGACCGCCTCAAGAA
>CAYFMP010000093.1:0-3965 GCA_964344215.1 uncultured Thalassospiraceae bacterium | reverse complement strand
CCACCTTCGTGCTCGACGAGCCGGTGCAGATCGACGACCCGGGCCTGATCTACGAGCGGCTGCGCTGGCGCCGCCGCAAGGGCAAGGACACGGCGTTCGAGCTGTTGAACGACCCGCCCGCCGACCTCGGACGCCCGGCGCTTTGGTGGAAGGAACGCGCCGTTCTCGCGCGCCGCGCGCTGGGCAAGGGGAACGTCACCGACGCCTACCGCATCGCCGCCGAGCACAGGCTGGTGGCGGGACCGGAATACGCCGACGCCGAATGGCTTTCCGGGTGGGTCGCGCTTCGTTTCCTGGGCGATCACGAAACCGCGCTGAAGCACTTCACCCGGATGTTCGAGGCGGTCCGTTTCCCGATCAGCCTGGGGCGCGGCGCCTATTGGGCGGCGCGGGCGGCCGAAGCCGGCGGCGATAAGGAAGCGGCCGAAGGATGGGACCGCCGGGCGGCCGGTTACCGGACCACCTACTATGGGCAATTGTCGGCGGCGCGTCTGAGTCCCGGCCGCAGTCTGCAACTGCCCGAGGAACCGGAAGTCGTTGACGATCTCAAGCCGGAATTCGGGAAACACCCGTTGGTCCGGGTGGTCGAACTGCTTGGCGAGGTCGGCGCTTATGACCGGATCAAGCCGTTTATCCTTCACCTGGCGTCACAAAGAGATGAGCGCGGCTGGAAATCCCTGGCCGCCGGGTTGGCCCGTTCGCACAGTCGTCCCGACCTGTCGGTCACCATCGCCAAGCGGGCCAGCCGCGCCGGCTCGGAGATGCTGGCGTCCGGGTATCCGCTGCTGGAGCCGCCCGCCATGCACCGCCGCGCCCCTTCGGCACGCCCGGAAATTCCCCTGATCTTGGCGGTGATCCGTCAGGAGAGCGCGTTCCGGCTGAACGCCAAAAGCCGCGCCAACGCGCTCGGCCTGATGCAACTTCTGCCGCGCACGGCGCGCAAGGTGGCGCGGCGCTTGGGGCTGCATTACTCGCGTCACAAGCTGACCCGCAACGCGGATTACAATCTGACCCTGGGCCAAACCTACCTCGGCGGGCTGCTTAGCGACTTCAAGGGCTCCTATGTCCTGGCGCTGGCCTCCTACAACGCCGGCCCGGCCCGCGCCAAGCGTTGGATCCGAAAGAACGGCGATCCGCGCGATCCGGACGTCGACGCCATCGATTGGGTCGAGATGATCCCGATCGGCGAAACCCGCAACTACGTGCAGCGGGTCCTCGAGAACCTCCAGGTCTACCGCATGCGCCTCGCCGATACCGAGGTCGCCCTGTCGCTGGAAAGCGACCTTCACCAATAGTCGCTCGAAGACGACCTTCGCCAGTAAACGCCGGTTGACCGGGTCCGCGCCCGGCTCAATAATCCGCCCTCGGGCGCGCCACCGGGGAGGACCGTTATGACCGACACCATGAAGGATATCGACGCCTGCGTTTTCGACGCCTACGGCACCCTGTTCGACGTCGCCGCCGCCGCCGCCCGCTGCCGCGACGATCTCGGCGACAAGGAGGCCGATCTGACGCAGATCTGGCGCACCCGACAGCTCGAATACACCTGGCTCAGGAGCCTGATGGGAGAATACGTCGAGTTCTGGCAGGTCACCGGCGACGGCCTCGATTACGCGATGGCGGCGCTCGGTATCGACGATGTGGGATTGCGCGACAAGCTGATGGACATCTACATGCGCTTGGATTGCTACGCGGAAGTGCCCGATATACTCGGCCGCCTGAAGGCGGGCGGCATGAAAACGGCCGTTCTCTCCAACGGCGCCCCGAAGATGCTGGACTCGGCGGTCGACAACGCCGGCATCGCCGGCTCCCTCGACGCCGTCTATTCGGTCGACAGCATCGGCGTCTACAAACCGCACCCGAGCGTTTACCAGATGGCCGTCGACGGTCTCGGCATCGAAGGCCAGCGCATCTGCTTCATGTCGTCGAACGCCTGGGACGCGGCGGCGGCCGCCAACTTCGGCTTCCGGGTCGTCTGGGTCAACCGGTTCGGCCAACCCCAAGAGCGCATTCCCGGCCGTCACGAGCACGAAATCGCAACCCTTTCCGACCTTCCGCCCTTGCTCGGCTTGTGACGAGCGCCGCTGCCCACGCCGTGTTCCGCGAACGCCGGGTGTCGTCGAGGGACGGCCTCGCCCTCTATGTGCGCGACTATGGCGACCACGGCCGGGCGGCGACGCCGGTCCTCTGCCTTTCCGGCCTGACCCGCAATTCGAAGGATTTTCACGGGCTGGCGGTGCGGTTGTCGGTGCATCGCCGGGTGGTGGCGCTCGATTATCGCGGCCGCGGCCGCTCGGCTTACGATCCCAATTGGCAGAACTACGTGCCGGCCACCTATGTCGACGACGTTCGCAACCTGCTGGTGGCGCTCAACCTGCATCGGGTCTTCGTAATCGGCACCTCGCTGGGCGGTATTCTCGCCATGGCCATGGGCGTCGCCGCACCGACCGCCCTGGCCGGCGCCTTGCTCAACGACATTGGGCCGGTCATCGACACGGAAGGGCTCGCCGCCATCGTCCGTTACCTGAAACGAACCGGTCCGATGGAGAACTGGGAGGAGGCCGTCGAGCGCTTGCGGTCGTGCTTTCCGGACCTGCCTGCCGAAACGGAAGAGGAATGGCTGTTGCTGGCTCGCAACGTCTACAGGCAAAGGGACGACGGTCGAATCGTTCCCGACTGGGACCCGGCCATCCTCAAACCCTTTCTGAACGGTCCGGCGCCGACGCTGGATCTGTGGCCGCTGTTCGGCTCGCTCGGCCGGCTGCCGGTGGCGGCGGTGCGCGGGGCACTGTCCGATGTGCTTTCCGACAGGACGTTCGCGGAAATGGCCGAAGCCATGCCCGGTCTCGCCCAGGTCACGGTAGCCGGAGTCGGTCACGCCCCCACCCTCAATGAACCGGAAGTCCAGGAGGTTCTCGATGCCGTCCTCGCCCGCGCCGACAGCACCGACGTTTGAAGACATTCGAGCCGCCGCCGAGCGGATCGCCGAGTACGCGGTGCTAACGCCGCTCTTGGAATCGCCGCACCTGAACGAGATCGTCGGCGGCCGCCTTCTGGTCAAGGCAGAGCCGTTGCAACGGACCGGCTCGTTCAAGTTCCGCGGTGCCTTCAACACCATCTCGCAACTAAGCGGTAACGAGCGGGACGGCGGCGTCGTCGCCTATTCGTCCGGCAATCACGCGCAAGGGGTGGCGGCGGCGGCGCAACTGCTCGGCCTGCCGGCGGTTATCGTCATGCCCGGCGATGCGCCCGCCACCAAGATCGAAAACACGCGCGCCTACGGTGCCGAGGTCGTGCTCTACGACCGTGCCCGCGAAAGCCGCGAAGCCATCGCCGAAGGCATCGCCAGGGAGCGTGGCGCCGCCCTGATCCGGCCTTACGACGACCCCCGCATCATCGCCGGTCAGGGCACGACCGGCTGGGAGATCGTCCAGCAGACCGCCGCCATGGGCGCTACGCCGGACGCTGTTTTGGTCTGTTGCGGAGGCGGCGGGCTGGTTTCGGGGTGCGCCATCGCGATCCGCCACGAACTGCCGGAAACCTCTGTTTACGCGGTCGAACCTGCCGGCTTCGACGATACCGCCCGGTCGCTGCAATCGGGCCAGCGGTTAAGTGCCGATCCGGACGCCGTCTCGTTTTGTGACGCCCTGCTGGTGCCGACCCCCGGCGAGTTGACCTTCTCCATCAACAAGGAGCTCCTGGCCGGCGGCCTGGTGGTCAGCGACGAGCAGGTAGCCGAGGCCATGCGCCAGGCTTACGGCCGCCTGAAGCTGGTCGTCGAGCCGGGCGGCGCGGTGTCGTTGGCGGCCGCCCTGTCGGGGGTGTTCGACTGCACCGGCAAAACGGTTTGTGTGGTCTGTTCGGGCGGCAATGTCGACGCCGAACAATTCGTCCGCGTTCTCAGCGCTTCTTAGAGCGGGTCACGTTGATATGGAAGCGGCTGAGATCGGTGTTGCGGCCTGCCG
>CAYFMP010000092.1:0-12890 GCA_964344215.1 uncultured Thalassospiraceae bacterium | reverse complement strand
GCTCCATGCCCAAGATCACCAAACGCCTCGTCGAGGCGGCCGAGGTCCGGGACAAAGACTACATCATCTTCGACAGCGAGATCCCCGGCTTCGGCGCCCGCATCCTGCCGAGCGGCAAGCGTTCCTACCTGGTTCAGTACAGGGTCGGCCGTAAATTTCGGCGTATGAGCCTCGGCCTCCACGGCATCCTCACCACCGAGAAGGCCCGAGGGGAAGCGATCAAGGTTCTTGGCCGAGTCAAGGACGGCGAGGACCCGGCCGGCGCCCGCGAGAAGGCCCGGACCGAACTGACCGTTGACGACCTAGGGCGGCGCGTCATCAACGAACACGCCGCCCATCACTGCAAGCCGCGTACGGTCGACGGCTATCGGTACTACCTGAAGGCCTACATCCGCGATCGGATTGGCCATCTGCGGGTCAGCGAGATCGAGCGGGCCGATATCGCCAAACTTCACCACGATCTCCGCTTCGCGCCCATCCAGGCCAACCGATGCCTCCAGTTCCTGTCGAAGGCGTTCAACCTCGCCGAGGTCTGGGGACTGCGTCCGGACGGCACCAACCCCTGCCGGCATGTAAAGAAGTACCCGGAGAAGAAACGGGAGCGCTACCTCTCGAAGGAAGAGCTCGCCCGGCTTGGCGAAGCCCTGCGGCAATGCGAGCAGGAAGGTATTGAGAGCCAGTCGGCCATCACCGCCCTGCGGCTGCTAATTTTCACCGGCTGCCGCCTCTCCGAGATCATGACCCTCAAGTGGGATCACGTCGATTTCAAGGGGATGGCGCTTCACCTTCCCGATTCCAAGACCGGCGCCAAGACCATCCACATAGGCGCCCCGGCGATCGAGGTCCTTTCCAAGATCGAACGGCTGGACGAAAACCCCTGGGTCATCACGGGGAAGAATTCCGGCGCCCATCTGACCGACCTGCAGCCACCCTGGCGGCGCATTCGCAAACGCGCCGGCATTGAGGACGTTCGCATTCACGACCTGCGCCATACCTTCGCCTCCACGGCGGTCGCGGCGGGCCAGGGTCTGCCCATGATCGGCAAGCTCCTCGGCCACTCACAGGTCCAGACCACAGCACGCTACGCACATCTCGCGGCCGATCCTGTCAAAGCCGCTGCCAACACTGTTTCGTCCGATATCGCCGCCTCTATGGACGGGCAAACCGGCGAAATCGTCACCCTCCAACGATCTGCAAGCTGACCCTCTTGGGGCTGACGGCAACGACAGCCGAGATAAGCCCTCGTCAGCTTGCCAATTTTGTATTATTTTTCATTTTGAGTTCAGCGGACTCGACTTAGAGGAAAGACAGTCGATGCCCGACACCGACGTTATGACCGTGCGCGAGGTGGCCGAGTATTTGAAGGTCAAAGAACGCACCATTTATCGGTTGGTCGCTCGGGGAGACATTCCTGCGTTCAAGGTTGGTGGCTCCTGGCGTTTTAGAAAGGGTGAGATTGACCAGTGGACCGAGTCGAATGCCATTGGCCCGGATGACATGGGGGAAAGGACGGAGCGGGAACAATGACTGTCCCAACAATTTTCGAGACATGCCGTCCACGGGAAGACGTTCTCAAGGGGGCGATCACCGAGGCCGACTTCGCCGCGGACCTTGCTCAGGTCATCATCGGCAAGGGCAATCCCGAATATCTCGACCCGGTACGTTTCTTTGCCAATACCTATCCCACGAGAGGGCTCAAGAACCTGCTCGCGAATGTGTGCCGCCGACTGACCGGAGCAGGCGGCGAAGTAGCGGCGATTTTCCGTCTCGATACGTCCTACGGCGGCGGCAAGACCCATGGGTTGATCGCGCTGACCCATGCCGCACGTGGCATGAACGGTGTGTCCAATATCTCGGAGTTCGTTGACCCCTCAATATTGCCCAAAGGCCCCGTCCGTATCGCTGCCTTCGACGGCGAGAACGCCGATCCAGCCAATGGCCGGACTATGGGCGATGGTGTGCTCGCTTTCACGCCTTGGGGCGAGATCGCTTATGCCCTTGCCGGCAAGGACGGATACGCTAGGGTCCGCAAGAGCGACGAGAGCCGTATTGCACCCGGCGCCGAGACCCTACGCGAGCTGTTCGGCGGCGAACCGACGTTGATCCTGCTCGACGAGCTTTCAGTTTACCTGCGCAAGGTGCGCAACCTCGAAGACGCCCGCGATCAGCTGACGGCGTTCCTGACCTCGTTGTTCAAGGCCGTGGAAAGTGCCCCTAACGCCGCATTGGTCTACACCTTGGCGATCGGCAAGGACGGCCGGGCAACCGACGCTTACAACGAAGAGAACCAATTCATCGCAGACAACATGGCGGAAGCGGAGAGCGTTTCCGCACGCAAAGCGACACTCTTGAACCCCACAGAGGAGGACGAGACGGTTCAGGTGCTCCGCCGTCGTTTGTTCGAATCGATCGACGAGACAAAGATTCCGGCCATCATTGATGCCTACCGGGAGCTATGGGGGGCGAATAAGGAGTCCTTAGCCGGCGATGCCGCCCGCTCCGAGACCGTCGAGACCTTCCAGTCGAGTTACCCGCTGCACCCGGAAGTTCTGGAAACCCTGACTGGCAAGACGGCGACACTCGGCAATTTCCAGCGGGTGCGCGGCATGCTGCGGCTGTTGGCGCGCACGATCGCTCATCTGTGGGAGGACAAGCCCAACGATGCGAACGCAATCCATCTGCACCATATCGATCCGGGCTACGAGCCTATCCGCCAGGAGATCGTCACGCGACTCGGGCAATCGGCTTACGCACCGGCCATCACCAACGATGTCGCCGCCGGTTCGGTAGAGAAGAAGGCCCTGGCGCAAGAAATCGACGCCGAGCACCATGGCGGCCTACCGCCTTATGCAGTCTATGTCGCCCGCACCATCTTCATGCACACGCTGGCCTTCAACGACCCCCTCAAGGGGGTTTCGCCGGAACAGTTGCGCTATTCGGTCCTGGGCCCCGCAACGGACATTAGCTTCATTGAGGAAGCGCGTAAGAAATTCATCGCCGAGTCTGCCTACCTCGACGACCGCCCCGGCGCTCCGATGCGCTTTCTCGCTGAGGCCAATCTGCGCCAAATCATCCGCCGCGAGGAGCGCCACGTGGATGCCGGGGAAGCGCGCGCTCAGCTCAACGATCGCATCCGCCAAATTTTTGGGGGCAAGACGTTGGAGACGGTATCGTTTCCCGGCGGCCCCTTCGACGTGCCCGATGAGGTTGGCGACGGTCGCCCGAAGCTCGTCGTCATGGCCTATGACGGCGTGACCATCGGCGGCTCCGTGGAAAGTGTTCCCGAGCTCATCGAGCGAATCTATGCGCGCAAGGGCTCCGAGGGTTCCGCCCTGAGGGCGCTACGAAACAATCTCGTGTTCGTGGTCGCGGACGATGCCCGTAAGGAGGAAATGCGGCGCAAGACCTATCATCGTCTGGCGTTGCAGGAACTCAAGAAGCCCGAACGCCTGATCGACCTGGCCGAGCACCAGCAGGCCAAGGTGCGTGAGCTGGAAGCGCGGTCCGAACAGGAACTCGCGATCGCAATTCAGCAATGCTACCGGCACGTCTTCTATCCGTCTCGCAACCGGGTCGGCGCCAGCGATGTCGATCTAGCCCATTCAGCGATCGACGTGCATTCCGCCTCTGACCAACCGGGCGCTGGCCAACAACAGATCTCGCGTGCGCTGCGCGATCTCAAGAAGTTACGCCTGTCCGAGGACGAACCGGATTCGCCAGCATATGTGCGCGACCGTACGCCGCTCAAGAAGGGCCAGATCACGACGCTCGCGCTTCGCGACGAATTTAGGCGCGATCCGGCGCTTCCGATTCTGATCGGCGACGACATTTTCATTCGCGGAGTGCGGCGCGGCATCGAGCAGGGTGAGTACGTTTATCAGCGCGGAGATTTGCTATTCGGACCGGGGGACCCATCGGCCAGCATCATGATCGACGAGCAGTCCGTGGTCTTCACCATGATCTACGCCAAGAATACCGGCATTTGGCCACGTAAAAAGCCCGGAGAACCCGAGCAACCTGAACCGGGCGGCGAAGAGGCGGGGCAGCCCGGCGGAGCCCCCGGTGGCGGTCCAGGCACCGGCCCTGAAGGGGAGCCGGTCGGCGGCCATCCGCCAGGGGCAGCGCCCGGTTCGTTCACCGCCGAAGGCGTCCTTAATGAGGCGTTGGTCCAGTTGTGGGAGCAGGCTCGGGCCAAGGAGATCGAGTCCATCAGCGTCCTGACCATCCGTATGTTCGAGGCTGGCGACGCCTTTCGCCTTCTTGGTGCCGTGGGTGCCGTATCCGGGGCGGAGAAGACCGTCACCATCACTGGCGGCTACGAAACCCGCGAGGGTGGATCGTTCGAATTAGAGTTCCGCGGGCCAGTGCCGGATGCGCAACCGGTTAAAGAGTTTCTCGAACCGCAATTACGTGATGCAAGTTCCAAGAACCTTGAGGCAGGTTTCCAGTTGACGTTTGCCGAGGGTCTATCAATGCATGGCGACGCGGCAGAGAAACTCACCGAACGCCTTGCCAAGTTCGCAAGCGGTGCTGCCTATGTGTCAGCCACGGCGGAGGTGAAGGCGTAGATGGCGCGGTTAGAACGGATTTCCCTGGTCACGACACCGGACTCGGCGCCTCAGTACGAACTGCGCGTGCGCAATCACGGGCCGGGCGATGCCGAGTACGAAATCTGGCAAATGCCGGCATCGGCGACGCCGCAAGTGACCTCCGCGCTTCGCATTGCCGGGTTGCGGGGACGCAATCTCGATCTTGTTGAGCATCGCGTGCTGAAACGGTTGTCGCAGGCCGGAATCAAGCTGGGCGCTGGTACGGACAACAAGAAACGCGGCTACAATCTGACCGAGGACTTGGCGCTGATGTTGGGGCTGCTGTTCCGCAGCCTGGCTCCCATGCGAAACCGCGACAATATGCGGGCGGTGGCAGAAGGCATCGAGGCCATGGGGCGTGAGGAAGCCGCATATTGGCTCGGAATGGCCATCCACCGGAAGAACCCGCGACGCGTCCTGATGGCGCTCCGTTTTCTCCTGACCGACCCCAAACGTTGAAGGAATACGGAGCGACGATGACCGACACCCGCCTGATCGAACGCTGGTTGCCCATTGCCGCCCTCGGTGAAGAGAGCGTCCGAGAGCGACGGTCAATGACCGCCCTGCCGCCAATCTATTATTTACACGTGTGGTGGGCACGGCGGCCGTTGGTGGCATCTCGGGCGGCGATCCTCGCCTCTTTGCTCCCGGCCGATGCGGACCGGAAGCAGTTTCTGCATGTGATCGGGATTCACGGTGACCCAGTTGCCACTCGGCGCAAAATAGATTCTGCGAAAAGAACCGGTCAGAACCTTGGGCCAAATCCATACGGGTATAAGCGCGCCTTCACGTACCAACCTAGTGCAGAAGAAACCACCTGGGTTCGTGACAAACTACGTGAGGTTGGTGTCGATTTGGCCATCGTCTTGGACCCTACAGCTGGTGGCGGTAGCATACCTTTCGAAGCTAGTCGCCTCCAATTGAAGTCCTATGCCAACGACCTTAATCCAATTGCATCCCTGATAACTAGACAAACTATAGGGCCGCCAATTCAATTTGGGGCAATGCTTCAGGAAGACTTTGCATCTCTTTCTAAATATTTTCTGAAATCTGTAAACGACAAAATACCGCACTTATATCCAACTGAAAATGCGGACACGCAAATCCACGGTTTCCTTTGGGCCCGCACCATTACCTGCCCCTATTGCGACGGCCTTGTGCCGCTGTCGCCGAACTGGCGTCTGGCGCCCAGTGGGACAGGCGTGCGGCTCAAGCCGCACCTTGGGAGCGGCCCCGGGTCGGAAGGCCGCGTCTGTTCATTCGAGATTGTCAAATCCGCCCGGGAACAATCGGAAGGAACCGTGTCGCGCGGCGACGGAACCTGTCCTTATTCCGATTGCGCCCGGGTCATCGATGGCGACGAAATCAAATCCCAGGCCCAGGCCGGAAAGATGGGCGAGCAGCTGTTCGCGATCGTTTATAAGGAGCGCGTCGCCAAAATCCTAAAGTCTGGCAAGCGGGGCAAAGACAAATGGGTTCGAGGCTACCGCGCGCCGCGCCCCGAGGACGACAACAGCAGCGAGATCAAGGCCTATCTCGCTGAGAAAATGCCCGAATGGGAAGCCTTCGACATCGTCCCGACCGAGAAGTTTCCTGAACTCAGCAACGATGATCGCCCGATCCAATACGGCATGCCCTTGTGGCGCGATTTGTTTTCCCCCCGGCAGCTTCTTTGTCATGCGGTCAGCGTCGAGGTTTTCCGCGAAATGCTCGATGCAGATCGCGCAGAAGGTAGGTTCGACGAGGTACGGCAAGCGGCATACCTTTATCTTGCCCTTTCTCTAGACAAGTTACGAGATTACAACTCAAGGATGTCCGTGTGGCATTCCAAACGCGAAGTAATTACGAATACATTCTCGCAACACGACTTTTCGTTCAAATGGTCCTTCGTTGAAATGCCACTAATGCAGGTCGGCGGTGGATTCGAATGGGCCTTCAAGCAAACCGAGAAATGCATCGGCGAACTCATCGCCCTCGTCCGTCCCGATGCCGGCGAAAACGGGGGCGGATTGTTTGCCCACGCGGATCAAGGAAATTATACCCCCCCGCCTGTGACGGTCACCTGCAAGCCTGGTGACAGTCTCGATCACATCGAGGACGAATCTGTCGATGTTGTCGTCATGGACCCCCCATATTACGACAACGTCATGTATGCAGAGCTTTCGGACTTCTTCTACGTTTGGCTCAAGCGTACAGCCGGTCACGTCGTCCCTGAACTGTTCCGCCGACAATTGACCGACAAGGACAACGAGGCTGTCGCCAACCCGGCCAAGTTCCAAGGACAGAAAGGCGCTAAGGCGTTGGCTGGACGGGATTACCAAGAGCGCATGGCGTCCATCTTTGCCGAGTGCCGCAGAACCCTTAAACCCAAAGGGGTCATGACCCTGATGTTCACGCATAAAGCGACAGGTGCCTGGGACGCGCTGACCAAGGGACTGATCGAAGCCGGCTTCGCCATCACGGCCTCCTGGCCGATTAATACGGAAGCCGAGGGTAGCTTGCACATCAAGGACAAGGCCGCTGCCAACAGCACCATCTTCCTTGTTTGCCGCCCGCGTGTCGGCGACATGCAGGCGGAGACTGACCTTTATTGGGAAGATGTGGAACCGCTGGTCGCGAAAGCGGTACGGGCTCGGGTCGAGGAGTTCCAGAACGCGGGCATTTCAGGCGTTGACCTTTACCTCGCCTCTTTCGGTCCAGCACTCGAAGAATTCTCGCGCCATTGGCCTCTCAAACGCGGCACCCCGCGCGAGATCCCCGAGGAACGCCGCCGTCGACGCCAACAGGTATTGTTCGAGGAGGAATGGGACCCCTACGCCGCCACTCCGGAAGACGCGCTCGATGCCGCCCGACGCGAGGTCAAACGTTGGCGCCTGGAGCAACTGACCCACCTTAAGGCCAATGCCGACCTAGATCCAACAACGGCGTTTCTCGTTCTCGCCTGGGATGCCTTCAAGGCGCCGACGTTTTCCTACGACGAAGCACTAAGGCTCGCCCGCGCCGTTGGTGTCGATCTTGAGAGCGACATCGTCGGCCGGCTCGCGGAAAAGAAAGGCAGCGACATCCACCTGTGGGACAGCGCGCGCCGCGCCGCCAAGGGAACCCTCGGACCGGTCGATGGCTCACGGGGCATGATCGACGCTATTCATCATGCCGCCAACATGGGACGGGTTCGTTCCCTATCTGCCGCCCAGGAAATGCTCACCACTGCGCTGGTGGATCAGGATCCGCGCTTCTTCGCGGCCCTCGAGGCAGTGCTTGAGGTCCTGCCGGTTTCCAAGGCGTTTACCGGCATTGATCTGGAGGGAGACGCTGCAGCATCGGGAAGCGACTTCGAGGCGCTCTACAATCTCTCCCGCCTTGCCTACAGCGACGAGATCGACGAGCCGGAGCAGCTGAAGCTTTGGCAAGAAGATGATGTTTGACCATGCTCAGCGACCGCACATGGAGGCTCAAATACACCCCTGACGACGGCGATCTCGTCAAGCTGTTCTATGTGCCCGCGCTTGAGGATGCCGAGCGCTACGACAGGCTAACCGGTTACTTCAATGCCCGCGCCCTGACGCTGGCGGCACGCGGTATCGAAGGGTTGGTCCGTAACGGAGGGCGCATGCGGCTGGTCGTGGGTTGCACTCTGGAACAACCCGAGATCGATGCTATCGAAAAAGGCGAACAGCTGCGCGATCTCGTCGAACGTCATCTGGCGAGCCTGCCACTAGCACCACCTGATCCCGCATCTTCCGATGCCCTGGAACTGTTGGCCTGGATGATCGCTCAGGGCTATCTGGATGTGAAGGTGGCCGTTCCCTGCAATGCCAGCAAGAAGCCGATTCCAGCGGACGGTATCTTCCACGAGAAGGCCGGCATCATCGAGGACCGGGGCGGCGACAAGATCGCCTGGAACGGCAGCCTCAATGAAACGGCAGCCGGCTGGCAACATAACTGGGAGAGCATCAATGTTTATACAAGCTGGGGTCCTGAACCCAAGCGAGTAGCGGATGAGGAGGCTAACTTCGCGCGGATCTGGGCCAACAAGGCGCACCGCGTGATTGTGCTCGACGTGCCCGATGCCGCCCGTCAGGACCTGATGCGTTTCATGCCGGCGAGCGATGTGCCCGCCCGTCTCAAGGAGGCTGAGGAGAAACCTGCGAAGCCTTCCCCAAAGAAGTCGGAGCCCCAGGCGAAGGAACCCGAGAAACCAACGGCGCCCGAACAAGGCGATTTCAGGAGCCGTGTCTGGTCTTTCATCCAGCATGCACCTTCATTGCCAGATGGGGGCGAGCGCGTGGGTGAAGCGACCTCGGCGGTCACACCCTGGCCACACCAAGTGAGGGCTTTCGAACGCCTCTACCGAGATTGGCCCCCTAAGCTCTTAATCGCCGATGAGGTAGGTCTTGGCAAAACCATTCAGGCCGGCATGTTGCTACGCCAAGCCTGGCTCGCTGGACGCGTCAAGCGGGTACTGATCTTGGCGCCCAAGGCTGTTCTCAAACAGTGGCAGATAGAACTACGCGAGAAGTTTAACCTCAATTGGCCAATCTACGACGGCCGGAGGCTGGTTTGGTATCCTTCGCCGGCATGGCGTGGAGAGAACGAGCGCGTTGTCGATAGGCATCAATGGCACCATGAACCCGTGGTTATCGCGTCGAGTCACCTCATGCGCCGGCGCGACCGTGCGGCGGCACTTCTAGAGGAATCTGAGCCCTGGGATCTAGTGGTGCTCGACGAAGCCCACCATGCCCGACGGCGCGCGGCGGGAACCCAACAGGAAGGTGGCCCTAACGCCCTGCTACGGCTGATGCAGGGCCTGAAGGACCACACGCAGGGGCTGGTGTTGCTGACGGCGACACCGATGCAAGTCCATCCCATCGAGGTCTGGGACCTGTTGCACCTGCTCGGCCTGCCGACCGAGTGGACTGCCAAGGCGTTTCTCAACTTCTTCGACGATATAGAACAGCCGAACCCGTCATCGGATGCATTGGACCGTATGGCCCGACTGTTTCAATCGGTCGAACTCAGCTATGGCGAGGTCAAAACGGAAGACGCACAACGTCTAGCCAGCCTGTCACGCCTGAAAGCAAATAAGGTCCTCCGCGCACTGCGCGACGGCGCCAGCATCCCGCGCCGCCAGCTGGAGACGACGGAGCGCCGAGCCGCAGTCAACATCATGCGGGCGCACACGCCGATCCGCCGGCTGGTCTCACGGCACACTCGCGAACTGCTACGACGGTATTTCAAGGCGGGAATGTTGACCACACCGATAGCCGACCGCCGTGTCGAAGACCGCTTCCTGGAAATGACATCGGAAGAGCGGGCACTTTACGACGCGGTCGAGGCTTACATTGCCAGCACCTACAACCAGGCCAGTGCCAAAGAGCGCACGGCGGTGGGATTTGTCATGACCATATACCGCCGCCGGCTCGCCAGCAGTTTTTGCGCCTTGCGCAATACGCTTCAGAACCATCTTGACGCCATCGCCGCCGGCGCTCAGGCCCAATTGATGGGCTTAGACGAAGACGCGCCGGACGACGAAGCGGTGGACGAAGTCCTGGATGCCGACGATGTGGCGGCGCTTGAACGCGAGGCCCTCGCCGCCGAGGAGGAGGCCGACATCCAGCACCTCCTCAATCGCATCGATAAGTTGCCGCCCGACAGCAAGCTCGAAAGCCTGAAGAACACCCTCGATACGCTGCGCCAGGATGGCTATGGCCAGGCAATGGTTTTTACCCAGTACACCGACACCATGGATTTCCTGCGTGGGGAACTCCTGAGGGACGCCGATCTGAGGTTAATGTGTTTTTCCGGACGAGGAGGAGAAATACCCTCCGCTGACGGCACCTGGCGCCAGATCGGCCGTGACGACGCTAAGCGGCGATTTCGCGATGGCGAGGCGGATGTCTTGCTATGCACTGACGCCGCAGCCGAGGGTTTGAATTTCCAGTTCTGCGGCGCCCTGATCAATTACGACATGCCATGGAACCCGATGCGTGTGGAGCAGCGTATCGGCCGCATCGATCGCCTCGGTCAGCAACACGAGATCATTCGGATCGTTAACCTGCATTATGAGGGCACGGTCGAGACCGATGTTTACCGGGCACTCAGAAGTCGGATCGGTTTGTTCGAATCGGTTGTCGGCCGATTGCAGCCGATCCTGGCAAGCTTGCCCCGAACGATTTCGCAATCTGTCCTATCCGGAGAAGACCGGGATGCCCGGGAGCGCGCCAATGTCGTGGACGCAATCGAGCAACAAGCTCGGGAAGCCGAAGGGCGAGGTTTCGACATTGATGCAGTCACGGAAGAAGACCTTGCCATGCCCCCGCGCGCGCCATCCTCAATCACCATGGACGATCTCGATAGGATCATCGGGTCATCCGACTTAATGCCGCCGGGAACTGATATCCAGCCTATGGCGCATCGAGAATACGGTCTGCTGGCGCCCGGCATGCGCGAACGCCTGCGGGTAACCACCGATCCGGAGTATTTTGAGGAACACGCCGAAAGTTTGGAGCTATGGTCGCCGGGCAATGCGCTGTTTCAGGCGCCGGAAGTTTTGGCCTCGGGCGCTGAGCCGCCTTCGGCAAGATCATTGAAGGAATTGTTGGAGGGATGAGATGCGGGCAATCTTGTTCGCATTACTCGTTCTGGCGTTCGTCGGAGCAGATACAGCACAGGCAGGGATCTCAGGCAGGGCCAGCGTTATTGACGGCGATACTCTGGAAATCCACGGCACCCGTATTCGCCTCTATGGCATTGACGCTCCGGAGAGCTCTCAGACGTGCAAGCGACCATCCGGAGATACATGGCGCTGCGGTCAGCGAGCTGCGATAGCATTGGCAGAATTCCTTCGCGCGGGCCCGATCGACTGCGAAGAGAGAGGGCGAGATCGTTACCGCCGCGTTATCGCGGTCTGCTTCAAGGCCGGCACGAACGTGAACGAATGGATGGTAAGGACCGGCTGGGCCGTTGCGTATCGAAAATACTCTGAGGATTACGTCGGCGCGGAAGAGACCGCTTACAAGCGGGGCGTCGGCATATGGTCAGGCGAATTTGTGATGCCATGGGCCTGGCGGCGCGGACACCGTTTGAATCAAACTCAATAGCTATCACACCAGCTCATTTAGGGAACTATGCCAACTCCAGTCACCGCCGCAATGCTCTACGATCTGGTCCAGTGCCCGCACCGGCCGTCCATGGACCTGTTCGGTGATCCGGCGAAACGTGACGAGATCAACGCCTTCGTACAGCTACTCTGGGAGAAGGGTACCGCCTACGAGCACGCCGTAATTGAAGGTCTGACGCTGCCAATCCTCGACCTGTCGCGCTATGCCGGCGACGAAAAGGAACGGCAGACCTTCGAAGCCTTGCAACGCGGCGAGCCGCTGATTTATAGCGCCCGCATCACCGCGGACGACCTTCTGGGCGATCCCGACCTGCTGCGGCACGAAGGCGATGGCTATGTGGCGGGGGATATCAAATCCGGCTCGGGAGAGTTCGGCGAAGGCGACGACGCCAAGCTCAAGAAACACTATGGCGTCCAGTTGTCGCTTTACACCGACATCCTTGAACGTCGAGGCCTGGCGAGCTCCAGGCGTCCATTCGTTTGGGACATCCACGGGGAGGAGGTCACCTACGACCTTGAGGAGCCGCAGGGCAAGCGGAACCCCTGGACGATGTGGGAGGTCTATCAGGAGGCGCTGACCAAGGCCCAACGCATTGTGGCGCAGACAGAGAGGACAAACCCCGCCTATTGCGGCGCCTGCAAGCTCTGCCACTGGTACACGGCCTGCCTCGCTGATCTTGAGCAATCGGATGACCTGACGCTGCTACCGGAACTCGGCCGCGCCAAACGGGACGTCATGGTCGATCGCATTCCGACGGTGTCCGACCTCGCGGCCGCCAACGTCGATGGCTTCATTTCGGGGAAGAAGAGCGATTTCCGGGGGGTCGGACCCGACACGCTTCGTAAGTTCCACGAGCGGGCCAAGCTCACCAAGACAAGGGGCGCGAGCCCCTATCTGACGGCGCCCGTGAGCCTTCCCCACTCCGAGACCGAACTCTTTTTTGATATCGAGGTCGATCCGATGCGGGACCTCTGTTACCTGCACGGCTTCGTCGAGCGTCGCGGTGGTGACAACTGGAGCGAAAGGTATGTCGCATTCTTTACGGACGCCGTTAGCCCGGAGGAGGAGGAACGTGCCTTCGACGAGGCTTGGCGGTATATCGGCGCCAACCAGCCCTGCGTCGTCTACTACTACTCGAAGTACGAGCGCACCATCTGGCGACAGCTGCAAGCCAAATACC
>CAYFMP010000091.1:0-13139 GCA_964344215.1 uncultured Thalassospiraceae bacterium | reverse complement strand
GTCCCGATGTTGCAGTGCGGCTTCGTACGCTCAAACTTCTCCTTGGCCATCTCTTCAGTCTTTCAATCCCGTCGTTGAAATCGCTCAATAAATCCCGATCGCTCGTCTTCGGTCCTCACGGGCTCGCTGGCGCGTTTGGAGCGGGTGAAGGGAATCGAACCCTCGTCGTAAGCTTGGAAGGCTTCTGCTCTACCATTGAGCTACACCCGCACACCCAATCTCGGTTCCGTCGCCCCCAAACCAAGGCGAGACGGGCAACCCATTGTTTTCAAAACCACTTCACGCCCAGGGTGAAATGGTGGAGGAGGTTGGATTCGAACCAACGTAGGCGTACGCCAACGGGTTTACAGCCCGTCCCCTTTAGCCACTCGGGCATCCCTCCCTAAACGTTAGGCTTTCGGACGCTCGAAAGCGCCTGGAAAAACCCGAAATATGAGGATTTACCGCCTGTTGTCAACTTCAAAACACAGCGCAAAGGTCCGCTAGCCTCTCAGCCCCGAAACGTCCCGACCCGAGATGCTTGCAGACGGTGGAATTTCCCCCATGATAATTGCCGTCATGGTCAAGCGCAAGCCCCTTTCGAAGCGCCGTCGTACGGGACGGCGCGGAACCCCGGAAACGACCGCAGATGGCGTCTGGATTTACGGGGTCCACGCGGCGCGGGCTGCCCTTTCCAACCCGCTGCGCCGCTGCCGGCGTCTGCTGGCGACGGCGCAGACCGTCGAGTCCGTGGCCGGCGGCGGCATCGAGCCGGAAATCCTGACCGGCGCCGAGATCGCCGCCCTGCTGCCGGCCGGCGCCGTCCACCAAGGCGTTGCCGTCGAGGCGGCGGCGCTGCCCGCCGTCGCCATCGAGGAGGTCCGCGAGCGGCTGGCCGATCTCGCCTCGGCCTGCCTGATCGTCCTCGACCAGGCGACCGACCCGCGCAACGTCGGCGCCGTCTTGCGCTCGGCCGCCGCCTTCGGCGCCGCCGCCGTCGTTGTTCAGGACCGCCACGCGCCGGAGGCGACGGCGGTCCTGGCCAAGGCGGCCTCCGGCGCCCTCGAAACCGTTCCCCTGGTCGCCGTCACCAACGTCGCCCGCACCCTGGCGCTGCTCAAGGAGGCCGGGTTCTGGTGCGTCGGCCTCGACGGCAACGCCGAAAGGACGCTGGCGGCGACCGAGTTGGCCGGCCGTGTCGTCCTCGTGCTCGGCGCCGAGGGCGGCGGTCTCAGGCGCCTGACCCGCCAGACCTGCGACCATCTGGCGCGGATTCCGATGGGTCAGGCGATGGACAGCCTCAACCTGTCGAACGCCGCCGCCGTCGCCCTCTACGAACGCGCCCGTCAGCTCGAAGGCGACGCCTGACGCTTTTCCGGGTCGCCGTGGCGGCCGCCGCGGCCGGTTTCCGAATTGTTAACTTTTCGCCTCCACAATCGGGGATACGACCCTGAATGGGTTAACGAAGCGCCGACTGAATTTGGCGCGCCTGAGAAATAGGAGACAACGATGCTCTTGACCCGGGACAACCTCGGCCTCGCCATCATGGCGATCGCCGCTCTTGGTCTTGCCCTGACCGCGGCCGCCTCCGAATCGAAATCGGCCGAAATGGCGCAGGCCGCCACCAGCGCTCTCAAACTCAACGTCGCCACCGCGTGCGACAACGGCAACGCCACTTTCCAGGTGAAGAACGCCGGCCAGGACTGGCCGAAATCCAGCACCTTCGCGATCTACCGGATCGGCAGCGGCGCCAAGCAGATGATTTCGAAGCGCCGCATGCGCCTGAAAGACGGCCAGAAGGCGTCATTCAAGGTCAAGGCCTCGAAGAACACCACCGGGCGGCTCGCCCTTTGGGTCAAACCGTCGTGGTACCGTCGCGCCTTCAACTACGACGCCACGGTAAGCTGCCGTTAACAACGGAAGGCCTTCGGGCTTGAATCAGTTGCCGTCGAGCGACGGCATTTCCATCAGCGGCGCCTCGCCGTTGTTGATCAGATAGCGGCGGTGCTGCTCGTAAGCCTCGCGTTCGACCAGATAGGGGTCGAGCGCGTTGCGCGAGATCGAATTGATTTCGTCCTGGTTGTCGGCGTAAGTAACGCCGGCCTTGGCCGCCGCCCCCACCAACGGTAACGGGCTGATCAGTCCGGTAATGACGTCGCCGGTCAGGTCGCGCACGTTGCTCGGCCCCAGCAACGGAAGAACGATGTGCGGCCCGGCTTCGGTGCCGCCGGCGCCGGCCGCCTGGCCCAGGTCCTCGGCGCGCGAGGTGTATCCGAAATCGGCGGCCGGGTCGCCGACGCCGCCCAGCCCCACCGTCGAGTTGATCAGGAACCGGCTGGTCGCCGCCTTGGCGTTCCCCTCATCGCCCTGCAACAGGCTGCTGACCGCGGTCACCGGCTCGTTGAGGTTGGAGGCTGCATTCGAGATCGCCTTTTGCATCGGCTCGGGCGTCACCGCCTGATAGCCGTCGACGAGCGGGTCGAGCAGCACGCCGCGGAACAGCCGGTTGAATTCCGAGGTTACCCGGTTGACCTTTTCAAGCGGATCCTCGGTCGTTTTCGGCTCGTCCGAATCGGCGCCGGCCGCGATCGGCTGGGCGACGGCGGCGAGCGCAATGACGGCCGCGGCTGTGCCGCGAACGACAGCGTTGCGAAAACGCGACATGTCTGAAACCCCCTCCCGGGACTCTTTTTGTTGTGGCCTGCATATCATAACACGCTTCCGAGCCGGCCGCGCAACAGAACTCTGTGGAAAGCGGGCGGCGGCGCTCCGCATTAACGGATTGGTAGGAGCTTTCTGGTAGTCATGGGGTCGGGTCGGCGCCGAGGCGACCGCCCCGCGCTGTCCATCCGACCAGGGCCAGGCACGGGATGCCCATGCGACCAGGAAACGCCATCGTCGAGCAGACCGCGACCCCGCGTTGGGGTCTGTCCGGTCTGTTTAGAAAATTTAACACCGATAACGGCACCGCGCCCGACGGCGTTGCCGAGAACGAGCCGGCGGCGCCCGCCGACCGGCCCGGCCTGTTGCGTCAGTTCGTCAACAGCCTCGAGTACGATCCCCGCCGGCTCGGCATCCGCGTCGCCGAACTCGGCGGCGAAAACTCGCTCGACACCACCCGTCACCTGCTCAAGGCGCTCGGCAACACCGAATTCGTCCAGACCAAACTGATCGAGCAGAGCTTCCTGCTCGACCCGGCAGCCGACCTCAGACGACAGATCGAAGAGTTTTCGCGGGCCGGGTCCGCCATCCTCGCCGCCAAGCAGGCCGACGTCCTGGTCTGGGGCGGCGTGCCCGGGTCCGGAGAGCCGATGCATCTCTATCTCGTCGCCCCGATGTCGAGCGACCGAGAAACCCTCGGAACGGCGATGCCCGGGATCAAGCTGCCGCTGCCGGCCGAATTCGGCGGCGATTTCGCCAGCCTGCTGCGCGTCGTCGTCCTGTCGGCCATCGACGCCAGGACGCCGGACAAGAGAAACCTGCAATCCTTCGTGCTGGCCCACTCGTTGGCCGCCGCCAATGCCGCTCTCGACAATCTGCCGCCGGAAATGACCGAACGCGAACGCGCCTGCCTGTACCTGTCGTACGGCAATGCGCTGGCCGCCCAGGCCTGTCGCAACCACGCCGACGGCGCCCTGGAGAAATCGGTAAAACTGCTCGAGGCCGCCTTGGCCGGATCGGGCGGCAAGCCTTCCGACATCTGGGGGTGGGCCCAGAAACAGCTCGGCAGCGTGCTGCACATCGCCGCCCAGCGGACCGACGACGGCGACATGTTGGAAAAGGCCGAAGCCGCCTTGAGGGCCGCGCTCGAGTATTTCGACGGCGAGCACGACGGACATCGGCGGCCATGGGCCGATATCCATAACCGCCTCGGCTTGATCGGCTACCGCCACGGCTACGCCGATGGCGAGGTGGCGATCCTGCGCCAGGCCCTCGATCATTTCAAACACGCCCTCGAAGGCTACACGCGGGCCGAGGCGCCCGACCGCTGGGCCGAAATCATGAGCAACTTCGCGCAGGCCGCCCAGATCTTCGGCGAGTTGGAGGACAGCCCCGACGTTCTCGCCACCGCCGTCAATGCCTGCCGCGCCGTGCTCGAAGTACGGACGCCGACGCAGTCGATGGCGCTATGGGCGAAGGCCCAGAACAACCTCGGCACGGCGCTCTACCTGCTCGGCCGCCGCACCGAGAACGCCGAACGCCTGGAGGAAGCGGTGATCGCCTTCGAGCTTGCGTTGAAGGCCTACGAGCACGCCGCCATGCAGCGGCTCGCCGTCGTCACCATCAAGAACCTGGAGCGCGCCCGCACCCTTCGCGCCATCCTGCAGGCCCAATCCCGCGTCGATCGGACGGACGGGGCGGAGGCCGCCGCCGAACCGACCGGCGAGACCATCGAGGAAGCGGCCGAACGGGCCGAGGAACTTGAAGCCGCCGGCGTGACGGAGGAGGAGCCGGCCGATGCGCTGCCGTGGCCCGGCGAGGCGCTGTTCAAGCCGGAACCCGGTATCGGCGGCGAAAAGCCGCTCAAAACCGCGGAACAATTCGACGAACTGCCGTGGCCCGGCGAGGGCCTCAGGCAGGTCGGCTAGACCCGCTGACGGGATAATTCCCTATTCCTGATCGCGCCCGTGGCGGTAGTAGTGCCACAGCACCAGCGCCGCAACGGTCCGCCACGGCCGCCAGCGCTCGCCCATCTCCTCGAGCTGTTTCGGCGTCGGCCGTTGCTCGAAGCCTTCCAGGTGCTGGGCGGCGACGGCGAGCGCCAGGTCGCCGGACGGCCATACGTCGAGCCGCCCCAAGGCGAACATCAGATAGATATCCGCCGTCCACCGGCCAATGCCGGTGATTGCCGTCAACCGGGCGCGGGCCTCGTCGTCGTCGGCCCGCTCGAGGCTTTCCAGATCGAGTTCGCCGGAGCCGATGGCGTCGGCCAGGCACCGCATATAACGCACCTTGGCGGCGCTCAATCCGCACTGCCGTAGCGTGTTCTCCGGGGCGCTCAAGACGGCGTCGGCAGTGACGCCGCCGATGCCGTCTTCGAGCTTGCTCCAAATGGCGGCGCCGGCCTGCACCGAGACCTGTTGGTCGACGATGGTCCGGGCCAGGGTGGCGAAACCGGGTTCGCGATTGCGCATTTCGGGCCGCCCGGCCGCCCGAATTGCCCGCGACATCCTCTCGTCCGTCGTCGCCAGGGCCTCAAGGCCCCGCATCAACATGACGTCGGCGCCGCTCAACGCAGTTCCTCGACCGGCGTGACGCCGAGCACGTCCAGGCCCGACGCGATGACAAAGGCGACGCCTTGGACGAGGGCGAGGCGGGCCGTCGTCAGTTCGCGCTCATCGGCGTCGATGAAGCGCAGCCGGGCGTCGTCCTTGCCCTTGTTCCACAGCGCGTGGAACAGGGTGGCGGTGTCGGTCAGGTAGTAGACGACCCGATGCGGCTCGTGGGCCTGGGCGGCGCTTTCGACCAGCCTGGGCCAACCGGCCAACGCCTTGATGAGATCGAGTTCGGCCGGGTCCTCGAGGCGCTCCAGGGAGGCCCCGGCCAGCGCTTCCGGTGTCAGCTCGGCAGTATCGAAATCGTCGGCCGCGTTGCGCAACACCGAGCGGCAGCGGGCATGGGCGTACTGCACGTAGAACACCGGGTTGTCGCGCGACTGCTCGACCGCCTTGTCGAGGTCAAATTCCATCTGGCTGTCGTTCTTGCGGGTCAGCATCAAGAACCGCACCACGTCCTTGCCAACCTCGTCGATGAGGTCCTTCAGGGTGACGAAGGAGCCGGCTCGTTTCGACATGCGGACCGGTTCGCCGCCTTTCTTCAGATGCACGATCTGGCACAGCTTGATGTCGAGGTCGCCGGCGCCGCCGGTGACTGCCTCGGTCGCCGCCTTCATGCGCTTGACGTAGCCGCCGTGATCGGCCCCCCAGACGTCGATCATCTGCCTGAAGCCGCGCCGGTACTTGTCGAGATGATTGGCGATGTCGTTGGAGAAATAGGTCCAGGCGCCGTTGGATTTCTTCAACGGGCGGTCGACGTCGTCGCCGAACCGGGTGGCCCGGAACAGGGTCTGCGGCCTCGCTTCCCAGTCGTCCGGTGTCCTTCCCTTCGGCGGCTCGAGGACGCCGGTGTAGATCAGCCCGGCCGCCTTCAGGGTGTCGAGCGCGCGCTCGACCGCGCCGTCCTCGACCAGGGCGCGCTCCGACGTGAACACGTCCTGCTCGACGCCGAGCAGGGCAAGGTCGCGCTTGACCTGTTCGAGCATGCGTTCGACCGCGAAGGCCCGGAATTCGTCGAGCCACTCGCCCTCGTCGGCGTCCCGCCACCTGTCGCCGTCGCGCTCGGCCAGTTCCTCGCCCAGCGGCTTCACGTAGTCGCCCGGGTAGAGCCCTTCCGGAACCTCGCCGATGTCGTCGCCGAGCGTCTCGCGGTAGCGCAAATGCACGGAGCGCGCCAGGTTGTCGACCTGAGCGCCGGCGTCGTTGATGTAGAATTCCTTGGTCACGTCGTAGCCGGCCTTGGCCAGCAGGTTGGCCAGAACGTCGCCGAACACGGCGCCGCGCGCGTGGGCCACATGCAACGGTCCGGTCGGGTTGGCCGACACGTACTCGACGTTGATCGGCTCGGCGCCGCCGATCACCGAATCGCCGTAGGCCGTGCCGACCTTGAGGATGCTTTTCAACTGCGCCCGCCAGAAGGCTGGCGCCAAAGTCAGGTTGAGGAAGCCGGGACCGGCGATGTCGGCCGCCGTCACCGCTTCCAGTGCACCCAGCCTCGCCGACAACAACTCGGCCAGGTCCCTCGGCTTCATACCGGCCGCCCCGGCCAGTACCATCGCCGCATTGGTGGTGATGTCGCCGTGGCCGGCCTCGCGCGGCGGTTCGATGGTGAGGCGCGCCGTCTCCAACCCGGCCGGAATGTCGCCGGCCTCGCCGAGCTTGGCGATGGTATCGACGATGATTTCCCGAAAATGATTGAAAAGGTTCATGGGGGCGGCCGTAGCGGCGGGGCGGTTCAGCGGGTTTGACTGCCGGTTGATACCGCACGCTCCGGGGCCGATCAAGAAAAGCCGGGCGAAGCCGGGGTTGCGCCGTGCGATCCGTGGTGGCAGGCTTATATAATTCCAAGGAACGAGGACGGTTTCGCGTGCCGGGACCGGGCGGAGACGATGGCCAGAAATACGAAAATCAACGCCAAGGCGTTCAAGAAGCGCTTGACGGACATGCGCCGGGAAGTCGAAGAACTCTCCGAAACGACCGAGGAAGCGCGCAAACCGGTCCAACTCGACCAATCCATGGTCGGCCGGCTGTCGCGCATGGACGCGCTGCAGGACCAGGCCATGCAACTGGCCACCGAGGAGCGCCGGCACATCGAAATCCAGCGTATCGATTCGGCGCTGAAGAGGATCGAGGACGGCGAGTTCGGCTATTGCGTCAGTTGCGGCGAAGAGATCGAGAAAAAACGCCTGGAGTACGACCCGACCACGCCGACCTGCATCGACTGCGCGCATTCTTGACGGTCGAGACCGCCGCCAGGCCACCGACACAAAACATAAGGGGGGACGAGCATCATGAAACGCATCGAGGTCGGCGACCGCATGAGTCAGGCGGTGGTTCACGGCGATACCGTCTACACGGCCGGCCAGGTCGCCATCGACGCCGCCGGCGGCACCGCCGCCGAACAGACCACCAACATTCTCGAGCGCATCGACGCCCTGTTGGCGGAGGCCGGCACCGACAAGTCGAAGCTGATTTCGGCCACCATCTGGCTGGCCGACATGGGCGATTACGACGAGATGAACTCGGTGTGGGACGCCTGGGTGAGCCCGGGCGAGACGCCGGGCCGGGCCTGCGTCGAATCGAAACTCGCGTTTCCGCAGTTCACGGTCGAAATCGCGGTGATCGCGGCGCTCTAGACCAAAGCTTCGGAGGATGGCCGACGGATGGAGATCCTGGTCCTCGGCGGCGGGGTCATCGGCGTCACCACCGCCTACTATCTGGCCCGCGAAGGACACCGCGTCACCGTGCTCGACCGTCGCGAGGGACCGGCGCTGGAGACCAGTTTCGCCAACGCCGGACTGATCGCGCCGGGCCACGCCTACGCTTGGGCGTCGCCGAAGGCGCCAAAGATCCTGCTTAAGTCCTTATACCGGAACGACCAGGCGTTTCGTCTCAAATTCTCGGCCGACCCGCGAATGTGGGCGTGGTTCTTGAAGTTCCTCGGCCAATGCACGGCCGATCGGGCGCGCCGCAACACGGCGGCCAAGCTCAAGCTCTGCGTATATTCGCAGTCCCAGATGGCGGACGTCGTCGCCGACACCGGCGTCGCCTTCGATGGCCAGAGCGACGGCGCGCTGTATCTCTACCGGACGCAGGCGACGTTCGAGGCCGGCGCCGTCAACGCCAAGATTCTGATCGACGGCGGCCAACCCCTGGAAATTCTCGACCGCGACCAGGCCGCCGCCAAGGATCCGGCCTTGGCGCCGGTCAAGGAGCGCTTTGCCGGCGCCATCTTCTCGCCGAACGACGCCAGCGGCGATGCCCATATGTTCAGCCGCAACCTGGCCGACCACTGCCGCGACAGGCTCGGCGTCGAATTCCGCTTCGACACCGCGATCCGGCGGATCGAGACGGACGGAGGTTCGATCACCGGCGTGCTCACCGACAGCAGCGAGTTGAAGGCCGATACCTACGTCCTGGCGCTCGGTTGCGACAGTCCTATTCTAGCCCGTCCGCTCGGCCTCAAGCTGCCGATCTATCCGGTCAAAGGCTACTCGATGACCGTCCCTATCGAGGGACGCAACGGCGCACCGCGCATGGGCGGCGTCGACGAGGACAACCTGGTCGCCTATGCCCGCTTGGGCGACCGCCTGCGGCTGACCGCGACGGCCGAGTTCTCCGGCTACGACCGCTCCCACAAGCCGGCCGATTTCCGCCACATGACCACCGTCGCCAAACAGCTGTTTCCGGACGGCGGCGATTACGAAAAAGCCGAGTACTGGGCGGGGCTCAGGCCGATGACCCCGGAAGGCCTTCCAATCATCGCGCGGACACGATTTAATAACCTGATCATGAACACCGGCCACGGCCACATGGGCTGGACCATGGCCTGCGGGGCGGCGCGCATCGCCAGCGACCTGATCGCCGAGCGCGCGTCGGAATTCGATTTTGTAAGCGCTGCGTGGGAATGAGGGGAAGCGTCATGGCGATACCCAAGAAGGCACAGGAAAAAACCTCCGACGACGGCCTGCTGGTCGATCTCCGCAACATGCCCTTCCAATGCGACGGCGGCATCGCCGAGCAGGCCGCCATCGGTCTCATCGTGCTGGCCTCCGACCAGACGGTCGAGCACGAGTTCCGCAAGATCATCGACATGGACGGCGTCGCCTTCTACGAATCGCGCATCTACAACTCGGCCACCATCACGCCCGAGACCCTCAAAGACATGGAGGGGCGCATTACGGCCTCGGCCGATTTGATCCTGCCCGGCCTCGACCTCGACGTCGTCGCCTTCGGCTGCACGTCGGCTTCAATGGTGATCGGCGAGGAACGCGTCTTCGAGTTGATCCGCGAGGTCCGCCCCGAGGCCAAGACGACGACCCCGATCACCGCCGCGCTGGCCGCCTTCAGGGCGCTCGGGGCCGAACGCATCGCGCTGCTGACGCCGTACCGAGACGACATCAACCGTTTCATGCGCGACTACATCGAGGAGCGCGGCTTATCGGTGCCGGTGATGGGCTCGTTCAACGAGGAGAACGACAACACGGTCGGCCGCATCGACCTCGCCTCGGTCCGCCAAGCCGCCCTCGAACTTGGCCGCCACGACGCCGTCGATTGCGTGTTCGTGTCGTGCACCGCCGTCCGCCTGGCCGAGGTCGCCCGCGACATCGAGAGCGAGCTCGGCAAGGCGGTGACGTCGAGCAACCACGCCATGGCCTGGCACTGCCTGCGCCTGAGCGGCGTCGAAACGTCGCAACCCGAATGGGGGCGGCTGTTCGAACTCGGTCTTCCGGACTGACCTTCCTTCAAGCTGAACAGCGGTTGCGGAACCGGGCTGGCGGCGGTCCGGCCGGGGCGTTACAAAAGGCGGATGACAGCCAAGGCCTCTACGTTCGGATTACCTCGCGGTTGCGGCCTCATCGTCGCGGCCATCCTCGCCGCCGGGCTCGCCGTCTGGCCGGCCCTGAATCCGGTCGCTGCCGAGCCGATCGCCGTCGACGTGGCGCCGGTCGCCCTCGACGCCACCCAGCCGGACCGCGACACGATCGGGCGGTTGCGCTATCGGGGCGGTCTTCACCTCAGCGCCGACGACAGCCGCTTCGGGGGACTGTCGGCGCTCGGCGTCAGCGAAGACGGCCGGCGGTTGGTGGCGCTTTCCGACGGCGGGCACCGGTTTTCGGCTCGCCTGGCCTACGACGGGGCGGGTGGCCTGGCCGGGCTTGAAAATACCGATCTCGGCTCCCTGGCCGGACTTGACGGTCGCCCTTTGTCGTCAAAGGCCGAGGCCGACGCCGAATCGATGAGCCCCGGTGTCGAGGGCGAAATGATCGTCGCCTTCGAACGCCGTCACCGACTGTGGCGCTACCTGCCCGGGGTGACGGTGCCGGAGCCGTTGCCGGAACCGCCCGAGATGCCGGACCTGCCAAACAACAACGGAGTCGAGGCCCTGACGCTGCTGGCCGACGGCAGCCTGCTGGCGTTGAGCGAGGGCAAACGCAACCGCGACGCCGCCTTGGGCTGGGTCAGCCACGACAGCGGCTGGTCGGTATTGACGTATCTGGCGACGGACGGCTTTCGGGTTACCGGCGCGGCGACCCACCCGGACGGCGACGTTCTGGTGCTCGAGCGTATGTTCACGGCGCGCGGCGAAAACGCCGTCCGCCTGAAACGCGTCGCCGCCGGTGCAATCGAGGCCGGCGCCCGGCTCATTGGCGACACCGTCGCCGAACTGCGGCCGCCGCTGACCATGGACAACTTCGAGGGCATCGAGGCGCGGCGGGGGACGCGCGGCGAGGTCCTGGTCTATCTGGTCTCCGACGACAATTTCAGCGCCGATCAACGCACCCTGCTGATGATGTTCGAACTGCTCGAATAGGCGGCGCCCATGCCGCGCTCGAGCGGCCCCGGCCGGCCGCCGTCAAAGGCCGCTCGCGGTTGTTGACAAGGCCGCTGGTTAGGCGTCCTATTTTCCCGAATCGAACCCGCCATCAGCCGGAAAGGCGATCCCATCATGACCGAAGCCGTCCAAGCCGCGCTCGCCCCTTCGGCGCTAACCTACCGGCGCGGCGTTCTTCTCGTCCTCCTTGCCGGCGTCTTCTGGTCGACGATGGGACTCGGCATCCGCTTCATGGAGGCGGCCAACGTCTGGCAGATCCTGTTCTACCGGTCGTGCGCCCTGGCGTCGTTCCTGTTCGTCGTTATCGCCGTGCGTTCCGGCGGCCGGCCGCTGGAAGTCATCGGCAAGGCCGGCACCGCCGGCGTCATCGGCGGCCTGGCGCTGGTGCTGGCGTTCACCGGCGGCATCTTCGCCATCCAGACGACGACGGTCGCCAACGCCATGTTCCTGTTCGCGGCGGCGCCGTTCTTCGCGGCCCTCCTCGGCTGGATCGTCCTCGGCGAAACTGTACGCCGGGCGACCTGGATCGCCATGACGGTCGCCGTCGCCGGCATCTCCCTGATGGTCTGGGAAGGCATCTCGCTCGGCTACCTGCAAGGGAACGCAGCCGCGCTGGTTTCCGCATTGGGGTTCGCCGTCTTCACCATCGCGCTGCGCCGGCGCAAGCTCGACGACATGATGCCGACCGTGTTCCTGGCCGGCCTGTTCGCCGTAGCCGTGTCGGGGAGTGTCTGTTACGGAGCCGGATACACGCTGGCCGTTCCCGCCAACGACATCATGGTCGCGCTGGCCCTGGGCGTCTTTCAGGTCGGCGCCGGACTAACCGTCTACACCATAGGCTCGAAGGCGGTGCCGGCCGCCGAGCTGGCGCTGCTGTCGATGACCGAGGTGGTGCTGGGGCCGCTGTGGGTGTGGATTGTGTTCGGTGAGGTGGCCGGGCTCTACACCCTGTTCGGCGGCGCCGTGCTGCTGGCCGCCATCGCCGGCAACGCGCTGAGCGGGCTTAGGCGCAAGCCGACGCCAATACTGTAAAGCGCGATGAGAGGAAGGCCTTCCCAGCGATTCGCCGGTTCCGGCCGGAGGTCTCGATTCCGACGTCACGGCATCTTGAGGCGGGGCCGGGCTATTCCGTGCTACGATGGGCCGGTGCGAAGGATATTGCCACTGCTTGTAATCTTGGCCTTGCTGTCTTTCCGCTCGGAAGCAGCGGAATTTTCCAGCGCAGGTCTCTCGTTCAGCGACGAGTTGGGCGGCTTCCGCCTGCTTTCCGTTACCGGCAGCGGCGCGACCGCCGATCCCGTCGTCGTCGAGGAATACACCGGCCCGGGCCCGGCGATCCTGACCGTGCGCGGCACGCAAGGGCCCGGCGGCGCGGCCGGCGCTCATCTGCCGGCCGTATCGATGCTGAACCTCTCGGTCATCAAGGTCGTCATCAACCGCAGCAAGATCAGTTGGACGTCGTTCGACGTCGAACTGCGCCAGGTTGTGACCGACGAGAGTCCCTATGAAGACGGCCTCAGTTTCGACCAGGCCGGTACCTTGGGTGGAGCCCCCAGGGCCGATCGGTTCACCGGAATACGAACCTTGGACGAACCGGCCGACCGCCTTCAATTCTTCTCCGGTCGGGTACCGGTCAGCGATGTGGCGCGTTTCAAGTTCTATATTACCGACCCGACGCCGGACGGGCTGTTCTATCTGGTCCAGCAGCCGGGCATCATCCTGGCCGGGTTTTGATCCATTTCGACGCCGCAGCCGATCGTCCTGGCGCAAGCGCTTTCACGGCTGATCCCGGTCGTTATGGCACAGTCGGTAGAAACGCCACCCGAGCAGCACCATCGAGACTGAACTGCCGACCAGGATGCCCCTGGGCAGGCCGCCGGCGTCGCCGCCGAGGACGAAGATGAGAACGTAGGCGACCGGCACCATGATTCCGAAGAACGAGAACGTCTGCATGGCGCACGGCACCCACACGTCCTGGCGGCCGCGCAGGGCGTTGGCCAGCACCGCCTGGCCGCCGTCGACGATCAGCACGAAGGCCATGAAGGCGA
>CAYFMP010000090.1:0-13237 GCA_964344215.1 uncultured Thalassospiraceae bacterium | reverse complement strand
ATCATAACGGATTATGAGGTCTTGGCGGTACCCCTTCGTGAATCTTTCGGGCTAGCCATCCGGACGATGCCCGGCCACCATCGCTCAGCCGTCGGCGATGCGGACCAGGGCGTGGCGCTTCTTGCCGGCTGAGAGCTTGATGACGCCATCGCTATCGGCGTCGGCCGCGGTGACGGCCCGGGTCTCCTCGCCGATGACGCCGTCGTTGAGGCGGCCGCCGCCGCCCTTGATCAACCGCCTGGCCTCGCCGTTGGAAGCGGCCAGCCCGGCCCGCTTGAACAACTCGAAAGCGGGGATGCCGGCGTCGATCTCGGCGCGCGGAATTTCGATGTCCGGCAAACCGTCGGCCGCTGTCCCTTTCTCGAAGGTCTCCTCGGCCGTCAGCCTGGCCGCCTCGGCCGCTTCGGCGCCGTGGCAGAGCGCCGTCGCGTGGTCGGCCAGCACCTTCTTGGCGTCGTTGATCTCGATTCCCCGCAGCTTTTCCAGCCTGTCGATCTCGTCCAGCGGCAGGTCGGTGAACAGCTTCAGGAAGCGCCCGACATCGGCATCCTCGGTGTTGCGCCAGTACTGCCAGTAGTCGTAGGCCGACAGCATGTCGGCGCCGAGCCAGACGGCGCCCTCGGCGGTCTTGCCCATCTTGGCGCCCGACGACGTCGTCAGCAGCGGCGTCGTCAGGCCGAAAAGCCGTCGGTTGTCGAGGCGGCGGCCGAGGTCGACGCCGTTAACGATGTTGCCCCACTGGTCCGAGCCGCCCATCTGCAGCGTGCAGTCTGCGCGCCTGGAGAGCTCCAGGAAATCGTAGGCCTGCAGGACCATGTAATTGAACTCCAGGAAGCTCAGCGGCTGCTCGCGCTCGAGGCGCAGCTTGACGCTGTCGAACCCGAGCATGCGGTTGACCGAGAAGTGGCGCCCGTAATCGCGCAGGAACGGGATGTACTCGAGATGGTCGAGCCAGTCGGCGTTGTTCATCATGACGGCGTCGGTCGGGCTGCCGTCCTCGCCGTCCGGCGCAAAGCTCAGAAACTTGGAGAACACCGACTTGATGCCTGCCATGTTGGCCTCGATGGTGGCTTCGTCGAGCAGCCTGCGGCTGTCGTCCTTGCCCGACGGGTCGCCGACGCGGGTGGTGCCGCCGCCCATCAGCACGATCGGCTTGTGGCCGGTCTGCTGCAACAATCTCAGCAGCATGATCGAGACCAGGCTGCCGGCGTGCAGGCTCGGCGCCGTGCAGTCGAAGCCGATGTAGGCGGTGACGACGCCGCCGGCTGCCGCTTCGTCGAGCGCCTCGACGTCGGTGCACTGGTGCATGTAGCCGCGTTCAACGACGCCGTTGATGAAATCGGATTGATGCCAGGCCATTGAAGTCCCCATCCGCGTTGCAGAGGGTTTATGCTAACAAAATGGAATTCGCAATGGCGTCGTGGCCATGACGAGGCATTCGAGGAGTTCTGCTTGAACGTGCACACCGAACGCATGACCGCTATCGGCCTGATGAGCGGCACCTCCATGGACGGCGTCGACGCGGCGCTGATCGAGACCGATGGCGATGCCGTGTTCGGGTTCGGCGAGTCGCTGTCGCTACCGTACCCGGAAACGTTTCGCGAAAAGTTGCGCGCCCTGCTCGGCACCGATCCGATCGGCGACCCGGCGGCGCCGGAGGTCAGCCGCGAACTCGAAAGCCATCACGTCGAGGCGGTCGCCAAACTGCTTGCCGCGGCCGGCCTGCGGGCGGGCGACGTCGGGGTCGTCGGGTTTCACGGCCACACCGTGCTGCACGAGCCCGACCGCGGCGTCACCCGGCAGATCGGCGATGCTCAATTGTTGGCGGAAGCACTCGGCATTCAGGTCGTCGGCAACTTCCGGGCGGCCGACGTGGCGGCCGGCGGCGAGGGCGCGCCGCTGGCGCCGGTCTACCATGCGGCGTTGGCCCGCGACGTCGAGCGGCCGGTCGCCGTCCTCAATATCGGCGGCGTCGCCAACCTGACCTGGATCAGTCCCGACGGCGGCGTCGCCGCCTTCGACACCGGCCCCGGCAACGCCTTGATCGACGACTGGATGCGGGCCCGCACTGGCGCCGAAATGGACCGGGGCGGGCGGCTGGCCCACCAGGGAAGGATCGACGAGTCGGCCCTGGCCGAACTCCTCGACGACCCGTATTTCGATAGGCCGTTTCCCAAGTCGCTCGACCGCAATGCCTTCTCGTCGGCCCCGGTCGAGAACCTGGACACGGCCGACGGCGCCGCCACCTTGAGCGCGTTTACCGCCGCCGCCGTCGAGCGCGCCGAACACATCCTGCCGGCGCCGCCGTTGCGCTGGCTGGTGTGCGGTGGCGGCCGGCGCAACCTGGCCATCATGTCGGCCTTGCGCGAGCGCCTGGAGGGCGCCGTCGAACCGGTCGAGGCGGTCGGTTGGCAGGGCGACGCGCTCGAGGCCCAGGCTTTCGCCTATCTGGCGGTACGCTCGCTCGGCGGCTTGCCGCTGAGCTACCCGCAGACCACCGGCGTCGGCCGACCGCAAAGCGGCGGCGTGTGCTATACTCCGTAGGCGCTGTGGAGGCGAAAGGGAGGAGATGATGGTCAATAGGCGCAGATTTCTGATCTGGCTGGCCGTCGGCGGGCTGGCCGGCACGCCCGGCGCGGCGTTGGCCAAATCCGAGGTCAACAAATCGTTTATCGGCGGCGTCGCCATCGACGGCACCGATGCGGTCGCTTATTTCAGCGAAGGCAAGGCGGTAGCGGGATCGGCGGCGCATACGTTCGCCTGGAAGGGCGCCACCTGGCGTTTCAAGAATGCCGCCAATCGCGACGCTTTCGCCGCTGCACCTGACAGGTACGCGCCGCAATTCGGCGGGTACTGCGCATGGGCGGTCAGCCAGGGGTATACGGCCGACGTCGACCCCGAGGCGTGGACCATTCACCAAGGCCAGCTCTACCTCAATTACTCGAAAGGGGTGCGGGCGAAATGGAGTCAGGACATTCCCGGCAACATCGCCAAGGGCCGTCGCAACTGGCCGAAAGTATTGGACGATTGAGCGGTTGACGGAGGGCTCGGGCCGAGCGGCGGCGGTCGACAGGGCGAACGGTCAGGCGGCGTCGCTCAAACGGCTGTCGATGTAGCCGCTGACCTCGGCGGTCAGCTTGTCCAGATGGTCGCTGAAGAAATGGTCGCTGCCCTTGATGGTGCGGTATTCGACTTCGATGTTCTTCTGCTTCTGAAGTTTCTGGGCCAGCTTGTCGACGGAGGCCTGGGGAACGACGTCGTCCTTGTCGCCGTGGATAATGATGCCATCGGCCGGACACGGCGCCAGGAACGAGAAGTCGTGCAGATTGGCCGGCGGCGAAATCGAGATGAAGCCGTTGATTTCGGGGCGGCGCATCATCAGTTGCATGGCGACCCAGGCGCCGAACGAGAAACCGCCGATCCAGCAGCCCGGCGAATTGGCGTTGTGGGCCTGCATCCAGTCAAGTGCTGCGGCGGCATCGCTGAGTTCGCCCTGGCCGTTGTCGAAGCGGCCTTGCGAGCGTCCGACACCGCGGAAATTGAATCGAAGGACCGAGAAACCGCGCCTCACGAAGGTCTGGTAGAGCGAGTAGACGACCTTGTTGTTCATGGTCCCGCCGTGTTGCGGGTGGGGGTGCAGGAGCAGGGCGACCTGTGCGTTGAGCCGCTTCGAGTGGTGATAACGGCCCTCGATGCGCCCTTCGGGGCCGTTAAAGATAACTTCCGGCATGATGTTCGGTTGGTCTCGTCACCGCTTGGGAGTGAAATACCTGACTTTATTTGTCATCCAAAAAAGCCAGCTTACCCTCTGATATTAAAAAGAATTGCCCGAAATACTTGATTGCTCAGGTCGGGCATCCTATATTCCCTATGAACTTACCGGGTCGAGCCCGTCACCGCCGACGTGGGGCGGGCTCCGTCTGTAAGTCTCACCCTATGCACAAGAAGATATCGTACAGATCATGCTTTTCAAGAGAATTCGCGAGGATATAGGCGCCTTCATGGCCCGCGACCCGGCGGCTCGGAGCGCCATCGAGATCATTCTTTGCTATCCCGGTTTCCACGCCCTGATGATCTACCGCCTGACCCATTGGCTGTGGCGTCACAAGATGTTCCTGCTGGGACGCTTCATTTCCCACATCGGCAAGATCGCGACCGGCGTCGAAATTCACCCCGGCGCCGAGATCGGCCGCCGCTTCGTGATCGATCACGGGACCGGCGTCGTCATCGGCGAGACCTCGATGATCGGCGACGACGTCACCCTCTATCAGGCCGTGACGTTGGGCGGTATTTCGCCGTCGGTCGATTCGCACACGCAGGTCGGCGTCAAGCGCCATCCGACGCTAGCCGACGGCGTTATCATCGGGTCCGGCGCGCAGGTGCTGGGCCCGATCACGGTCGGTGAGGATGCCCGCATCGGCGCCAATTCGGTCGTTACCAAGGACATCCCGGCGACGGTCACGGCGGTCGGCATCCCGGCCCAGGTGGTGATGCCGAAGGACAAGCGCAAGGCGCACGAATTCCAGGCCTACGGGACGCCGGCCGACGGCTGCCCCGATCCGGTTCTGAAGACAATCGAGAACATGCGCGGGCAGGTTACCGAACTGATGAAGCGGGTCGAGGAATTGGAAGCAGAAGCCGACAACAAGGCCGCTCAGCCGGCACGGGCGACGGGCGGCAACGGCTCCGACGACAAAGGCAAGAGCAAACAGCCGGCAGCTTGAATCGAGAACCCGGATCGGGATTGGCACAGCGGGGCGCAAGCCCAATCCTCGGACGATCGAACTGTTAGGAGACAAGTCGTGAAACTGAGCACCAAAGGACGTTACGCGGTCATGGCGATGACCGATCTCGCCACCCAGTCGCAGGGCAAGCCAGTGGCCTTGGCCGACGTGGCGGAACGCCAGGAAATATCGCTGTCCTATCTCGAGCAGTTGTTCGGAAAACTGCGCAAGGGCGATCTGGTGACCAGCGTGCGTGGACCGGGCGGCGGTTACATGTTGAGCCGCAAACCGTCCGAGACGAGGGTGTCGGACATTATCCTCGCCGTCGACGAACCGATATCGACGACGCGCTGCGCACCGGGCTCGCCGCGGGGCTGCAAGTCCAACAAGAGCCGTTGCCTGACCCACGACCTGTGGGAGGAATTGGGCAACCAGATCTATCTCTTCCTCAGTTCCGTATCACTCGCCGACATCGTCGAGAAACGGGTGCTCGGGACCAGCGGCCAGCTCTACCGCGACGATCAGGAAAACGACTCGGCGGTAGCGGCCGAATAGCTTCCGCGCCTGAATAAGCAACGACTCTCGAACGACGACCCGGGCACGATGATGGGCATGGAAGACGCCGTCTATTTGGACCACAACGCAACCACCACGGTTCGGCCGCAGGCTGCGGCTGCGGTCAGCCGGGCGTTGTCGATGACCGGCAATGCGTCCTCGGTGCATGCCTTCGGCCGGCGGGTTCGGGCCATGGTCGAAGACGCCCGCGAACACGTCGCCGCCCTGGTCGGCGCCGGTCCGGCGCGGGTGGTGTTTACTTCGGGCGGCACCGAAGCCGACAACCTGGCGCTCGGCGGCGTCGGCCGCGACCGTGTCCTGGTGTCGGCCGTCGAGCACCCGGCCGTGCTGAAGGCGCGCGCCGATGTCGAGATCATCCCGGTCGACGAGGACGGTGTGGTCGATGCCGGGACGGTGGCCGGACTGTTGAGCGGCGATGCGGTGCCGGCCCTGGTTTCGGTGATGCTGGCCAACAACGAGACCGGCGTCATCCAGCCCGTCGCCGAGATCGCCGAAACGGCGCACGCGGCGGGCGCCTTGGTCCACTGCGATGCGGTCCAGGCGGCCGGTAAGATTGCCATCGACATGGCGGCGCTTGGCGTCGATCTGCTGTCGCTGTCGGCCCACAAGGTCGGCGGCCCGGCCGGCGTCGGCGCCCTGGTGGTGGCCGACGGCGTCGACCTCGAAGCCATCCAGCTGGGCGGCGGCCAGGAACGCGGCCGGCGCGGCGGCACCGAGAACTTCTCGGGCATCGCCGGGTTCGGTGCGGCGGCGGCGGAAGCGGGCGAGCGCCTCGGTCAGTTCGCCGGCCTTGCCGCGTGGCGCGACCGCCTCGAAGAAAGCGTGCTGGCGATGGCGCCGGCCCGTATCCTGGGGCTAGGCGCGCCTCGGCTCCCCAATACCAGCCTGCTGACCATGCCGGGCGTAGATTCGGAGACCCAGGTGATGGCCTTCGACCTCGCCGGCATTGCCGTCAGCGCCGGCGCCGCGTGCTCGTCGGGCAAGGTCGAGCCCAGCCATGTCGTCGACGCCATGGGGATCGACCGGACGGAAGCCGTTTGCGCGATACGGGTCAGTCTGGGCTGGAACAGCGAGGAAGGCGACGTCGACAGGTTCCTCGCCGCCTGGAGCGAGATTTACCGCCGCAGCGGCGGCGGCGCCGTTTCGGCGGCCGAATAGCGGCCGGCGGCGATCGAACAGGAAAGGTACGACGAAAATGGCTGCCACGGCGAAAACGGTCGAACGGTTTCGGGAGCTTGCCGACGACAAGTACAAGTACGGTTTCGTCACCGATATCGAATCGGAAACCGCGCCGAAGGGCCTGAACGAAGACATCATCCGCTTCATCTCGGCCAAGAAGAACGAACCGGAGTGGCTCCTGGAATGGCGCTTGAAGGCCTATAAACACTGGCTCGGCATGCCCGAACCGAACTGGCAGAAGCCCCACTTTCCGCCCCTCGACTATCAGGACGCCTATTACTATTCGGCGCCGAAGTCGGTTGCCGACCGGCCGAAGAGCTTGGATGAGGTCGACCCGGAGCTCCTCAGGACCTACGAGAAGCTCGGCATTCCCCTGCACGAGCAGGAAGTGCTGGCCGGGGTCGCCGTCGATGCGGTGTTCGACTCGGTTTCGGTGGCCACCACCTTCAAGGCCAAGCTCGAAGAGGTCGGCGTCATCTTCTGCCCGATCTCGGAAGCCCTCGAAAAAGCCCCCGAACTGGTCAAGAAATACCTCGGCTCCGTCGTCCCCTACACCGACAACAAGCACGCCACCCTCAATTCGGCCGTTTTCACCGACGGCTCCTTCGTCTACGTGCCGAAGGGGGTCAAATGCCCGATGGAGCTGTCGACCTACTTCCGCATCAACGCCGAGAACACCGGACAGTTCGAGCGCACCCTGATCATCGCCGATGAGGGGTCCTACGTTTCGTACCTGGAGGGATGCACGGCGCCGCAGCGCGACGAGCACCAATTGCACGCCGCCGTCGTCGAGCTGGTGGCGCTGGACGACGCCGAGATCAAGTACTCGACGGTCCAGAACTGGTATCCGGGCGACGAGGAAGGGCGCGGCGGCATCTACAACTTCGTCACCAAGCGCGGCGCATGCCGGGGCCGCGACTCGAAGATCTCGTGGACCCAGGTCGAGACCGGTTCGGCCATTACCTGGAAGTATCCGAGCTGCATCCTGCAGGGCGACAACTCGGTCGGCGAATTCTATTCGATCGCCATCACCAACAACGCCCAGCAGGCCGATACCGGCACCAAGATGATCCACTTGGGCCGCAATACGACGTCGCGGATCATCTCGAAGGGGATTTCCGCCGGCCGCGCCGACCAGACCTACCGCGGCCTGGTTCGCATGGCGCCGAAAGCGGAAGGGGCGCGCAACTACACCCAGTGCGATTCGCTGCTGATCGGCGACAAATGCGGCGCCCACACCGTTCCCTACATCGAGAGCAAGAACAAGAGCGCCGTCGTCGAGCACGAGGCGACGACCTCGAAGATCAGCGAGGACCAGCTCTTCTACCTGCGCCAGCGCGGCCTCGACGAGGAAGCGGCGGTGGCGCTGGTCGTCAACGGGTTCTGCCGCGAGGTCCTGCAGCAGCTGCCGATGGAGTTCGCCGTCGAGGCCCAGAAGCTCGTCGGCATCAGTTTGGAAGGAAGCGTCGGCTGACGGCCGCGCGGAAGCAACCGGAAGGCACCGACAACAAGATGCTCGAAATCAAGAACCTTCATGCCAGCGTCGAGGGCTCCGAAATCCTCAAGGGGATCGACCTCACCGTCAAGGCCGGCGAGACTCACGCCATCATGGGGCCAAACGGGTCCGGCAAGAGCACGCTGTCGTATCTGATCGCCGGCCGCAACGGCTACGACATCACCGAGGGCGAGATTCTCTACAACGGCAACGACCTGACGGCGCTGGAGCCCGAGGAGCGCGCCGCCGAGGGCATCTTCCTGGCTTTTCAGTACCCGGTCGAGATCCCCGGCGTCCCCAATACGACCTTCCTGAAGGAGGCCTACAACGCCATCCGCCGCCACCGCGGCGAGGAAGAACTGGACGCCATGCAGTTCCTCAAGCTGGTCCGCGAGAAGACGAAGGAGCTCGGTATTCCCGACGAGATGCTGAAACGCGCCGTCAACGTCGGCTTTTCGGGCGGCGAGAAGAAGCGCAACGAGATCCTGCAAATGGCCGTTCTCAACCCGACCCTGGCCGTGCTCGACGAAACCGACAGCGGTCTCGACATCGACGCCCTGAAGATCGTCGCCGAGGGTGTCAACGCGCTGCGCTCGCCGGACCGCGCGACCCTGGTCATCACCCATTACCAGCGACTGCTCGATCACATCGTGCCCGATTTCGTGCACGTGCTGGCGCACGGCAGAATCCAGCGCTCGGGCGGCAAGGAACTGGCGCTCGAGTTGGAAAAGAAGGGCTACGCCGAGTTCGGCGAAGCCGCCGCTTGAGAATACGGAGACGGAACGGAACCGCGACCATGACCATACCGACCAATCCGTTGCAGCTTTTCCCGGAGCAATTTTCCGCCGTTCGCGGCGAGTTGCCGGGCAGCGGCCTTCAATGGCTCGACTCCCGCCGCCAGGAGGGCATCGAGCGGTTTTGCAGCCTCGGCCTCCCCGACCAGCGCACGGAAGCCTGGAAATACACCCGGCTGAAGCCGTTCGAGGACACCCAGTTCCGGACCGCCCGGCGCGACGACGGCGCCGCCATCGTCGACCTCATTCCGTCGGTGTTGCCGGCCGACGCCGAGCGGCCGCGTCTGGTCTTCGTCAACGGCTTCCCGCGCCGCGACCTGTCCACCGTCGAGGCTCTGCCCGAAGGCGTTCACGTCGAGTGCCTGACCGATGCGCTGGTGCGCGACCCCGACTGGGTCGAGGCTCATCTCGGGCGCGCCGTCGCCGACCAGGAACAACCGATGCTGGCCTTGAACACGGCGCTGATGGATTCCGGTCTGATCGTCCGCATCGGCGAGGGCGCCGTCGTCGACAAGCCGATCGAGCTCGTTTTCATCGCCGGTCTGACGGACGCCCCGGTCGCCTACCATCCGCGTAACCTGGTGGTCCTGGAGGACGGCAGCCAGGCAACCATCGTCAAGCACTTCGCCGGCATCGGCACCGGCGCCTATTTCACCAACGCGACGACCGAGATCAGCCTCGGCGCGGGCGCCCACCTGCGGCGCTATCGGGTGCAGGAGGAGACTCTCGACGCCATGCACTTGGGAAGCGAGCATATCCGGATCGGCCGCGACGCCACCTACGAGAGCTTCGGTCTTTCCATCGGCGGCCGTTTGAGCCGCACCGAGGTATTTGCCCGCCTCGAGGGCGAGGGCGGCAAATGCCGCTTGAACGGCGCCTATTTGATGCGCGGCCGCGAGCATTGCGACAACACCACCCAGATCGAGCACCTGGTTCCCAATACGAATTGCCGGGAGGTCTTCAAGGGCGTGTTGGACGACGAGGCGCACGCCGTCTTCCAGGGCCGCATCGTCGTTCACAAGGACGCCCAGCGCACCGACGGCCACCAGCTTTCGAAGGCGTTGCTGTTGTCGGACGGGGCCGAGATGGACGCCAAGCCGGAGCTGGAGATCTACGCCGACGACGTCAAATGTTCGCACGGCGCCACCACCGGTCAGCTCGACGAAACGGCTCTGTTCTATCTGCGTTCGCGAGGCATCCCGGATGCGCTGGCCCGCAATCTGCTGATTCAGTCGTTCCTCGGCGAGGCGGTCAACGAGATCGAGTCGGAGGAAGTCCGGGCCGCCGTCATGGACAAGATCGTCCACTGGCTGCCGGCGCGTTGCTATCTTTCCGACGAGTGGAGGGAAGAAGGATGAGCCGCGGCGAGCCGAAAGTGATCAGCATCCGGCCAGGCGACAACTCGACCGCCGCCTTCGACGTCGAGCGCGTGCGCGAGGATTTCCCGATTCTCAAGCAGTCGGTCTACGGCAAGCCGCTGGTATTTCTCGACAACGGCGCCAGCGCCCAGAAACCGCGCGCCGTCATCGACGCCATGACTCACGCCTACGAGACCCATTACGCCAACGTCCATCGCGGCGTCCATTACATGAGCCAGCGCTCGACCGATGCTTTCGAGGACGCCCGCCTCACGGTGGCGCGTTTCTTGGGCGCGGCTGGCGAAGGCGAGATCGTCTTCACCCGCAACGCCACCGAGGCGATCAACCTGGTGGCCGCGACCTACGGCCGAACGTTCCTGGACAAGGGCGACGAGATCGTCATTTCCGAGATGGAGCACCACGCCAACATCGTGCCGTGGCAGATGCTGCGCGATGAAATGGGCGTCGTCCTCAAGATCGCCCCGATCAGCGATGCCGGCGAGTTCCTGATCGACGAGTTCGAGAAACTGCTCGGTCCCAGGACCAAGCTGGTCGCCATCGCCCATTGTTCGAACGTGCTCGGCACCGTGACGCCGGCCAAGCAGATCGTCGACAAGGCGCACGCCGCCGGCGCCCGTGTGCTGCTCGACGGCGCCCAGGCGGTCGTCCACAACACCGTCGACGTTCGGGATTTGGATTGCGATTTTTATGTCTTTACCGGCCACAAGCTCTACGGTCCGAGCGGTATCGGCGTTCTTTACGGCAAGGCCGACGTGTTGGCCGAAATGCCGCCCTATCAGGGCGGCGGCGACATGATCGAGCGCGTCACATTCGAGAAGACCACGTATGCCGAACCGCCGCAACGCTTCGAGGCCGGCACCCCGCCCATCGTCGAGGCGATCGGGCTGGCCGCCGCCATCCGCTATGTCTCGGACCTCGGCATGGACAACATCTCGGCTCATGAACAAGGCATCGTCGCCTACGGGACCGAGCGATTGTCGGCCATCGAGGGATTCCGGCTGATCGGCAGCGCGTCCGACAAGGCCGCCATCTTCTCTTTCCTGGTCGACGGCACGCATCCGTTCGACGTGTCGGCGATCCTCGATCGCAACGGCATCGCCACCCGGGTCGGCCAGCATTGCGCCGAACCGCTGATGGACCGGCTCGGCATCGACGGCACGGTCAGGGCCTCGTTCGGTCTCTACAACACGACCGCCGAGGTGGACGCCCTGGCCGAGACCATCGAAAAAGCGAAGACGATGCTGGGATGACGCGATGACCTTGGCGACGGAGAGATACGACGAGTTCGTCGATGCCCTGGAGATGATCGACGACGAGGAGATGCGGTTCGAGTACATCATCGATATCGGCAAGCGCCACGCCGGCGACTTCCCCGAGGCCTGGTGCACGGACGACAATATCATGTACGGCTGCATGTCGAAGGTGTGGATCGTCGACGAGGTCGAGGACGGCCGCCACTTTTTCCGCGGCCACAGCGACGCCATCATCGTCAAGGGACTGGTGACGATGATGACCGAATCGTTCAGCGGCTTGAGTGCCGACGAACTCGACGAATTGACCATCGAGCACGTCGAACGCCTCAACCTCGGCGCGTTGACTACGCAGCGCCAGGTCGGAATGTTGGCCATGTTGGAGCATTTCAAGAAGCTCGGACGTATCGAGACCAACCGATAAGAGGAAAATCGTGCATATGAACCCCTATGATTCTCCGTATGCCAGCCAGACCTTGGAAGAGGGTCAGGAATTCACGGCGACGGCCGGTGCGCCGTTGGCCGAGGGAGTTGCCGTGGCGACCGAGGATGCCGTCGTCGAGGCCATGCGGACCGTGCACGATCCGGAGATTCCGGTGAACATCTACGATCTCGGGCTGATCTACGGCTTCGAGATCGCCGACAACGGCACCGTCAAGGCGGAGATGTCGTTGACCGCGCCGGGCTGCCCGGTGGCCGGCGATCTGCCCGGCTGGGTGGCGGACGCTGTCGCCAAGGTCGACGGTGTCGGCGAGGTTGAGGTCAAGCTTGTTTGGGATCCGCCGTGGACGCCGGAACGGATGTCCGAAGACGCCAAGCTTGCCCTCGGCATGTTGTAGGGTCTTTCGTCCGGGGATCGCGGCGACCCTCAGACGATAAGACCCCAACTGTTTGAAATAGAGGGCGGTTCACGTTTCAAGGCGATTTCGTTTGAATCCGTCGTACTCTAGGACTATGTAAGCGAATGCACGAAGGACACGGTTGAGACCATGGACAAGCCTCAGTTACTGACCATCACCGATGCCGCCGCCGAGCGTGTCAAGCATCTGGTCGAACATAGCGACAAACCGGTGATCGGGCTGCGCGTCGGCGTTTCCTCGAAGGGATGCTCGGGGCTGTCCTACGTGTTCGAGTACGCCGAAGAGAAGAAGGGGCTGGAGGAAGAGATCGAAGCCAAGGGGGTTCGGATCTTCGTCGACCCGGCCGCCGTCATGTTCATCATGGGCAGCGAGATGGACTACGTCGAGGACACGCTACAGAGCGGCTTCGTGTTCACCAACCCCAACGCCCAGAGCGTCTGTGGCTGCGGTGAAAGCTTCTCCGTTTGAGGGTGCGGGTCGCCGCCGCCTTTCTGCTGCTGCCGATCAACCGTATATGAAACCGATGCGGCGTCTGTTCACGATGACCTTCGTAGAGCCGGATGGCACCGCCCGACGCGTCGAGGCGCCTGAAGGCATGAGCGTGCTCGAAATCGGACAAACCAACGGCTACGATCTGGAAGGCGCCTGCGAGGGGTGCATGGCGTGTTCGACCTGCCATGTGATCGTCGATGGCGACTGGCTCGACAGGCTCGAGCCGGCCTGCGAGGAGGAAGAAGACATCCTCGACCTCGCCTTCGGCCTGACTCCGACCTCGAGGCTCGGTTGTCAGATCACCATCACCGAAGGCCTCGATGGCCTGATCGTTTCGATTCCGGCCGAACACCTTAATCTCCAGAAATGACGCTTCTCGAGCGGGTCACGTTGATATGGAAGCGGCTGAGATCGGTGTTGCGGCCTGCCGGCCAGGAGAGGATGCGAAGGCGATGTGGTGCATCGGCGAGCCTCCTCGACGACGCCGG
>CAYFMP010000089.1:0-13318 GCA_964344215.1 uncultured Thalassospiraceae bacterium | reverse complement strand
CCGGCGTCGTCGAGGAGGCTCGCCGATGCCCCACATCGCCTTCGCATCCTCTCCTGGCCGGCAGGCCGAAAAACCGATCTCAGCCGCTTCCATATCAACGTGACCCGCTCTGGAGACCGAAGTCACTACGGACCGAAAGGCCCGCTTCCAGCCGGGAGCGGACACCGGCTTGAGGGGGGAAGTTCAGAATTCTTCAGAGAATAGCCGATCATGCCGTAGCGGGTTGTCCGCATCGATAGCGGTATCGAGCTCGCGGGCGTAACGGTGGCCGGCATAGACGGCGGCGGCAATGATCGCCGGCGCCTCGCAGTCGCCGATCCGGGCCAATGACAGCGGCGCCCCCCCGGCCCCGGCTTCGATGCGCATGTTGAGGTCGTGATAGAGCCCGTCGTTGGGCCGGCGCTGGCTGACCATGACCACGGCTTCCGTCGCGAGCCGCCGCTCGCGACCCGTATAGACGCACTTCAACAGGGCGTCTTCGCCGTTAAAAGCCATGAGCTGGTGTCCGGTAACGATATCCACGCCGAGCTCCACGAGACGGCGCTCGATGCGCTGGCGTTCGTATGTGTATTCACCCCAGGCGGAAACCTTCTCCGCCGACGTGACCAGCATCACCGGCAGGCCTTCGCCGCTCAGGCGTTCGGCCAAAACGCTTCCCATGTAGTAATGGTCGGCATCGTAAATCAGGGCCGTGCCCTCGGGCAGCCGGCCGTCCATGATATCGTCGGGCGTCAGGATTTGTGCCGATGAGTCGGGTTCGGCAATCGGTTCATAACTTTCTTCGTCGAACCTGTCCGCTCGCCACCGGGCGCCGGTGGCGATGGCGACATGATCGGCCGCGACGGCGAGAACGTCATCGGCGTTGAGTTCGCTCTCGCGGAAGATCTCAACGTTGGCCATCGTTTCGAGCTGTTGGACGCGATAATCGCGGACCCGCGCCCATTCACCGAGGCCCGGCAACGCCGCTTCGCGGCTGACGCGGCCACCGAGGTCCCGGGTCGCCTCGGCAAGCATGACCCGGTAGCCGCGTTGGCCGAGCGCACGCGCCGCTTCCAGGCCCGCCGGCCCGGCCCCGACGACGAGGATTTTCGAGTCCGACCCATTGGCGTCGATCTTTTCGGGGTGCCAACCACGCCGCCACTCCTCACCCATGGTCGGGTTCTGCGTGCAGCGGATCGGAACGCTCTTGCCGTCGCCGACGTAACAGACGTTGCACCCGATACACTCGCGAATCTCCTCGAGCCGCCCATCCTCGATCTTTCTCGGCAGAAACGGGTCGGCGATCGACGGCCGCGCCGCGCCGATGAAATCGACGACGCCTCGCTTGACCTGGCCGACCATCGTATCGGGCGACGTGAAGCGGCCGACCGTCACCACCGGTTTCGTGGTCACCGATTTGACGAACGCCATGTAAGGTTCGAGCGAGCCTTCCTTGACGAAACGCGAGACCCCCATTTCGTAGGAGTAGTCGTTGATGTTGATATCCCAAAGGTCTGGCAGATCGGCCAGCATCTCGAGCATTTCGCGACGTTCGCCCAGGACCGGATCTCCGTCCTGGCCGATCCTTTCGTCGGCGGAGAACCGCACCGCCACGGCGCAGGTGTCGCCGACCGCGTCCTTGGTTTCCTCGATCAGTTCGCGAACCAGGCGGACGCGGTTCTCCAGCGAGCCGCCGTATTCGTCGCTGCGCGTATTCGTTCGGGGCGACAGGAACCTCGACAACAGGTAGCCGTGGGTGGCGTAGACGTAAACGATATCGAACCCGGCTTCCCTGGCGCGCAGCGCCGCATTGCGGTGCCACCGCCTGAGTTCGCGGATGTCGGATTTGTCCATGGCCCGGGTCTGGAAGGGGTTGCCCTCGGCGTTGGGCAGGCTGTCGACGTCCATCGGGACTGCCCGGCTATTGAGATTGGCCGTCGAGGCGCCGCCGATCCACAACTCGACACCGGCCAACGACCCGTGGGCGTGGACCTGCTCGGTCATCATCGCATGGGCTTTGATGTCGCCGTCGTCCCACATCGATGCGTAGGGGTGCGGCAGATCGTCCGAAGACGGATGGATCGAGCAATATTCCGTGCATACGACGCCCCATCCCCCTTCCGCCTTGACGCCCCGGAGCGCCGCCAGCATACGCGGTCTGAGCCAGCCGAGGCCGGTGCAATGCGGCACTTGGTAGAAACGGTTCTTGGCCGTCACCGGCCCGATCGCCACCGGTTCGAACAGGATGTCGTAACGAGGATCCCGTGTCATGCATGCCCCCAAGTGAAGTAATCAGGCGTCCGCCAGTTGCGGCAGTTCGCGGCGGAACGGCACGCCGTCGGGTGCCGGTTCGTCCAACTCGCGGGCGTAGCGATGGCCGCTGTAAACGGCGGCGGCGATGGTCCCCGGCGCCAGGCAGTCGCCGATACGGGTGACCGACTTGATGCCGGCGCGGGACAAGGCATCCGGATTCTCCATTAGTTCCTGATAGAGGCCTTCTTCCGGAAGACGCGCCGTCACCAGGACCGCCGACGCACATGCGCGGCTTTGCCGACGGTTCGTGTAAACGCAGGCCAACTCGACGTCCCTCTCTCCGATCGCGGCGAGGTTGTGGAGGGCGACGATCTCCACCCCCGATTCCAACAGCCCGGTCTGGATGCGCCCCTGCTCCATCGTGTTGTGGGTCCAGTGCGACACGTCGGCGGCCGGCGTGACGTAGACGACGTCGTGACCGTCCGAACGCAGCTTCTCGGCCATCAGTCCGCCCATGTAGTAGTGGTCGTCGTCGAACACGACTATCGGGCCGCTCAGGTCCTTGCCGGCGATGATGTCGTCCGGCGTCAACACGCCGGCTCGATCGCTGCCCGGGATGGCGACCAGGTTTTGGCGCCCGACTCCGTCCGAACGCCACTTGGAACCGGTCGCCAGCACGACATGACCGGCGCCGAACTCGACAACCTGCCCGGCGCTGAGGCGGCTATCCAGGTACGTCTCGACGTTGGTCATCCCGCCGATCTGGACCTGACGGTAGTCGCGCACCCGGCCCCACTCGGCAAGGCCCGGGAGGCGGCTTTCGTCGGCAACGCGTCCGCCGAGTTCGGTTCGCGCTTCGGCGAGGGTAACGGAGTACCCGCGTTGACCGAGGGCGCGCGCCGCTTCCAGTCCGGCCGGACCGGCCCCGACCACCAACACCGAGTCGTCGCTTCCCTTCGTCGAGATCCGTTCGGGATGCCAGTTCTTCCGCCACTCCTCGCCGACCGTCGGATTCTGGGTGCATCGCATCGGCGTGTACAGAAAGTCACCGGTGACGCAGATATTGCAGCCGATACATTCGCGAATGTCCTCGGGGCGTCCCTCCTCGATCTTCCTGGGCAGGAACGGATCGGCGATGGAAGGCCGCGCCGCGCCGATGATATCGACCACGCCCCGCTTGATGAGGGATACCATCGCGTCGGGCGAAGTATAGCGCCCGACTCCGACGACGGGTTTGCTGGTCACCGTCTTGACGAACGAAATGTAGGGTTCCTGATTGCCCTGTTCGCTAAATCGCGAGGTGCTCGAGTCATTGGTCCAATCACTGACGTTGACGTCCCACAGGTCGGGCAACTCGGCGAGCATTTCGACGACGTCGCGACCTTCCGCCTCGCATGAAATTCCTTCCGAGCCCAACAGCTCATCGACCGCGAAACGGACCGCCACGGCGCAGGTGTCGCCGATCGCCTCTTTTGTTTCTTCGAGAATTTCCCGGAACAGTCGTACCCGGTTTTCCAGGCTGCCGCCATATTCGTCGGTACGCGTGTTGTGGCGCCGCGACAGGAAATGCATTTGAACCGGAAGATCGTGCGCGGCATAGACATAGACGATGTCGAACCCGGCCTGCTTGGCGCGCAGCGCGGCATCCACGTGCCATTGCCGCACCGCCTTGATATCGGCCTTATCCATGGCCCGCGCCTGGATGGGGTCGTACCCGCTGACGGGCCGGTGCGACGGCGCCATCGGAATTTCCCGGCTGTAATGGTTCGATGTGGTAAAACCGCTGTAGGCCGGTTCGATGCCCGCCAATCCGCCGTGCTCGTGGATCTTGTCCGTCATGCGGGCAAATACCGGGATGTCGGCCTCGTCCCACAGTCGACCCTCGATAGCAGGGCTGTGTTCGGAGGTAGGATGAATTTCCACCTCCTCGGTGCAGACCACGGCCCAGCCGCCCTCGGCCTTGACGGCGCGCATCTCCGCCATGCTGGACGGATAAGTCCGGCCCATGCCGTTGCAATGGGGGACTTGATAGAACCGGTTTTTGGCGGTCAACGGTCCTATTTCGATCGGCTCGAACAGGACGTCGTATCGGGGATCGCGGGTCATCGCGCCTTGCATGCCTGCGAGTCTGCCGATTCGGGAAAGTGGCGGGGGAAGGTCATTTCCAGGTAGGCGAGGCATTCCTCCCTGGCCGCCTCGGGTGTGAACAAATCGGGGTAGAGCAGCATGTTGAGCCATAGGCCGTCGATGAGTGCTTCCAGGCTTTGCGCGACCATCCGGGGGTCGAAGTGGTCGTAGCCGCCCTCGTCCTTGATCAGCTGGCACAGTTTCTCGGTTTCCTTGACGCGATCGTCGTCGATTCTCGCGCATTTGTCGCGATAGGCGGTGCGATACCTGGCCTCGCCGTAGAACGCGAACCACACGGCGATCTTCTTGCGGCTGCAGATGGTCGGATGGAAGTCGGCATCGACCAGCGCCAGCAGTTTATCCAACGGCGTCGAGTTCGGCCGATCGAGAGTACCCCGCCACAGGTCATGGTGTTCCTCGACCAGGAATTCCAGGGTCTCGGCGAACAACAGCTCCTTGCTCTTGAAATGGAAATTGACGATCCCGTGCGACAGCTTGGCACCGTTCGTTACCGTCGCCAGGGTGGTTTCGGAAAGTCCGCGTTCGGCGATCGAATCGATGGTGGCCTCGATCAACTGACGACGGCGCACCTCCCGCGAGGCGGTCCGGCCCTTACCTTTGACATTGGGGTTGCTCAACTTCATTTTGCGTTCCACGCCATGGGCATGTCTCTCGAGCGCACCTTCATCGGTGCTTCCGTGTCCTCAGTTCGAGCTCAGCAATACGATCGCGTCGCTCGGCCAACATAGCCAAACCGGACGTTGCTGATCGCCGAAGTTCTCCAGGACCCGATCCGCGTTCTGGGCCGAAACGGCGACAGGCTGATCAAGTCCGTCGACCCGCACATAGAAATGGCTCCGTTCGCCTAGATAGGCCGCGTTGTCCAACATTCCTTCGACGGCATTTCCTTCGCCGTTGGGCTTTTGATCCTCGAGGGTGAGTTTCTCCGGCCTGATTGCGACCAGTACATTGTCTCCCGCCGAGAAAGCGAGCTCGCCGGTAGGTGCGGAGATTTTTCCAAGCGCCCCGGCATCTACGGTCGCGTTGTCACGTTCGACGGCGGTGACGCACGCATCGAAGAAGTTCATGCTGCCGATGAACGCGGCGACTTCGCGGCTGTTGGGAGCTTCGTAGAGCCGGGTCGGCGTATCGACTTGCAGGTCGCGGCCGCTGGACATGACCGCAATCCTGTCCGACATGGTCAGCGCTTCTTCTTGGTCGTGGGTGACAAAGACGAAGGTGATGCCTACCGAGCGCTGCAACGCGCGAAGTTCCAGTTGCATCTGTTCGCGCAACTTCTTGTCGAGCGCGCCGAGAGGCTCGTCCAGCAACAGGACCTTCGGACGTTTGATCAGGGCTCGGGCCAATGCGATCCGTTGGCGCTCGCCGCCCGAAAGCTCGTGCGAATGGCGTTCGCCGTAGCCAGGCAGTTTGATCAACTCCAGCATCTCGTCGACCATCGCATCCAGCTCCGGGCGAGGCAGTTTCGCCTTGCGCATGCCGTAGGCGATATTGGCGCGAACATCCAGATGCGGGAAAATGGCGTAGTTCTGGAACACCATGTTTACCGGCCGATGATGAGGCGGCACGGCCGACATCGGCTGACCGTCGATGAAGATCTCGCCCGATGTCGGCGTTTCGAAACCGGCCAGTATCCTGAGCAGCGTCGTCTTGCCGCATCCGGAAGGCCCCAACAACGAGAAAAACTCGCCACGGTCGATTTCCATGGAAACGTGATCGACGGCTCGCACCGGGCCGAAGCTCTTGCTCACGTCACGGATGGAAATAAAAGGGTCGTCCTGCGGCATGGTTATACTCCACCTATTGCCTTGGTCTGAATCCCTCGATTTCTGAGCCACTGCGCAAAGAACACGAGGGCGAAAGAGACCACGAGGATGACGGATCCGAGCGCCAGTACGCTCGGCAGCTTTTGTGGAAATCGCAGCTGGCTCCATATGTAGATCGGCAACGTCGGATCGGTGCCGGCCAAGAAGAACGCGATGATGAACTCGTCGAACGAGATCGTAAAGCAGAGAAGCAGACTCGCGATGACACCGGGAAACACCATCGGGAAAGTCACCCGCCAGAAGGTCCACCACGCGTTTTCGCCTAGATCGTAGGATGCTTCCTCGATGTTTTTGTCGAACCCTTCGAAACGCGGGATCAACGTCGCCATGGCGAACGGAACGCAGACCAGCACATGCCCGATGGTGACCGTGTAGAGGGATAGCGTGATGCCGAGGCGGGACAACAAGATAAGCACCGCGACGCCGAGGATAATGCCCGGTATCACCAGCGGCAGCATGATGAAGCTCACCACCGGTCCGCGTCCGGGCAGGCGATAGCGTGTTACCGCCTTGGCGCCGAAAACACCCAGCACCGTGGCGAAGGCCGAGGTCGCGGCGCCCACCCGTACGCTGTTCATCAACGCCGCCAACATCGGCTCGTTCGTGGCCATCTGCGCATACCACTTGGTGGTGAAGCCTTTCAGCGGAAAAGCGATGTAGATAGCCTCATTGAACGAAAACAGCGGCAGGAAAAGCACCGGAACGTAGAGAAATCCGAGATAAAGCAGCGCATACACATGCAGCGGATGATTGGGGCGTTGGATGTAGGTCACGTTCTTCATGCGACGCGCCCCATGGCTTTTCGGGTGACCAGAATATAGGTTACCGAGATCGCTGCGACGGTAACCATCATACTAATGGCGAGCGCAGCCCCCATCGGCCAATTGTTCACCTTGCCGAACTGCGCCTGGATCATGTTGGCGATCATCAAGCCGTCCGGTCCCCCGACCAGAGCCGGAGTCACGTAGTCGCCAACGGTTGGGATAAAGATTATCAACGTGGCTGCGATAATGCCGGGCAAGGAGAGCGGCAAGGTTACGCGCAGGAATCGCGCGACGGCGCCGTCCCCCAGGTCCGTCGCCGCCTCCAAGAGAGAGCGGTCGATCTTCTCCAGCGACACGTACATCGGAAGAATGGCGAAGGCCGCCCACGCATGGGCCAGCGTGATGACCACGGCGTACGGGCTGTAGAGCAGGAATTCAAGCGGCTGTTCGATAAAGCCCAGACCCTTGAAGCCCGAGTTGATGGCGCCGTTGTAGCCGAGGATGATCTTCCATGCGAAAACCCGCAGCAGATAGCTGGTCCAGAACGGCAACGTCATCAGGATGATCCAGATCAGCTTGTGACGATGCACGTGAAAGGCGACGTAGTAGGCCATCGGATAGGCAAGTACGACGGTGGCGACGGTAGAAGCACCGGAGATCAATAGCGAACGGGTCAGCAAAGCGCCGTACATTGGACGGTCGAAGGCTATCTTGTAGTTCGCCAGAGACAGTGTGGTGTCGAACTCGAAGGCGTGTTGCGTCCAGAAACTCATCGTCACCAGGATTCCAAACGGCACGCACAGGCCGAACACCATCACGATGAGGGTCGGCGAAAGCAAAGAATAGCCGCGAATCACCTCGTTGCTCAGGAACCAGGCCTGGACCCGCTCGCCCCAATTCAAACCCGGGTCCTGCGCCGTGGCGGCATTGGCCATCGTTTCACTCAGGGGTCGTCTCCCATCCGGCATCCGTTCCGGGACCAATTCCCCACCCGTTCTTCGTCTGACAAGGGGGGAAGCCTCCCGGTCTTGGAAAGAGACAGCCGCGGCGTGACGCCGCCGCGGCTGTCGAAGGCTCGAACGTCGAACCTAGAACCCGGCTTTGATCTGTTCGAACTCCTGGTTCATTTTCGTTTCGAACTCTTGGGTCTGAGGGATCTGGAATTTGCCGGCGCCGAGGATGTCGTTCGGGTTCCGGCTGAGGCCCAATTCCGTCAGTTGAGCGTCCGTGAACTGATCAAACGATTTCTGGTTGGAGTGCCCGTAACCGTTTTCGCTGATCATCCATTTACCGGTTTCGACACTGATCATGGCGTCGATCACATCGTGCGCCTTGTCGACGTGCGGCGCGTCCTTGTGGATCATGGCGCCGCAAACCCAGGTCAGGGCCCCTTCCTTGGGATTGGCGAATTTGACGGGAACGCCCTGGCTCTTGAGCTTGGTGGCGGATTCGTTCCAGGTCATCGCCGCGACCAGCTCGCCGGATGCCAAGGCCTGCTCGAGCGAGGTCGTTTCGTCGGTGTAGACGCGGATGAGCGGACGCTGCTCGCGCATAATTGCCGCGACTTTCTTGAAGCCGGCGTCGGACGCGATGTCCTTGAAATCGACCCCGGCGTAAATCGCGCCGCACCACCACGAATCGCCGCCCGAGGCGAGGATGCCGAGCCGTCCCTTGTAACGCTCGTCCCAGAGCATGCCCCAGGACTCTTCCTTGCCCTGAAGGTCGAACAGGTCGGTACGGTAGGTGACCGAGGTCTGTCCCCAATCGACGGGCACCATGTAGGGCTTGTCGCCGGCCATGTTGCCCTCGAGGTTGTAGAGTTCCGGAATCACGTTCGACCAGTTCGACAACTTGCTGGTGTCGGCCGTCTGGAACAGGCCGGTCGCCACCCAGCGCGGGATCGCCTGATTGCACGGATGCGCCACGTCGACGACATAGCCGGCGCGCATCTTCGTCAGGCCTTCTTCGGAACCGCCGAATGTCGCAAAGTTGGGGGGCTCGCCATGCTTCTTGATGTAGGGGCCGACCATTTCCGGGACGTCGTAGCCGCCCCATGTGAAATACGTCGCCTGATCCTTGGCCGCCGCCTTGGCCACCCGCGACAGCACCGGCGTCGCGACGATGCTGACGCCCGCAGCCGCCAGTGTCTTGTTGAATGCGCGCCTGCTCAGGCTTCCCGAGCGAACCGCTTGCAGTTGGTCCTTGATATCCATCTTGATTGCTCCTCCCTGTGATCTCTTTTTCGAGAATGTTATCCGACTTAGCTCACACAACCTCCAAAACCCGAGGCTATCGCCCCGCACCGTTACAACCGTACTTAAAAAAAAACTGAAAGTTCAAATGTGAGCGACTTTCTGTATGTTCAGTCAAATGGTAAGTTCGTTCAGTTTCCGAAGTCAACCTCATCGTCGGCGTTCGGCGGCAAAACGACTTTGAACGGCGTGGATCGATTGATTCGACCGCGAAGAGGAGGCAATTCGATGAGCAGTCCGAAGATCATCCGTTTCGAGCCCAACGGGCCGGCCGATACCGGCCTTGAGCCGTGGGACCCAATCGATCCAAGCGGTTTGGAGGCGGGTACGCCGGTGCAGCACGGGCATATCTACCACGACGACGAGGCTTTGGGGTATATGGCGGGTGTCTGGGACTGCACGCCGATGACGGAGAAGTTCGGACCCTATGCCGTCAACGAGTTCATGCTTCTTCTCGAGGGTTCGGTCACCATGGTCGACGAGAGTGGCGGCGAAGTCACCGTCGATGCGGGCGAGGCGTTCGTGATCCCCAAGGGCTTGCCATGCCAATGGAAACAGGAAGGCTATGTCCGCAAGTATTTCATGATCTTCGAGAATCCAGGCGTACCGGCGGCCGACGACGTTTCGTCACAAGGCGTCATTTTGCCGCAACCCTCGGGCCCGTCGGGAGGGATGGAGAAAGTGGAAATCTCGGACCCGTCCATCTACCTCGGAGCCCCGCCGACGCAACACAATCATACCTACTTCGAGGACCCGAGCGGGCAGATGACCGTCGGCCTCTGGGACAGTACGCCGTTTGAGCGCGCCGTCGCCCCATCGCCGCGCAACGAATTGATGTGTCTGTTGGAGGGCTCGGTGACGCTGATCGACGGCGCCGGCGAAGAGCACGTATTCCAGGCCGGTGACGCGGCCTACGTAGCGAAGGGTGCCGAGTGCGGTTGGAGGAGTACGGAGTACGTGCGGAAGTTCTACGCGATCTTCGAGCCTTCATAAGTCAACGGGTTGAGTGCCGGCGACACGCTATTGACACTTTCCGTGCAACGGTCCCGTTCACCGGGTGCGGCTTTCGTGACGGGCGGCGGAAATGTAAAATCGTTCCGAAATCGGCAGGAATTTCGGAACCGCCGATGGAGATTCGCTTCGTTAGGAATCATTGGGTGTTTGGTCTAGTACCCGCGTCCCGGCGGATGGGGCCGCTTCCGACATGGCCCTATTATTTCCTCTCGGCTATGTCCGCCGTACTCGGGGCCGCGCTCCTCGCCGTCTGGTGGCCGCGCGGTTATCCCGGCCAAGGCGAGCTCGTCAAGATAAGCGGCAGCATCGATACCGTCGTCGTCAGAGACGATATCTCGAAGACTTCGGCGGGAGCGATTTTGCCTGCAATGACCTCCGTCTACTTCAAGCTCGAAGGAGTCGAGGGCGAGTTTCGCTATCCTTCCACCCATCCCAAGTACCCGCTCGTACGCGATCAGACGGCGGTCGCCATCGATGTCTGGGTCGTCGAGGCCGAGATCGGGACCGCCGCGCCGATGACGATTTGGCAGATTCAAGAACACAATCCTTACCGCGCCGCTTCCGAACTTACGTACGTTGATTACGCCGAGATCATCGAAAGACTACACGCGGCCGATCGCTCGATGGTCGAAGCCGGCTACTGGCTGCTCGCCGCTTGTGGCGGGTTCGTGCTGCTCGGCGTCGGCGTCGGCAGGTGGAACCGGAGCCGGCCCGACCGTCTTGCCTGAGCGCAACCCAATGGATATTCGGAACCACCAACGGCCTCAGGAGTTCCCTGTGAAGAACCCGAAACGCCTTTGATCCGCCAAGCGTTTTCGCCGATTTGAAGTAACGTAATTTGCAAGAAACCTTGGTTCTGGCGGTTATTTTCTTGCGATTTGGGATTCAAATTTCGGTCCATATGTGATTCCCTGAAGGCTCTCGGATTCGGGGGTTCCCATGCGACCGAAACAGCCGCCAAAAGCGCTCCATGACGATCTTTTCCGGGCCCGTCTCGATCAGATCATCAACATGAAGCACGAGCTCGTCATCCTGGCGGACAGGATCGACTGGGCCTGGCTCGACGGGGAACTGGCGGGATGTTTTTCCGACCGTGGCCGCCCGGCGGAGCCGGTGCGGTTCATGATCGGCATGTTTTTGTTGAAACACACCTATGCCCTATCCGATGAGCAGGTTTGGGACCGCTGGGTCAATGATCCCTACTTCCAATACTTCACCGGCGAAGAGTTTTTCCAACATGATCTTCCGCACGAGCGCTCCGGCATGAGCCATTGGCGCAAGCGCATCGGCGACAAGTTGGACATTCTTTTGCAGGAGACCCTGCGTCTGGCCCATGACGCCGGCGCCTTGAAGAAGAGAGACCTGGCCCGGGTCACGGTGGACACCACGGTGCAGCCCAAGAACGTCGCCTTCCCGACCGACGCCAAGCTCCTTGAAACGGCGATCCACCAGCTGGGCAAGCTGGCGCGGGAGCATGATGTGCCGTTACGCCAATCTTATGCGCGGGTCGCCAAGCATGCCGCCATGATGGCCGGGCGCTACGCCCACGGCCTGCGCAGTTCAAGCGGATGAACGGGCGGATCAAGTTCCTGTGCACCCGCCTCGGCCGCCTGATCCGCGACATCCGCCGCAAGACCGAGGGCGACGGAGAGCTCCGGGAGGCCTTTGCCGTTCCCCTTGGCCGGGCCTCTCAAATCCGCGGCCAGAAGCAGCGCCAGCGCGGCTGGAAGCTCTATTCGTGGCACGCGCCCGAGACCGAGTGCATCGGCAAGGGCAAGGCCCGGACGCCCTACGAGTTCGGCGTCAAGGTCTCGCTCACCACCACCAACAAGCGGTGCAAGGGCGGCCAGTTCATCCTGCACGCCAAGTCCCTGCCCGGCAATCCCTATGACGGCCACACCCTGAAAGACGTGATCGAGGAGACCGAGGCGCTCACCGGGCGCGAGATCGAGCGGGCTTATGTGGACAAAGGGTATGTGGGCCACGATGCGCAGAACCCCCACCGGGTCTTTCGCTCGGGACAGAAACGCGGCGTTCACGGGCAGATCAAGAAGGAACTGAGGCGACGGTCCGCCATCGAAGCCGTCATCGGCCATTGCAAAACCGACGGCCATCTGGACCGCAACTTCCTCAAGGGCCGCGACGGCGACCAGTTCAACGCCGTCATGAGCGCCGTCGGCTACAACCTCCGCCTCATCCTCAAGTGGTTGAGGAAACTCTTGACCCGAATCATCGCCGCAATATGGGCCGCGATGATGCCGCGATCAGGAATCAGATGGGCTTCTTAACAGCGGACGGAGTAAAGCAGACGTAATTCGTCACCGTTCGGGTGTCCGCTATTAGCCAGAAGCGGAAGTTCTGCAAGGCTGTATTTAGATAGAATGCGTGTTTTCAGTACTTAAGTTTGCGGGGCTCCGTGAACTTTCCAGAATGTACACTTGCCGTTTTCAAACTTAGCAAAAAACATCAATATCAAGTTCGGCTCACCCTCTGCTTCGTACGTATGGGTACCACAAATAACGTTTTCATCTTCGTGAAACACATTAAATTCATCGATCGCAAAACCGCCCTCTTTGGCCCACTTTAAGACTTCCGATTTTGTTTCACGTTTACCTTCACGATTTTCAAAAACCAAGTCGGCCGCCAGCATTGCGTCCAACTCGGAAATATCTCCATGAGATATTGCAGAACGCCATATTTCTAACGCTTTAATTGCTGAATAAGTCATATTGCTTCTCCTCGTTGCGTATTTCTATATGACAATCCAAGGAATTCTCATCAAGATTGCAATGTGCTCGAGGAACGATTTTACGTTTTCGTTATCCAGTTCCGCTTTGGGTCATGTGTGAACGGCTCCCATTTGGCAAGGGTTGTTTTGAGATCGCTGCAAATTGGTCGGGTGCAGTCAAGAGCGGACCTCGAACGCCTCGTGCCACGGTGTCGGCTTGCAGGGTTGAAGCGGACGTTCGCCGTACCGGCCCGACTGTACACATCCGTTAGAGCGGTTCACGTTGATATGGAATCGCCGAGACGCGCTCTCCGGTCTCCTGGCAAGGAGCGGCTCGCGCAGCGATGCGGGGCC
>CAYFMP010000088.1:0-14256 GCA_964344215.1 uncultured Thalassospiraceae bacterium | reverse complement strand
TCATAACGGATTATAAGGTCTTGGCGGTACCCCTTCGTGAATCTTTCGGGCTAGCCCGCCGGGTGCTGGCGGAGTCCGGCGCGGGGCGGTGCGTTCGCCCTATCGCTTCAGCGGCTTGTACTTGATGCGGTGCGGCTGGTCGGCCTCGGTACCGAGGCGGCGGAGGCGGTCGGCCTCGTAATCCTCATAGTTGCCCTCGAACCACACCACCTGGCTGTCGCCCTCGAAGGCGATCATATGGGTGGCCAGGCGATCCAGGAACCAGCGGTCGTGGCTGATGACGATGGCGCAGCCGGCGAACTCGGCGAGCGCGTCTTCCAGGGCGCGCAGGGTGTCTACGTCGAGGTCGTTGGTCGGCTCGTCGAGCATCAGCAGGTTGGCGCCCGATTTCAGCATCTTGGCCAGGTGCACCCGGTTGCGCTCGCCGCCCGACAATTGTCCGACCTTCTTCTGCTGGTCGGCGCCACGGAAATTGAACTGGGCGACGTAGGCGCGGCTCTGCATGGTCCGTCTGCCGAGCTCGATCTCGTCGAGGCCGCCCGAGATCTCCTCCCACACCGACTTGTCGTCGGCCAGCGCGTCGCGCGACTGATCGACGTAGCCGAGCACCGCCGTCTCGCCGATGCGCAAGGAACCGCCGTCCGGCTGCTCGTCGCCGGTGATCATCCGGAACAGCGTCGTCTTGCCGGCGCCGTTGGCGCCGACGACGCCGACGATGGCGCCCGGCGGCAGCTTGAAACTCAGGTTCTCGATCAGCAGCTTATCGCCGAAGCCCTTCGAGAGGTCTTTGGCCTCGATCACCAGGTCGCCGAGGCGCGGCCCCGGCGGGATGACGATCTGGGCGGCGCCGGCGCGCCGCTCGGCTGATTTCGCCAGCAGTTCCTCGTAGGCCGTTATCCGCGCCCTCGACTTGGCCTGGCGGGCGCGCGGCGAGGCCTGAATCCATTCGAGCTCGTGCTTCAATACGCGCTGGCGGGCGGTTTCCTCGCGTTCCTCCTGGCCCAGGCGTTTCTCCTTCTGTTCGAGCCACGACGAGTAGTTGCCCTCGTAGGGGATGCCGCGGCCACGGTCGAGTTCGAGGATCCACCCGGTCACGTTGTCGAGGAAGTAGCGGTCGTGGGTGACGATCATCACGGTGCCGGCGTAGTCGGCGAGGAAATGTTCCAGCCACGCCACCGATTCCGCGTCCAGGTGGTTGGTCGGCTCGTCCAGGAGCAGGATTTCCGGCTTTTCCAGCAGCAACCGGCACAGCGCCACGCGCCTGCGCTCGCCGCCGGACAGCTTGGTCACGTCGGCGTCGCCGGGCGGACAGCGCAGCGCGTCCATGGCGATCTCGATGGTGCGTTCCAGCTCCCAGCCGTCGGCGGCGTCGATCCGCTCCTGCAACTCGCCCTGTTCGGTCAGCAGCGTGTTCATCTCGTCGTCGTCCATCGGCTCTGCGAACTTCTCGGAGATCTCGTTGAAGCGATCGAGCAGCGCCTTGGTCTCGCCGAGGCCCTCCATGACGTTGCCCTCGACGTCCTTGGCGGGGTCGAGCCCGGGTTCCTGTTCGAGGTAGCCGACCCGGACGCCGTCGGCGGCCCACGCCTCGCCGCCGAAATCGGGGTCGTCGCCGGCCATGATCTTCAGCAGGGTCGACTTGCCGGCGCCGTTGACGCCGAGCACGCCGATCTTGGCATCCGGCAGGAACGACAGCGAGACGCCCTTGAGAATCTCGCGGCCGCCGGGGAAGGTCTTGGTCAGACCCTTCATCACGTAGGAATACTGATAGGACGCCATCGGGCCGGTTCTCCGGAATCTCAGGATTCGGCGCCGGCCGCTCGAGGCCACCGTCGCCGGGGCTTCAGATAGCAGGCCCCGATCGCCGCCGCAACACCGCTAACCGGCGGCCGGTTCGGCCTCCTGCGAGGCACACGAGAAGACGTCCGGGTGGGCCAGCACCCGGGTCCCTTCCCACAGCCCGACGTAGCGGCCGCGGAAGCGCTGGAAGTAGGCCGGTTCGACGCCGCTGGCCGGCGTCCGCCGGTAGGCCAGCAGATAGCCGTCCGGCCGCGCCTTCAGCCAGGCCGGCGCCGTTTTGCAGTCGACGAAAGGGAGGGGTTTTTCGAGACGGCCCAGGAACTGATATTGACCGTGGTACTTGCCGTCGTGGGCGACCGGGTGTCCCTTTCCCTGGAGGTCGCCGACGGCAGCGGCCAGTTGGCGGAGGTCGTAGGCCCGCTCCAGCCCGGGCCGGGCGAGGCCGTGGACGGCGATCACGATCATGACGCTGAAACCGGCGACGGCGGACACTCCGGCGGCGCCTTTGCGAAACAGATAGACGCTGCCGGCAACGACCGGCGCCGTCCACAGGACCGGGCCGACGCCGGCCGCCCAGTCGGCCAGGCCGAACCGTTCGGGGGCGATGGCGAGGACGCCGCCGAGTGCGGCCACCGACAGCCCTACAACGGCCGGGACCAGCCCGTCCCATCGGAGCGCGGAGATATCGACGCCGGCGAAAGCGCGGCTGGCCAACAGCGCCAGCCCGGGCATCAGCGGCAGCAGGTAATGGGGCTGCTTGCCGCTGACCAGGCTGAGGACGACGAAAGCGCTCAACGTCCACACCAAGCACAGCCGAATGCCCGAATCGCCCGCCCCGCGTTGCCGCCATGCCGAGCCGACGGCCCGCCACAGCGGCGGCCAGGTGATCCACGGCAGGCACAGCGCCGGCAGCAGCGCCGCGTACCACCAGAACGGTCTTTCGTGGGCGAAGGCGTCGACGACGCGGCCCGCCGTCTGACCCCACAGGATGGCGTTGCGATAGTCCTCGCCGCCGCGCTCGGCCGCCGGCAGCGCCCAGGCCAAGCCGATGGCGGCGCCGATGACGACGGCGAGAGCTGCGCCGCCGAACCAGGCCGGCCAGCCGCCGCGCCGATCGCCGATGCGGTTCTCGGCATCCCACCACGGCGCCGACACGGCGACCGGCAGGATAAACAGCACGATCACCGGTCCCTTGGCGAGAACGCCTAAGCCGACGGCGCCGCCGGCCGCCAGCCAGCCGCGCCGACCGCCTCGTCGCCAGGCGTCGGCGACGCCCAACAGCCCGGCCAGGGCGAACGCGGCGAGCAGGGTGTCGAACATGGTGAGCGTCGTATAGGCGGCCCAAAACAAAGAGCCCAACAACAACCACGGCGCCAACGCCGCCGGGCGGCCGTCTTCCGGCCACAGGACGGCCGCCAACCGGGCGGTCAGGAACAAGCAGGCAAGCCCGAACAGCGGCGCCACCAGGCGAGGCCACCAGTCGTTGACCCCGAACACCGTCCAGCCCGCCTGCATGACCCAGAACATGAGCGGCGGCTTGTGGCTGTAGGCGGCGCCGTTCAGGTGCGGGACCAGGAAGTCGCCCCGCAACCACATCTCCCAGGCGACGGCCAGATAGCGCGTCTCGTCGACCGGCATCGGCGGCCGCAGCGTCAAAGCAGCGCCGACCAGGGCGGTCCACAGCAAGATCCAGGTGATGGCGCGAATACGCCGGCTGTCCAATTGGCGACCCTCATTCATGGCATGACCCGGCGTCGACTGGGCGTCGCCTCATAATAGCCGGTGACCCGGGATTTCCAACACCGGGCCGGCGATGTAATCATTGGCCGGCAGGTGGCGCGACTATTACGTGTTCGGGCGGTTTTCTGGTATAGATTGGGAATTCGAGGCGATTCGGCGGTCGCCAAACTTGTGTTTTCGTTTTTTCTACTTCGACTTCGGGGCGGGATATTCGAGAAATGGGCAAACTGACCCGATACGTCCTGCAACAGCTGATCGTCGCCATGGTCCTGGTGACGGTGGGCCTGACCTCGGTGATCTGGCTCATGCAATCGGTGCGCTTCATCGACATGATCGTCAACCGCGGCTTGACCGCCGGCACCTTCCTCTACCTGACGATGCTGCTGCTGCCCAATTTCCTGACCATCATCCTGCCGTTGGCGCTGTTCATCGTCGTCGTCTTCATCTATTCGAAGCTGATCGCCGATCACGAGGTGGTGGTGATGCGGGCGGCCGGGCTGAGCCAGATGGAGCTCGCCAAGCCGGCGCTGATCATGGCGTTGGTCGTGGTCGGCCTGGGATACGCGCTCAACCTCTACCTGTTGCCGCAATCGTATCGCATGTTCAAGGAGCTGAAGTGGAACATCCGCTACAGCTATTCGCACATCCTTCTGCAGGAAGGGGCCTTCAACAACATCGCCGAGGGCATCACCGTCTACGTCCGCAACCGGAGCAAGGACGGCGAGCTTCTGGGCATTTTCGTGCACGACAAGCGCGACAAGGAAAATCCCTACACCCTGATGGCCAAACGCGGCGCCATGATCAAGGGCGAAACCGGGTCCAGGGTCCTGATGCTGGACGGCTCCCGTCACGGGGTCGACAAGAAAACCAACAAACTGTCGATCCTGTTTTTCGACAAGTACATCGTCGATCTGGAAAACGACATCTCGACCGACCTGGTCCGCAGCCCCGAGGCCAGGGAGTTGAAACTCGGTGAGCTGCTCAACATCGAAAACAACGAATACGTGCCACCCAGGAACTACGGGAAATTCACGGTCGAGGCCCACCGCAGGCTTATCTCGCCGATATCGGGCCTCGCCTTCACCCTGATCGGGCTGGCCTGCCTGATGTCGCGCCACCACTATCGTTACGGCCGCGCCCGCCAGATCGTCGTCGCCGTCGCTATCGTCGTCGCCCTGCAACTGGGACAACTGGCCTTGGAGAACCTGACGGCCAAGAACCTCGCCCTGGTGCCGGCACTCTACGGAATGATGGCGTTTCCGGTGGTGCTTGGCTTCGTGGCGGTGTTGTATTCGGGCTGGCCGCGCCGGGTTCGATCGGCTGCCTGAGTTCGCCCGACGCTTAAGTGACGCCGATGATCGAAGACGGCTTCAATCCTGCGAACGTCCTGCTCTACATCGGACCCGGTCCCGACAACGCGATCGGCGAGAACCTGATCAAGCTGCCTTTCCTGCGCGCCGTTCGCGAGCTCTATCCGGACGCTTCCATTGCCTGGGCGCACGGTTCGGGCGATTCGCAGTTCGAGGGCATCCTGAAACCGCTGGCCGCCGGTCTGATCGACGAAATCATCCCCGAGGGCGAAATCGGCGATCTATTCGATCGCAAGCCCGACCGCCGCTTCGACCTCGTCATCGATACCCAGAAGCGGCCCCAAAAAAGTCTCAGGCTGCGCCGTTTCGCGGCAAAAAGATTCATATCGGCGACCTGGGGGTATCTGTTCTCGGACGCCCGCCCGCCATCGGGCAGCTTCGCCTCGCCGCTGCTGAGCGACAAGCTGCTGGCCCTGGCCGCCGCCGCCGCCGGTCGGGCCTTGGCGCCGCCGATCCATCTGATCCGCGTCCCCGGCGACGTCGACGCCCGGGCCGCCGAAATCCTGCCGGAAGGGCCGACCTATGTCGGGTTTGCACCGGGTGCCGGACGTCAGGACACCGGCAAGATGTGGCCGCTCGACAACTACCTCGCCACGGCCGCCGCCCACGCCGGGCGCGGCCGCGTTCCGGTGTTCGTCATCGGACCGCAGGAGCGTGAATGGGAGGAAGAGATCCGACGCACCCTGCCCGACGCCATCGTCCCCGACCTCGACGGCCCGCTGTTGACGATTGGGCTGGCCGGCCGGCTGGCGGCGGCGCTCGCCAACTGTTCGGGGACGGGACACATGCTGGCGGCGGGCGGTGCGCCGATGGTGTCGCTGTACGGTCCCACCGATCCGCGCAAGTTTGCGCCCTACACGCCGCGCCTGACCACCATCCGGGCTCAGGATTTCGGCGGCGACGACATCACGCTGATACCAACAGACGTTGTCATCGACGCCCTCGACGACCATCTTTCCACAGGATCGGGGCATCCCGCGGCCCGGAAGGGGGAATCGCCATGAATCCGAGGCAAGCGATGACAACGATGTCGACCCGCCGGTTGGTGGCGATCGCGTTCGTCGGTTTGGCCGTGGTCGTCGCCGCGGTTCTGGCGGTTGCCGGCGGCGCCATCGGCATGGTCAGGACCGAAGGCGTTTCGCCCGTGGTCTACGGCGGCGGCGCCACCGCCACCGTCGTCGCCGTCGTCGGCCTGTTTTGGGCCGGCCTCGACCGCCTCTTGCTGATTCGCGAGCACGACCGCAAGAACTTGCCGGCCAGGCCCGAGTTCTATGATTTCGGATTGCTCAATCAGCCGATGCATCTCGAGGAGTTGGGAGGGCGTTCCCTGCAGTCTCTCAGCTACGTGGTGTTCGATACGGAGACCACCGGCCTCCGCCCCTCCGCCGGTGACGAAATGGTGTCGATTGCCGGCGTGCGTATCGTCGAGGGCGAGATTCTGATCGGCGATGCGTTCACCCGGTTGATCAACCCGGGCTACCCGATACCGGCGAGATCGATCCGGTTTCACGGCATCACCGACGACATGGTCCGCGACGAAGCGCCCGCCTCCCAGGTCCTCACCTCGTTCAGGGAATTCGTCGGCGATGCGGTGCTGGTCGCCCACAACGCCGCTTTCGACATGAAGTTTCTGAAGCTGAAGGAGCCGGCCACCGGGCTGAGCTTCGACAACCTGGTCCTCGATTCCCTGCTGCTGTCGGTGTTTCTCGACCACGACAGCCACAACCACAGCCTCGACGCCATTGCCGAGCGCTTGGGCATCGAGGTCGAGGGCCGGCATACGGCGCTTGGCGATTCGCTGGTTACGGCCGGCGTGTTCCTGAGGATGCTTGGCATGCTGGAGGCGCGCGGCATCACCACGTTGCGCCAGGCGATCGACGCCTCCAACCGGATCGCCCACGTTCGCAAGATGCAGGAGCAGTTCTAGAGCGGGCCACTTCCATATCGACGTGAACCGCTCTAACCCGGCCCCGGCGGGTTCAGAAGATCTCGCCCGTCAGCTCGGCGTTGAGGCGCTGTTTGAAATCGCGGATGGCCTTGAACGAATCGGTCAGGATGTCGCGTTCGCGCTCGGTCAAGGTATCCGGATCGACGTAGTTGGAGACGGCTCTGCCGGCCTTGAAGTCGGCGATCTGCTGGCGTAGCAGCAGGCGGCAGATATGCCGGTAGGCGCCGCTCAGGTAGTCGTGGTCGTCGTGACTCAGGAACTCTCTGTCACACAATGCCTGTAGCCGGTCCAGGGTCGGTGTCTCTTCGATTCCCTCGCGTAGCGCCAACAGCCGGGCCGCCTCGATCAACGGCAGGGTGCCGGTGTGTTTGAGGTTCATCTTGCCCTTGTGGTTATCGATCTCTTGTTCGGTGATGAAACGCCCGAACCAGCCCAGCGCCACCTTGTGATCGCGGTCGTCCTCGTGCATCTGGCGCAGGAAAGCGAAGTTTCCGCTAACCACGCGGGTGACGTGAGCGCGCAGTTCGTCGGTCAGGGCCGGGTCGCCCCAGACGCACCGGAAATCGAAGAAAATGTCGCTCAAGCGCAGCGTCACGATGTTTTGGCGCCGGCTCCACATCTCTATTTGCGCCTTCCATTGGCTGATCGTCTTGCGCCACAGCGGATTGGTTGCCATCACGAAACCCTTGCACAGCGGCAAACCGACCCGGTCCAGGTCCCGCGTCATGCGCTCGGCCAGCTCGATGAACCAGGCGTCGATCTCGGTGTGGTCGTCGTCGTCGTAGTCCTCGAGGATGAACCCGTTGTCCTGGTCGGGATAGAGATAGTTCTCGTCGCGCCCGCCCGACCCCATGACGATGACCGAGAACCCGACCGGCGCCGGCCCCAGCCCTTCGGCCTGCATGGCGGCGACGTTGAGGTCGACGACACGCCGGTAGATATCGTTGTTGATATGGGTCAGAAGCGCCTGGATCTCCGGTGTCGGAAGATTGTCGGCGAGCAGGCCGCCGGCCAGGTCCGCTTGAGCGGCCTTGATTTCGCTGAGCCCGTCGACGCTGTCTTCGTGGGTGAGGATGTCGATTATGTCCATCAGGTCGGCCGAGGCGTCGGCGATGGCGACGTCGAGATCGAGCATGCCGGACAGCACGCCGCGGGCGTCGACCACCGGCATATGGCGCAGGCCCAAACGGCGCATCCGGGCGATCGCGAAATACAGGTACTCACCGGCGGCGACGGTGACGACGTCCGGCGTCATCATGTCCTCGACCGGTTGATCGCCGCTGGCCCGAAACGCCGCCCGGCGGGTGATGTCCTGTTCGGTGAGGATGCCTATGGGCCGGTCGCCGGCATCGACGACGACGGCGCTGGAAACGTCCGCGGCGGCCATTCGCTCCACGGTGTCGGCGAGCGTCGCGTCGGCCGAAATGCTCAGGGCCGATTGGCGGACCGAATCGGCGACGTGTTTGCTGAAAATGGCTGTGCGCTGTGACACCGAAATCCCGAATGGCTTTTCGAAAGGGGGTTCAAACCTCAATTTGCCGTGAAGCGCAGATTGGCAAATTCACCGCCTACAAAGCAAGAAACGTTAGCGCCTTCAAAAGAAGCGGCCAATGGTGAAGATTTATTAACGGGCATGAAAACCCTTTCCGTTCAACTGTTTTTGAGTCCACCGGAATGAAACGCGCCGAGCCGTTTGTTGCCGTGCAACCGATATTGTGGCACTGCAAAATCAATTCTACCTGCATCGAATTTTATACTTAACAGAGGCTGGCGGGTTCGAGCCTATTGTGTCAAACGCGGCAAAATGTTATTAACGATCTCACTCTGATTCGGGCGAGTCGGTTGCCGTGAGTTGGAGTTAAAGACGATATAAAACAATAAGATAGGGAAGCATGAGCGTTATTCGGAAGACGAATCCGATCCCGATTCCATAGCGTTTTGTGTGCTGGTTCAGACAGTTACTGGGCCGGCCGTATCTTATCGATGTGTTTTTGTCGGATGCGGGGGCCGCATTCGATATCTACGGGGACCGAAATAGATAGGGGAGAACCATCTTGTCTGCAAAAGTAACGTGGCTCTTCATCTTCGTCGTACTGTATTGGGCCTACTGTATTTTCTGGGGCGTAAAGTGCGCGAGGATGGCGAAGACGGCGAGTGACTACTTCGTCGCCGGCCGTCGACTTTCATTGTGGGTGTTCGTGTTGGCGGCGACGGCAACGTCGTTCTCGGGCTGGACTTTCATGGGCCACCCGGGTCTGGTCTATCGCGACGGTTTCCAGTACGCCTACGCGTCCTTCTACACCATCACCATCCCGTTCACCGGCGTTCTGTTCCTGAAGCGCCAGTGGATGCTGGGTAAACGCTTCGGGTACGTCACTCCGGGCGAGATGCTGTCCGACTACTTCCAGGGCGATTTCATTCGCATCCTGGTGGTATGCGTGGCGCTCCTCTACTCGATCCCGTACCTCGGCGTGCAGCTCGGCGCGTCGGGCTTCCTGTTCAACGTCCTCACCGACGACCTCGTCGGTAAGACGTTCGGCATGTGGGTGCTGTCGCTGGTGGTGCTGATCTACGTGGCGTCGGGCGGCCTACGCGCCGTCGCCTACGTGGACACCCTGCAGTGCATTCTGCTCGCGGCCGGCATCGTCATGGTCGGTTCGATCGCGCTCAACCACGCCGGCGGCTGGGAAGCCCTCAATCAGGGTCTGGCCAAGCTGGCTGCTTCCGATCTCGGCAAATGGGGCACCACCAAGGGCTACGGCGGCGGCGACTACAATGCCTACTTCGCCATCCCGGGCGTGATCCAGTGGACGGCCGGGCTCGGCAAGGAAACGCCGGTCGGCGGGCTGTGGACCGGCATCATGTGCCTGACCTACATGTTCGCGCTTATGGGCATCCAATCGGCCCCGGCCTTCACCATGTGGTCGTTCGGCAACCAGGACCCGCGGCCGTTCGCGCCGCAGCAGGTGTGGGCGTCGTCGTTCGGCATCGGCTTCATCCTGTTCTTCTTCACCGCCTTCCAGGGCATGGGCGCGCACATTCTCGGCGCCAACGGCCCGGTGACCGAAGCGGGACTGGCCGTGGCCACCGTGCTCCCCGACCTGACCGCCAACAAGCAGGGCGGTCTGGTGCCGCACTACATCAATACCATTGGCAACGTGGCGCCTTGGCTGGTCGGCCTGATCGCGGTCTGCGCGCTGGCCGCCATGCAGTCGACGGGCGCCGCCTACATGTCGACGGCCGGCGGCATCCTGACCCGCGACCTCTACAAGCGCTACCTGAACCCGACGGCGGACCACTCGACCCAGAAGCTGTTCGGCCGCTTGGGCGTCGCCTTCATCGTGCTGTCGGCGTTGCTGGTGGCGACCTACTCGCAGGACGCCCTGGTGCTGCTCGGCGGCCTGGCGGTCGCCTTCGGCTTCCAGATGTGGCCGTCGCTGGCTTCGGTCTGCTGGTTCCCGTGGATCACCCGTCAGGGCGCCACGTGGGGCCTGTTCGTCGGCCTGCTGGCGGTCATCTTCACCGAGAAGTTCGGCGCCACCATTGCCGGCGTCGTCGGCATCGACCTGCCGTGGGGCCGTTGGCCGTGGACCATCCACTCGGCCGGTTGGGGCATGATCTTCAACCTCGCTGTGTGCATCCCGGTTTCGGCGATGACCCAAAACGAAGCCGACACGGCGCATCGCATGAAGTATCACAACTTCCTGCGTGAGCACGCCAGCCTGCCGGCCTCGAAACAGGGCCTGAAGCCAATCGCCTGGATCATCACCATCGCGTGGCTGTTCTTCGGGATCGGCCCCGGCGCCGTCATCGGCAACGACATCTTCGGCGCGCCGAACGCCGGCTATGACGCCTGGACCTTCGGCATGCCGTCGATCTGGGCCTGGCAGATCCTGTGGTGGCTGCTCGGCGTAGGCATGATGTGGTTCCTTGCCTACAAGATGGAGATGTCGACCGTGCCGGAGAAGGAAGTCGAGGCCTTGGTCGAAGACATCGGCGACGTCGCCGGCGAAACGACGCTGGAGAAACCGAGCGTCTGATCGTCCGACAAACGACACGGACCGGGGGAAGGGAAACCTTCCCCCGGTTTTTTGTTTGCGGCATGGCCCGTGGTTTGTTTTGTCGGGTCGTCGATGATCTGTTAGATTCCGCGCCGTCCGCGGCGGCGCTTGGCCGTCATCAAGCGAGGCAAACGGGAGTTTCATGGAAACCCTTTTCACGCCCCAGTACCAGTGGCTATGGACCTTCGTCCTCGGTCTCGCCCTGTTCTTTCCGGTCCGCAAGCTGATATGGATTCTGACCGTGCGCCGGGCCCAGAAAAAGGCCCCCCAGGCGGTCAATGACGCGGAGATCGAACGCCTGAGAAAGAGAGCCGGCGTCACCGCAGGACTTCTCTGCGTGCCGTTCGCCGTCTTTTACGTGGATTCCCTGTTCCGGTCATGAGCGCGCTGTCCGATCCACGCGTTCTCAGGCGCTTCATCATCCTGATGGCGATCCTCACGTTCGTCATGTTCAGCCTCTGGGTGGTCGTTCAGAGCTTCGTCTCCAGCCCGGCCGGCGACTTCGAAACCCGGCAGGGCGACATCCTGCTCGGCGACGGCAAGTTCGAGGAGGCCATTGAACGCTTCGACGAGGCGCTCCGCAAACAGCCCGATCATCGCGGCGCTCTTGGCGGGCGCGCCATCGCCTTGATGAGCATGGAAAGATACCCGGAAGCCGAGGCCGAACTCACCTATCTGATCGACTACCTCAACCGCAACGTCGAGCCCGACGACAGAACCGGCGTCGCGGCGCTGGCCGCCGCCTATGCCAATCGCGGTATTCTGAAGGACCGTCAGGGGCGCTACGAAGAGGCCTTGAAGGATTACGTCGACGCCATCAACACCGACGAAGGGGTCACCGAAGGCCCCAGCATCTTCGACAAGATCCTCTATTACGAACACAAGCCGGCCAGCGTCCGCGGCCGCGCCGTTTATCTCTACAAACAACTGCAGCTGCCGGAGAACGAGCGGCGCCTGCGGGTGCCGGAACTGGACTCACTGCAACGCATGCACAAGCCCTGAGCGCGGGCCGCTCCAGTTCATTGGGAAACAGAGCAAGCAGATTCGATTGGCTTGAACCTGAATGGTTCACTCCGGTCGGATACTGCTCTAGAAAACCTCGACCAGGCCGAGAACGTCGTCGAACAGGACCCCGAAGAAGAAAACCGCGGCGATACAGCCGAACAGCAGGTGGACGAATTCGCTCTCGCCTTCCTCCGTCCGAAAGCGGATTCCATGCCAGGCGACGGCGCCCGTGACACACAGAAAAATCAAATTGACGAGAGGCTCGAGCTCGCCGGTCGCTTCAAACATGGGCGGACATTAACCGCAAACGCGAGACCTGACAACACGCCCCGACGGACGATTAACCCAGCGGCCCGCCCGTTCGCACGTACGGCCGGAACTTCCAATGCAGCTCCGAATCGCGGGACGGGTCGGCCCCGTCCGTCCGGCCGTCCGACGGTTTCCCGCCGGGCAGGTCTTCCTCCTCGAGATACGGCGGAAACAGCGAAGCCGGGTTGTTGACGGTCAGATTGGCGAGCACGATCCCGCCGCCGACGAACAGCACCAGCCCGGCCACCGCGAGACAGAATTTCAATAGGCCGCCGGGAACACGGGTCCGGTAGTCATGATCGTAGCGGTGGTAACGGGGGTCGTTGTCGTTGAGGCGGCCGTGCTCATCCAAACGGAGAATCTGGCCGGCGTAGTGCCGCGCCCAATAGGGCACCTCACCGTGGATCATGTAGGCGTGGAACAACCGGTCGGTCAGCGGCTCGGGAAGTTCCTCGTCGTGCCATTCCTTGTAGGCCAGTTGCAGAACCTGGAACTCGCCGACCTGCAGCAGGTTGGCGGCGCGGGTCACGATCGCCCGTCCCGGATCCTGGCGTTCTTCCTGATCCGGCCGCAGCAGGGTTTCCCACAGGTTCATCGCCATCGGTGCCGTTCTCCAATCACCAACGACCTCTATCTATATAAGCTTATCGCAACCCGGCCGAAACCGCGTTCACTTTTTCTTTAGCTTCAGACGGTTGCGGTTGCGAATGCCGCGCCCTTCCGCCGGCCGTCGATCAATCCAGGATAAGGCCGGACATACGGTCGATCCGTTCGCGCAGGTTGCCGAGAACCTGCGAGACCTCGGCCGTGGCGTTGGCGGTCTGGTTCGACAGGTTCTTGACCTCGCCGGCGACGACCGCGAATCCCTTGCCGGCATCGCCGGCCCGCGCCGCCTCGATGGTGGCGTTCAGAGCCAGCAGGTTGGTCTGCTTGGCGATGGCGTCGATCTGCTCGGCGACCCTGCCGACTTTGGTGATCTCGTCCTGCAATTCCGTGATCTCGCCTTTCAGGCCTTCCGAAGCGCCGTCGCCGGCCATGGCTTCCGGCGTCGTCGCGGCGGCCACGGTAGGAACCGCAACCGGCGCCGGTTCCGGATCGGGGACGGGCGCCGACTCGGCCTCGAAGTTGCGGGCCGCTTCCTTCATGGTTTCGGCCAGAATCGTATAGGCGCTCGCCCAGGCGTCCGCCACCTCGGGCGTGAAAGCATCTCCCAAGCCCTGTTCCAGCGTCCACAACAGGGCGCCTGCGACCGTATCGTAATTCTCTTCCTGCACCCCGTAACCGGCGTGCCGCTCGCCCAGCGCCTGCACGGCGGGGACGATGGACTCGAGTTCGTCGAGGCCGCTGACCGCGACCCCGATCATCGCCATCAGCGCTTTGCCCTGTTCCTTCAGGTCGCTCTTGAACAAGGGACGGAGCGATGGATCGATCTCGAAAAGCCGGCCGTAAAACAGCTCGGCGGCTTGCTCCTGGATGGGAACCACGGCCTTGAACGTGTCCTGAACGAGGGCGATCTGCTGCGGTGTAATGGGGGCCTCGGTCATGGTGTCCTTTCCCTGATGACGTATGCGGTCTCGAAACAACCGTCTCTCAGCGGCCGATTATAGAAAACGGCGCGCAATACGCGCGTTTCAATACGTTTCACGATATTTCCTTGAAAGTCGCGGCTGAAAAGCCCCGGACGCCGCCGAACGGCGTCGGCCTAACCGCCGCCGCCGCCGTCGAATTCGTCGTCGGTCAACACCTCGTCGCTCGGAATCGTCGTCGTCGTGCCGGCCCCGCTCGATGCGCCACCCGTCGTGTCGGTTCCGGTATCCGTGCCGGTCGGCGCGCCGCCCGTCGGGCCGGCTCCGGCACCCGTGCCGGGTTCGCCGCCGGTATCGGAGGCGGCACCGGTTCCAGCGCCCGCTTCGCCGCCGCCCTTGCCTCCACCGCCGGCATTGCCGCCGCCCTTGCCTCCACCGCCGGCATTGCCGCCACCACCGGCATTGCCGCCGCCGCCGTCGCCGCCATCGCCACCGCC
>CAYFMP010000087.1:0-14381 GCA_964344215.1 uncultured Thalassospiraceae bacterium | reverse complement strand
TGGAGGTTTGGTGAATGGGACGACGTGTCCCGGCTTGGATTCCGGTTCTGGTCGCGCTTGCGATTGCAGCGATGCCGGTTCGGGCGGCGGAAGAGGAACCGCCGTTCGAGTTGCCGGTCGACGAAACCTGGTCGCAGTTCATCCCCGACGGGCTGGGGATGAAGTTCTTCCATGGCAAGTGGGATTACCTCGACCGCGGCGGTTCGTTCCCGGTCGAGGTGACGGCCGAGGCCCTCGTCAACCTGGCGGCGCCAAAGGACGCGCCGCACCGAACTCGGGTCTACAGGGTGTTGCATGAAGCCCGCAACTACGTCCTCATTGCCGAATTGATGCGCGGAACCAAACGCACCTGGACGGATTTCGTTGTGCTGACCTTGAGGCGGCGGGAGAGCGAAGACCCGTATTCGGTCTACGCCCCGATGATCGAGTTCTCCTGCGGCCTGCCGTTCATGAAGGACAGCGCCCAGGCGTTCCGTTGGCCGAGGGAGAAGCTGATGGAACTGTTCCGCTCGCAATGCCCGGTCGAGGCCGATTTGGACAGCTTGTTCGTTCTTGGCGAACGTTGGGCCGGGGCTCGTTACCGACGCCGCTTCGACTAGACACGCCGCCGGTTCGGGTTTTCCAGCCCTCGCCGCCGCCGTCGAAGCAGACGCCGATGGCATCGTCGGCCGGCACGGAAAAACCGCCCACCGGTTTCAGCCGATGAGCGGCGGGCGCACCTCTCCGGTTCGCCGGGAACATATATAGAACACAGGGGCCCCCGAGTCAAGGAGATTTCGCCGGCCTACGATGAAGCCCGCCGGCGAGCGCCGGCGGCGGATGGGCGCCCGCGTCGCGTCTCGGGGTTGGGGTCGGGGTCGGCTTCGCCGCCGCCGGGACCGGCTCCGCATCGGAGCCGCTCAGTCGCCGACCGAGGTGTCGTGGTCGTCGTCGAGGGCGTCCGGGTATTCGTTCATGACCTGGTCGCGGGCGACGACGTCGAACTCCTTGATCTTGGCGCGGACCTCGTCCTCGCTGACCGAGGCATCGCGCTTCTCGATGTCGGTCATGACCTTGCGGATGACGTCCTCGATGCCGGCCTCCACCAGGTCGGAGTAGACGACGTCGGTGATGTAGGCCTCGACCTCGGTGCTGGTCAGCCCGAACTTGCGCCCCAGCCATTCGGCCAGAAGCCGGTTGCGCCGGGCCTCGGCCTTGAAGGCCAGTTCCTGATCGAGCTTGAACTTGGCCTCGAAGGCTTTCTCGCGATCTTCGAAGGCGTCGTCGGCCATGTTTCCCTCCCCGGCGCTGAACCGCTGTCTTCTCCCCGATATGTAATGGGGAACGGCGGCAAGGGCAACCACTCCCTATGGGCTTGGGGCCCTGGCGCGGGCCGGGCGTTGGCGCTATGACTGGGGTTCCGATGTGCACGCTCGTCATCCTCCGCCGCCCGGATCACGACTGGCCGCTGATCGTCGCCGCCAACCGCGACGAGATGCGGGACAGGCCGTGGCGGCCGCCGGCCCGCCACTGGCCGGACCGCCGCCACGTTACCGCCGGCCTCGACGAGCTGGCCGGCGGCACTTGGCTGGCGCTGAACGACGATCGCCTGGTCGCCGGCGTCCTCAACCGCAGGGGCTCGCTGGGCCCCGACACGGAGAAACGCAGCCGCGGCGAGCTGCCGCTGGACGCCGCCGACCACGCCGAGGCGGGCGCCGCGGCAGAGGCGCTGGCGTATCTGGAGCCGGCAAGCTTTCGCACCTTCAACCTGTTCGTCGGCGACGCCGAGAGCGCCTTCTGGCTGCGCTCGGACGGCGAAGAGGTCGCCCACCTGCCGGTGCCCGCCGGGCTCTCGATGATCACCGCTTACGATCTCAACGACCCCGAGAGCCCACGCATGCGCCGCTACCGGCCGCTGTTCGAGGCGGCCCCCGCCCCCAACCCGGAATCCGGCGACTGGGCGGCTTGGCAGGCGCTGCTCTCGGAGTCCGCGCATGACGCCGAGGCCGGCCCCGGCGGCGCCATGAATGTCGACAACGGCAGCGGCTTCGGCACCGTGTCGTCGTCGCTGCTGGCGCTGCCGGCGAGGCATAGGATCGGCGTCAGGCCGGTCTGGCTGTTCTCAGCCGGCCCGCCGGGCACCCAGCCGTGGCGGACGGTGGAGCTATGAGCGGCGGTCCCGCTTACGGCCTTAGCTTCTCGGCGTTGTCAGGCCCGGGAACACCTGCTATAGGGGGATTCCAACGGGCGTCGCGAGCAAGCCGCGTGCCCCGACTTATGAAATAGAGGGCGATTCACGTTCCAAATTGGACTAATTTGAAACGATCGCGCTCTAGCGGATACATATCATGGCCAGACGCAGACAGATCTACGAGGGCCGCGCCAAGGTGCTTTTCGAAGGACCGGAGCCAGGCACCCTGGTTCAGTACTTCAAGGACGACGCCTACGCCCGCAACCTCGACAAGCGCGGCACCATCACCGGCAAGGGCGTCCTCAACAACCGCATCTCCGAATACCTGATGCAGCGCTTGGGCGACATCGGCGTGCCGACCCACTTCGTGCGCCGCCTCAACATGCGCGAACAGCTGGTCCGCGAGGTCGAGATCATCCCGATCATCGTGGTCGTGCGCAACGTCGTCGCCGGCTCGCTGGCCGAGCGCTTCGGCATGGCCGAAGGGACGCCGCTGCCGCGCTCCATCGTCGAGCTCTACTACAAGTCCGACGACCACAAGGAGCCGCTGGTCACCGAGGAGCACATCACCGCCTTCGGCTGGGCATCGCCGCAGGACTTGGATGAGATCATGGCCCTGAGCCTGCGCGTCAACGATTTCCTGTCCGGCCTGTTCCACGGCATCGGGCTCCGGCTGGTCGATTTCCGGCTCGAGTTCGGGCGGCTCTGGGAGGGCGACTACATGCGCATCATCCTGGCCGACGAGATCAGCCCCGACAACTGCCGCCTGTGGGACATCGAGACCAACGAGAAGATGGACCAGGACCGCTTCCACCGCGATCTGGGACGGGTCGAGGAGGCGTATCAAGAAGTTGCCAGGCGCTTAGGGATATTGCCCGAGGGCGGCCCGCGCGACCTGCCCGGGCCCGAGGTCATGCAGTGAGGCCGGGAGGGAGCCCGTCTTGAAGGCGAAGGTTCACGTCACCCTGAAGAACGGCGTTCTCGACCCGCAGGGCAAGGCCGTCGAGCACGCCTTGGGGGCGCTCGGCTTCGAGGGTGTCGACGGGGTGCGCCAGGGCAAGTACATCGAGATCGACTTGGATGAGACCGACGAGGCCGAGGCGCGCCGCAACGTCGAGGCGATGTGCGAGAAGCTGCTCGCCAACACGGTGATCGAGAACTACTCGGTCGAGATCGCGGAGACCTGATCAGCCACATGAAATCCGCCGTCATCGTCTTCCCCGGCTCGAACTGCGATCGCGACGTCCAGGTCGCGCTCCGGCAGTCCTCGGGCAAGGAGCCGTTGATGGTGTGGCACCGCGACACCAGCTTCGCGCACGTCGACCTGATCGTCGTGCCGGGCGGTTTTTCCTACGGCGACTATCTGCGCTCCGGCGCCATGGCGGCGCTGTCGCCGGTGATGAACGAGGTCAAGGCGAGGGCCGATCGTGGCGTGCCGGTCCTGGGCATCTGCAACGGCTTTCAGGTATTGACCGAGTGCGGGCTGCTGCCCGGCGTCTTGATGCGCAACGCCGGCCTCAAGTTCGTCTGCAGGGACGTGCACCTGAGCGTCGAGACCACCGAGACGGCGTTCACCGGGGCTTACGACAGGCACCAGGTGATCCGCATCCCCATCGCCCACCACGACGGCAACTACGTGGCCGACGACGATACCCTGGCCCGCCTCGAAGACGAGGGCCGCGTCGCCTTTCGCTACGTCAACGCCGACGGCAGCCGCGGCAACGGCGCCAACCCCAACGGCTCGGCCCGCGACATCGCCGGCATCCTGAATGAGAAGCGCAACGTGCTCGGCATGATGCCGCACCCGGAACGCCTGGCCGACGCGGCCTTGGGCGGCACCGACGGACGGCCGATGTTCGACGGGCTGACCGCCGCGCTCGGCTGAGCGGCCCCGGGGCCTGCCGTCATGGCGCTGATCCCTCTCAAGGACGACAACCCCCTGAAGCGCATCCGCTTCCAGTATGTCACCGTCGCCCTGATCGCGGCCTGCGTCGGCGTCTTCGTCTGGCAGCTTTCGCTGGGCGAGGGCGAGGGCCGCGCCATCTACGGGCTGGGCACGGTGCCGGCGGTGCTGCTGGGAACGCGGGCGCTCGATCCCGGCCTCGTCCTGGTGCCGGCCTGGGCGACGCTGTTCACGTCCATGTTCCTGCACGGCGGCCTCATGCACATCGGCGGCAACATGTTGTACTTGTGGATCTTCGGCGACAACGTCGAGGATTCGATGGGGCACGGGCGCTTCCTCGCATTCTACCTGGTGACCGGCGTCATCGCGGCGCTCGCCCACGTCGCCTCCAACGCCGACTCGACGATCCCGACGATCGGCGCCTCGGGCGCCATCTCCGGCGTGCTCGGCGCCTATCTGGTGCTGCACCCGAAGGCCCGGGTGCTGACCATCGTCTTACGCTTCCCGGTCAGGCTGCCGGCCTGGGTGGTGTTGGGCGTGTGGATCGGCCTGCAGTTCCTCAATGCCGCGATGGACGGCGGCAGCGGCGGCGGCGTCGCCTGGTGGGCGCATATCGGCGGCTTCGTCGCCGGCGCCGTTCTGATCGTTCCGTTCCGCCGCAAATCGGTGCCGCTGTTCGACGGCCTGGCGCCGCCGCTCAAGAGAGCCCGTTCCCCCAAACGCAAGCCCGAGCCGCACCCGACCCGTGGCCGGCGCTCGCGCTTCCCCGAAAGCGGCCGGCGGCGGCGTTAGCCCGTCCGCGATTTCAGCACGAACAGGTTGCCGGGAATCGGCGCATCGTGTTCGGTGCGCACGTCGATCCGCTCGCAGACCTCGACCGACAGCCCGGCGCCGCCGGCCAGTTCCTCAAGCGCCGCCTCAGCGTGCGCGTAGCGGCCGCTCGGCCGCAGCTTGAAGCTCCCTTCCTCCGATCCCTCGTCCACTCGTTCGGTCGAGAAAGCGAACAGCCCAGCCTCGGCGAGGACGGCGGCGACGGCGGCCAGCACCGGCGCCAAGTCGCCCATGTAGATGAAAGTGTCGGCGGCGGTGACGAGGTCGTAGCGGGTCCCTTCGGCTGCCGCGCGCTCGAGGAACGCCAGCAGCTCGTCCTCGGCGAGCGCCGCGTACAAGCCCTTGGCCCGGGCTTGCGCCAACATCTTCGGCGACAGGTCGACGCCGTCGAACGCATCGACGCGTCCGCCGAGACTGTCCGCCACCAGGCCGGTGCCGCACCCGAGGTCGAGGCCATGGGCGAAACGCCGGCCCGGCGCGACGCGATCGAGCGCTTCGGCGACCAGGACGGGCACGCGGTAACCGAGGTCTTCCGTCAGGTGCTTATCGAAGCGGGCGGCGTAGACGTCGAACAGGGCGCGGACGAATTCAGCGGGCGCGGCGTCCGGCGTTTCGCCGCCGATCGCCGCCACCATGTGGCCGGCCGCCTGGTTGGCCGGATCGATCTCGAAGCCGCGGCGAAAGGCCTCCAGCGCCTCTTCGGCGCGGCCCTGGCTCATCAGTACGACGCCGAGGTTGTTGTGGGCGTTGGCGTGGTCCGGATCGATCTCGAGCGTGCGCCGGAAGCATTCGGCCGCCTCGTCGGCCCGGCCCAACTCGATGAGGGCGGCGCCCAGGTTGTGGGCGGCCTCGCCGTGGCCGGGGTCGATGGCGAGCGCTGCCTCGAGGCGCTGGCGCGCGTCTTCGGCCCGTTCGGCGTGGATCAGGGCGGCGCCCAGGTTGCTCAGCGTTTCGGCGTCGCGCCGATTGAGGGCGTGCGCCCGTTCCAGGCGTTCGACCGCTTCCTCCGCCCGCCCCTGCCCGATCAGGACGACGCCCAGGTTGTGGTTGGCGGCGGCGTCGTTCGGGTTGGCCTTGAGCGCCTCCTCGTAGTGGCGGGCGGCGTCGTCGGGCCGCCCCAACTCGCCGCAGACGATGGCCATGTTGTAATGGGTGTCGGCGTCGCCGGGGGCCAGGGCGAGGGCGCATTGGTGGTGGGCCAGGGCTTCCTCGAAGCGCCCCAGGTCCTTGCAGGCGACGCCCAGGTTGTTGTGGGCCTGGGCGATGGAGGGATCGATGGCGAGCGCGCGTTCGTACAAGGGAATGGCGTCGCCGGCGCGGCCGGCCTGTTGGAGGCGGAAGGCCTCGTCGAGCAGCGCCACCGCGGCCAGATCGGGCCCACCCTGGCGGCGGCGCAGTTTCTCCCGGCGGCGGCGTTCCCTACGGTTCATCGGCGTTTCGGTTCATCGGCTCGGCCCTCCCCTCGTCAGCGCATGTAGGCGTAGCCCTGGTGCTGCAACCGCACGATCTCGGCGTCAGCCATCGGCACGACGGTGACGAAACCGTGAATGTCGGCGGCCTCGAAACCCTGCAGGCGGGCCGACGCCCCGCACATGCGGAATTCGATGACGTCGCTCGCCGTCAGGCTGCTGGCGCGTTCCATCAGGCCCTTGTATTGCTTCAGGTTACGGGTCGCGAACAGCGGAATGGCACCGCCGTGGACGACGACAACGATGGAGGCGTCGAACGGATCGGTACCGTACAGGTTCTGTAGCATGCTGACACGGTCGAGGACATTGGCGAGCCGGCCCGGCCTGGACGCGCCGACGTCGTAGACGACCCGGGCCGGCTTGTAGGAAGTATTCTTGTTTTCGGCGGTGCCGTAGGGGGTGTCGGCGGCGGCGACGGCGCCGTTCAGCGCGACCGCCGCCATCAGCGCCAGTCCGGTAATCCAAGCGCGCATGATCGTCCTCCCTATTGTCTCTCTCCCAACGTTATCGCGCCGGCCCCGGCGCTGGCAAAGGAGTTGAGGCGCCCGATCGTCTCCGCCCGTTGTCAAACCGCTCCGATCTGCTAGAAAAGACCCCCATGAACGACGCGTCTCCGATCACCCCCGACATCGTCGAAGCGCACGGCCTCAGCGAGGCCGAATACGGCAAGGTCCTCGAAATCATGGGCCGCGAGCCCAACCTGACCGAGCTCGGCATCTTCTCGGTGATGTGGTCGGAGCACTGTTCCTACAAGTCGTCGAAGAAATGGCTCAAAACGCTGCCGACAGAAGGGCCTCGAGTGATCTGCGGGCCCGGCGAGAACGCCGGCATCGTCGACATCGGCGACGGCCAGGCCGCCGTCTTCAAGATGGAAAGCCACAACCACCCGTCCTTCATCGAACCCTACCAGGGCGCCGCCACCGGGGTCGGCGGCATCTTGCGCGACGTCTTCACGATGGGGGCGAGGCCGGTCGTCAACATGAACGCGCTGCGCTTCGGCGCACCCGAGCATCCCAAGACCAAGCACCTGGTGGCCGGCGTCGTCGCCGGCATCGGCGGCTACGGGAACTGCGTCGGGGTGCCGACGGTCGGCGGCGAGTGCGAGTTCCACGCGGCCTACAACGGCAACATCCTGGTCAACGCGATGACGGTGGGCCTCGCCGAGCAGAGCAAGATCTTCTATTCGGCGGCGACCGGCGTCGGCAACCCGATCGTCTACGTCGGCTCGAAGACCGGGCGCGACGGCATCCACGGGGCGACCATGGCGTCGGCCGAGTTCTCGGAAGACTCCGAAGAGAAGCGCCCGACCGTGCAGGTCGGCGACCCGTTCACCGAGAAGCTGCTGATCGAGGCCTGCCTGGAGCTGATGGCGACCGATTGCATCGTCGCCATTCAGGACATGGGCGCGGCCGGGCTGACCTGTTCGTCGTTCGAGATGGCGTCGAACGGCGGCACCGGCATCGAGATGGATTTGGACCGTGTGCCGCAGCGCGAGGACGGCATGACCGCTTACGAGATGCTGCTCAGCGAAAGCCAGGAACGGATGCTGATGGTCTTGCGGCCCGGCACGGAAGCACAGGCCCGCGCCGTCTTCGAGAAGTGGGAGCTCGATTTCGCGGTGATCGGCGAGATCACCGATTCCAAGCGCATGGTGGTGACGCATGGCGGCGAGGTGGTGGCCGACCTGCCGATCGACCCGCTGGCCTCGGCCTCGCCCGAATACGGCGATGCCGAGCGGCCGTGGACGCCGAGCCCGAAGCCGGTTCCGGTCGAAATCGACGACATCGCCGCCCCCAACGATCCGATGGCCGCGCTGGAGAAGCTGATGGCGTCGCCTGGGCTCGCTTCCAAGCGCTGGATCTGGGAGCAGTACGACCACATGGTGATGGCCGACACCCAAGGAAGACCCGGCGGCGACGCGGCGGTCGTCCGGGTGCACGGCACGAAGAAAGCGCTCTGCGTCACCACCGACTGCGTGCCGAGATACTGCAAGGCCGATCCTGTCGAGGGCGGCAGGCAGGCCGTCGCCGAGGCCTGGCGCAACATCACCGCGACCGGCGGCAAGCCGCTCGCCATCACCGACTGCATGAACTTCGGCAACCCGGAGAAGCCCGAGATCATGGGCCAGTTCGTCGGCGCCGTGCAGGGCATGGGCGAGGCCTGCCGGGCGCTCGATTTCCCGGTCGTTTCCGGCAACGTGTCGCTCTACAACGAGACGCAGGGAGCCGCCATCCTGCCGACGCCCGCGATCGGCGGAGTCGGGCTGCTCGACGACGCCTCGAAAGCGGCGACCATCGCCTTCAAGCGCGACGGCGAGGCGATCGTGCTGATCGGCGACACCGCCGGCCATCTCGGCCAGTCCTTGTACCTGCGCGAGATCGACGGCCGCGAAGAAGGGGCGCCGCCACCGGTTGACCTGGCGGCCGAGCGTGCGAACGGCGATTTCGTGCGCGCCCGGATCGAAGCCGGCCTGATCACCGCCTGCCACGACCTGTCGGACGGCGGGCTCGCCGTCGGGCTGGCCGAGATGGCGATGGCCGGCGCCGTCGGCGCCGACATCGAGCCGCCCGACGACGCACCTGCCCTGCACGCCTGGCTGTTCGGCGAGGACCAGGGGCGCTACCTGGTCACCGTCGCCGAACAGGATGCGGACCCCCTGCTCGCCACAGCCGCCGAGGTCGGCGTGCCGGCGGCGCGAATCGGCCGAACCGGCGGTGTCCAGCTACGCATCGCCGGATCGAGCGGCACCGACATCGCAACGCTGCGGGCCGCCAACGAGGGGTGGCTGCCGGACTACATGACGGCGCCGTAGGGTCTTGTCGTCTTAGGATCGTTTCGATCCAGGACGTGAATAAGCTCCGATACGTATGAAAAGGACGCCTGTCGCCGACTCGCCCGAGAAACCCCAATTTCGCAAGGGTTGACCGGTCGGGCATTAGCCGCCATATCCATGGCAACGAACCGACAAGGAAACCGCCAATGGCCATGCAAGCCGCCGAGATCGAGCGCCTCATCAAGGAGGGGCTGCCCGACGCCGACGTTACCATCGAGGACCTGCGCGGCGATGGCGACCACTACGCGGCCTATGTGGTTTCCGCCGAGTTCGCCGGCAAGAGCCGGGTTCAGCAGCACCAGATGGTCTACAGCGCGCTGAAGGGCCGCATGGGCGGCGAGTTGCACGCGCTGGCCCTGCAGACCAGCGTCCCGGAAGATTAATAGGACACAAGGGCCGACAGGCAAGAAGGAAATTTCGATGAGCGACAACCCTGTTTTCGACCGCATTCAGGACGAGATCGACGGCAACGACGTCGTCCTCTTCATGAAGGGCAACCCGATGTTTCCGCAATGCGGATTCTCGGCCGCCGTTTGTCAGGCGCTGACCGTCATGGAGGTCAAGTTCAAGGGCGTCGACGTGCTCGAGGACATGGCCTTGCGCGAGGGCATCAAGGAGTTCTCGTCGTGGCCGACCATCCCGCAACTCTACGTCAAGGGCGAGTTCGTCGGTGGTTGCGATATCATCCGCGAGATGTACGAGGCCGGTGAGTTGCAACAGCTTTTCGAGTCAAAGGGCATCGCTTACGCCGCTTGACTCTTCGGCCCTGGTTTCAGACCATGAACGGGCAACAGGTTCCAGGGCCGGCGGGGCAAAAGACTCCGGAGGCTCTGGATTAAGGACCCCGAGACGTTTCCCAGGGAGTTCTTGAGGGAAGAGTCGCCTTCGGGCGGCTCTTTTCCTTTTTTGGGATGCCGCTCAGCCGAAAGCGTAGGCCGCGGTACCGACCGATCCGTCCATGAAGCCTTTGTTCAGAACCCGGCCGGCGGCGCCCTCGCCGGCGGCGCCGGCCGCCACCAGCAGCGGCAGGTAGTGTTCGTCCCTCGGGTGGGCCAGAACGCCGTCGGCGCAAAGATCCCGGTAGTCGACGAGGCGGTCGGCATCGCCGCTCTCGACCGCGTCGGCCAGCCAGTCGTCGAACCTAAGCGCCCAGCCCTCGACGGCGCCTGAGCCGGGGCTGAAGAAGCCGAGGTTGTGGACGGCGCCACCGCTGCCCAGCACCAGCACGCCGTCGTCGCGCAGAGCCGCCAGCGCCCGCCCGACGCGCAAGTGGTGGCGGGGGCCGAGGGCCGGCTGCACGGAGAGCTGGGCGACGGGGAGACCGGCGTCGGGGAACATCATCATCAGCGGCGCCCACGCCCCGTGATCGAGGCCGCGGGCCGGATCGAGGCCGCACGCAAGGCCGGCCTGCCCGAGCAGCGCGGCGGTCCGGCGGGCGAGATCGGGGGCGCCGGGGGCCGGGTAGGAAAGCTGGTAGAGCGCCTCCGGGAAGCCGTAGAAATCGTGGATGGTCGCCGGCTCGGCCGCCGCCGACACAGCCGGTGCATCGGTCTCCCAGTGGGCCGAGACGCAGAGGACGGCGGTCGCCTCGGCGAATTCGGCGCCGAGGCCCGCAAGGAAGTCGCCAAGCGCACACTCGGTGAGGATGACGGCCGGCGATCCGTGCGATACGAAGACCGTCGGCAGGGGCACTCGGGGCATCGTCAGGCCGCTCCTAAGGCTTTGAAAACCCGTCTATCTATAGCGCCACGACGGCAACGCTGCCAGCCCCCGGTTGCCGGGGTATGCGATTCCCGGTAGACTGGCCCGTTCCGAGCCCCTGGAGTCGTATAGTGGCCGAAATTCCCGCCGTCACCGCCGCCATTCAGGCCCGCGCCGCCAACGACTTGCGCCTGGAGCTGCAGCAGCGCCGGGCGGCGCGCGAGGCGCTGACCGAGAATCGCGCGGCCGAGGTCCAGAAGCGGAAGGAACTGGTGCAGGCGGAAGCGCTGCGCAAGGAACAGGCGATCAACGACCGCCGCACCGACCTCGAGCTGCAAGCCGAGACCCGCGCCTTTAGGGACGGCCAGCGCGCCATCCTCGACCAGATCGACGCCGACGACGAATTCTCGCTGCTGCGCGACCAGCTGACCAGCGAGCTTCGCGCCCGGCGCGGCGACCGCGCGGCCATCGAGGCCTTGATCGAGAGCGAGTTCTTCGAGAGCGTGGCCTTGGACCGGATCGAGGCGCCGCCGCCGGCCGACCCGTTCCAGCCGCTGCCGGCCCTGGAGCCGGAAGTGCCGCCGAGCGGCCCCAGCCTGCAGCAACTGCTGGACGAGCGCGACGACCGCCTGGCCGCACGCGACGCCCAGCTCCGCGACGATTTGTTCCGCCAGCAGCTCGAGATCGAGGAGACCGAGCGCCGCCTGCGCTCGTTGCAATCGAGGCCGGAGGCCTCCGACAGCCCGGCCGGCCCGGGCCGCGACGAGGAAGCGCCGCCGCGCGGCAGTCTCGTGGATATCATCGGCTGAAGGCCGCAGTGGATATTACCGACTGGACGCCGAGGGTCGATTTCGCAGGTTGAACACCGCCCCGCCGAGCCTTCACGGCAAAACGGCCCCCCTTATTGAGGACGGGGCCGTTTGTATCTCGGGATCTGTAGAGTTGCCTAGGTGTGATGTCTCAAGAGGTTGTTCATTCGGTCCACACTTGAGAAGCTGAAGTTTGCAAAAACAAAGGCCAACCGAGGAGGACCGAATGAACATCCATAAGAATGCCCGTCTGACGCCACGGGGTCGAGAGATAATGATCTCGCGCCTGGAACGCGGAGAGCCTCCCGGGGACGTGGCCACGGCCATGGGCGTCAGCGCCGGCACCGTCTACAAGTGGCGGCGGCGCTACCGCGCCGAAGGACCCGCCGGGCTGCGGGACCGCTCCTCCAGGCCGAAGGTCAGTCCCAACAGGACACCGGACGATATCGAGGCGAAGGTGATCGCCCTGCGCAAGGAACGGCGCATCTACCACCGCATCGCCGCCGAGGCCGGCGTGTCCAAGGCCACCGTCGGGCGGATCCTGACCCGCCACGGCCTCAACCGCTGGCGCGACCTGGAGCCGGCCGAACCGGTGCGCCGCTACGAACGCGCGAGACCCGGCGAGATGATCCACATCGACGTCAAGAAACTGGGCCGCTTCAACAAGGCCGGACATCGCATCACCGGCGATCGCGCCGGCCAGAGCAACAACCGCGGCGTCGGCTGGGAATACGTCCACGTCTGCATCGACGACCACTCCCGCATGGGCTTCGCCGATATCATGCCCGACGAGAAAAAGCAAAGTGCCGTCGCCTGCCTCAAGGCCGCCATCGCTTGGTACGCCCGCTTCTTTAATCGGGCCCATGAGACAAGCTCGGTTGTTTGGGTCTTGGTGATGTCGTCGTTGCGTGGTTCACGCTTCTTTACGTGGTCGGCACCGTGAGGTGCTTGGCGGGCCGCCACAAGCATTGGTCGGATCGGACTGGAGAGCCTTGCTTTGGGGCGCGCTTTGAAGGTGCGCAGCGGACATTTACGGCTTCATCCAGACCCACGTCCACGCAGGCGGACGATGTTGTCGAGAACCGGTGGTTTTGAGTATCGTCAGATCATGAGGCGGCCTCCGGTTCGGTGAACGAGAACGCGGTGCCGTCGATCCACATTCGATGGAGGATGACGGCGAGCTTGCGGGCGATGGCGACGAGGGCGCGTTTGCGACCCTTCGAGCGGGCCAGGCGTGCCCCCCACGCCTTTAGCGACGACCACTTGGCCGACCGCGTTAGGATGATGTTGGCCGCCGCGTAGAGCGCCGAGCGCACCTCGGTGTCGCCGGCCTTCGATATGTGGCCCGGGTTGTCGCGTTCGTCCGACTGGTGGCGACGCGGCGTCAGTCCGAAGTGGGCGGCGACGTTTTTCGAACGCTTGAAGCGTCTCGGATCATCGACGGCGGCCCTAAACGTCAACGCCGTGATGTAGCCGACCCCGGGCGTCGTCATCGGCAACCGACAGACCTCGTCCTTATGGGCCAGCGCCTTGACCCGGCGATCCAGTTCGAGGAAAGCCCGATGGAATTCGAGCCTGACGTCGAGCAGTGGGATCAGCGCATGCGCTAGGGCGGCGTTGGCCTCGATCGGTTGGCGGGCGACCTCATCGAAAGCGCCGTGGCGGATGCCCTTGCGCAGCTTGATGCCGAACACCTTCAACAGACGGCGGACCTCGTTCTCCAGGTCGATGCATTTGCACAGCAGCGCCTTGCGGCTGGCCAGCAAGGTGCGGACGTAGTGGCTCTCGATGCTCTTCACATGCACTTCGCGATACCAGCCGCTGCGCAGGATCTGGGCGATGCCGTGGGCATCGTTGCGGTCGGTCTTGTTGCGCTTGGCGCCGAGCGCCGCTTTCACATGACGCGCCTCCATCACCACCGGCCTGAAGCCGGCGTCGCGAAGGCCATAGGTCAGCCATTGCGTCAGCGTGCCGGCCTCCAGTCCGACGGATTCGATCTCCTCGCCGAAGCCACGCAGGCAGGCGACAATGTCGTCGACCTCCGAAGCAAGGCTCCTCTCCAGCCGAACCTCGCCATCGTCATCAATGACGCACAAAGCCAGGCTGCGCACGCCAACGTCCAAAGCCGCATAGTAGGTCATCGTCTTCTCCCTCCTGGGTTCCTCACCAATCGTGAGCCTAAAGGGAGCTCGACCGGTAATCAGAGCCAAGCCCGATTACGAATGCTTCGGGATCACCGTCGAGCGGGTCATGACCGACAACGGTTCGTGCTACAAATCACATGCCTTCAGGGACGCCTGCAAGCAGCTCGGCCTCAAACATATCCGAACCAAACCCTACTCGCCGAAGACCAATGGAAAAGCCGAGCGCTTCATCCAATCGTCCCTGCGCGAATGGGCCTATGCCAGGGCCTATGAAAACTCAGACCAGAGAGCCGACGAACTGTCGAAATGGCTGCACCATTACAATTGGCACCGGCCCCACGCCGGGATAAAAGGAAATACACCCGTCAGCCGTTCAGGCGCAGACGTGAACAATCTTATGAGACTCCACAGCTAGCCATCGATTCGACCTAGGTCACATACCCATAAAAGGGATTCACAACCGTGGTGATTTGTGATTCAAGCTACTTTTCGAAGGAGGTTTGAATGACGACAGAGCGTTT
>CAYFMP010000086.1:6550-14476 GCA_964344215.1 uncultured Thalassospiraceae bacterium | reverse complement strand
ATGTCCATCGGAATGCGAAAATGGGCCCACACAGGTCAGTGTTAATGTCGGATGGTATTACTATAGATATTAGACTGATCGGGTCGATTGGCCAACCGTGGACGAGCGCGCATGAGCGTTAGCGACGACAGGCTTCTGAAAACGGGCGTGATCGGCGCGGCGTTCGCCGCGGTCTGCTGTTTCACGCCGGTGCTGGTCGTCCTGTTCGGCGTTATCGGCGTGTCCGCCTGGCTCGGCTGGATCGACTACGTGCTGTTTCCGGCTCTTCTTTTCTTCCTTTGTCTCGCCGCCTACGGCATGACGCGTCGTCACCGCAAAGATGGATCCTGAGACATGGACAACGCAAACATCGTTCTGCAATCGACGCTGACCTGTCCCGAGTGCGGAAACCGCAAGACCGAGACCATGCCGACCGACTCATGCATGTTCTTCTACGAGTGCGAGAGCTGCAAGGCCATGCTCAAACCGCGTTCCGGCGATTGCTGCGTGTTCTGTTCCTACGGCACCGTCAAATGCCCGCCCGTGCAGGCCGGCCAGCAAGTCTGAGAGCGAACCTCTATTGACCGCCCGGCTCGGGCGGCTCCTCGGTCGAGCGGTATCTGTACTGCAAAGCCACCGACAGGCCTTTCAACGGCTGTAGGATGGCCATAGTGAGGGCGATCACCAGCGGCCCCCACAGGGCGGCGTGGACCCACAGCGGCGGCGTGAAGCTGAGTTCGACGAAAAGCGCCAGCCCGACGACGGCGCCGCCGATCAGCAACATGGCCGGCACCACCGGCCCATCGCCGACGTCGTGCCCGGCAAACCCGAGATCGCAGACCGGGCAGCGCTCAACGACCTTCAGATACTTCGGAAACAGCTTGCCGATGCCGCAGCGCGGACAGCGGCACTTGAGGCCGAGCGACACCAGTTGGCCGGTCGAGCGCTCGGGAAATTCGTCTGCGGCCATGCGACCGTCAGAACCCTAGCCGCGGCTCCCCTTAGGATGGATGCACGAACCCGTAGCTACCCCACCAGTAGACGCAGGTGAACAGGAACAGCCACACCACGTCGACGAAGTGCCAGTACCAGGCTGCGGCTTCGAAACCGACGTGCTGCTCCGGCGTGAAATCGCCCTTCTTGGCGCGCAGGAAACAGACGATCAGGAAACAGGTGCCGACGATGACGTGGAAGCCGTGGAAGCCGGTCGCCAGGTAGAAGGTCGACGAGTAGATGCCGTCGGCGAAACCGAACGTCGCCTGCCCGTACTCGTAGGCCTGGGTGCCGGTGAAGATCAGGCCGAGGATGATGGTCAGCAACAATCCGGTCGCGCATTTGGCATGATTGTTGTTCCTCAGCGCGTGGTGCGCATAGGTGACGGTGGCGCCGGACGACAGCAGCACCAGGGTATTGATGAACGGCAACCCCCAGGTTTCCAGCGGCACCACTCCCTCCGGCGGCCACACCGGCGAGGCGGCGCGGGAGATCAGCGGCACGCTGGAATTGAAGAACGCCCAGAAGAAAGCGAAAAAGAACATCACCTCGGAGGCGATGAACAGCACCATGCCCATGCGCAGGCCGTGTTGGACGACGGGCGTGTGGTCGACGCCGCTGTTGCCCTCGGCGACGACATCGGCCCACCAGCCGTACATGGTATAGAGAACGACGGCCAACCCGATCAGGAACAGCCAGATCGGTCCCTCTTTCATGAACCAGATACCGCCGACCGCCATGGTGAAGGCGCCAACGGTACCGATGGCCGGCCACTTGCTGGGCTCGACCATATGGAAGGGATGGGATTGTTCGCCACTTGTCATCAGTGTTCTCCAATCGGATCGTCTAGGTTTTTTCCAACGGGTTCTCGGCCATCGCATCCGCTGCGGGCGCCGTCGTTGTCGGCCGTTCGCCCATCTGCGCCGCTTGATTGTCGTCGCCGTCCATGCGGTAGAAGGTGTATGAGAGCGTGATTGTCCTCACCTCCTTGGTGTTGGGATCCTCATAGATCTCCGGATCGACGAAAAACTCGACCGGCATCGGAACCTGCTGGCCGGGTTTCAGCGTCTGTTCGGTAAAGCAGAAGCAATCGATCTTCGAGAAATACTGGGCCACCTTGAACGGCGTCACGTTGAAGGTGGCGGTGCCGGTAACGGTCTCGGAGCCGAGATTGGTGGCGTTGTAGAACGCCAACTTGCGCTCGCCCAGGCGCACCGTCACCTGCTTGGCGACCGGCTTGAACCGCCACGGCAGGGCGCGGTTGGTGTTGGCGTCGAAACGGACCGTGATCGACCGGTCCGATACCGCAGCCGGCGCCGCGGCGGCCGTATTCGGCGTGCCGCCGTAGCCGGTGACCTTGCAGAACAACTCGTACAAGGGAACCGAGGCGTAGGCCAGCCCGATCATGCCGGCGGCGACCCCGAACAGGGCCAACGCCGTCATGCCGTTGTTTCTGCGCGCCTTCGCCATGATTCCGTCTCTCTGGTTGGTCCGCCTACTCGGCCGGCGCCTTGCCGGTCATGTCGGGCAGTTCCTCGTGAGTGTGGAATGGCGCCGGCGACGGCACCGTCCATTCGAGCGTCGTCGCGCCCTCGCCCCACGGGTTGGCTTCCGCCTTCTCGCTCGACGTAAACGTCCGCCACAGGACGACGAAGAACAATACCGTGCCGACGGCGGTGATCAGCGCGCCGATCGACGAGATGTAGTTCCACGGCGCATAGGCGTCCGGGTAGTCGGGAATACGCCTCGGCATGCCGGCCAGGCCCGAGAAGTGTTGCGGGAAGAACATCACGTTGACGCCGATCACGAAGACCCAGAACTGCAACCGGGCCAATCCCTTCGGATACGGGCGGCCGGACATCTTGCCGATCCAGTAGTAGAAACCCGCGAACATGGCGAGGATGGCGGCCAGCCCCATCACGTAGTGGAAGTGGGCGACCACGAAATACGTGTCGTGGAAGACCAGATCGGCGCTCGAGTTGGCCAGCGTCACGCCGGTGACGCCACCGACCACGAACAGCCAGATGAAGCCCAAGGCATACAGCATCGGTACCTCGAACTTGATCGAGCCGCCCCACATGGTGGCCAGCCAACTGAAGATCTTGATGCCGGTGGGCACCGCGATGACCATGGTCGCCGCCGTGAAGTAGGCCCTCGAATCGACGTCCATGCCGACTGTGTACATGTGGTGCGCCCACACGACGAAGCCGACGAAGCCGATGGCCGACATGGCGTAGGCCATGCCGAGGTAGCCGAAGATCGGCTTGCGCGAGAACGTCGATACCACCTGGCTGATGATGCCGAAGGCCGGAATGATGATGATGTAGACTTCCGGGTGGCCGAAGAACCAGAACAGGTGCTGCCACAGGATCGGATCGCCGCCGGCGCCGGGATCGAAGAACGTGGTCCCGAAGTTACGGTCGGTCAGCAGCATGGTCAGGGCGCCGGCCAGGACCGGGATGGCGAGCAGCAACAGGAACGCCGTCACCAGAATCGCCCAAACGAACAGCGGCATGCGATGAATGGTCATGCCGGGTGCGCGCATGTTGAGAATGGTGGTGATGAAGTTGATGGCGCCGAGGATCGACGAGGCGCCGGCCAGGTGCAGCGCCAGGATGCCGAAATCGACGGCCGCGCCGGGATGGTAATCGGCGTTGCTCAACGGCGGATAGACGGTCCAGCCGGTGCCCGGCCCGCCGTCGACGACGGCGGCGATGACGAGCAGCACGAGGGCGGCGGCCAGCAGCCAGAAGCTGATGTTGTTCATGCGCGGGAACGCCATGTCCGGCGCCCCGATCATCAGCGGCACGAACCAGTTGCCGAAGCCGCCGATCATCGCCGGCATGACGACGAAGAACACCATGATGAAGCCGTGCGCCGTGACCAGCACGTTGTAGAACTGGAAATCGTCGATGTACTGGATGCCGGGCTCCGCCAGCTCGAGGCGGATGGCGAACGACATCAGGCCGCCGACCACGGCGCCGATCATGGCGATGATGATGTAAAGCGTGCCGATGTCCTTGTGGTTTGTGGAATAGAGCCACCGTTTCCAGCCGGTCGGGGTGTGGTCGTGGTGGTCGTGGGCTGCCGTATCGTTGGCCATGGGTAAACCCTCTCGTCTAACTGCTTGGGGCCGCGTCTATTGGGCGGTCGGGCGCGCCTCGGCGACGCGCACGGATGTGTCGGGGCTCTCGGACCTGGCGAACTCCTTCTTGGCTTGCTCGATCCAGCTCGGGAACTCTTCCTTGGCGACGGCCTTGACGTGGACCGGCATGAAACCGTGATTGACGCCGCAAAGCTCCGAGCACATGCCGTAGTAATCGCCCGGCGCGTTGATCTCGACCCAGGTCTCGTTGACCCGGCCCGGCGTGGTGTCGAGCTTGAGGCCCAATGACGGGATCGCCCAGTTGTGGATGACGTCGTTGGTCGTCATCAGCAGTCGGACCTTGGTGTTGGCCGGCAGCACCACCGGGTTGTCGACGCTCAGCATGCGCGGCTGGCCTTCCTTCAACTCATCATCGGGGATGATGATGCTGTCGAAGGCAAGGTCGTCGTGGTCCGGGTATTCGTAGGACCAGAACCACTGATTGCCGATGACCTTCAAGGTCATCTCCGCGTCAGGCGTTCTGTCCGCGAAATAGAGCAGCCTCAGCGACGGCACCGCGATGCCGACCAGTATCAGGATGGGAACCGCCGTCCAGATCACCTCGAGCAGGGTGTTGTGGGTGGTCTTCGACGGCTCCGGGTTGGCTTTGGCGTTAAAGCGGATGAAGATGTAGGCCATGATCGCCAGCACAAACAACACGATGCCGGTTTCGATCACCATGAGGAGCACGTTGAAGTCGTAGATCCCTTCGGCGGTTGGCGACATCGGCTTCTGAAGCCACATCTGCCACGGCGCCGAACGGTTGGCTTCTGCTGCGGCTTCACCGGTCGCCAGCACGGCTCCCGACATGGCGAACGCCACCAGGGTCAAAAATCTCTTGAGCATGATTCCCTTCCAAAAAATCCCTGTTGTTCGTGCGGTCGCGTACGCGCTGCTGGGCTGCACACGCGTAAGGTCCGTTCTTGAGCGCCTTTTTATCCGCCCTCTTCCGAACAGGCAAGAGCCCGATGGCATGCCGCGGCGACTATATTCTGGAATGAGAATAACCCTTAACGTGATAGGGTTAATAGGCTTGGATTTTTGCGTCGATGGCGCAGGTGACCGGCTTGGTGCTTGAATCGACCGTCCCCGAAAGGTACTTAGGCCACAACAGGCGATGGAGACCGAAAACAATGAAAATGAGCAACTGGATTCTCGCTGCGATCCTTCTGGCGGCGGCGGTCTTCATGTATATCTCGGTCATCGTCAAGACGGCCTGATCCGGCGCCTCGGCCGTTGACGGCCGATCGGGGGTGAACAGCCGCACATGTTCGACATCCAGAATCTCACCCACGTCATCGCCGGCCTCAACGGCTTGTCGGTGCTGTTTCTGACGGCCGGTTTCGTCTTCATCCGGTCCGGCGACTGGCGCCGCCACCGGGCCTGCATGTTGGCGGCACTTGTCGTCTCCGCCCTGTTCCTGGTCGTCTACCTCGTTTACAAGGCGAACGCCGGATTCGCCAAGTTCGGCGGCGAGGGCGCAGTACGGCCGATCTATTTCTCGATCCTCCTCATTCATGTCGTCGGCGCCATCGCGATCGTGCCGCTGGTGCCGGTCACGGTGCTGCGGGCGCTCGGCGGAAACTTCGGAGGACACCGCCGGCTGGCGCGGCTGACATGGCCGTTGTGGGTGTTCGTCGGCATTTCCGGTGTTGTGGTCTACGTCATGGCCGTTCATATGTATCCTTATGTCGCCGCCTCCTGAGAACTCGTCGGGCGTTACCTTCGCCCCGGCCCAGCCGCAGCGCTGGTGTCTGCTGGAAAGTTTCCGTCCGGCCGTTGAGACGACGGCGTGCCGCAGCGAGGTGCGGGCGTGGTGCGGACTGGCCATACTGTCGCTCGCCATCGCCGGCGTGTTCGCGCTCCTCCTGGCACTATCCAGGCTGCCGGGAATCGAGGACGTCCTGCCGTGGCCGCTGCAGTTCTTCGACCGCGGTCTGGTCATTCATGTCGTCTTTTCCTTCGTGGTTTGGTTCCTCAGCGTGTTCGGGGCGCTGTTGACCGTCGCCACCTACCGGGTCGCGGCCGGGTCGCCGAGGTGGGCGGCGAGCGGCCGGGCGGGGGTGTGGGCCGGGGTCGCCGGCACCGTCCTGCTGGCCGTGCCCGGTTTGACCGACGCCGGCGCGCCGTCCCTGAACAACTACGTGCCGGTGATCGTCGATCCTCTCTACTACGCCGGCCTCGCCGTCCTCGCCGCCGGCGTCGGTCTCGTCGTCGTCCGCCTCGGCGTCAATCTGCCCGGCCGCCGGGGACCGCTGGAGCCGGTTGCCATCGGTTCGGTGTCGAGCGGCTTCATGTACGCCATCGCCCTGGTTTGTTTCGCCATCGCCTACGCGGCGCTCGACGATGGCTTGCTGTCGGGAGCCGACAACGAGGACCTGTTCTGGGGCGGCGGACACATCCTGCAGTTCGTCAACACCGGACTGTTGGTGACGGCCTGGTACGTGCTCGGGGGCGTCAGCCTCGGCCGGCCGCCGATCCACCCGCGCCAGTTCGGCCTGGCCGTGTTGTTCCTGGCCGCCTTTGCCGGCTTGGGCGCGGTATTCATGATCGTCTACGAGCCGTTCTCGGCCGCCCAGACGGACGCTTTCACGCTGCTGCAGTACGGCTTGGCGCCGCCGGTCCTCGCCGTCGCGCTTGCCGTCCTCATCGGCCTTGCCGCCGAACGCCGGGCCGGGCGGGCGCTGCCGTGGGGCGACCCGGCGTTCCTGGCGCTCGCCCTGTCGGCCCTGGTGTTCGGCGTCGGCGGCGGCCTCGGTCTGTTCGTCGACGGCGCCGATACCCGCACCCCGGCCCACTATCACGGCGTCATCGGCGGCGTCAACATCGCCTTCATGGGGTTGTTCTTCGCCCTCTTTCTGCCGCTGATAGGGCGCGCCCGGGCGCCCGGCAAGGCGGTGCCGGTAATGATCCATCTCTATGCATGGGGCCAGGTCGTGGCCAGCCTGGGATTGTTCCTGGCCGGCGGTTACGGGGCGCCGCGCAAGGTCGCCGGCGAGGCCCAGGGCTTGGAGGAGATCGGCGCTCAGATCGGCCTCTACATGAACGGAGTCGGCGCCCTGATCGCCGTCATCGGCGGCATCATGTTCATCGTCGTCGCAGCGCGCGCGCTACTTCGAAAAGCCTGAGCCGCGGCTTCAAGCAATGCTGGCGACGGCCGATTCGTTTGCGTATATAATGCGTCACCTTTCCGACCAGTGAGGTGAGTGTGCCCCAGAGCACTTCAGAACCCGCAATCGAACGCCGCGACAAGGCGACCGAATCGCGCGAGCCCAGATTCCGGTTGCAGGATTACGCGCTGATCCTGAAGCCGCGGGTAATGTCGCTGGTCGTGTTCACGGCCGCGGTCGGCCTCTATCTGGCACCGGGCGCCGTCGACTTCGAAACCGCCGTCATCGCTGTCATCTGCATCGCCGCCGGCGCCGGCGCGTCCGGCGCCATCAACATGTGGTACGACCACGACATCGATCATGTCATGCGGCGCACCATGAACCGGCCGATCCCGGCCGGCCGCATGAACCCCAAGGAAGCCCTGGTCTTCGGCGTCGCGCTGTCGGTCGGCTCGGTGCTTACCATGGGGCTGTTGGTCAACGGCACGGCGGCCGGGCTGCTGGCCCTGACCATTCTCTACTACGTGTTCCTCTACACCATGTGGCTGAAACGCCGCACCCCGCAGAACATCGTCATCGGCGGCGCCGCCGGCGCCTTTCCACCGATGATCGGCTGGGCCGCCGCCGCCGGCGAGATCGGCACCGGCGCCATCGTGCTGTTCGCCATCATCTTCCTGTGGACGCCGCCCCATTCGTGGG
>CAYFMP010000086.1:0-6540 GCA_964344215.1 uncultured Thalassospiraceae bacterium | reverse complement strand
GGCACTGGCGCTGTTCAGGCGCGGCGACTACGAAGCGGCCGGGGTGCCGATGATGCCGGTGGTGGCCGGCGAGCGCGAAACCAAGCGCCACATCCTCGTCTACACCGTGTTGCTGATCGCCGCCACGCTGGCCCCCGTCGCCATCGGCATGTCGGGCGCACTCTACGGCCTCGCCGCCGTGGTGCTGGGGGCGCTGTTCGCCGGCCGCGCCTGGTCGATGTGGAAATCGGACGACGTCGCCCAGGCCAAGCCGTTGTTCCTGTTTTCGATTCTGTATCTGTTTCTGATCTTCGTCGCGCTGATCGCCGACCGGCTGCTGTTCATCCCGGTCTTCTGAGACAGCCGACGAAAGCCCCCGTCAGCCTTTCCATCAGGCTTGCATAAAGCCCCGGTCCCGGCCGCAGTCCGACGCCGAGCGGATCGAGCTCGCCGATGCGCGCCCCGGTTTCGCGCGCCAGGGCGTCTACGGTGGCGTTCCGGAACTGCGGTTCGCCGAACAGGCAGATGGCGCCGGCCTCGATCATCGCGCCGCGGATGCGGGCGAGACGGCCGGCTCCGGGCCGACGCTCGGGGGCCGGGATGACGGCGGCCAGGGCCTTGAGGCCGAAGCGTTCCTCGAAATGCGAGTAGGCGTCGTGGTAGACGACGTAGGCGCGTCCCGCGACCGGCCGCAGGGTTGTCGACAGCCGTTCCTGCAAGGCCGCCAGCTCGGCCGCGGCCTTGCGGCCGTTGGCGGCGTAGAGCGCCGCCTGCGCCGGATCGGAGACGCGCAGTGCTTCGACGACGGCGTCGACCATGACCGCCGCTTTCGCCGGGTCGAGCCAGACATGGCGGTCGGGGCTGGCGTCGAAGCGGCCCAGCGCGACGGTGCGGGCGCCACTAGCCAACGTCTTCAGCGGCTTCTCGAGGAAGGTTTCGAGGCCGGGTCCGACCCAGAACACCAGGTCCGCCTCCTGCAGCGCCCGCGCCCCGGAGGGCTTCAGGCTGAAGGCGTGCGGCGAAGCGCCGGCCGGGATCAGCAGACCCGGCCGGCCGGCCCCGACCATAACCTGGGCGACCAGCGAATGGACCGGCGGCACTGTGGCGACGACGCTGAGCGACTCGGCGGCCGCGGCGGCGGCGACGCCGATGATCGTCAACGCCGCTCCAAGAAGCCGGAAAAGATACGGAATACGCATGATGGGCCACTTCAGCATCGCCGGCCATCCGGCGGCCGGTCGAGGCGTTTTGATATATTATAACATTATGGTCAAGGACTAGCAGGGGAGCCCGACCGGCCGTGGCGTCCGCCATGCTTGCCGGTCCGGACCGGCGCCGCTAGGTTGGCGCGGCTGTGAGGGTCTTATCGTCTTGGATCGAAACGGTCTTAGGCGTGAATAAGCCCCTTTATTTGGAATTGAGGGCGGTTCACGTTTCAATTCGAACAGATTTGAAACGGTCGCCCTCTACCGGAGGAACGATCCGGTGAGATACGTCAGCACCCGAGGCGAAGCGACGGCGCTCGCGTTCGACGAGGTCCTGCTGACCGGGCTGGCCCGGGACGGCGGCCTCTACGTGCCCGAGAGCTGGCCGCAATTCGAACCCGAAGAGATCGCCGAGCTGAAGGACTTGAACTACGCCGAGACCGCCTTTCGCGTGATCCGGCCGTTCGTCGGCGGCGCTGTCGCCGACGCCGACCTCAGACGGCTCCTGGAGGTTTCGTATTCCGTGTTCGATAGGCCGGAGGTGGCGCCGCTGAAGAGGATCGGCGACGGCGACTACCTGCTGGAGCTTTTCCACGGCCCGACGCTTGCTTTCAAGGACGTCGCCATGCAGTTCCTCGGCAACATTTTCGATCACGTGCTGAAGGCCCGTGGCGAACGGGTCACCATCGTTGGGGCGACGTCGGGCGACACCGGGTCGGCCGCCATCGAGGCCTGCAGGGACCGCGACGCTCTCGATGTCTTCATCCTGTACCCGAACGGCCGCGTCTCCGAGGTCCAGCGCCGCCAGATGACGACGGTGGCCGCCGCCAACGTGCATGCGCTCGCCGTCGACGGCACGTTCGACGACTGCCAGGACCTGGTCAAGGCGATGTTCAACGACGCCGCCTTTCGCGATCGCTGGAACTTGAGCGCCGTCAATTCGATCAACTGGGCGCGGGTCGTCGCCCAGATCGTCTATTACTTCTACGCCGCCGTCCGGTTGGGGGCGCCCGATACGGCGGTCTCGTTCGCCGTCCCCACCGGCAATTTCGGCAACGTGTTCGCCGGCTACGCGGCGCATCGCATGGGACTGCCCGTCGAACGGCTGGTCATCGGGTCGAACCGCAACGACATCCTGACCCGGTTCTTCGAAACCGGCACCATGCGGATCGGCGAGGTCTACTCGACCATCAGCCCGAGCATGGACATCCAGGTATCGTCGAACTTCGAGCGCCTGTTGTTCGAACTGCTCGAGCGCGACGGTGCCCGGGTCAAAACCGTGTTGGAGAAATTCCGCACCGCGGGGCGTTTCACCATCGAGCCGGAACGCCTGCAGCGGGCGCTGGCGATTTTCGACGCGGCACGGTTCGACGACGACGAAACGCGGGCCGTCATCGGCTCGGTCCGGGCCGCCTGCGGCGAAACGCTGGATCCGCATTCGGCGGTCGGCATGGCGGCGGCGCAGGCCCGGCGCGGTGACACCAATACACCGATGGTCGTTCTTGCCACCGCCCATCCCGGCAAGTTCCCGGACGCCGTCGAGCAAGCGACCGGCGAGCGGCCCCGACTGCCCGACCACATGGCCGACCTCTTGGCGCGCGAGGAACGCGTCGCCCGCCTAGAAAACGATCTGGATGCGGTACAATCCTACATCTCCGACCGACTGGAGGCCGCCGCGTGAGCGTTTCCGTGACCCGCGTCGACAACGGCCTGCGCGTCGTTTCCGATCACATGGAGGCGGTGGAGACGGTTTCGATCGGCGCCTGGGTCGATGTCGGCACCCGCGACGAACACCCGGATTTGAACGGCATCTCGCATCTCCTCGAACATATGGCCTTCAAGGGAACCGAACGGCGAAGCGCCTATGCCATCGCCGAGGAAATCGAGGCGGTGGGCGGCCATCTGAACGCCTATACGTCGCGCGAACATACCGCTTATTTCGCCAAGATTCTGAAGGACGACGTCGGGCTGGCCGTCGACCTGTTGGCCGACATCATCCAGCACTCGACCATGGAACCGGACGAACTGGCCCGCGAACAAGCCGTCATCGTCCAGGAGATCCATCAGGCGCACGACACGCCGGACGACATCGTTTTCGACCATTTCCAGGAGGCCGCGTTCACCAAACAGACCATGGGGCAGCCGATTCTCGGGTCCGTCGAGGTGGTCGAACGGATGAGCCGCGACGACCTGATCGGTTATATGCGCAACCATTACAGCGCCTCGAAGACAATCGTCGCCGCCGCCGGCAAGGTCGATCACGAGGTCTTCGTCCGTCTCGTCGAAGAAGCCTTCGCCGCCCTTGCCCCGCACCGGGAAATCACCCGTCATCCGGCCCGCTATACCGGTGGCGAATTCCGCGAGGACCGTGATCTCGAGCAGATCCACATGGTGATGGGATTCGAGGGCGTGGCCTACGAAGACCCCGACTTCTACGCGGCTTCCGTGTTCTCGACGCTGTTCGGCGGCGGCATGTCGTCGCGCCTGTTCCAGGAGGTGCGCGAGAAGCGCGGCCTGGCCTACTCGATCTATTCTTTCCTGTCGTGCTACACCGACACCGGCCTGTTCGGAATCTACGCCGGAACCGGCGAGGGCGAAGCCCGGCAGCTGATTCCCCTGTTGGCCGATGAACTCGACAAGGCGGTCGACAAGCCGGCCGAGGACGAAGTCGACCGCGCCCGCACGCAACTCAAGGCGAGCCTGCTGATGTCGTTGGAAAGCCCAGCCTCGCGTTGCGAGCAACTGGCCCGGCAGATGGCCCTGTTCGACCGTCCGATCCCGGTTTCGGAAATGACCGAGAAGATCGCCCGGGTCGACCCCCAAGCAGTCCGCAGCGTCGCCGAGCGCTTGTTTTCGAAGCCGCCGACAGTGGCCGCCGTGGGGCCGCTATCGGACCTGCAACCATTCGACGTCCTCAAACGACGGGTCGCCTGACGAGGCCGTCGGCGGCGACTCCTATTCGTCTTCGTTGGCGACCCGGTCGCGGAACCCGGCTTCGGCCACCGGCAACACGAAGTAGAACGCCGTCCCTCCCCCTTCCGCCCCCTCGAAGCCGATCCGTCCGCCCATTCCTTCGATAATGATCTTCGAGATGTGCAAACCGAGGCCGGAGCCGCCGACGGAGCGGGTGTCGGACGCGTCCGCCTGACGGAACTTCTCGAATACTTCGTCACGGAAATCGGTTGGAATACCCGGCCCGCGGTCGGTGATTTGCACGCGGTAACCGTCGTCCCCGGCCGCCGCCACCTCGATCCTGACCGCGCTGCCGCGCGGCGAGAACTTGGCGGCGTTGGACATCAGGTTGGCCAGGACCTGCATGAGCCGATCGCGATCGGCAAGCACGACGGCGTCGGCTGCCTGCGGGTCATAGCTGAACGTAACGGCGTTCTCCTCGCCGAATATGCGGTTGGCCGCGATCGCCTCCTCGACGAACGGGACCAGGTCCAGTTCGGCGTTCCTGAACTGCAGTTCGCCCGTCTGTATCTTCTCCATTTCCAGGATGTCGTTGATCAGGCGGCCCAGACGTTCCGAATTGGAGTACGCGATATCGATCAGTCCGCGCGTGTCGTCGCCGAGCTCTCCGGCGACCCGACCGCGAACCAGTCCGAGCGCCCCCATGATCGAGGTCAGGGGCGAGCGCAATTCGTGGCTGACCACCGAGACGAACTCGCCCTTCAGGCGTTCGATCTTCAGGCGCTCGGTGATGTCGATGGAGCAAACCAACCAACGCCGCTCCCGGGTCATTGCATCGCGCTCGGGCACGAAGGTCACCAGGACGTCCATGCGCTCGCCGTTTTTCCGTTCGTATTTGAACGGCCGGTCCCAGATGACGTCGTCGGGTAACGTGCCCGGCAGCCCCTGGGCCCGAAACGCGATGGCCTGCTCTTTCGGCAGAAAATCCGATACGTCGCGGCCGAGCACGGCGGCGCGCTCGTAGCCCAGGTTCTCCAGCCACCTCTTGTTGACCTGCAGAACGCGCCTGTGGTCGTCGATGATGTTGAGCATGACCGGCGTCGCCTCGAAGATCCGCCGGTAGCGGCGCTCGGCCTCGAGCGACTCGGTCTGACGCTGACGCAGTTCGGTGATGTCGGTCTCGGTGACCACGGTGCCGCCGTCGGGCATCTTGGCTTCGTTGATCAGGCACCAGGTTCCGTCCGTCAGCTCGAGAACCATGGGGCGGGTCGGATTGCGATGCTGCTCCATGCGATCGCGGTGGTGCTCTTCGGCGCGGCCGATGGCGGGCGCGACGGCGCCGCGTTCGATGGCGGTCCGGTTGATCTCCTCGAAGGTCGTCCCCGGCACCAGCAAATCCGCCACCGACCCGAGCAGGCGTCGGTATTCGTCGTTGCAGGTGACGAGCCGGTCGTCCGCGTCGTAGAGCGCGAACCCTTCCTGCAGGTTTTCCAGCGCCGAACGGAACAACTCCTCGCTGGTGCGCAAAGCCTCTTCGACACGCTTCAGATCGGTGACGTCGGTTGCCGTGCCCCGGTATCCGGTGAAGGCGCCTTGACCATCGAACACGGGCTTGCCGCTGATCGACCAGTGACGCAGTTCGTCGTCGGCTCTCCGGTAGTCGCACAGGAAGTCCCGGAACGGCCGGCGGGCGTCGAGGTCCGCCGCATGGCGCTGCCAACGGGTGTCGTCGAGGCTGCCGCCGAACGCCTCGATGTGGGGCTTGCCGATCAGTAGATCGGGCAGAACCCCGGACACCGAGAAGAACCGGTCGGAGAGGAACGTCAGGCGGAGATCGCGATCGACTTCCCAGTGCCAGTCGGAAGAGACGTCGGCGAAGTCCCTAAACCGCGCCTCGCGTTCGCGCAATGCTCTTTCGATCCGTTCGCGCGCCTCCATCTGGTTTTCCAGCTCGCGCTCGGCGGCTTCCAGGATGTCGCTCCGATCACCGGCGCTTCCGGCCTCGCCGGTCCGCTCTTCGTCGGGTCGGTTGGTTTGGCGTCGGTGAGCGTAGACCAGGACGGCGGTAATCCAGATCGCCGCCAAGGCGAGCCCCCGGTTGCTCAATTCGATCCAGGCGGCGGCGGCGTCCGGCGACAGCAGATAGCCGGCGACGGCAAGGGCGCTGGCGACGCAGCCCAGCACCAGGGCGTGGCGCGCATCGGGCATCCAGAACCCGAACAGGACCAGGGCCACGTAGGGCACGCCCCCGGCTGCGCCCACCGGCGTCGCCAGATCGAAGAAAAAGCCGGCCATCGCCAACGCCAGCGCCAGCAACGCCTTGTCTACCGGGATACCGCCATTCATCGCGTCAACCTTCGCCTCAACCCAATGAACCACGGCCCGGCTCTAGAGCGGTTCACGTTGATATGGAATCGCTGAGACGCGCTCTCCGGTCTCCTGG
>CAYFMP010000085.1:349-14656 GCA_964344215.1 uncultured Thalassospiraceae bacterium | reverse complement strand
GCCGCATAAACGAAATCCCGTCAAACCGCGGGCTTTCATGAAATATCCGGGCTAGGCGCGTTCCAGTTGATTCACGTCATGGCGGGAACGCCGAATCGGTTTAGCATTACCTCGTTGCCGCCCTGAAGCGGCGTCTCTCTGCTTCGCGAGGGGGTACGCCAATGAATACCGACGAAGCCGGCCGGATCGTCGAGCGTTTCGAAACCGTCACTCGGAAGATCGACCCTGTTCGGATCAGGGACGAGCGGGAACTGCCGTTTCCGAAAAGCCGGATCGTCGAGGCCTATGCCATCTGGATGGGATTTGCCGCCGCCACCGGCCGCACCGAGGTAGTCGGCGTGTTGAAGGCCAGTCTGAAGCGGCTCTCGCAGTTCCAACCGGGAATCGGCGAGCCGATCGACTTGGCCAGCCTGAGCGCTCGGACCCCATGTGGAGCGATGGGTCCGCCGGGCGCGGAAACCGCGACGGAGCGCACAGAAGCCGGAATCGACCGGCAGAAATGGCGACGTTACGCCGAGGTGATCGCCCATGTCGAATCGGAGTGCAAGGACCTGGGCGCGTTGGGAGAGCGGATGGAGGCGTTGTCCGGGAAGCAGGACCCGAAAAGCTAGGTCCGTAATCGGACCGGGGCACTTTGCCAGTGGTCAATCTGCTTCCTCGTCCTCGATGGCGCGCAGCACCATGTCGCGCAAGGTGACAATGCCGAGCGGCGTACGCTCGTCGTCGATGACCAGGGCGCGGCTCAGCTTGAAGCGGGTCAGCAGCCGCGTCGCGTAGACCACGTTCATCCCGGCCGACACGGTCAGCACCGGTTTCGACATCACCTCGTAGACGTTAACCCGATCGGGCGACAGGTTCTTGCTCAGCACCTCGCCGGCGATATCGGAAACGACGACCAGACCGTACTCGTCGGCCGCGTCGCGGCGCTCGACGATCAGCGAACTGGTCTTGTTGCGGCGCATCATCTTGACCGCTTCGCGGACGGTGGCCGTCGGCTCGATGGTGATGACGTCCCGCGTCATGGTTTCGGCGACGGTGGTGACGTTCTTTCCCTTGTCTTGGGAGTTTGGCATGTCGGTCATAGCGATTCCTCGATCTCCTGAATGAGAGCTTCCTCCTGGGACTTGAGACCGACGGCGTCCTCGATCTCGATCTGGATGGCGATACCGGTACCCGGCTCCTCGTCGAACTTGCCGGCATCGGCGATGGTCTCCAGTATCTGGCGGGCTTTCGGCGCCGCGACCAGAAACATCAGGACGTCGCGTTGCGCCGTCAACTCGAGCCCGAGAAAGGTTTTCTCGGGCTCGAGGCCCTCGCCGCGCACCCCGGTAATCACGGTCGCCCCGGTGGCGCCGGCGTCGCGGGCGGCCTCAAGGACCGTTTTGGTCTTTTCGTCGGCCACGAAAGCCATGATCATCTTCAGGTTCATTGCCTGTCCTCCTTCGTCTTGCGTTGGTCGAGACGCCTCAGCCAGGTCACCGCCATGTCGTATCCCAAAACGGATACAATTGGAAAGACGCTGGCGAAGGCGATCAATCCGAAACCGTCCAACAGCGGGTTGCGCCCCGGTATGGTGGAGGCCAGCCCGAGCCCCAAGGCGGCGACGACCGGAACGGTGACGGTCGAGGTGGTGACGCCGCCGGAATCGTAGGCGAGCGGAATGATCATCCGCGAGGCCCGGAACGTCTGCACGATGACAACGGCGTAGCCGGCCATGATGTACAGGGGAAGCGGCGTGCCCGAGACAATCCGATAGGCGCCGATGGCGACGCCGAAAGCGACCCCGACGGCGACGGCAACGCGAAGCTCGAAGGCCCGGAGCGTGCCGCCGGAAACGTCCTGGGCCTTCAGCGAGACAGCGATCAGCGACGGCTCGGCGATCGTCGTCGAGAAGCCGATGGCGGCGGCAAACACGTAAACCCACGCGTAATCGCGCCAATCGGGCGCGGCGTCGGCAACGGCGCCGAGGAAGGTCGGGTCGGTGAGTTGCCGGGCCATGGTCTTGCCGAGCGGGAAAAGCGCTTCCTCGAGACCGACCAGAAACAGGCTGAGGCCGATCACCACGTAGACGAAGCCGATGACGATACGCCTGAGGTTGGCCGGCCGCCGGCGGACAACCAGGGCTTGAAACACGAACAGGATGACGGCGATCGGCAACACGTCGAGGACGGTGACGAGCGCTGTATCGATGATGACGTCGACGAACGGTTTCATGTGACCATCCCGTAAACCATGACGAAGATCATCGGCGTCAGGCTGGCAAAGGCGATCAGTCCGAAACCGTCGAGCATCGGGTTGCGGCCGCGAATGGCGCTGGCCAGGCCAACGCCCAGGGCGGTGACCAGGGGAACGGTGATGGTCGACGTGGTGACGCCGCCCGAATCGTAGGCGATGCCGACGATCTCCGGTGGCGCGAACCCGGTCAGGCCGATGACGATCAGATAACCGCCGATGATGAAATAATGGATCGGCCAGCCGATGAGGATGCGAAAGACACCGAGAACAAGGGCGGCGCCGACCGACAGGGCGACGGTCAGTCTGAGCCCGAAGGCGTAATCCTCCATGGCGCCCGGTGAGCCCCCGATGACGCCGGCCCGGCCGGCGATTTCGGCCGCTTCCGAGGCGACCGCCGTCAGCGCCGGCTCGGCAATGGTGGTGCCGAAGCCGAGCGCGAATGCAAAGACGAACAGCGCCGCCAAGCTGCCTTTGCGGGCCATCGCCTGGGCCATTGCCTCGCCGATAGGGAACAGCCCCATCTCCAGGCCCTGGACGAACAAAGCCAGCCCGAACACCACGCAGACCAGCCCGATCACTACCGCCTCGAGGTTGGGAAACGGTTGCTGGAGGACGATCGTCTGGAAGAAGGCGATGACCAGGATGATCGGAGCCAGATCGCGAAGCGCGCCGCCGAGAATTCCGAGAAAGCCTTTAATCGCCTTGCTCATGTGCGGCAAACTCCCAGCGGCGGTTTCTCACGCGAGGGGACCGACCAGTATTCAAGGTAACGGCTCGTATCGGCCTGGGCCAGAATTTTGAGACCGCGTTCGGACGCTGCTAAAGCGCCTTTGTCAGGTTGCGGTCATCGGGCTAGGCTAGCGTCCGGGTGGTGAATGGATCGGACCCGAATCAAGAAAGAGGGAGAGCGTCATGCCGTCGAAGGAGGTGCGTTCGGGGGGGTGTCTATGCGGCGCCGTCCGTTTCGAGATCGCCGTACCCGAGCCGAAGTTCAACGTCTGCCATTGCGGCATGTGCCGCAAATGGGGCGCCGGCCCGTTCATGGCCGTGCATTGCGAAGGCCCGGCCGAGTTTGCCGACGATGAGGGCCTGACCTGGTATCGCAGTTCCGAATGGGCCGAGCGCGGATTCTGCGCCAAGTGCGGCACCAGCCTGTTCTATAGGCTGACGGCCGACCCGGAGGCAATGTTGATTGTCTCGTCGGAGGCCTTCGACGAGGCCGACGATTTCGAACTTCACCAGCACATCTATGTCGATTACAAACCGGGCCGCTATCAGTTCGGCGACGCCCGTCCGGGCCTGACCGAGGCCGAATTGCTTGCCCAACTCGGCGTAACGCCGGGCGATCTCTAAAATTGACGTTTACGTAAACGTAAACTATAATCCTTCCTTCGCCAGGGGAGGGGAAATGGTTGAATTTCAGCCGGCGACGGCCGATTTCGCCGAGCGCGTCGCTGTCAGCTTCGCCAAACAGGGCATGATGAGCCACATCGGTGCCGAGCTCGGCGACGTGCGGCCGGGTTTCTGCGAGATCCGTCTGCCGGTCCGTCCCGAACTCACCCAGCAGCACGATTTTGTGCACGCCGGCGCGGTCGCGGCGATCGTCGATTCGGCGGGCGGCTATGCGGCGTTCACCCTGTTTGGCGCCGAGGCCAGCGTGCTGACCGTCGAATTCAAGCTCAACCTGGTGGCGCCGGCGGCCGGCGAGGTGCTGATCGCGCGTGGCGAAGTGGTCAAGCCGGGCCGCACCCTGACCATCACCCGCGGCGAGGTGACGGCGGTCATGAACGGGGTCGGGAAGACCTGCGCCATCATGCAGCAGACGATGATGCAGGTGACCGGCCGCGACGACGTTTCGGAGTAGACGGGACGGCCCCAGCGATTATTATGAACCGAACGGTACGAAACAGGTAACCCGATGATCTCCAACGATTTTCCGACCCTCGATTTCGGCCTCGGCGAGACCGCCGACATGCTCAGGGACAGTGTGCGCAGCTTCGCCGCCGAGGAAATAGCGCCGCGCGCCCGGGCCATCGACGAGAGCAACGAGTTCCCGGCCGAGCTGTGGGGCAAGATGGGCGAACTCGGGCTGTTGGGCGTCACCGTCGAGGAGGACTACGGCGGCGCCGGCATGGGTTATCTTGAGCACGTCGTCGCCATGGAGGAGATCAGCCGCGCCTCGGCCTCGGTCGGGCTGTCGTACGGGGCGCACTCCAATCTCTGTGTCAACCAAATCCGCCGCAACGGCTCACACGCCCAGAAGCAGCGTTACCTACCGAAACTGATCTCCGGCGAGCACGTCGGCGCGCTCGCCATGAGCGAGACCGGCGCCGGCTCCGACGTCGTCGGCATGAAGCTCCGGGCCGAGAAGAAGGGCGACGCCTACGTGCTGAACGGCACCAAGATGTGGATCACCAACGGCCCCGACGCCGAAATCCTGGTGATCTACGCCAAGACCGACCCCGACGCCGGCGCCGGCGGCATCACCGCCTTCATCGTCGAGCGCGGTTTCGACGGGTTCTCGACCTCGCCGAAGCTCGACAAGCTCGGCATGCGCGGCTCCAACACCTGCGAGCTGGTGTTCGAGGATTGCCGGGTGCCGGCCGACAACGTGCTCGGCGGGGAGGGCCAGGGCGTGCATGTGCTGATGAGCGGCCTCGACTACGAGCGTGCCGTACTGGCGGCCGGGCCGACCGGTATCATGCAGGCCTGCATGGATGTCGTGCTGCCCTATGTCCACGATCGCAAGCAGTTCGGCGAGGCGATCGGCTCGTTCCAACTGATGCAGGGCAAGCTGGCCGACATGTACACCACCATGAACGCCGCCAAGGCCTACGTCTACGCCGTCGCTGCCGCTTGCGACCGCGGCGAGACAGCGCGCAAGGACGCCGCCGGGGCCATTCTTTATGCCGCCGAAAAAGCCACCTGGATGGCCGGCGAGGCCATACAATGCCTGGGCGGAATGGGCTATATGAACGAGAGCCCGACCGGGCGGCTGCTGCGCGACGCCAAGCTCTACGAGATCGGTGCCGGCACCTCGGAAATCCGCCGCTGGCTGATCGGCCGCGAGCTGTTCGAGGAAAGCGGGTAAATAAGAATAATACGTCATAGACTAAATCGAGGAGTTGAGGTGAGCACTGAAAAGGACTCGAAGAGAAAATCGGAAACTCATTCTCAATCGCTTGTCAAACATGCTTTCGAAAGCGTTGTCAGCCGGGGAGCTCGACTGGCGTCTTACGCATCTGCGAAAGGATTGAAAGGAGGAATAGACATCTATGAAAAACAGGACGTGTTGGCGTTGGATGATCTGTTGGTGTTCTCAATCCACGCCAGGCGATTAATTGAAACCGCGCATAAGTCCAACGTCGCGAAAGCAGCAAAGATCACATTATGGGGAATAGATGTACGAGGCACGAGTGTCGAGGTGTTTACTCGGCAAAACCCCATAAGTTTTTGGAAGCTAGTCAACTCGATTATTCATAGTGTTCATATAGAAATGATCCGTAACACGACTGAAGCTGCGATTGTATACGGTGGGGTAAATAGAGACGATCCATATGCCTTAATAAAAGGTATGAGAAACATAAAAACGAAGTGTCTAATAATCTCTGACCGGAAAGAGAAATTCATTGTGGATTTGAAACAAATGATAGAGGTCTTTGCGAATGACGTATTGGACGAAGTGATAGAGCATTGGGAAGATAAGAATTTGTACTTAAGCGTCTTTTTCAAATCTGATTAGCCACAGTTGTTGAAGCATCTCATGGTCGAAATTCGAACACCGGAGAAGTGCCGATGGCGCTGGAGATGAAGCAAGATTGCGAGAAGTGCGAGACCGGGCTCAGACCCGACGGCGAAGCCTGGATCTGTTCGTACGAGTGCACCTTTTGCGGCCCGTGCACCATGGACATGGCCCGGGTCTGCCCCAACTGCGGCGGCGAGCTAGTGCGCCGCCCCAAGCGCACGGCTTGAAGTTTTGAGGAACGGAGGACCACGAGCGATATGAAGAAACCCGCACTCGACCCCGAGACTATCGAGCCACGCATCGGCTCATCCTACCCGGAGCCCTATGCCGCCGACTGCGCGACGCGCGCCAAGCGGCCACTTGGAGACGCGCTCGGATTGACCCAGTTCGGCGTCAATCTGGTGACGCTACCGCCCGGCTGCTGGGCCTCGCAGCGCCATTGGCACAGCCGCGAGGACGAGTTCGTCTACATCGTCTCCGGTGAAGTGATCAGCGTGACCGACGGCGGCGAGCAGGCGCTCGGACCGGGCATGGTGGCCGGCTATCCGGCCGGTGTAGAAGATGGCCATCATCTGGTCAACCGATCCGATGAGGACGCGGTCTATCTGGAAATCGGCGCCCGCGATGAGGGCGATGAAGCCGATTATCCGGATATCGACATGCTGATCCGCCTCAAGGACGGCTTGAACCAATTCATTCATAAGGACGGGAGACCCTACAGCGAGCCTTTCGAGCGGTACAAGAAATCCCCAAGCGGGGAAGGATAGAAACAATGAATATGACAGCACCCAACGACGACCCCATCGTCATCGTCGGCGCGGCGCGAACGCCGATGGGCGGCTTCGGCGGCGAGTTGAAGGACGTCGACGCGCCCGGCTTGGGCGGCGTCGCCATTGGTGCGGCGCTGGAAAGAGCCGGCATCGAGCCCGAAGAAGTCGACGATCTGATCATGGGGCTGTGCCTGTTCGCCGGCGTCAAACAGGCGCCGGCCCGCCAGGCCGCCCACCACGCCGGCATTCCGTGGGAGGCCGGCGCCACCACCATCTCCAAGATGTGCGGGTCGGCCATGAAGGCGACCATGCTGGCTCACGACAACATCCTGGCCGGCTCCCACGACATCATGGTGGCCGGCGGCATGGAAAGCATGTCGAACGCGCCGTACCTGCTGCCGAAGGCGCGCCAGGGCTACCGTCTCGGCCACGGCGACGTGGCCCAGGACCACATGTTCGTCGACGGCCTCGAGGACGCCTATGAGGAGGGCAAGCTGATGGGAGCGTTTGCCGAGGACTGCGCCGAGAAATACCAGTTCACCCGCGAGGCGCAGGACGCCTTCGCCATTGAATCGCTGAGCCGCGCCAAGCGGGCCAGCGAGGACGGCACGTTTGCCCCGGAGATCGAGCCGGTAACGGTGACGACGCGTCGTGGCGAAAACGTGGTGGCGCGCGATGAGCAGCCGTTCAACGCCGACATCGAGAAAATCCCGCACCTCAAACCGGCCTTCCGCAAGGGCGGCACGGTGACGCCGGCCAATTCGAGCTCGATCTCCGATGGCGCCGCGGCGCTGGTTCTGATGAAACGCTCGGAAGCCGACAGGCGCGGGCTTGCGCCGCTGGCCGTCATCCACGGCCATTCGACCCACGCCCAAGAGCCGCAATGGTTCACGACCGCGCCGATCGGCGCCGTCGACAAGGTCCTCGAGAAGGTCGGCTGGGACGGCAAGGAGGTCGATCTCTACGAGATCAACGAGGCGTTCGCCGTCGTCACCATGGCCGCCATGCGCGACCTCGACCTGCCGCACGACAAGGTCAACGTGCACGGCGGCGCCTGTGCCTTGGGCCACCCGGTCGGGGCGTCCGGCGCGCGCATCGTCGTCACCCTGTTGCGGGCGCTCGAGAAATACGACCTCAGGCGTGGCGTCGCCTCGCTCTGCATCGGCGGCGGCGAGGCGACGGCGGTGGCCGTCGAGCGGCTGACGTGACCCGCCGGCTGATCTCGCAGGGTTCCGAGTTCGAGGAACTGGCCGGCTATTCGCGCGCCGTCGTCGACGGCGAGTGGGTATTCGTCGCTGGCACCAGCGGTTTCGACTACGCCAAGCGCCAGATATCGGACGACCCGGTGGAACAAACCAAGCAGACCTTCCGCAACATCGACTGGGCGTTGGGCGAGGCCGGCGCGTCGTTCGCCGACGTCGTCCGAATTGTTATCTACGTCGCCGACCAGGCCGATTTTCCGCGCATCGTCGGGGTCATCGGCGAACACTGCCGGGAGGCGCGGCCCGCTAACACCACCGTCATCGCGCCCCTGGTCGATCCGCGAATCAAGGTCGAGATCGAGGTAACGGCGCGAAAAAGCCGCGGCGGGGAGGGTTGAACGATGTCGAGCGTACTGATCACCGGCGCCAACCGGGGCTTGGGCCTCGAGTTCGCCCGCCAGTACGGGGCCGACGGCTGGACCGTCATTGCCACCTGCCGCAACCCGATCGGGCCGGGCGATCTGGCGACTATCGGCGGCGACATCCAGGTGCACGGCCTCGACGTCACCGATCACGCCCAGATCGAGCGATTGGCGGCCAGCCTCGACGGCACCGCCGTCGACGTGCTGATCAACAACGCCGGCATCTACGGTCCTAAGACCAACGACCCGGCCGACATCGACTACGCGGCCTGGCGCCGGGTCATCGAGACCAACGCGCTGTCGCCGCTGCGGGTGGCATCGGCGTTCGTCGGCCATGTGGCGGCCGGCCAGTCGAAGACCATTGCCAACATCACCTCGAAGATGGGCTCGATGACCGACAACACATCGGGCGGCGCCTACCTCTATCGCTCGTCGAAAGCGGCCTTGAACTCGGTCATGCGCAGCCTCGCCCACGACCTGGCCGGGCGGGGGATCAAGGTCTGTGTCCTGCACCCGGGCTGGGTGCTGACCGACATGGGTGGTCCGAACGCCCTCATAGACGCGGCGACCAGCGTTTCCGGCATGCGCGCCGTGATCGCCGATCTGACTCCGCAGCGCAGCGGCGGTTTCTACAACTACGACGGCTCCGAGATCGGCTGGTGAGGCGGACTCGATGACGACCCACCATATCGCCAACTACAACATCGCCCGCGCCGTTGCGCCCCTGGACAGCCCGACCCTGGCGTCGTTCGTGACCGAGCTCGAGCGCATCAATGCCGTCGCCGACCGAACGCCCGGCTTCGTCTGGCGGTTGCAGGACGACAGCGGCAACGCGACCTCGATCAATCCGTTCGGCGACGAACGCCTGATCATCAACATGTCGCTTTGGGAATACACAGACGCACTGTTCGATTTCACCTACCGCTCGACCCATGCCGATACCATGGCCCGACGTCGCGAATGGTTCGAACCGCACGACGGTCCTGCGTTGGTGCTGTGGTGGGTCGCCGCCGGCCATATTCCGACACCGGAAGAGGGCGCCGAGCGCCTCGAACGGCTGGTCGCCGACGGCCCGAGCGATTACGCTTTCACCTTCAAGCAGCGCTTTCCGCAGCCTGACGGGAGCAACCGCACATGAGCGACGCAATCGATTTCTATTTCGATTTCTCCTCGCCCTACGGGTACCTGGCGTCGGTCAAGATCGACGAACTGGTCGAGCCGTTCGGCCGTACCGTTGCCTGGAAGCCGATCCTGCTCGGCGCCATCATGAAGACGGCCGGCGCCAAGCCGCTGCGGGAGTACCCCCTGAAGGGCGATTACGCCGAGCACGACTGCGCCCGCCTGGCCCGCTTCATGGAGGTGCCGTGGACGATGCCCGACAGGTTCCCGATCGCCACCATGGCCGCCGCCCGTGCCTTCTACTGGATCGAGGACGGCGACCCGGCCCGGGCCAAGGCTTTCGCGCACGCCGCCTACCGAACCTATTTCGGGGAAGGGCGCGACATTACGACTAAGGAAGCCGTCGCCGACATCGCCGAACCGTTGGGCGTCGACCGGGACCGCCTGATGGCGGCGCTAGGCGACGAAACCGTCAAGCAGCGCCTCAAGGACGAAACCGCGGCGGCCCAGGACAAGGGCGTGTTCGGCTCGCCGTACGTGATCATCGACGGCGAGCCGTTCTGGGGTGCGGATCGTTTTTGGATGATCCGCCGCTGGTTGAAAAGCGGCGGCTGGTAAGTATCCTCCAAGCAACGAAAACCGGGAGCGGCCGACAATGGAACTGAAAAAAGGGGTCAGGGAACTGGTCAAGGAGGCGATGGCCGAGATCGAGACCATCAGCGTCGCCGAGGCCATCAACCGTCATGACGACGACGACGTGGTCATGGTCGATATCCGCGATATCCGCGAGCTTGACCACGAGGGCACGGTGCCGGGCGCCGAACACGCGCCGCGCGGCATGATCGAGTTCTGGTTCGACCCGCAGTGCCCGTATCACAAGGAGGTCTTCAACCAGCCCGAAAAGACCTTCGTGCTCTATTGCCGCTCCAACTGGCGCTCGGCGCTGGCCGTTAAGTCGCTGCAGGACATGGGGCTGACCAACGTCTGCCACGTTGCCGGCGGCTTCACGGCCTGGAAGGAAGCCGGCGGCCCGGTCATCGAACGCTCGCACTGGGAAGGCTGAACAGCACCCGCTCATGAGCGTCCTCAAACCCCTCATCAAACCCGGCACCGGCGAGTACAAGGCCAACGCGGATTCCATGCAGGGCCTGGTCGACGACCTGCGCCGGCTGCTCGGCGAGATCAAGAAGGGCGGCGGCGAGCAGGCCCGTAAGCGGCACACCGGTCGCGGCAAGCTGTTGCCGCGCGAGCGGGTCCGCCAGGTGCTCGACGAAGGCGCGCCGTTCCTCGAGTTCTCGATCCTGGCCGGCCACGGCATGTACGACGATCCGGTGCCGGCCGGCGGCCTGATCGCCGGCTTGGGCCGGATCGAGGGCAAGGACGTGGTGGTCATCGCCAACGACGCCACCGTCAAGGGCGGCACCTACTACCCGATCACCGTCAAGAAGCACCTGCGCGCCCAGGAGATCGCCAAGGCCAACAACCTGCCCTGTATCTACCTGGTCGATTCAGGCGGTGCCTTCCTGCCGGCCCAGGACGAGGTATTCCCGGATCGCGATCACTTCGGGCGCATCTTCTACAACCAGGCCCGCATGAGCGCCGCCGGCATCCCGCAGATCTCCGCCGTCATGGGCAGTTGCACGGCGGGCGGGGCGTACGTGCCGGCGATGAGCGACGAGAGCATCATCGTCGAGGGGCAGGGCACCATCTTCCTGGGCGGCCCGCCGCTGGTCAAGGCGGCGACCGGCGAGGTCGTCTCGGCCGAGGCGCTCGGCGGCGCCGAGGTTCATTCGAAGGTTTCCGGCGTCACCGACCACATGGCTCGCGACGACAAGCACGCGCTTTCGCTGGTGCGGCGCGCCGTCGCCCACACCAACCGGGTCAGGACGGTCGACATCGACGTCCGCGACACGGTCGAACCGCTGTACGACCCGGCCGAGCTTTACGGCGTGGTGTCGCGCGATCTGCGCCTTCTCTACGACGTCCGCGAGGTCATTGCCCGCATCGTCGACGGCTCGGAGTTCGACGAGTTCAAGAAGAACTACGGAACCACGCTGGTCTGCGGGTTCGCGCGGATATTCGGGGTGCCTGTCGGCATCGTCGCCAACAACGGCGTGCTGTTCTCGGAATCGGCGCTGAAGGGAACCCACTTCATCGAGCTGTGTTCGCAACGCCGCATCCCGCTGCTGTTCCTGCAGAACATATCGGGCTTCATGGTCGGCAGCCGGGCCGAGGCCGGCGGCATTGCCAAGGACGGCGCCAAGATGGTGACGGCGGTGGCGTCCTCGAACGTGCCCAAGTTCACGGTCATCATCGGCGGCAGCTTCGGAGCCGGCAATTATTCCATGTGCGGTCGCGCCTATTCGCCGCGCTTCCTGTGGATGTGGCCGAACGCCCGCATTTCGGTGATGGGCGGCGAGCAGGCGGCGTCGGTGCTGGCGACCGTCAAGCGCGACGGCATGGAGGCCCGCGGCGAGACCTGGGGCAAAGCGGAAGAGGACGCCTTCAAGGCGCCGATCCGCGATCAATACGAAAGCCAGGGTCATCCCTATTACGCTTCGGCGCGGCTGTGGGACGACGGTATCATCGACCCGGCCGACACCCGCAACGTACTCGGCCAGGCGATTACCGCCTCGCTCAACGCGCCGATTCCGCGAACCACCTTCGGCGTCTTCAGGATGTGAACAGGTGCCGACTCAGGAAGTAGTTGGTCTCAGTATCTCGCGGGCGATGATATTGCGCTGGACTTCCGACGCCCCTTCGTAGATCCGCATGATCCGAAGGTCCCGGACATAGCGCTCCAGCGGTAGCTGGCGGCTGTAACCGTAGCCGCCGTGAAGCTGCAGCGCCAGATCGGCGACCTTGGCCGCCGCTTCGGAGCCGAACAGCTTCGCCATCGCCGCCTCCTCGGTAAAGCGAACGCCACGGCCGCGCTTGGTCGCCGCATCCTCGGCCAACAGGCGGGCGGCACGGAGTTGGGTCGCCATGTCGGCTAGGCTCCATTGGATACCCTGATATTCGGACAATGGCTGACCGCCGACGACGCGCTCTTTCGTCCAATCGAGCGCCGCGTCGAGCGCCGCCTGGGCGATGCCTAGACACATGGCCGCAACCTCGATACGGCCGTTGTCCAAGACCCGCATCGCCGTCTTGAAACCGGAGCCTTCCTCGCCGATCCGGTTTGCTTGCGGAATTTCGCAATCGAACGACAACTCGAACGCATGGCCGCCCTTGAGGCCCATCGTCTTCTCCGGTGGACCGGCCTTGAACCCCGGCGTCTCCGTATCGACCACGAAGGCGCTGATACCGCGGTGTGCGGCGTCGGGATCGGTCAGCGCATAGACCACCACGAAATCGGCGCGGCCGCCGTTCGAGATGAATTGCTTTACTCCGGTCAAGCGGTAGCCTGCTTCGGTCCGTTCCGCCCGGCAACGCATGTCCATGGGGTTGGAGCCGGCTTGCGGTTCGGTCAGGCCGAACGCTCCCAGCGTCTCGCCGGCGGCCGCTTTCGGCAGATAGCGTTCACGGATCGCGTCGTCGCCCCCCAACAGGATCGAATCGGTGGCCAGGAAATGCGCGGTGACCATCGAAGCTGTGGAACCGCATCCGCCGGCGATGGATTCGACGCAGGCGAGAAGGCCGAGAGGCGATAAACCGGGCCCGCCCCAACTCTCCGGCAGGTTCATGCCCATGACGCCGAGCGCCGACAACTCGGCGAGATGTCGGTCCACGAAGGCGGAAGTCTCGTCGATTTCCTGGGCGGCCGGCGCCAACCGCTCGGCGGCAAAACGGGAGACCGTTTCGACGACGGCGATTTCGTCGGCGCTCAGGCTTTCGAAAGCGGAGTCGATCATGGAGTTTCCCCTTCAATGAGAACGCCTTGCTGCTTGAGGCGACCAACCTCCGACGCTTGCAGGCCGAGGCGGCTTTGCAGGATGGCTGCGCCATCGGCGCCCAATGCCGGTGCCGGCCGCTGGCAACCGCGTGGCGAGCCGGAGAAATGCACCGGTTGTTCAAGGGTCGGGATGGTGCCGAGTCGGGGATGCGTGACGATCGGCAGAAGACCGCGGACGGCGACTTGATCGCCCTCGAGGACCTTATCGGCGGGCAGAATGGCGGAAGCCGGAACGTCGGCTTCGGTGAGGGTCGAAACCGCTTGCTCGACGCTCAAGTCAGCCAGCCAGGCCTCCAGTTCCCGGCGCAATGCCGGTTCGTTCCGCGTCCGCAGCTCGTCGCTTGCATACCGTGGGTCGTCCGCCAATTCCGGCCGATCCATGCAATTGGCGAGGCGGCTGAATTGTGCGGTGTTGAGCACGCAAATAACGAGATTCCCATCCTGTGCCCGGTAGGCACCGAACGGTGTCGAAAGGGGATGTCGGTTGCCGACCCGGGCCGGCGGGGTTTCTCCGAACATCCATTGCGCAACGGCAGTCGGCAACATGGAAACCAGACTGTCGACCATGGCGACATCGAGATGCCGGCCAAGTCCCGTCCGCTGGCGTTCGAACAACGCCGCCAGGACCGCACAGGACGCATAGAGTCCGGCCGCGAGATCGCCCAGGGACTCGCGGCCGAGACATCGCGCGCCGCGGTGCAGCACTTTGCTCGTGCACGGGACGCGGGAGTGCAATGTCTGGACACCTCGCTCCGGTTTCGGGAGCGGCGGATCGAGTTCGGCTGGACGGATGCGGCGCCCCTGGTGGAGCCAGCCCGGGCCAGGTGCGTGGGGTGGACGGTGCTGGCCTGGGCGCGGTGGATGAACGAGGTCGGTCCAGCGGCGGCCACGGTGGACCTGCCGGCGGTGGACGCGCTCA
>CAYFMP010000085.1:0-339 GCA_964344215.1 uncultured Thalassospiraceae bacterium | reverse complement strand
CCGGGCGAACTCGCGTGGGGAGCGGGCATCCTGGCCGCCATCCGCACGGACGGTCTCGCCGATGCCGGCGCGGCGCGGGTGCTGTTGAACGAGCGTCTCGCCGGCGCGCTGTCCGACGACGAGGCGATGCTGGTGCAGTGGGACCGAATCGACGTCCTGGACGGTGAGTTCGAGGCGGAGCTCTTCGAGCCTCGTACCCCGGAGGGACGACGTGTTCGGTCACGTCTGGAACAGGCGCTGCGGGAGAGGCGGTCCAGCGGCGAACCGTAAGCCGTCTGCCGCCCGAAAGCAGGCCTCGTTCCAGCGGTGTGCTTAGCGGCGGAAGAGGGGACGCGACGC